>NZ_CP102294.1:0-695003 GCF_025144665.1 Alistipes ihumii AP11 | reverse complement strand
CGAAGTGTTCGGCTACCCGGGCGACAATCCCGGGGCGAGTTTCTTCCTGCGCGATCTGGACGACAGCCGCTATCCGGCTCAGGGCGTTTGGCGGCGTTACGATTTGGGGCGCGTCCGGCTCTCGAGACCCTGCTTGCGGATGGACTTGCCCGAGGGAACGGTCGTCGAGATCGCGTTTTCGGAGTTTCTCAGCGGCGGACGGGTGGCCCCGTGGATCACGCTGTCGGCGGGCGACTCGTACAACCTGTGCCGTTTCGTGGCGCGAGGCGGCGAGCAGGCATTTTTCCCGCTCGTGCCTAAGGGCGGCCGTTTCGTCGAGGTGCATGTGATCGCGCCGCCCGACAGCGTGCGCTTTTTGGAGGAACGCTTCGTCGAGCGGAGCTATTACGATCGCCCGGAGGGCCGCTTCGCTTGCGGGGACACGTTGCTCGAGCGGATATGGAATACGGGAATCGAGACATACAAGGCTTGCAGCGAGGACGCTTTGATCGACAATCCGACGCGCGAGCGGGGCCAGTGGCTCGGCGATGTGGGCATCGTCGGCATGGAGATCGGGGCCGCCGGCTTTTCGGACATCGCGATCGTGAGACGCGGGCTCGTCCAGTCGGCCCAGTGCGCCGACAGCGCGGGGCTCGTGGCCGGGTTGTGTCCCGGCGGCGAGTCGTACATGGCCTCTTATGCGCTGCAATGGGTTCCGGCTTGCCTCAGTTACGTGCGGTTGACGGGCGATCGTACGCTGCTCGGCGAGTTGTACGAGGCTGCCGAGCGTAACGTGGCGGCGTTCGACCGCTACATGACCGACGAAGGTATCTCGGGCGAATGTCCGTACTGGAACTTCATCGACTGGGGCTACGTTCCGAACGACGGACCGTGCGACATGGCGCTGAATCTGCACTACATGATCGCCGTGCAGTCTATGACACGCTGGTCGTCCGAGCTGCGGCTCGACGACCGGGAAGCCTACTATCGCGAGAAGGCGGACCGCTTCCGCCGGATTCTCGACCGCTACTACGCCGCCTGCGGCTTCGACTGGGACAAGGTGGGGTATCACCGGACCGTGCTCGGGTTACGCGCCGGACTGGTTCCCGACGACCGCCGGGAGGAAGCCGTCGCGTTCATTAAGCGGCATATTCTGCGCTGCTTTCCGAACGATCCGACCGCTCCCCGGCTGAGCGATCCGGCTGCCAACAATCCCCGGCTGATCACGCCCTATTTCGCCCATTACGCGTTTCCCGTGCTTTTCGAGAGCGGCGAGGCCGATTTCGTACTCGACCAGTATCGCGCGTGCTGGGGCTGGGCGCTGGGCGAAGGCCGCACGACTTGGGTCGAGGTGTTCGATACGCGCTGGACGCACTGTCATCAATGGGCGGGCGCGCCGACTTGGCAACTGACCCGCTACGTGCTGGGACTTCATCCCCGGTTCGACAGACGGACGAACTCTTTCGACCTGAAGCTGCTGCCCGGCTCGCTCGGACAGGCCGAAGGCGACGTTCCGCTCCCGTCGGGAGAACGGATCGCCGTTCGCTGGCAGGCGGAGGGCGACCGCATCCGCTATACGGTAAACGCTCCTTCCGAGGCGATCGAGATCGTGACGGAGCGGGGAGAACGGATCCGCGTGAAACCGTTCGCCACGCGGACGGTCTGCCTGAAGGCTTCGCAGAAATAGAGTGTAATATTCCTGTTTCATTCTCGTTTCATGGAACCGGATAGGCTCGGTTTTTGCCTGTTTTTCCGCTTTTCGGGTGAAACCGACTACAAAAAGCGTGTTACGAACCAACGAAACGATTCTTTTTCACCCCTTTCGTTGGTAACTTTGTCCGGTTTAAAACGTGTAATTCATGAAACAGTTGAATGTCGTTTGGGCGGTGATCTTGGCGCTGGCTTTCTCGGCGTCCGTTCGCTGCGAGGCGGCCGGTCCGGCTAAAAAGAAAGTCTCCGCCGTCAAGATTTACGACGCCAGCAACGAGCCGGCCGAAATGCCGTATTTCGGCAAGAAGCACCTGCTGATCTTTTACGTCGATCCCGATCATGCCAATCAGAACAAAGAGTTCCGCGAGAATCTGGAGAAAAATCAGATCGACAGTCCGAACATCTACGGTTTCGGCATCGTGAACCTGAAGGACGCCCCGATGCTTCCGAACTCGATCGTACGCGCGATGATCCGCAAGAAAGTGAAACAGACCGGCGCGGCGATCTATACCGATCCCGACCGGATTCTGAGCAAGGCATGGGATCTGGGCGATTGCAACGACCAGTTCGTGCTGCTGTTCGTGACCAAGGACGGCGAGGTCGAGTTCATGAGCAAGGGCGAAATGGCCCAGCAGCAGATCGACGAGTTCTATCGGGTGATCGACAAATACCGGTAGTTTGGTCGGGGAGCGATATTTCGCTACTTTTGCATCTGTTCTCCTTCGGAGGCGAAGCCGCCGAGGCAAGGTGCCCGGCATTAATCTGCCGCATGTATGATAAACGCAAGAAACCTTCTGTCCGCTATCCTGCTCTTGGCCGTGACCGGTTTGCCGGTTTACGGCCGGTCTTCGTCTTCGGTATCGGCGGCCGCTGCCGACACGACGATCGGCTATTCGTCCGATACCGTATTCAAGGCGTCCGGCGATACGGTCGTCAAACACCGCTATCTGACCCGGATCAAAAAGACGGGCGATACGGTCGTTCGCAGAAACAATTTCTTCCGTCGCTTCTACCATTATTTTGAAAGCGCGAACGAGGACAAGACGCTGACCAAGAAGTTCGATTTCAGCATTATCGGCGGACCGCACTACTCGTCCGACACGAAGCTGGGACTCGGTTTGGTGGCAGCCGGACTGTACCGGACCGGCAAGGGGGACACGCTGACCCCGCCGTCGAACGTGTCGCTGTTCGGCGACATTACGACGACCGGGTTCTATCTGCTCGGCGTGCGAGGCAATACGTTGTTCGAACAGTCGAAGTACCGGCTGGACTTCACCGCCTATTTCTTCTCGTTCCCGGGAGCTTTTTGGGGAATCGGGTACCGGGACGCCACCTATAATCAGGCCGAGTCGTACAAGCGGCTTCAGAACCAGATAAAGGTCGATTTCATGTTCCGCGTGTCGAAGAATTTCTATCTCGGGGTCAGTCCGAGCTTCAACTACATCGAGGGAAGAGATTTTTCCAACATAGACTATCTGCGGGGACAAAAGACGCGCTATATCAATACCGGGCTGGCTGCTTTTTTGCTGTACGACTCGCGCGATTTCATTCCTAACGCGTGGCGCGGCATATACGTCAAGCTCGAGCAGCGGATATTCCCGGGTTTCTTCGGCAACGACGGAGCTTTCTCGCGGACCGAGTTTCAGGGCAACGCATACCACCGGGTATGGAAGGGCGGCGTGCTGGCATACGATCTGCACGCGATGTTCAATTACGGTAACACGCCCTGGACCATGCTCTCGCTGCTCGGAGGCTCGTACCGGATGCGGGGATATTACGAGGGACGCTACCGCGACAAGAAGATGATCGAGGCGCAGGTGGAACTGCGGCAAAAGGTGTACGGACGCAGCGGTATCGCCGTCTGGATCGGAGCGGGCAATGTCTTCCCATCCATTCAGCGGTTCAACTGGAAGCATACGCTGCCGAACTACGGTATCGGCTACCGCTGGGAGTTCAAGAAGCGGATGAACGTCCGATTGGACTACGGGTTCGGCAAGAAGGACCAGAACGGATTTTTGTTCAGTATCAACGAGGCGTTCTGAGGCGGTCTGCTGCCTTCGGGCAGCAGGTTGCCGGATGCCTCGACTCAAAACGGAATTGAACCATGTCATTCGATAAATTGCACAAATGGTGGAACAGGCAGAGCGCGATCGTCGTCGTGTATGTCGTCGTGATGCTGCTGCCCAACGTGCTGCTCGCTATTACGGAGCCTTATTCGTTCACGACCGTGACCGCCTCGCTACTGATGCCGGGAGCTGTCTATCTGCTGCTCGCCGTGGCGCTGAAGCGGCCCGGGCTGCTGATGCTCTGTTCGTTTCCGCTGATGGTTCTCGGCGCGTTCCAGATCGTGCTGCTGTATCTGTTCGGCGGGTCGATCATCGCGGTGGACATGTTCACGAATCTCTTTACGACGAACGCCTCCGAGGCCGGCGAGCTGCTGGGCAACATCTGGCCCTCGATCGTATTCGTCATCGTTCTCTACGTCCCGCTGATCGTGCTGGCTGTCCGCTCGCTGCTGCTTAGAGACCGGCTTTCGGTCCCGTTCCGCCGTCGGGCGGCGCTCGGAGCTCTTGCCGCATTGATTCTCGGCGGGGGAATGGCCGGCGTCTCGTATGCCCGCCATCCGGGGTTCGGCATCCGCTATCATATTTTTCCCGTCAACGTGATCTATAATATCCGTCTTTCGCTCGACCGTTGGGCGCAAAGCAACGCATATCCCGAGACTTCCCGCGATTTTCGTTTCGGCGTGACGCGCGACAGCGTGCCGGACGGCCGCGAAATCTACGTGATGGTGGTCGGCGAGGCTTCTCGGGCTCCGTCGTGGAGCCTGCTCGGCTACCCGAGACAGACTACGCCCATGCTCGAGCGCCGCGACGGGGTCGTCCCGTTCGGCGATATGCTGACCCAGTGCAACGCGACGCATAAGAGCGTGCCCGTGATTCTTTCGTCCGTTTCGGCTGAAAATTACAACGACATATTCGAACAAAAGAGCATCATCACCGCGTTCAAGGAGGCGGGATTCGCTACGCTGTATATTTCGAATCAGGTTCCGAACCGCTCGCTGATCGACTATTTCTCCGCCGAGGCCGACCGGCGGGTGGACATATCTCCGCGCGAAGGACAGCTCTATACCGACAACCGGCCCGATGGCGACATGCTGCCGATTCTGCGGCAGGCCGTCGCTTCGACCGACAGCAGTCTGTTCGTCGTGCTGCACATGTACGGCTCGCATATGGATTACACCAAGCGCTATCCGAAGGATTTCGCCTTCTTCACGCCCGACGATGCGTCGGCCGTCAACCGCGAGACCAAGGACAAGGTGCGCAACGCTTATGACAACAGCATCCGCTATACCGACTATGTGCTCGATCAGGTCATTTCCGTACTCGACAGCACGGATGCCGTTACGGCCCTTTTCTTCTGCTCCGATCATGGCGAGGACCTGATGGACGACGACCGGAACCGCTTTTTGCACGCCTCTCCCACACCGACTTACTATCAGCTTCATGTGGCCAGCTTCGCATGGTTTTCCGACCGTTACCGCGAGCTGTTCCCCGAAAAGTACCGGGCTGCGCGGGAGAACTGCGGCAAGCCTGCCACGTCGGCCTCCGTGTTCCATAATCTGGCCGACATCGCTTCCTTGCGGAGCCCCTATGTCGATTCGACGCAGGCGTTTACGAGCGCGGGCTTCGTCCCCGTGCTGCGACGGATGTATTTGAACGATTACAACGAGGCGGTCGAGTTTTACAACTCGGGGCTCGAGCCGGAAGATTTCGAAATGCTCGACAAACATCGTATCGAGTATGACCGGAATCATGTCCGGACTATTCGGTACTGATAGGAAACTATTTTCCGGCGGAGATGCGGAGTCCGTTTGCACGTCGCGCAGGAGCTCTTGCCGGGAAGCCCGTTAGGAGTTGAACAATAGCGGAGAGGATGTCCGGCCGGACATCCTCTCCGCTATTGTTTTTTCGGAAACGTTTCCCGCGGTCTGGTTCTCGGATTGCGGTCAGAAAGACCCGACGGACGGGTTTTCGGACGTGGCTTTGCGAGGCGAGGGGCGGAAATCCTCGTTCCGTTTTGTCCGCGAATCGTCGTTTATCTTTTTTCGCGTACACCTTTCCGTTGGTCATGCCGTCTATTTTTCGTATCTTGTAACGGATTTCGCACTTCCTTTTTCGGCTTTGGGTCGGGATGGTCGTGTCGGGGCGCGGTCGTATCCGATATTCGGGGGGCGATTGTTGTCTGCCGGCGAGTATGTCTGCCGCGGAAATGCGTTTGTACAAGGATACGGGAATGGTTGCAGCTATATGGCTGGTAGCCGGTCTTTTGGCCGGTTCGGGACTTATCGTCGGGAGAAACCCGCGCATGTCTTCGTGCTGCGTTTCGTCGTCGGATGCCGGGCGTGCGGGGCGGAAAGCGCGACGGGTCGTGTTGCGGACTTTTCTGGGCGCCGCCTTCGTGACGGCTGCCGGGGGAACGTTGACGCTTGCGCAGGGATGGCGCGAGGCATCGTGGCTGTTTCTGATCGCTCCCGCCCTGGTCGCTCTGATCGCGGCGGTAAGAATTTCGGCCGGCGAATCGCAGCGGAGTTCCGCCACGGCGGTCGTGCCGGTTCTTTGGGCTTTGCTGTTCGGCCTGCCGGTTCTCGTGGCAGGGTATGCCGTTTTTTCCCTGCGGGACCCTTCGCTGAGTCTGTCGTCGGACCGGTTGCGGATCGGCGGGGCCTATGGGGAACGGATTCCGTGGAACGAACTTTTTTCCGTCCGTCTGGCCGACACGCTGCCTTTCGTCGAGGAACGGACGGACGGGCTCGGTACGGGAACGATCCGCAAGGGCTATTTCCGGCTGAGAGGTATCGGTACGGCGAAGCTGATGCTGACCTCGGGCAAGGGCCCGTACGTTTATATGCGAAAACGATCGGGACAGTATGTCGTTTTGAATTTCGGCGAGGCGGAACGAACGGTCCGCTCGTACGAACGGATAAGCGAGATGCTCGATAAGACAACTTCAAACGATTCGGTCTGCTTATGCGAATGATGAAACCATGGTGGCTGGCGTCCGCGCTTCTGCTCGCGAACGTCTCGGCCGCGCAGGGCCCGAAAGCCTTGCGCGAGGAGTTCCGGAACCCTTCCTTGCGTTACCGGATGAATGTGAACCGGCACAGCATGCCGCGCGAGGAGCGCGCGCAGGATTCGATGATCCGATGGATTCTGGATAACGGCTATCGGGGCATGGCCACGAATGTCAATCCGGACGATTATCTGCGCAGCGACGACGAACTGGCCGTTTTCAACCGCTTCGTGCATGCCGCCAAGAAGCAAGGGCTCGATCTGTGGCTCTACGACGAGCGTTCCTATCCGTCGGGTATGGCCCATACCTATGTGCTCGAAGGACATCCCGAGTGGGAAGCCGAGGGCCTGCTGTTCCGCGATACGACCGTTCGGGGCGGAACGACGCTCGACCTCGCGGCCTTGCCGGGCGAGAGAGTGCTCGTACGGGCGTTGCCTGTGACCGAGTGCGGTCTCGACTACGACCGCTCGCTCGATCTGTCTGCTTTTGTCCGCGACGGCCGCCTGCGCTGGCTTGCGCCCGAGGGCCGCTGGACGGTGGCCGAGATCAACCGCTCGGCGCTGTACGAGGGCTATCAGGCCGGGACCGACCGGGGCGGAGGATACGCCCCGCGCTATCCGAGTCTGCTGCTCGAGGACGTGACGCGGCGTTTTATCGAGACGACGCACCGCCGCTATGCCTCCGCGTTCGACGAGCCTTTGGGCGAACTGTTCACCTCGACCTTCACCGACGAGCCGTCGCTGATGGCTCAGCCGTATCAGAATCCCGGCTATGGCGTCTATCCTTGGAAGGAGAATGTCTCGGCGGAGTTCCACAGCCGGTACGGCCTCTCGCTGGAGGACGGACTGCTGAGGCTGATGCTGGACGAGGGACCGGAAGGGCAGAAGCTCCGCTATCGCTATTTCCGGGTCGTTACCGATCTGCTGACCCGCAACTATTTCGGACAGATACGCGACTATTGCCATACGCAGAAGCTTCTCTCGGGCGGACATCTGCTGCTCGAGGAGTGTATGATGGCCCACGTGCCGCTTTACGGCGACATCATGGCGTGCTACCGGGCTATGGATATTCCGGGAATCGACAACCTGACCGGAATTCCCGCCTTTACGCGCCGTTACCTGTACTCGTCGCGGCTGGCTTCGTCGGCTGCCGAGCTGGAGGGCCGCTCGCGCATGATGGTCGAGTCGTGTCCGATCTCCGACTATCCTTTCCACGGCGGCAAGGAGGCTCCCACGCAGCAGGTCAAGGGTACGCTGAATCGGATGATTCTCGGCGGCGCGACCGATTTCAACAACTATCTGCAGCTTCAGCACGAGGATGCCGCCGGGCGCACGGCTGTCAACGAGTATGTGGCCCGGGTCGTCGGGATGCTGTCGGGCGGCGTTCGCGCATCGCGCATCGCGGTGTATTATCCGATCGAGACGCTGTGGACGAAATTCCGCCCGCTCCCGTCCGGATTGCTGAGCTGGGACGATATTGCCGGAGGCGCGCCCGAGGCGCAGCAGCTGTCGCGGCTGTTCGACCGCGTGAGCGACTGTCTGATGGACAACGGCTGGGAATTTTCCTATCTCGATTCCCGGGGAGTCGAGGAGTCCGAGGTCGAAGGCGGCTGGCTCGTACACGGCGATCTGCGCTGGGACGTGCTGATTCTGCCCGGGGTCGAAACGCTGTCGCAGCAGGCTATGGACCGGATCGCCGAATTCGTCCTCGACGGCGGACGCCTCGTCGTACTGAACGCCCTGCCCAAGAATTCGCCGGACGAATTTCCGTCCGCAGGGATCGTTCGTCGCTTCAACGAGCTCGCCGGCGGCGCGGGACCTGTTCGCCCGGCCGTCTATTACGAACCGCAGTTCGAGCCCGGACGGCTGAATACGCTGCTCGAAGGCATTCTTACGCGCGACATCGTCTTTGCGCCTCACAGGGATATTCTTTATGCTCATAAGCGGATCGGGGGCCGCGATGTCTATTTCGTCACGAACGACACGGACCGGGCCCAAAGCGTGAAGCTGAGTTTTCCCGGGGCGCGGAAACTCGAGTTGTGGAACCCTCAGAACGGTGAGGTCGGGCCTCTCGCGGCTTCCTCGGAGCTCACGCTGGGGCCCTACGAAGGTATGATCGTCCGCCGGATAAAATAAGTGCAATTCTAACCTAAACCGATAAATGCTATGAAAATCAACCGTATTGCGAGCGGCCTGCTGCTTACGGTCGCTCTTGCCGCCGCTTCTTGCGGCACGGAGCGGTCCGACGGCGGTAAGCTCGCGAAAGAGACCGAGGCGGTCGGCTTGCGTTGCCGCAACCTGATCGATCCCGAGGGAGTGGATAAGGCGTCGCTCAGCTGGCGTATCGCCTCCGATGCGCGGAATGTCGTGCAGACGGCTTGGCAAGTCGAGATCGCGTCGAGCAAAAAGTCGCTCGAAAAAGGCCGAGCCGACGTATGGAATTCCGAGAAACAGTTGTCCGATCGTCAGCTGAACATCGTGCCCGAAGGGGTCGTTTTCGAGCCGGGCAAGCTCTACTGGTGGCGCGTCCGTGTTTGGAACGCGGCCGACGAGGTGACTCCGTGGAGCGAGCCGGCCCGTTTTTCGGTCGGTCCCGATACGGCCTACCGCTGGCAGGCCGAGTGGATCACCTCCGAGTGGGGCGAAAATTCCCCCATGCCGTATCTGCGCAAGGAGTTCGATGCGTCGAATTCCGGGACCAAGCCCGAGCGGGCCGTTGTCTATATGTCGGGACTCGGGTGCGGCGATCTCTATCTGAACGGTCGGCTCGTCGACGAGACCCGCGTGTTGGACCCTGCTCAGACCAATTACGAGCAGTACGCGTTTTACAGCACGTTCGATGTGACGGATCTGCTCGAAAAAGGGGATAACTGCATCGGCGTGATGCTCGGCGACGGCTGGTACAATCAGGACAAAGTGTGGAGCGCAGGCATGAGTTACGGCAAGCCGATGCTGCTGTTGCAGATGGAGATTACCTACAAGGACGGCTCGAAGCGGATCGTGGCGACCGACAGTACGTGGACGTGGGCTCCGGGACCGGTGCTGAGCGCGAACCTCTACGCCGGCGAGTCTTACGATGCGAACCGCGAGATCGCCGGCTGGGCTTCGCCGGGAACGCCTTCCGGAGATTGGAAGAGCGTTCGTCCGGCCGAGGGCGTGATTCCCGCGCGCTTGGTTCCGCAGGTCATGGAGCCGATCCGGCTCAAGCAGGAAATCGCTCCGGTAGCCATGTGGCAGGATTCCGCCGGCAACTGGATTTTCGATTTCGGCGTCAACGTGGCCGCCGTACCCCGGCTGACCGTCGAGCAGCCGCAGGGCACCCGCCTTCGGATGCGCATGGGCGAGCGGCTCGACGACAACCGCCGCGCGATCGACTATCGGACGACCGGCGTCGGTGCTACCGGTGTGGTACAGACCGACGAATACGTTTGCAAGGGGACCGGGCGCGAGACATGGACTCCGCGTTTCACGTATCACGGCTTCCGCTACTTGGAGCTTTCCGGCGCGGCGACGCAGCCGGATACCTCGTGGCTCAGGGCGGTCGTCGTGCATACCGACGTGTCCCGGCGCGGCAGCTTCGAGTGTTCCGATCAGCAGATCA
Source organism: Alistipes ihumii AP11 (assembly GCF_025144665.1). Lineage (NCBI taxonomy): Bacteria > Pseudomonadati > Bacteroidota > Bacteroidia > Bacteroidales > Rikenellaceae > Alistipes > Alistipes ihumii. The sequence goes on along the minus strand of NZ_CP102294.1, from coordinate 684,641 downwards.
ACCGTCTGCACGAGATGGCCGTGCGCACGATGCTGAGCAATACGCACGGTTTGCCGACCGACTGTCCCCACCGCGAGCGTTGCGGCTGGCTCGGCGACGCGCATGCCGTGTTCCCGTTCGAGAGCTTCAATTACGACATGGGTAATTTCTGGGCCAAGTACATGGCCGACATCAGCTCGACGTCCTCCGTCTTTTTGGAGAATACGCTGCATCAGAAACTCTACAACACGCAGTTCTATTTTGCCGATAAGCAGCCCGGCATTCCGTTCATGATCTCGCCGGGCCGCCGCCTGTGCGGCGTTGCGTCGCCCGACTGGGGCACGGCCGTCGTGCAGCTTCCGTGGTATATGTACCTCTATTACGATGACGAGGATGCGCTTCGGAAATATTACGGCGAGATGAAGCAATGGGTCGATCATGTCGAGGCTCTGACCGAGAACCATATCGTGCCTTACGGCCTGGGCGACTGGTGTCCGCCGGGTAAGATCGATTGTCCGATCCCGCTCAGCTCGACGGCTTTCCACTACCTCGACGCCTCGATCGTGGCCAAGGCTGCCGCGGTGCTCGGAAACACCGAGGATTCGGCCCGTTACGCCGATTTGCGGGATCGGATCGGCCGCGCTTTCGTTGCGGAATTCTATGACGGGAAGAACAAGACATTCGGCAGCCAGACGGCCGATGCGATGGCGCTCGATCTGGGACTTGTGCCTGCCGGCGACGAGCATGCCGTGTCCGATGCGATCGTGCGCAATATCGACGAAAAGTACGACGGATTCATCCATACGGGTATTTTCGGTCTCGGGCGGATCGGACAGGCTCTGTCGCGATACGGCAATCCGGAGGCGGCCTGGCGCGTATTCACGAAAAAGGGCGAGAACAGCTTCGAGTGGATGTGGATCGCTGGCGACGCTACGACGCTGTGGGAAGTTCTTCCCATTGACAGCGCACATTCCGACATGGTTTACGGTTCGTTGAGTCATCCGATGCAGGGCGGATACGACGCTTGGTTCTACGAGGACATCGCCGGCATCCGTCCCGACGCTTCGGGACCCGGATTCAAGGTGATTCGCTTCGAGCCGACGATGACCGGCCAGCTTCGCTGGGCCGAGGCTACGCTCGATACGCCCTACGGCCTCGTCGAAAGCGGCTGGCGCAACGAAGACGGCTTGCTGCGGTGGAAAATCGTTATTCCTGCCAATGCTTCCGGCCTCGTGGCGCTTCCCGAGGGCAAGAACATCACGGTCGACGGCCGCGCTTTCGATCCGACGGACTATCCGGTTGCCAGACAAGGACTCGGTTCGCCGCTGTACCGCTTCCCGTCCGGCAGCTATACGTTCGAGATCCGGTAGTCGTTCGGGCATGAACGGCGAGGAAGACTCGCGGAACCGGGAAGGTTCCGCGAGCTTCTTTTTCATGGATTGCGGTCTGTCCTGCCGGGGCCCGGTGCGGGTTTCGGACGGTACGGGCTTCGGGCCGACCGCTTTGTCGTCCGATGCCGTCCGCGCGTGTCCGGGCTACAGGAAGGCCGGACATGTTCCGGATAGTGAGTACCGTGTTTGCGTCTTGTCCGTTTCCGGTTTCGCTTCCCGGACCGGGAGGGGAGAAACGGGACCGATTCGCTCTCGGGCTTGTTTCGCCGACGGTTTTGCTCCGTTCGGCCGGGGCAGGGAGCGGCGGGGCTCCGACGGAAGTTCCCGGAGCGTTCGCGGGATGGATCGGGTCACGGTATCCAGCCTTTTCGGATCGGACAGGGCTCCGGCAGGTCCGGTTGCGGCCTTGCGGTCGCTCCGGCAGCACCGAAATTCGCTTTCGGGTCGAAAGACTTGAAAAAAATCTTCCGATTGGCGAATATATGTGTTATTTTTGTGCGCGGAAAAATATCTAAAACATCAACTAAACATAATCGTTATGGCTTACAGAATGATTCTCAACGAGACCTCCTATTTCGGAGCCGGCTCGAGAAAGGTAATCGCGGAAGAGGTTGCCAAGCGCGGTTACAAGAAGGCGCTGATCGTGACCGACAAGGATCTGATCAAGTTCGGCGTAGCCGATCAGGTGATTGCCGTGCTGAAGGATGCGAACATTCCTTACGAGATTTTCGACGAAGTGAAGCCGAACCCTACCGTGAAGAACGTGAAGGCCGGCATCGCCGCGTTCCAGGCGGCCGGAGCCGATTTCATGATCGCGATCGGCGGCGGCTCGTCGATGGATACCTCGAAGGCGATCGGGATCATCATCAACAACCCCGAGTTCTCCGACGTGGTGTCGCTCGAGGGCGTAGCCAATACGAAGAAAAAGTCGGTTCCCGTCATCGCGCTGCCGACGACGGCCGGCACGGCTGCCGAGGTGACGATCAACTACGTGATTACGGACGAGGAGAACGTCAAAAAAATGGTATGCGTCGATCCGAACGACATCCCGACGCTCGCGATCATCGACCCCGAGCTGATGCTTTCGATGCCGCGCGGTCTGACCGCATCGACCGGCATGGATGCGCTGACGCACGCGATCGAGGGCCTGATTACGCTGGGCGCATGGGAAATGAGCGATATGTTCGAGACCAAAGCCATCGAGATGATTGCCAAGTGGCTGCCCAAGGCCGTCGAGAATCCCTCCGATATCGAGGCCCGCGACGGCATGGCGACGGCTCAGTACATCGCCGGCATGGCATTCTCGAACGTCGGGCTGGGACTGGTGCACGGCATGGCTCACCCGCTGGGCGCCTACTACGACATTCCGCACGGCGTGGCCAACGCGCTGCTGTTGCCGTTCGTGATGGAGTATAACAAGGAGGCCGCCAAGGCCAAGTACCGCACGATCGCCGAAGCGATGGGCGTCGATACGTCGTCCATGAGTGACGACGAGGCTGCCGATGCCGCAGTCAAGGCCGTGAAGGATTTGGCTATCCGTGTTCGCATTCCGCAGCACCTGAGCGAGATCGGCGTTCCCGAAAGCGGTCTGCCGACGCTGGCGCAGGCGGCTTTCAACGATGTCTGCACGCCGGGCAATCCCCGTCAGACGAACGTAGAGGAGATTCTCGCCATTTATAAGAAAGCGTTCTAAGGACGAGGCGGAAGTCTTCAGTCAGATGATAGCGGCCGGCCGGTTCTTTGAACCGGCCGGCTTCGTTTTCCTGCATGGACGCTTGTTCCGGCAGAAGGGGAATGGCCTCGTGCGGGTCCGGTGTGGCGGACGGGAGGTTCGTCGTTTCGTGTCGGGGACGGGGAAGCCGGCGGATGAAGTTACGATAAGTTTACTTCGGGAAGCGTGGCGATTATTCCGAAATTCTTACCTTTGTGTAAGGTTATCGGAGAATTTTTCCCGATCGCTACGCTCCTTTCGCGTAACGCTTCGCGACGATGCCGTGCCCGGCGGATTGCCGGTCCGGATCGTTTTTGTCGAGGGAATACCGCTTGTCTGACGCGAGGAGGAAGAAATATGTCCCGAAATTTAACGCATTGTTGATTATGAAAAATCTATGGTTGATTCTGGCGGTCGGATTCGCGGCCTTTTCTTGTTCCGGCGCTCCTCAGGCGCAGGAGCCGACACGGGTCGACAGCATTCTGCGGAAACTGTACGATCCGAATACCTCCTCGGTCGTGGTGGTCGCTCATAGGGGAGACTGGAAGCATAGCGTCGAGAACTCACTGCCCGCCATGCGGCATGCGATCGAGATGGGGGTCGATGTCGTCGAGATCGACATTCGTCGGACCGCCGACGGACGTCTGGTGCTGATGCACGACGCGACGATCGACCGGACGACGAACGGTCGGGGCGAGGTGGCCTCGCTGACGTTCGACTCGATCCGCCGATGCCGGCTGAAAGCTCCCGACGGTACGCTGACCGACTTGCTCGTGCCGACGCTGGACGAAGTGTTCGAGCTCGGACGCGACCGGATCCTGTTCAATATCGACAAGGGCTTCGATATTTTCGACGATGTGTTTTTTCTGGCCGATTCGCTGGGAGTCGCCCGCCAGGTGCTGATGAAGGGAACGCAGCCGGCCGACCGCGTGCAGGAAGCGCTCGGGAAGTACCTCGACCGGATCGTCTACATGCCGATCGTCCATCTCGACAAGGAGGGGGCGTTGGAGGCGATTGCCGATTTTCAGGAAAAGATACGTCCGGCGGCTTACGAGCTGCTTTATGGAAACGATACGACGCGTGTGCCGCTCGAAGCCGAGAAGATGCTCGCCGGTCGGGCGCTGATCTGGTACAACACGATGTGGAAGGGCATGGCCGGCAGCCGCTACGACGACCGGGCCGAGACGGAACCCGACAGCGTATACGGGGTGCTGATCGACTCGCTGGGCGCACGGATTATCCAGACCGACCGGCCCGGGCCTCTGATTCGCTACCTCGAAGCGCGCGGACAACATTGACGGGTAGCCGATTCGGACGAGCGTTCCGCGGAGAGATGCCGGGCAGGCTTTGCGTCGGCCGGCGGCTTTGTGAATCGGAGCGGTAGTTGCTTTGGTTTTCGGCTTGTGCCGTGGTATTTCTTCGTAGGAATATAAGCCGTTTCCATGAATCCGTTGCCGGCTTCCGCTCGGAGCCGGTTCCGGAACGGAAAGACTGTACGGTGCCGAAAGACGCGCGGAGTTCGGCCGGGCGTGAACGGGCTTTCCGTGCGGGTATCTTCCGCGATAGGGAGATGCGACAGGCGCGCGAAAATTGCTATATTTGCGTGAGAAATATTTCCGTACAGGCTTATGACACGACGACCGTCCGATCCTTCCGTCCGATCCGTGCAGGAAGACGATATGCCCGTGCGTCCGCCGAGACGGGTCGGCCGCCGGGTCGCTAAGATTTCATTGGTCGCTTTGGCTTCGCTGATCCTTTTGACCGGGCTGGTTCTGGGCGGCGTGGCTCTGGTGCTTACCCCCGCCCGTCTGACACCGCTCGTCAACGAGTATGCCAGCCGGGTGCTGAATGCTCGGATCGGGTTCGATACCGTATCGCTTTCGCTGGTACGGCATTTCCCTAACGTGGGCGTTCGTCTCAAAGGAGGCCAGATCGTTTCCCGGGCCTTCGAGGGCCTGCCCGATTCGTTGCGCGCGGAAATACCCGCCGCAGCCGATACGCTGTTGCGTTTCGACGAGTTTACGCTGGCGCTCGATCTGCCCCAGCTGCTCGCTTCGCGCTTGGTCGTCCGCCGGATCGATCTGCGCCGTCCCCGCGTTTATGCCTATGTGGCCCCATCGGGGCGGGCGAACTGGGAAATCTATGCGGCCGATACGGTTTCCTCCGAAAACGATACGGTTTCCGCTTCCGACTTTTATCTGCACGTCGCCCGCCTGACGGTGCGCGACACGGCTCATATCGTCTACGACAGCCGTCCCGACCGCACGAAAGCCGAGCTCGATCTGAACATGCTGAGCTTGAAAGGGACTTCCGGCCAGACCTACCGGATCGACTGGGAGAGCCGGAGCAGCGTCCGGGTCGATACGCTCGACTTTTGTCGAGATTTGCCCGTCTCGTTGCACGGGGGATTCGCGTTCGATACCCGCCGGCGCGGAGGAATCCTGTTCGATGGGCTGACGCTCGAAGCGGGCGGCATTCCGGTGCGTCTCGACGGACGGGTCGACCTGTCTGCCGACAGTATCGATTCGCGTCTGAACTGTCGTATCCGGCCGCTTTCTGTCGCCCGGCTGATCGGTTTGGTACCCGAAGGTCTTTCCCCTTCTCTGAAAGGAATCGAAACGGATATCGCCCTCGATATGAATGTGAATGTCAGGGGCAGCTACCGTATGTCCGACGGCCGTTTGCCCGATTTCTCGGTCGAGTTGAAGACCGACGGGGGCTATCTCGGGTATAGGAATGCCAAGACCCGTCTCGACCGTCTGGCTCTCGACGCCTCGCTGTTCTACCGTTCGGCCCGGCCCGATTCGATAGGGTTCGTACTGAGACGTCTGTTCATGCAGGGAGCCGGCATGACGCTGGATGCCGATGCGACGGTCTGGAATGCGTTGGGCGATCCGTCCGTAGCGGCGAGGGTGGCCGGGGCGGTCGATCTCGACACGTTGTCCGTCTTGTTCCCGTCGCAGCGAGGAATCGGGGTTCGGGGCCGTCTGGGTATCGATGCCGGCGCCCGTTTCCGGCTCAGTCAGCTGAATATGACTCATATCGGTCAGGTCCGTTTGGGCGGTCGGGTGACCCTGGACGACATCGGGATCGATATGCCGGAGGATACCGTTTCTCTGATGGTCCGCGGAGGCGTGCTGACTTTCGGTTCGGAAGAAGGAAGGAACGATTCTACGAGCTTCGACGGCTTGCAGACGCTCCGCATGGTCGTAACGGCCGATACGATGCATGTCGATTGGAAGAACCAGCTGCGGCTGATCGCTTCGAAAGTCGGCGCCGGGGTCCGAAGCGACGCGGCATCGCTCGGAGGAGACACGACGGTCGTCCACCCGCTGGCCGGAGGGGTAGGGGCGCGTTATTTCGAAGTTTCCTTGTCCGACTCTTCCTCGCTGAGGCTGCATTCGGTCCAAAGCACTTTCCGCATCGAACCTTCTGCCGGGAATGCCGCCGTACCTTTGCTCGGTCTTTCTTACGATGCCCGGATGATGAATGTACGAAACGGAGTGGAGCGTTACGATCTGTTCGGCAGCCATGTCGATATGAGCGCTACGCTGGCGGCCCGTCGGTTCGATTCGGCGCGCCGTCGTCTGCTGCTCGATTCGTTGCAGGGGGTCTATCCCGCCGTTGCGCGGGATTCCTTGTTCGCTCACTGGAGAGCGCAGAGACGTCGCGGTACGATGGCCCGTCAGGACGATTTCGCCGGGTCGGATATCGATATGCGGATCGACCGGTCGCTCGGCGAGATGTTGCGCCGTTGGGATGCGAACGGTTCGGTGAAGGCTGCGGGCGGGCGCGTCGTTACGCCCTATTTCCCGCTTCCGAACCGGTTGCGTCGGGTGGATATGCGCTTTACGACGAATGAGATCGAACTGAAAAATACCCAGATACGTTCCGGAGTCTCGTCGCTTGAGCTGACCGGGCGCATCGGGAATCTCAGGCGGGCGCTCTCCGGGCGCGGCGTGCTCGAGGTGGATATGGAAATCGAATCCGATACGCTGAACTTCAACGAGCTGGCTCGTGCGGCAATGGCCGGTGCGGCTTACGGCGAAAAGTCCGAACAATACTGGCAATCGCTGGCCGAGGCCGAGAGCAGCGAGCGCTTGCAGCAGCTCATCGAGGAAGGCAGCGGGATGGCTGATGCCGATTCGGCCGGTAGTCCGCTGATCGTCATCCCGTCCAATATCGATCTGCATGTCGGTCTCTGCGTTCGCTACGGCCTTTACTCTACGCTGGTGCTGCATTCGCTTTCGGGCGATCTGATCGCCCGCGACCGTTGCGTCCAGCTAAAGGATTTGCAGGCGAAAACCAATGCGGGCGATATGAGCCTGACGGCTCTTTATGCCACCCGCAGCCGCGACGACATTGTCACGGGTTTCGATCTGGAGCTCCGCCGCGTGCAGGTCGAACGGCTGATCTCCCTGATGCCTTCGGTCGATTCGCTGCTGCCGATGCTGCGTTCGTTCGAAGGTATGGTCGATTGTACGATCGCCGCGACGGCTGCGGTCGATACGATGATGAACATCGAACTGCCGACGCTCAATGCCGCCTGCAGCATCCGGGGCGAGAACCTCGTGCTGCTCGACGGCGAGACGTTTACCGAAATATCCAAGATGCTCCGGTTCAAGAACCGCAAGCGGAATCTCATTGACCGCATATCGGTCGATCTGCTCGTGCACGACAACCGGATCGAGCTATTCCCGTTCATCGTCGAGATGGATCGTTACAAGGCGGCTGTCAGCGGAGTCCAACGGCTCGACATGAGTTTCGACTATCATATTTCCGTTCTGAAGTCTCCTATTCCGTTCCGTCTGGGCGTCAATATTTTCGGTACGCTCGACAAGTTCAAGTTCCGGATAGGGCGCGCGCGCTACAAGAGCGAGAATCTCCCGTCGTTCGTCGGTCTGATCGATACTACCCGCGTGAACTTGCGTCGTACGATTACCGATATTTTCCGCCGGGGCGTCGATGCCGCTTCGCTCGGAGAGATGCGGATCGCTCCGACCGTCGATTCTTCGGCCTATCTGTCTCCCGACGAGCGACTCTCCCGTGCCGACAGCCTGATGTTGCAGCAGGAAGGAATTTTGCCCGATTCGGTCGTGATCGACTCTTCGGCGAGAGTGCCTGCCTCGGAGCCCGATTCGCTTGCCGGACGGTCCCGGGAGCCCGCCGACGAGACGATGTCGCGGGCGGAGCGCCGCAGGGAGCGCAAGGCGTTGAAACGGGAACGGAGAACCGGACAGAAGACGCTTCCTTCGATAACCGGATAGATTCGCCATGCGTTTACCGATGAAAAGAGTGCTTGCCGTTTTATTGCTTCTCGGCCTGACCGCTTGCCGCGAGACGTCCCGCAAGGCCGAAACCGTCGCAAGGCCTGGCTCCGAACCCAAGATGTTCCGAACGGTCGACGTGCCTATGCTGCTCGATACGCCCGAGCAGCGTGCCGAGTACGTGGCGAAGAATTACTGGAATCATTTCGACTTCTCCGACACCTCCTACGTCGATTTGCCCGAGGTGACCGAGCAGGCGTTCGCCGACTACGTCAATCTGCTCGGGCAGATGCACGGCGAACTCGCTTCGCAGTCCGTCCGGATCACTTTGTCGAAAGCCGAGGCCGATTCGGCGATGTACGGCTATTTTGTCGGGCTGTTCGAGAAATACCTGTACGATCCCAATTCGCCGATGCGTAACGAGGAGCTCTATATTCCCGCGCTCGAGGCGATGATCGCTTCCGAGAGGCTCGGCGAGGCGGACAAGGTCCGGGCCCGTTACCGACTGGAGCTGGCCCGGCGCAATCGTCCCGGGACGCCGGCAACCGATTTCCGCTACCGGCTCGCCTCGGGAGCGTGGGGTACGCTGTACGGCGTGAAAGCCGACTATACGATTCTTTTCCTGAACAATCCGGGCTGTACCGCTTGTAAGGAGACGATCGGGCAGATCGTTGCGTCCGAGCCCGTCGGCAGGATGATTGCCCGAGGAAAGGTCAAGGTGCTGGCCGTTTATCCCGACGAGGATATGAAGGCGTGGCGCGACTATTTGCCGCATTTTCCCTCGGCGTGGATCAATGCCTACGATGCCGACCTGAAAATAAAGAGCGCCGAGCTGTACGATCTGAAAGCCATTCCGACGCTCTATCTGCTGGACGGGCGCAAGACGGTTCTGCTTCGGGACGCCCCGTTTCCTCGTATCGAACGCTATCTGATCGATGCCGAGGCCGGCGGATCGTGAGGGATCCGGCGGGCTCCGTTCTCACGATCTGTTGGCCGCGTCGTCCGTAGCGGCAGTCCGGCTTTCCCCTGCGGGACAATACATGAAAGAGCGGGGCAGCCCGCCGGCTGTCCCGCTCTTCATCGCGAAGCGCTTCTCTGCGCTTTCTTGCTTATTTGATAGCGATCTCCTTCATCTTCTTTTCCTCGGGCTCGACGACCTTCTTGGGAATGTCGATCGTCAGCACGCCGTTCTCGACTTTCGCGTCGATCTTGTCTTTTTCGACGTTTTCCGGCAGCACCATGATCTGCTGGAAGCGGCTGTACGAGAACTCGCGGCGCAGATATTTGCCTTTCTTGTCTTTCTCGTCGTTCTCCGTTTTCTTTTCCATCGACACGATCAACTGGTTCTCCGGATCGATCTTGATCGAAAAGTCGTCCTTGGTCATTCCCGGGGCGGCCACTTCGACTTTGTAGTCGTTGTCCGACTCGATGATATTGATCGCCGGCGAGGCGGTGTTGGTTTTCTCTACCCATTCGTTGCCGAAGAAATCGTTGAAGATTCCCGGCAGCCAGTTCTGTGATCTTCTTGCAGGCATCATAGTTTTGTCCTCCTTATTTGTTTTAGTTCGATTTGCTTTTTCGTCCCGGGCCCCTTTCGGTTTTCCGGGTTCGATATGAGGAAGATCAAAATGTATGCCAGCGGGATCGGGAGGACGGATTTCCGGCTTTGCGGTCCCGTTCCGGGGCGAAATATCGCCGTGATGGCCGCCTTGGCGATCCGGTCGCGCCATTCTGTCCTGACAAACCGGCGGATCGATGACAAAATATCACTGACAACCGTCTGGTTGTCAGTGATATGTATCTTCGAAGCGAATGAATCAGATACCGGCTATTTTCTTGATTTCGCTCAGCTTGTTCAGTGCTTCGAGCGGCGTAAGCGAGTTGATGTCGAGTCCCTTGATCTCGTCGCGGATCTGCTTGAGGACCGGGTCGTCGAGCTGGAACATGCTGAGCTGGATGCCGCTGCCGCCGTATTGGGCGACCGTCGGGGCCTTCTTGCGGCTGTCCTTCAGCTTTCCCCGGTGTGCCGATTCCATATCCCGGAGAATCTGTCCGGCCCGGTCGGTGATTGCGGCCGGCATGCCGGCCATTTTAGCCACATGGATACCGAACGAGTGTTCCGTTCCTCCGCGCACGAGCTTGCGCAGGAAGATCACCTGCCGGTCGACCTCCTTGACCGCCACGTTGTAGTTCTTGACCCGCTCGTAGAGCTCCTCCATTTCGTTCAGTTCGTGATAGTGCGTGGCGAACAGCGTCTTGGCCTTGGCCGTCGGATGCTGGTGGATGTACTCGACCATCGCCCATGCGATCGATATGCCGTCGTAGGTGCTCGTGCCGCGTCCGATCTCGTCCAAGAGCACCAGGCTCCGCTGCGAGATATTATTCAGAATGCTGGCCGATTCGAGCATTTCGACCATGAAGGTCGACTCGCCTTGCGAAATGTTGTCCGAGGCCCCGACGCGCGTGAATATCTTGTCGACGATGCCGATGTGCGCCTCGGTCGCAGGAACGTAGCTGCCGATCTGGGCCATCAGCACGATCAGCGCCGTCTGTCGCAGCAGGGCCGATTTACCCGACATGTTCGGTCCGGTGATGACGATCACTTGCTGCGACGAGTCGTCGAGGCGGATGTCGTTGGGCACGTACTGCTCGCCGACTTTCATCAGCGTCTCGATCACCGGATGCCTTCCCTCGCGGATGTCGATCGTCTGCGAGTCGTTCACATCGGGCCGGCAGTAGTTCCTTTCGACGGCCTGCGTGGCGAACGAGAGCAGGCAGTCGAGCCGGGCGACGACCGAAGCGTCGGCTTGTATCGGTGCGGCGTAGCGGGCCAGCTCGGCGAGCAGCGCCGCGAAGAGTTCCTGTTCCAGCACGAGCATCCGGCTCTCGGCGCCGAGTATCTTTTCCTCGTATTCCTTCAACTCGGCGGTGATATACCGCTCGGCTCCGGTCAGCGTCTGCTTGCGGATCCAGTCGGAGGGGACCTTGTCCTTGTGCGTGTTGCGTACCTCGATATAGTAACCGAACACGTTGTTGAAGCTGATCTTGAGCGACGGGATGCCTGTGGCCTCGCTTTCGCGTTGCTGGATGCTCGCGAGGATTTCCTTGCCGTGCGAGGCGATGTTCCGCAGGTCGTCCAGTTCGATGCTCACTCCCTGCGCGATCACTCCGCCTTTCTGAATCTGGTTCGACGGGTCGGGATAGATTTCCTTGTCTATGCGGTCCCTTACTTTCAGGCAGAGGTCGAGCTTCGCGGCCATTTCCCTCAGGGGCTCCTGCCCGGACTGCTCCATGGCGGTCTTGATCTTTTCGACGGCGTACAGCGCGTTTTTCAGTTGTACGACTTCCCTCGGGGTTACCCGTCCGACCGCAACGCGCGAGATGATCCGTTCTAGATCGCCCGTCGAGGCGACCGCCTCGGCGAGCATCTCGCGCAACGAGGCGTCGTCGCGGAGCAGCGATACGACGTCGAGCCGGCGATTGATCTGTCCGGGGTCTTTCAGCGGGAGCGAGATCCAGCGCCGGAGCATCCGCGCGCCCATCGGCGATCCGGTCCGGTCCAGCACGTCGAACAGCGAGCAGCCTTCCTGCCCGCCGTTGGCCGTGAAAAGCTCCAGGTTGCGGATCGAGAACTTGTCGATCCACACGTACCGGTCTTCGTCGATGCGCGAGATGGACGAGATATGGCCCGTCTGACGATGCTCGGTGAACTCGAGGTAATAGAGGATCGCTCCGGCCGCCGTGATCGCCGCCGGCATCTGCTCGATGCCGAATCCTTTGAGCGACGTAGTGCCGAACTGGGCGAGCAGCTTGTCGCGGGCCGAATTCTCGGCGAACATCCACGGGTCGAGCCGATAGGTATAGTGCTTCGTTCCGAAAGCCTCGGAAAACTCGCTCTCGTATCCTTTCTGATAGATCACTTCCTTAGGGGACAGGTTGGCCAGCAGCTTGTCGACGTAGGGGCTGTCGCCCTCGGCCGCGAAAAACTCGCCGGTCGACAGGTCGAGGAATGCGACGCCGGTGCGCTTGCCCGCGAAGTGCACGGCGGCGAGGAAAGTGTTTTCCTTGCACGACAGGATGTTGTCGCTCAGCGAAATGCCCGGCGTGACGAGTTCGATGACGCCCCGCTTGACGATTTTCTTCGTCGTTTTGGGGTCCTCGAGCTGTTCGCAGATTGCCACGCGCTCCCCGGCGCGGACCAGTTTCGGAAGATAGGTGTCGACGGCATGGTACGGGAAGCCGGCCAGTTCGACGTACGAGGCCGCGCCGTTGGCCCGGCGCGTCAGCGTGATGCCGAGTATCTTGCTGGCCTTGATCGCGTCCTCGCCGAACGTCTCGTAGAAGTCGCCCACGCGGAACAGCAGGATCGCGTCGCCGTGCACCGCCTTGATGCCGTAGTATTGCTTCATCAGCGGCGTCTCGACGTATTTGGTTTCTTTTGCCAAGTTTTTAAAATAATCGGTTCAGAGCGTAAAAATAGTCATTTATCTTCGAAAAAGCGTTCGTCGAAGTTGATAAAATACAACTTTTCGGTCGCCCGGGTGAGAGCCGTATAGAGCCATCGCAGCAGGTCGCGGCTGATCGTCTCCTCGCCGAAAAGCATCCGGTCGACGAACACGCAGCGCCATTGTCCGCCTTGCGCCTTGTGGCAGGTGACGGCATAGGCGAACTTGACCTGCATCGCGTTGAAGTAGGGATTTTCGCGCACCTCTTTATAGCGTTTCGCCTTGGAGGGAATGTCGGCGTAGTCCTCCGCGACGGCGAAGAACAGCCGGCTGCTCTGCTCGCGTGTCAGTGCGGGCGACTCGCTCGAGAGCGTGTCGAGGAGCACTTGGCATTCGAGCTCCATGTCGTCGTAGTCGGGAAATACGAGGCTCGCCTGCGCGAAGCGGAATCCGTAGAAATCCTCGAACCGGCGTATGCGGCGCAGGCGGGCCGTGTCGCCGTTGGCGATGAAGTCCGTGCCGCCGGGCTGCTGCTCCGGATTTTCCTGTCGGTCTTGCTGTTGCTGCTTGCCCGTGTAATGGTAGTTGTTCTTGACGATCATCAGCAGGTCGCCCGAGCCGATCTCCTCCTCGGCGAACAGCACGTGGCGCCGTACGGCCTCGTTGAAGCGGTTGGCCCGCTTGTTCGAGCGCGTGATGATGATCGTCTCGTCCATGCCGTACCGGTCGTAGGCGCTTTGGATCGCTTCGAGTATCTCGCCTCCTTCGAGCGCTTCCACGTCGTCGAACGAGGTGTCGAACATCGGAATGTCGATGATGTCGGCCTCCAGCATGCAGCGCACGAGCGTCGCGTTGAACAGTATGCCCGACTGGCTGTCCTGCCGTACCACGTCGTCGAGCAGCACGGCCTCGGCTTCGCCGTACCCCTGCATATGCTGCACGTCGAGCGCCGGGCTGTGCTCCAGCCCCACGGGCGGAAGTTGGGCCGTATCGCCGACCAGAATCAGTCGGCAGCCCGCGCCCCGGCGGACATAGGTGACCAGATCGTCGAGCAGCTGTCCCGACCCGAACAGCGATCCGTCGGGGGAGTAGTTCGACAGCATCGATGCCTCGTCCACGATGAACACGGCGTTTTTCTGCTTGTTATAGTCGAGCGAAAAGTGCGACTCGGCCGAGGCCAGCGTCTTCTGCCGGTAGATCTTTTTATGGATAGTATAGGCTTTGCGGCCGGCGTAGCGGCTCATTACTTTGGCGGCCCGTCCGGTCGGTGCCAGCAGCACGGCCGGCACGCCCATCTCTTCGAGCGTCCGTACCAGAGCGGCGACAAGCGTCGTTTTGCCCGTTCCGGCATAGCCGTTCAGGATGAAAGTGCGGTCCGTCGGCGCTTCGGCGATGAACCGCGACAGCCGCTCGACGACCGTTTTTTGTCCCGGAGTTGGGTCGAATCCGAAATTCTTGTAAATTTGGGAGGCGATATGCGACGATAGCATGGTCGGAAAATGTTCGGTGTTGTCGGTGAGGGACGGATGTCCGCCCGAGGCAAAATTAGTTCAAAAACGGGGGATCGGAAAGGCCGTGGCCGGAAAAGACGCTCGTTTTTCACCGAGCGCGCGCATCGCCCGAAACGAGAAACGATGACTGATAGCAAACCGAAATATCGAGCGGGCCGGCTGCTCGCGCTGCAACTCTCCCGCCGGGGAATGACCGGTTGCCTGCTATGCGACGGAGCGGTCGAGCGATTGCTTTCCGTCCGGTTCGCTGCCGGAAAGGGTCTTGCGGAGGCCCTGAGGGAAGTCTCCGACATGGGCCGGCTACCCGAGCCCGTGGGCGACCGGACGGAAATATCGCTCGATACCGACCGGGTCTGTCTGGTTCCCGCCGAGCTTTTCGATCCGAGCGATGCCGGAAGCTATCTGGACGTTCACGGCGTGTCGCTCGACGATGCGGATGAGGTCCTGGTTTCGTCGGAAGTCGCCGGCGCGATCGCTCTGATGGCCTGCGAGGGCGAAGTATGCGCCTTTTTGCGCCGGCGCTACGGCGAGGTGGGGTTCACGCATCCGCTGCTCGACGTGCTTCGCGTCGGGCCCGGCGACGAGGTGATCGAGGCCGTCCTTTCGCGCGATACGGTTCATTTGGCGGCCTATGCGTCGGGATTGCTCTATGCCGCGACGCTGCCGTGCCGGACCGAAGCCGATCTGCTTTATCTGCTGGAGAGCGTCCGACGCATGTTTCCCGACCGGATGTTCCGCGTCGCGCTGTCGGGCGAGCTGCCCGACGGGCTGGTCCGCTCCCTCGGGCGGCGTTTCCGCCGCGTCGGGGCCGTCAGGCCCGCGCTTCCCGGCTCGGTCGGACATAAGGAAGATTCGTACCGGTATGCGTCCGTAATCCGAATGTGTTATGAGAATCGTTAGCGGCATCCTTCGCGGCCGGATCATACAGCCGCCGAAAAATTTGCGGGCCCGTCCTACGACCGACTTCGCCAAGGAAAATCTGTTCAATGTGATCGAGAGCCATCGCGACGTCGAGGGTGCCGACGTGCTCGACCTGTTTGCCGGGACCGGCTCGATCAGCTACGAGTTTGCCTCGCGGGGGGCCGCTTCGGTCGTTTCGGTCGAAATCAACGCGGTGCATTACGACTTCATCCGGCGAACTGCCCGGAATTTCGGTCTCGACCGGATTCATCCCGTCAAGGCCAATGCCTTTCTCTATCTGAAAAGCTGTCCCAAGCAGTTCGACCTGATATTTGCCGACCCGCCCTACGACATCGTCGGTAGCGACACGATTCCCGAGACCGTTTTCGGCCGCCGGCTTCTGAAGCCCGGTGGATGGCTGATTCTGGAGCATCCGAAGAGCCTCGACGTGAGTGGGTTCGAGCATTTCGTCGAGCGGCGGAGCTACGGCAGCGTCCAGTTCTCGATATTCGTACAACCGTAGAAAGCGGGAAATTTTTTCAACGAAACGCTCCGAAATTTTGGAGATTCGAAAAATAGCCTTATCTTTGCACTGCAATTGAGAAAACGCAGTTGCGGTGTACTTTAAACGGTGTGGTAGTTCAGCTGGTTAGAATGCCTGCCTGTCACGCAGGAGGTCGCGAGTTCGAGTCTCGTCCATACCGCCAAAGTCATCCGGAGGAAGCCTTTCAGGCTTCCTCTTTTTTTATTTCCGATACGTGTTTCGCTTGTCCGTGCAGGTTTTCTGTTCGTGCGGGAACTGTCCGTTTTCGCCGCAGTTGCCTGTGTCCGGCTTCATTTGCTGCCGCATGAGACTTTACTCTGATGCTACATATGTCGATCCTACGATGCAGGACGGCATTCCGCTTCCCCGGCGGTACGGGGCCATTGCTGCCATTGCGCTGGGCGTATCGTTGTCGGTGCTGGACGGAACGATCGCCAATGTCGCGTTGCCTACGATCGCGGGCGACTTGCGGATTTCACCGGCTTCTTCGATTTGGGTCGTCAATGCCTACCAGCTGGCGATCGTCGTCTCTTTGCTGGCGCTTTCGTCTTTGGGCGATTTGATCGGTTATCGGAAGATTTATCTCGGCGGCCTGATCGTTTTCACGCTTGCCTCGCTGGGATGCGTGCTGTCGCGGTCGCTCGCGGAGCTTACGGTGGCGCGCACGGTGCAGGGATTCGGCGCTGCGGCCGTGTCGAGCGTCAATACGGCGCTGATCCGGGTCATTTATCCCCGTCGTTACCTCGGCCGGGGCATGGGTATCAACGCGCTGGTCGTCGCCGTTTCGGCGGCTGCCGGGCCCACCGTGGCCGCCGGCGTGCTGTCGGTCGCTCCGTGGCCATGGCTTTTCGCCGTCAATCTGCCGCTCGGCCTGCTGGCCATCTTGCTGGGCCGGCGCTTTCTTCCGCGCAATCCGGTAGAGGCGCGCGGACGTAAGTTCGACTGGACGAGCGCCGTGATGAACGCATGGACGTTCGGATTGCTGATCGCCTCGATCGAAGGATATGCGCACGGGCTGGATGCGAGGCATATCGTGCCCGGAGCCGTTGCGGCGCTCGTTCTCGGATACTTTTTCGTTCGTCGCCAACTGCATCGGCCCTATCCGCTTCTTCCGGTCGATTTGTTTCGGATTCCCATATTCTCCATGTCGATCGCCACGTCGGTCTGCTCGTTCACCGCACAGATGCTGGCTATGGTGTCTTTGCCTTTTTTCCTGCAGTCGGTTTGCGGGCGCAGCGAGGTCGATACCGGTTTGCTGCTCACGGCATGGCCGGTGGCGATCATCTTCGTCGCTCCGCTGGCCGGTCTGCTGGTTGAGCGCGTGCATGCCGGCGTGCTGGGCGGCATCGGCCTGTTCGTCTTTTCGGTCGGGTTGTTTTCGCTCGCTTTTTTGCCGGAAGAGATTTCCGACGGAGGCATCTTGTGGAGAATGGCCCTGTGCGGCGCCGGATTCGGCCTGTTTCAGTCGCCCAATAACAGCCTGATCATTTCGTCGGCCCCGCCGGGCCGGAGCGGCGGGGCGAGCGGAATGCTGGCTACGGCCAGACTGGTCGGCCAGACGACCGGGGCGGCACTCGTCGCGCTGTTGTTTCATCTGTTCGCCGATAACGGGGCTACCGTCTGCCTGACGATCGCCGGATCGGTAGCCGCTGCGGGAGCCGTCGTCAGCAGCATCCGCATTTCTCAGCCGCTGCCCGAGGCGCTCTCGCGCAAAGGAAGCGGCGCATAGACCTCGTGTATGCCGGTCCGCATGCTGATCCTTGTTTCCGAACGCCCGCTCTCGGGCGTGTGTGGAGCAAAACTCTCTTTCCGTTTCACATTTCCGATCCGGTTGTTGCGGGGCGGGCAAGGTTCGCTGCGCCGGCACGGCGGGATATGCCGTGCGGACGGTCGAGGCGAATCGACTGTCTTGAGGATAAAAAATATCCCGGTCTTCGCAGGCCGGGATATTTTATTGAAAAGGTTCTTGCGCCTATTCCGAGATAACCTCTACGTCGTCTATCGTCAGCACGCTGCCGGGGGCGCCTTGATACAGGGCGCCGTACTTGCTCGATGAGAAAATCACGGCGAACTTGTACATGGCCTCCGGATTATAGGTTTTTACATATTTGAGCTTCAGCTCGAACGGCGTGAATTCGGCCACGTCCTCCCCGCTCGACAGCATGGCGCTGGCAACGACCTTATCCGACGTGTAGATATTGTCTCCGTAAAGCGTTTCGGTCTCGCTCTCCACTTCGTAGAGAACGGCCGAAATCGCCATCGAATCCTTGCCGTCGGGCATCGGTTCCTTGTTGTCATAATATTCCGGCCCGGCCTTGTACTTGTAGTATCCGGTCACGCTCAGCGGTTTCTGATCGTACAGTATTCCGAATTCAGTCGTCTCCATCGGCGCGCTCATTCCCTTGCCGGCATTGAATTTGCCGAGAAATACGGTGCCCGAGGTCACTTTCGGGATCATGCTGCCTTGACCTTTCGTGTCGAGCGTCGTGATTTGAGCGGCGTATTCGCCCGAATGGCCGGCAACCGGCACGACGGGGAAGTCGCCCGAGTAGAGAGTCGGGAATAGCTGTCGGATCAGTGCGACGGCCGCGTTGCACGAAGCCCATCCATCCGGGTCCAGACGCTGGGCATTGCCCGCTCCGGTTTCAGTCCACTGCTCGAAATCGTACTTGCCCTTGCGCTGCCAGCCGACCGTATAAATGGTATAATGGATGCCGTCTTCGGCCGTTACCGTGAACCGCACCGAGCCGTTGGAGAAGTCCACTTCCGTGCCCGACGCGGGCGAAACGGTCGCACCCGCGGAGATGCCGATCGTCGGGACCAGCGCGGCCAGATGCTCGGCTTTCGCCGTGTCGGCCACATGGAACAGAACGTTCGTACCGTCGATTACCGGCTGGCCGACTACGATCTCGTCATCGAAGGTCATGGTCGTCATCAGGGCCTCGGTGCTCTCGTTGTCCGAGGCCATCTTGTCGCCGCTGAAAGTGACGTTCACCCGGTCTACGGCCAGCGCCTCGGATACGTTGATCGTCAGCGACAGCTTCCCTGCGACGACCGTTCCGTTGATAGCCACCTGGGCGCTCCCGATTTCGGGACTCAGCGTGACGGTTACGGTTTTGGGCTCGAGCGTGATCGTCGCGTTCTCGGCGTCGCCCGTCGTTTTCAGGTCGATATCCTCGACCACGATATCGCCGACCGGAATCTCCTCGCCCGGCAGTCCGAACGAAAAATCGCGGAGTTCCAGCTTGGCCAGATTCTCACCGGAGCTGGTCAGGTAGATTTTCTGAAGCGAAGTCCGGTCGTAGCTCAGCAACGGAACTTCGACGCGCATGTCGCCTTTGTACACCCCGACGATCTGCTGGCTCAGGTCGGTCGGGCCGCCGCCGTTCCCGCCTTCGTCCTTGCAGGACGAGAACATGCCCAGCGAGGCGACGCTTAACAGTAAACAAAGAATCTTTCTGCTCATACAATACGTTTTAATAAATAATTTCGATGATTTCGGGTCGTTTCCCTCGATCGCTTAAAGGAAGACTGCCCAGGATGCCAAGATAAAGAAAAAAGTTAGGATACGAAAATTTCGGGCATTCGAAGCGCGTAACTCGTCCGTTTTCAACCAAATATTCGGATATGATGACGACTCGACTCCGGAACCGACCGTGCTTTTCAGGCGGGAATTCTTGTCTTCAGCGGTTGTCCGGACTCGGTTCCGAATATCCTTGCATCAATGGTGCGGAGAATGGGCGCAAAAAATATTCCGTCGTTCGTCGACTGACTGTCAGCAGACAACGGAGAGCTTAGTCCCGGTAAGGCTTACGGACTATTGCGCGGGCCGTCGGAATGCGCTACTTTTACGCCGAATTACTAATACCGAACTATCGAATGAAGGCATTTTTATCGTATGTCCTGCTCGCGGCGGCCGTTTTGTCCGTAGGCAGCTGCGGGCGCGATTCGTCGAAGCGGAGCGCCGGGGCAGGGGAACCGGATACCGTGGCCTCCTACTGGACCGACTCGACGGCGCGCAAGGGACTCTACGTGTCGTCCGACAGCACGCAGACCGCGTCGATCTATCTGAACGGAGCGAAATATTATGCGACCGGTACGAACTGTTATGAACTGTTGCTTGTCTCGCTGCATAAAAAGAGGGATGCTCAGGGCCGGATCGATTTGAGCGATTCGTTCGCCGCGCTGGACGTCCTTCGCCGGAACGGGGTGGGTATCGTGCGTTTCAATTGCGGCGTATATTTCGCATCCGAGCTGACGGCGTATACGCAGAACCGGGAGGAGTATCTCTTGGCTCTCGCCCGGTTGGCGGCCTATGCCGAGAAGTTGGAGATCGGCTTGATTCCGAGCTTTTTCTGGATTTATACGACCGTTCCGGATTACGTGAGGGAACCTTATCGCAGCTGGGGAATCGAGGGAAGCCGGACGACCGAGTTCCTGAAGGCGTACACGACCGATGTCGTCGAGGCCCTCAAGCCATACAAGAGCATTTTCGCATGGGAGTTCGGCAACGAGTTCAATTTGCAGGCCGACCTGCCCAACTGGCAGAAGGAGTTCGGGAAAACCGACGCCCGTTATTGGATTCAGGGCCGCGACGTGCGCTACGCCATCCGTTTGTTCGCCGAGACGGTCCGGTCGCTCGATCCCGACGGGCGGATGATCGTGTCGGGCCATTCGGCCATGCGACCCTCGCAGTATCATCTGAATACCGAGTACACGTTCTCCGTGGACGATACGCAGCAGTATCGCGCCGCTACGGAACTGTTCACTCCCGATCCTGCGGAGGGTATGAGCGAGCATGTCTACGAGGCCGGGCGCGAGTTCGCCGACCGGGGCAAGGTGACGTTGTCCGAGCAGATTGCCGTGGCTATGGGCACGGCCCGCTCGCTGAACAAAGTGTACATCGTCGGCGAATTCGGCGGGCTTCTTCCGCTCAAGCAGGCCTATCGGACCTATTACGACGCTTTTCTCGACGGCGGCGTCCAGTTGTCGCTGATATGGAACTTCTCGCCCGGCCGCAGGACCGAGTACAGTTTCTCGGCCGATGACGAGACGGGCGAGTACGTTTTCTATCTGATCCGGGAATACAACGCCATGCTGAAGGAAAGGTACGGCAGCCGGTAGCGTTTCCTGCCGGTATGAGGGTCCGATGCAACGAGGCTGTTGCCCTGGTAGCGGGAAATTCGTGCGCCGTTACGACGCCCGCACGGAACGCGTTTTTCGTTGCGTCGGGCTGCCGGTCCTTTTCGGCCGGTAGCATGCCGTCCGCCGGAGGTCTCCAGTCGCTCATCCATCCGCGAAAACGCTCGAACGACTCGTGCTGCGATTCGTCGGGAATCAATTGGCCTCTATGACTGATGACGGAAGATGACCTACGGTTCCGTTTGCAGATCGGCCTGTTCGTATACGCTAATACATGCTTCTTCTTTCTGTTTTTCCGCTTGGCCGAGCAGTTTGTCCACGTCCGTTTTCATATAGCGTAAGAAGGTATTGTAATTAATTCCGAATCTCGGAAAGACGTATTTCTTCCATACTTGTTTGAAGCATTTGTCGTGTCTTCCCTTTTCGTAATAGCGCAAGGCGAATTGCTGTACTTCGCGGATTCTGATTAGATAGCTTCTTCTGATAGCCATGATGCCCTTTATTCTTGTTGCATTGATTTGGTGGGTGAACGAATGGATTCTAAAGTTCACGATGAATCCGCTTTTTAGAAAACGAAATCTTGATAAACGTGAATATTTTTGCACATTTCGTTCATATTCGTATATTAAACGGTCCGTTTCGGCGTCGGAAAAGTTGCACGGGCGGCCTGTGGCACATAAAGGAGGAGCTGCGGCGGAGAGGCCCGGTCCGCTTGTTTCGTTCGCTGGAAAGCCGTACTTTTACTCACCTTTATAATTCGTTTCTATGGATTCCGTTTTCAGGGATATTCGTCGTAAGGACCGTGTGCTGTCCTGCGATGCGGCGTGGAAATTGCTGGAGAGGGGCGAGTACGGCTTTCTGGCGATGCAGGGCATGAACGGTTACGGCTACGGCATCCCGCTCAGCTACGCGATGCGCGACCGTAGCCTCTATTTCCATTGCGCTCCGTCGGGTTTCAAACTCGACAGCCTCGATGTCTGCGACCGGGTCTCTTTCTGCGTCGTTGGCCGGACCGAAGTGATGCCGGCTCGGTTCACCACCGCTTATGAGAGCGCGTTGGCTTTCGGAAGAATTCGTCGCTCGCTGCCCGAGGCCGAGCGGCTTGAGGCGCTCCGGCTGCTGGCGGCCAAGTACAGTCCCGACTACCGGGAGACGGCCGAGAAGTACATAGCGGGCTCGTTCGGCAGGACCGAGGTCTTGCGGCTGGACATAGAGCATGTGACGGGCAAGGGCAAGCGAATTGAAACCAAATAAGCTGAAGCATATGGAAAGGATCGATCCGGCCCGTCTGGCCGAGAATTTCATCGAGCTGATCGGAAGGGAGTGGATGCTCGTGACGGCGGGCAGCCCGGAAAAGTTCAATACGATGACCGCGTCGTGGGGCGGAGCCGGCTTTTTGTGGAACAGGCCCGTCGCGTTCGTTTTCGTGCGCCCCGAGCGTTATACCTACGAGTTTATGGAGCGGGAAACGTGCTTTACGCTCTCCTTTTTGGGACATGGCGACAGGGAGGCCTATCGTATCTGCGGCTCGAAATCGGGTCGTCGGATCGATAAGGCAGCCGAGGCGGGGCTGACTCCCCGCCCGACGGAACTGGGCAACGTGGCTTTCGAGCAGTCGCGGCTGACGCTGGAGTGCCGCAAGCTGTACGCCTCCATGATCAACGAGGGCCTGTTCGTCGATGAAAGCATATATCCGCAATGGTACGGGGAAACGCACGGCGGCGACCATAAAATGTATATCGCCGAGATACTGAATTGCTGGGTGCGCTGACCGTCCCGAGAAACACGCGGAAAGCCGTTTCCTTTTCATGAACGAGTGTATGGCAATTCACGAAGTGGGAACCGCGTCTTGGGTTATCCGAATCGTTTCCGGTATTTGGACGGCGACATGCCCAAGGCGTTCGTGAACACCCGTATGAAATGGGGCAGGTCGTTGAACCCGACCATATAGCATATTTCCGATACCTGTTTCTGCGAGTGTTTCAGCAGTTCGCAAGCGGTGTTCAAGCGGTATTGCGTGACGAACTGCGAGAAGGTCATCCCCTTGCATCGCTTGAAATAAGTGCAGAACGCCGAGCGGCTCATGCCCGCTTCCGCAGCGATGTCGTTCAGCGAGATAGTATGGACGTAGTGCGCCATGACGTATGCCGAGATTTGCTGTATCCGCCTCACATCCCGCTCGATGCGCATCGGGTGGCCGGCGAGCGTATGATCCGACGACGTAAAAACGATAGGCAACAGGCGGAGCATTTCGCATAGGCGGCCCAATTCGTCCATGCCGTTCATTCCGGCTAATATCTTGCGAAGGACGCGGGAGCTTTCCGGCCCGAACTTCAGCGCGTCGGTCGGGAAGACGATGTTTGTCAGCCGATTCCGCAATTCGGGAAACGCTTCCATGCATCGCTCCACCAACAAGTGGCTGAAAGCCACCATCAGATAGCGGACGCACCCGTCGCTGTCCGCCGAGTCCGGTGCGTACTCCCAGCGGTGAAGCATGGACGGTGGGATCAGCGCTACGTCACCTGCCGCAAAGGGCTGAAGCGTGTCGCCCGCCGTTCGGTTTCCTTGTCCGTGAACCACGTAATACAGTTCCCACGCGTCGTGCCGGTGCAGCTTCGCCTCGATTCCTGTTTCGATCCGTTGGTCTATGAAGAAGAACGAGTGATTTTCCGCTTCGGGCAATTCGTAAGGGACGGCGGTGTCTTCCATACATATAGAGATTTGGATTCGCTCGAATGCGAATATACGACAAATCTATGAAACGATATCGCAAATATGTGACAATAAGCGGGGCTAATTTTGCGATCGGGAACAAAAAGCATAACTTAAAAACATAACGTTATGGATTTCTACGAAGTATTGGAGAAACGCCGTACATGCCGCGATTTCTCCGATCGCGAAGTAAGCGACGAAATTCTTAAAAAAGTGATCGATGCGGCGTTCAAGGCCCCGACCAACGACCATCTGCGCCAGTTGGAGTTCATCGTGGTGCGTGGCCGTGAAAGCATTACGAAAGTGATCGCTCCGCTCGCCAAGAACATGGCGGCATTCAGAAAGCTTGTATTCGAGGTGGACGAATCCGACGACAAGGACAAGATGGCGATGTTTGCCGATGCGCTGCCCAAACAGCAAAAAATGCTGATGGAGAGCGGACTGCTGATTATTCCGTTTTTCCGTCAGAAAACACACCCCTTGCTCAGGCCGGCAGAGCAAAGCTCGCTCAACTACTTCGCTTCGGCTTGGTGTGCGCTGGAGAACATGCTGCTCGCCGCCGCCAACGAAGGTCTGGGAGCGGCGTTTCATATCCCCGTAAGCGACGAGGCGGGCAAGATAAAGGAAATCGTGAATGCTCCCGAGGGGTATGAATTCATTTGCCTGCTCACGATAGGCTATCCTGCTGAGAACGCCCATATCTGCAAGCAGAAAGAAATTCGGACAGAGGATCGAATTCATAAGAATGTTTGGTAGCGGCTGCTGCGTATTCTCGGCAGGATGCGCAGAGGAGCCGGTCCGCACATGTCGTGCCGTTTGACGAAGGCATAGCAGGTTCCGGCTTGGCGGTCCGGTCGCCGAGTCCTTTCCTGCGCGCCCTTTCTGTCGGCGCTGTCGTTCGGACAAGTGCGGAAAAGTATCTTATCCTATTCAAAGATTCTCCGTAATTTTTTTGTTTTCGGGAAAATCGCTATCTTTGCAAGCCCGTTGAAGCGGGCATGGATCACATAAACAAACAAGTATTAATATCTTAAACCTTAAAAAAGTGGAGTCACTGAGCTACAAGACGATCTCCGCCAACGCCGCCAACGTCGACAAGCAATGGGTGCTGATCGACGCGACGGACGCGGTACTGGGCCGTCTCGCATCGCAGGTCGCGAAGATTCTGCGCGGCAAGAACAAGCCGAGTTTCACTCCTCACGTCGATTGTGGCGACAACGTCGTCATTATCAACGCCGAGAAGGTGAAGCTGACCGGCAACAAGCTTTCGGACAAGCAGTATGTCCGCCATTCGGGCTATCCCGGGGGCGTGCGGGTAACCACTCCTGCGGAGTACCTCAAGAAAAAGCCCGAATTCATCATCGAAAAAGCTGTCAAGGGCATGCTTCCCCGCACGCGTCTGGGCGCCGCTCAGCTGCGTAACCTGAAGGTGTATGCCGGGGCGGAGCATCCCCATGCCGCACAGGCCCCTAAGACCGTCAAATTAAACGAGATCAAGTAATGAGTATGGAAGTTGTAAATACCGTAGGACGCAGGAAAGCCGCCGTGGCTCGCGTTTACGTGAAACCCGGCAAGGGGAACATTACGATCAACCGGAGGCCTTTGGCCGCTTATTTTCCGTTGGAGATTTTCCAGTACGTCGTAAAGCAGCCGCTGCTGGTTACGAACACCGCTGAGAATTTCGACATCACCATCAATCTCGATGGCGGCGGAATCAAAGGTCAGGCCGAGGCTGCCCGTCTCGGGATCGCGCGCGCGCTGTGCGAAATCGACGCCGAAATGCGTCCGGTTCTGAAGAAGAGCGGCTTCATGACGCGCGACCCGCGCGAGGTGGAGCGTAAGAAACCCGGTCAGCCCGGCGCACGTCGCAAGTTCCAGTTCAGCAAGCGTTAGTTTCCCGTCTTGCGTTCGCGGAAAGCACAGCAAGGGATCAAATGGCGGAGACTGCGCCCGAGGCGTGCTACTCCGGTGTTGCCCTGCTGCGGAAAATCGCGGGGATTGTCCCGTACACTACCGCCGCGATTGATGTAAAGAGAATTTTAATCAGAAGATTTAACGATCAGAAAAAATGTCAAGAACTGATTTTAATCAATTACTGGAGGCCGGCGCCCATTTCGGTCACCTGAAAAGAAAGTGGAATCCCAAGATGGCTCCCTATATCTTCATGGAGAAGAACGGGATCCACATCATCGATCTGCACAAGACCGTCGCCAAAATCGACGAGGCTGCCGCAGCCCTCAAGCAGATCGCCAAGAGCGGCCGTCGCGTACTCTTCGTAGCGACGAAGAAGCAGGCCAAGGACGTCGTGGCGGAGACGGTTGCCGCCGTGAATATGCCTTATGTGACCGAACGCTGGCCGGGCGGTATGCTTACGAACTTCCCTACCATACGCAAAGCCGTCAAGAAAATGGCTACCATCGACAAATATACGGCCGACGGTACCTACGATAACTTTTCCAAGAGAGAAAAACTCCAGATCGCCCGTCAGCGCGCCAAGCTGGAGAAGAACCTCGGATCGATCGCCGATCTGACCCGTCTTCCCGCCGCCTTGTTCGTCGTCGACGTGCAGAAGGAAGCCAATGCGGTGAAAGAGGCCAAGCGCCTGAACATCCCTGTGTTTGCCATGGTTGATACTTGTTGTGATCCGACGGATATCGATTATGTGATTCCGGCAAACGACGATGCCGCCAAGTCCATCGCAGTGGTTCTCGAAGCCGTAACGGCCGCTATCGGCGAAGGTCTGGCCGAGCGCAAGCTGGAGAAAGAGAAAGAGGCTGCCGAGGCTCCCAAGAAGGAGGAGAAGGAGGCCAAGCCCCGCATCCGCAAGGCCGTCAAGGCCGAGTCCGCCAAGGCGGAGGCCCCTGCCGGGGAAGCCAAGGCGGAAGCTCCCGCCTCGGAGGCCAAGGCCGAGCCCGAAACCGCTGAAGCGCCTGCAGTCGAAGCCGCTGCCGAGTAATTGTTGATTGTCGATTAAAAATTCGAAGACCTATGGAAATAAAAGCTGCTGATGTGGCCAAGCTCCGCAAGATGACCGGAGCGGGCATGATGGACTGCAAGAAAGCGCTGATCGAGGCCGAGGGCGACTATGCCAAGGCTCAGGATATCATCCGCGAGAAGGGCAAGCTGGTCGCTGCCAAGCGCGCCGACCGTTCGGCTACCGAAGGGGTCGTCGTGTCGAAGATCGTCGGCGGGAAGGGTTATATGCTTTGCCTCGCCTGCGAGACCGACTTCGTCGCGAAGAACTCGGAGTTCTCGGTTACGGCTGACGAGATTCTCGAAATCGCCGTCAAGGCCGATGCCGCCGATCTCGAAGCGCTGAAAGCCGTGAGTGTGGAGGCGGGCCGGACCGTGGCCGACAAGGTGACCGAGAAGTCGGGACAGACCGGCGAGAAGGTCGAACTGGTATACTATGCCAAGATCGAGGCGCCGATGTGCGTGACCTACATTCATACGAACCATAAGCTGGGCGTGCTAGTCGGCTTCAACAAGGAGATCGCCATGGAAACGGCCAAGGATGTGGCCATGCAGGCTGCCGCTATGGCTCCCATTGCGATCGACCGGGGCGACTGCGATCCGGCTGTCGTCGAAAAGGAGCGCGAAATCGGCCGCGAGCAAGCCCGTTTGGACGGTAAGCCCGAGGCCATGCTCGATAAGATTGCCGAGGGCAAGGTGAACAAGTTCCTGACCGAGAATACGCTGCTCAACCAGCCTCTCGTGAAGAACAACAAGATTTCGGTCGGCGCCTACATCAAGCAGGCCGACGCCGAAGCCACCGTGGTCGCCTACAAGCGTTTCTCGCTGAACGATTAAGGCTTGTAGCGGAAGACCGCTTCGGAACGTAAAGGAGGACGGGACATACGCATGTCCCGTCCTCCTTCGCTTTTCGCCTGTTTTCGTCGGAAACGCACCGTCGAATCGCCATGTCGTTGGGAGCGCGCGGGACTTCGATGGCGTACGTTCGCGGCGGATATCCTTGGGTTGAAACCGTGCAGAAATAAAAAACGCGGCTGACACATGGCTCAATCGCCGCAAAAGCGATTAGCTACATCCCGGTCCGAGCGCGGAGCCTCGGTATTCTCGTTTTTTTTTCGCCGGCCCGAGGTGGAACCGTCTGCCGGAATTCCAGTCGGCGGGAAAACCGGTCGAGTTTCCGGAGAAGACTAAGAAACGGGCTTCTTATTTGATTCCGCAGAGTCCGATATGTCCGGAAAAAATTTTAATTTTGAACCGAGTTCCGTGCGTCCGGTGGTTTCCGGCAAGGAACGTTGAACGAGATGAAAATGACGCTGAAACGCGCGAATTGGGCATGTTTGCTGGCATTCGTCCTGATATTCGCCGCCTGTAAGAAGGAAAAGGAGGAGGAGGTCGTACCCGAGCCGATCGTCGGCGTGACGGTCGAAAACGGCGATGCGGACGTGACGATCGACCAGCAGGAGAAAAGGATCGATGTGACGTTCTATGCCTACTGCGATCTGAGCGAGGTGCTGGTGTCTTTCGACCTGATCGAGGGAGCGCAGATGTTCATCCCTTATCTGAAAGATACCGTCTACATGGACCTGTCGAAGGAGAAGGGGGCTACCGTAGCGGCCCGTGTTGACGGGCAAACGGTCGTGTATACGATGTTCGCGACGATAGAATACGCTCTCGCGGGAGTTCAGGTCAAGGCGGAGGATGTCGACGGAGAGGTCACGCTCTATCGGGAGGATCGGGTGGTCCGCGTCGTTTTTGACCGGCCCGTCGATCTGAGCCGTGTCGACGTGACTTTCCTGCTCGGTGCATCCGGCACGTTGGTCGATCCGCAGTCCAATCCGGTCACGATGGACCTGACTGAGCCGGCGCGGTTCACGGTCGCTTCCGAGCGTGCCGGGGAGACCGTCTATACGATCGAGGCCGAAATCGATATGGGGTTCGTCGTTCCCGACGGGTGGACGGAGGTCAAGGATTACGAATTGCCGTATTACATGCGTCTTTATCGTGCCGACGATCTGTCGGGGGCCGAGGTTTATGCTCTGGTGGCCGATACGAATGCCGTGTTTACGGTGACCGGAGGAGGCGTCATGCAGCAGGCTACGATGCCCGAGTATTACGAGCGGAACTCTTCCTCCGTCGCTTTGATCAACGGCGGTACGGGGGACGACCTGCTGGTTGTCGACGGAATGCTCGTTCAGGGAAAAACCGACACGACGTATGCCGCGGCGGGAGCGGCGGCCGGAGATACCTGTCTGATCGGCGATGCGGAGGTTCGGGACGGGAAAGCATATATCGGCGGAAGCGAGGCTCGCTACGCCATGGCGGCCCGAGGCGTTCTGATCCGTGACGGCATAAAGGTTTCTGCCGAGACGGAGGAGGAACTGGCGGCCCGTTCGGCGATGGGTGTGACGTCCCGGGGCGATATCGTGCTGATGATATGTTCCGCATCCGCTCTTCAGGGCGGAGTGGGAGTGGAGACCGTTCGCGACGCGATGGCCGGTTTCGGCTGTGCCGAGGCCGTCGAGCTGGAGGGCGGAGCCGCTGCCTGCCTTTTCTTAGACGGAGAGCGGTTGCTTCCCTCGGTCGGAGAGTATGTGCCGCTCAGTTGCGTCGGCCTGATGAGATAGCTTGCCGTCGGGGACGGGGCGGGCCCGAGTCCTTGGCATACATGCTCGGAAACCGGGCGTAGACATCGATAAGTTGCTTATTTCGCAGCCCGATAACGGGCGAGCAGGCGCTCGAGATCGCCGACCAGCTGATCCCATCGGGCGCGATCGATATCGTCGTGATCGACTTCGTGGTTATGCTGACGCCCAAGGCCGAGACGGACGAATCGAAAACGGGGCCTTCAGACCCGGCAAATGTCTTAAGCGCTGCGCAAACTGACTGCCGGTATCGGTAAAACCCGCACGATCCGCATTTTCATCGACTGACTGCCGTTAGGCCGAATATCGAGGGCGTTGCGATGGCTCGGCGGCTCGTCTTGCCGTTCGATGACCGGCAGACGTTTTACCGTGCCGGCTGAGGGCGGTACGCTGTTTCCTGCGGTCCGGCAGGCTGGGAATATCCGTTTCCGGCAGTCCGGAACATGCTATCGTCCCGAAATATTTTCAGAAAAGCGGAATGCTTCGGACGCTTTGCGTCCGGTTGGGCATTTCCGTTCGCGTTCCGGGTTGCGATCGGGTGAAACGGGGAGCCATGCCGGCCTGCGCGGGCGTTATTCTTATCCGACGTTTTCCACTTGTTTCAGTTCGACATACCACAGATAGCCTCTGACCGTCCGGTAGCCCATTCGCCCGAGCAGTCGCATGTACTCCTCGACCTGACGGGTATGCCGGTTGTGTTTTTTGAGACCGAACTTGTAGTCGATGACAACGGCTTCCGCTCCTTTGGTCAGCACGCGGTCGGGCCGGCGGGTCGATCGCTCGCCCGGGACGACGATGTCGTGTTCGTTGCGCACGATGCTCCAGTTGCCGTCGAACCACGATGCGACGATCGGATCGGAAAAGGCCTCGGACAGCAGTTCCCGGATTTTTCCCGCTTCGTTTCGCGATACGGCTCCTTCGGCCAGCATGGCTTCGAGCTGCCGGTCGATCTGCGGCTTGTCGGCCGCGTTTTCGAGCAGTTTGTGCATCAGAATGCCGTAGTTGCGCGGAGAGAGTGGCGCGGGAGAGTCTCCGTCCTCGAAATAGCGTTGCGAGTCGAGCCGGAATCTCAGCCGCGCACCGATTCGCCGGGTAGGATAGGAGGCGACGGGTTCCGGCTCCCGATGCTCCGCGTGTAGCGGCCGTTCCGGGGTTCCGAAGCGAAAAAAGCGTCCCGCATCGTCTTGGACGACGCTTCCCCTCGTTTCGCCGATTGCGGCGCTTCCGTCGTCCGCGCATTGGATCGCGCTCATGACCAGGCTGCCGATCCGCTGCGTCTCTTTGCCGCCTCGGGGAATCTGGATGTGCAGTTCCTGCTCGGCCCTCGTCGCGGCCACGTAGAATAGGTTGATGTTGTCGATGTGCGAGAAGACCGTTTCGGTATAGAATTCCTCGGCGAAGGCGGACTCTCCGATCAGTTTGCTCCAGCCCAGCGGCATGTGTTTCAGCGAGTCGAACGGCTTTTCGTCGGTCCTGCCCCAGATCAGGCTGCCGGTTTTGGGTTGCAGGCTCCAGTCGCAGTCGGGGAGGACGACCGCTTTGTACTGCAATCCCTTGGCCTTGTGGATCGTGATGACCGTAATGGCGTTGCGGTTGCGGGGAAGGCTGATCGACTGGGCGGCTCCCGTCTCGTCCCACCATTTGAGGAACAGCGGCAAGTCGGCGATTCTCGACGTGCTGAAGGCGTGTACCTGCTCTTGCATGGCCTGAATGTAGGCGATGTCCCGGACTTTCTCGTTCAGACGGTAGTGCAGGACCGTTTCTTCGAATGCCTCCTCGATCGACATCAGGCCGAGCGATTCGATGAATGCCTGCTCGCTTTCGGTCAGCGGCTGCTCGACCGGATTTTCCAGGTAGAGATTGTATACGGCGCGCTTGACCGGCTCGTCGCTGCCTGCGGCGAGCCGGAATACGGAGGCGATGAATCCGGCCGTGTCGCTGTGGCCGATCTGAAGCGCTTCCTGCGTTACGACGTCATAGCAGTAGGGAGATTCCGGATGAGTCGATTTGTAGTCGAGCAGCTGTTGCGCTACGGCCGCGCCCTGCGGATTGGTCCGCACGAGTACGGCGATGTCTCCGGCTGCGAAGCCCCGGCTTTGCAAATCTTCGACCGTGCGGATCAACAGCGGCGGATCCGGCTGCTCGCCCTTCTCGTATTCTCGTACGGTCACGTATCCCGCTTCGCGCGTTTTGCTGCACCGTTGCCTTTGGTCTCGGTATGCTTCCGAGAGCATGTCGCTCAGCTCGTCGCGCCGCCCGGGCGAAAGACGGCCGTTTTCGGCCGCTTCTTGTATCATCCGGTTCAGGCGGTCGTTGTCGAGCTGCACGCATGCTTCGATCAGGCTGTTGTTGAACTCGACGACCGTCTTTTCGCTTCGGTAGTTCGTGTCGAGCGACGCGGTCCGCGTGTCTTTGAACCGCGAGGCGACCTGACGGCCCAGAATCCGCCAGTCTCCGCCCCGCCAGCGGTAGATCGACTGCTTGACGTCGCCCACCAGCAGCACCGGTTCGTCCTCGGATTGCGCGACCGCGTTTTCGAGCAGCGGGACGAAATTGCTCCACTGACCCTGCGAAGTGTCCTGAAACTCGTCGATCATGAAACGGGAGAACGTATTGCCGACCTTCTCGTAGATAAACGGCGCGTCGTTGTCTCCCATCAGCTTGCCGAGGATCGCGTTGGTTTCCGAAATCGGTACCAGGTTCTGCTCCGTGCAGATTTCGGCTACTTTCTCCGACAGGTCGTCGAGCAGCGCGAAGCTGCGGTAGTTGGCCGAGAGCAGCCGGGCCGTATTCAGGAAGCGGATGTTGTCGTCGTAGATCGAGCAGAGCTTGGCCAGCAGTCGTCTGAGGGTCGGCACGACGCTCCGTGCCGCTTCTTTCCGGGAGCTTCGGGCCGTAACCCATTTCTCCTCCGATTCGAGGGCGTCGAGCACTCGCTTGCCGTAGGGGGCGATCGTTCCGTCGGCCGTCTTGACGAAATAGCCGACGCATCCGCCTCGGCCATAGGCGAAGTCTTCGGCGGCCAGTCCGGCCGAATCGATGACGGCCAGAGCCTCGGCCGCCGTTTTTTTCATTTCGTTTTCGATCCGGCGGCTCCGGGCGACTGCCGCCGAAACGATGCGCGACAACTCTTCGCGCGATGCCTTGTCGCCGGATACCGCGCGGTATCGTTCTCCGAACAGCTCGCGGCCCAGTTGCGAAATTTCGCCGCGGATGTCCCAGCGGCCGTCCGTGTCGATCTTTTCCTCCACGAAGTGCAACACCCAGTCGCGCAGCGCGCGGTCGACGGCGATGCGGTCGATCAGCCGGTCCGTCGCGCTGTCGAGGATCGAATCCGTCTGGAGCTCCAGATTGAAGTTCAGATCGATCCCGAGTTCCTTGATGAACGAGCGGATGATCCGCTGGAAAAACTTGTCGATCGTCAGGACCGTAAAACGGCTGTAGTCGTGCAGGATCTTCGTGCGCGCGTCCACCGCGCGCCGGCGGATCGTCTGTCCATCGAGCCCCAGATCGCGTTCCAGATCGCCCATGTAGCCGCTCGGGCTGCCGTTGGCCAGCGCGTTGAGTTCTCCGACGATACGCTGCTTCATTTCTTCGGTGGCCTTGTTCGTAAACGTGACGGCCAAAATGTGGCGGTACAGCTGCGGCGAATCGATCACGCTGCGTATGTATTCGTAAGCCAGCCGGTAGGTTTTTCCCGATCCGGCCGAGGCTTTCAGTATTTTCACTTTTCCCATGTAACAAAAGGAAACTAATCGACGTTAAAGATAAAGAAAAGATTGCCAAGCCCGCATAAAATAGTATATTTGTCATCAGGAATGCGGCCGGTTATCCGGGCCCGTTTCCGGCCGGGGGCGGCGCGGAGCGGGCATAAACGGTTGACATGCCGCTTTTCGCTCAAAACGGAAAAATCGACAGCCATGAAAAAGATGTTCGTAACGGTCGCCTGCGCCTTGCTGTCGCTCGCGGCTTTCGCTCAGCAAAGCGTCAAAAGCGACGAGGGCAAGCCTCTGGTATTCAGCAAGGCCGAGTTTGTCGGCAATCTGACCGTGCGGATGATTCGTTCCGATACGGCGCGGATCGAGATCAAGCAGAGCCAGTCCGAGAGCAACCGGCTGGACTGGGGGGTCAAGGACGGTAATCTGTTCGTCAAACTGAAGCCCGGCATGAACGGTAAGGCCAGCAGTGCCGAGGTCGTGCTTTATTACGACAGCCTGCAGGCGTTGAAAGCGTCCGCCGCGAACGTGGCCGTCGAAGGTACGGTCTGCGGCGAGGTGCTGAGCGTCGATCTGGCGGCAGGCGCTACGCTCGGCATGGACGTGGCTACGACCGACCTGTACATGAAGGTGGCCGGAAATTCGGCCGCCGACATAACCGGCACGACGAAGTACTATACGCTTTTCGCGACGAGTAAGGCCAAGGTCGACAGCCGGACGCTCGAGGCGATGGATGTCCGCGTCGAGGCGGCTTCGGGGGCCGAAGCTTACGTCTGCGCGACCGAGCGCCTGCAAATGACCAGCGACACGGGAGCCGCGATTTTCTACCGGGGGGAGCCTTCGATCGTCCGTTCCTCCGCGAAAATGATGGGCACGATCAACAGCATCGGCCAATAGGCTTTCTGCGCTTGACTTGTTTCACCGTACCCGCGTGTGCCGTTTCCTGAACCGGAACGGCACATTCGGTTTATGCGACCGCATTCGATGAAAGGCTTTATATCCGAATTGGCCGAAAGGCTGTACGACCGTTACGGCGACGAGGTTTCGTCGCTGCGCATGGTGTTTCCGAGCCGCCGGGCACGGCTCTTTTTCAGCGATGCGCTCGCCTCGGTGGCTCGGCGTCCGTTGTGGCAGCCCCGTTTCGAGAGTTTGGGGGAAATCATGGAGCGGGTGGCCGGGATGCGCTTGAGCGATGAGATCAAGCTCGTTACCGAGCTTTACAAAGTCTACTCCCGCTATCACGACGAAAGTTTCGACGCGTTTTATTTCTGGGGCGGCATGCTGCTGGCCGATTTCGATCAGATCGACAAGTACCTGATCGATGCCGACATGCTTTTCTCCAATATGGGCGACCTGAAAGCGCTCGAGAGCGACCGCTCCTATCTGACTGCCGAGCAGATCGAGGTGATCGCCCGTTTCTGGCGAAGCTTCGGGCTCGAAAGCGAGTTTTCCGAGGAAAAAGAGCGTTTTATGACGATTTGGAGAAGCATGGCCGACGTCTATCACGGTTTCCGCAATCGTCTGCGCGAGCAGGGGCTCGCTTACGAGGGCATGATTCACCGCGAGGCCGCCGAGCGCCTTTCGGGAGAGGAGACCGTCGAATGGTCCGACGATCCGCAGGCGCGCTATGTCGTGGCGGGATTCAACGCGCTGTCGGAGTGCGAGAAACGGCTTTTCCGCCGGATGTACGGCAGCGGCAGGGTCGAGTTCTACTGGGACTACGACGATTATTACGTCGGTAATCCCGATTACGAGGCGGGCCTGTTTCTGCGCGAGAATATCCGGAATTTCCCTTCTCCTTCCGGCGAGCGTCTCTCCTGCGACCGCTTCCGCCGGCCGAAGCGGATCGAAATCGTGTCGGCCCCGTCCGACAGCATGCAGTGCAAGTACGTGCACGAATTTCTGAGCGGACTGATCGAGCGCGGCATACGGCCCGGCAAGCAGACCGCCATTGTGCTGACCGACGAGTCGCTGTTGCTGCCCGTACTCTATTCGATTCCCGAGCAGATCGAGCAGGTCAATGTGACGATGGGCTATCCGTTGCGCCAGACGATGGCCTATTCGTTCGTCGAGCGACTCGTCGAGCTTCAGAGTCGCAGAAAGCCGGGCCGCGACGGCGAGCCGATGTACTATCACAGCGATGTGACCGGATTGCTTCTGCACCCCTATGTCCGGGCCTGCGACCCGGCGGCGGCCGGGCTTGCGGCCGAGATACTGCGCCGGCAGTCGATCTACGTGCGCCGGAGCATGCTCGCTCCGGGCTCGGTGATCGATCCGCTGTTCGCGCCGGCAGGCTCATGGCAGGAGCTTTCCGCATATATCCGCGACTCGCTGTCGCTGGTGATCCTGCATGCCGCGTCGGCAGACGATGTCCGGCAGCGGAGGGAGTTTTTTTCGGTGATCGTCGACCGGATCTGCCGGCTCGAGAACTCGCTCGCCGGGAGCGGTTTGGAGGTCACGACGCCTGTCTTCGCCTCGCTGCTGCGCAAAATGCTGCAAGATGTGCGCATTCCGTACGAAGGCGAGCCGCTTTCCGGCGTGCAGATCATGGGGATACTCGAGACGCGCAACCTCGATTTCGAGCATGTGCTCGTGCTGTCGGTCAACGACGATACCTTTCCCGGCAACCGGGCGGTTTCGTCTTCGTTCATTCCCTACAATCTGCGGTATGCCTACGGCCTGCCGACTCCGCAACACCACGAGGGCGTCTATGCCTACTATTTCTACCGGTTGCTACAACGGGCGGAGACCGTCCACCTGGCCTACTGCTCGCGCAGCGACGACAAGCGTACGGGCGAGCCCAGCCGCTATGTCTATCAGTTGGAGTACGAATCGCCGCACCGGCCGCTGAGGCGCGCGATCCGGCTCGGCGTGAATTTGACGAAGACGGAACCCGTCTCGGCCTCGAAAACCGGACGTACCGCGCGTATTCTGGAGGAGTATCTCGACGGGGGAGGGCGCTCCCTGTCGCCGACGGCCTTTTATCAGTATGTCGAATGTCCTTTGAGATTCTATTTCCGTCATGTGGCGGGATTGAAGCCGGTCGAGGAGATCGCCGAGGAGATCGACCTGCCGATGTTCGGCACGATACTGCATCGGGCCATGGAGTTGCTTTACATGCCGTTGCTCGGCGATCCGAACCCGCAGCGGACCATCGCTTCCCTGCCGGGTACGCCGGCCGTAAAGGAGGCGGTCGTGCGGGCCGTGAACGAAGAGTATTTGCAGGATCCGAAAGCTACCGAGGAGGAGTACGGCGGGAGCGTTCTGTTGGTGCGCGACGTCGTCCGCAAGTATGTCGATTCCTGCATATTGCCTTACGACGCTTCGCAACGGGGGTATGCCGTCGAGCGTCTCGAGGCGACGGTCGAGTATCGCGTCCCGCTCGAGCGGAACGGCCGCGTCCGGTCGGTGGGTTTCGCCGGCAAGGCCGACCGGATCGACCGGCTTTCGGACGGAGCGCTGCGCGTGGTGGACTACAAGACGGGCAAGCCTCACAACCGTTTCCGCGACGTTGCCGCGCTGTTTTCTTCTGTTGCCGCCGAGCGGAGCCCGGCCGTTTTGCAGACTTTGCTCTATGCGATGATGCTGTCGCAGTCCGAAAACTGCGACGTGCAGCCGGCGCTTTATTACGTCCGCTCGATGCAGGACGAGCGCTTTTCGCCTCTGCTCGTCGAGGGCGACCGTCCGGTACTTCGTTTCTCGGACTATCGTGAGTCGTTGAACGGGCATCTGCAGAAAACGCTCTCGGAACTGTTCGACTTTTCCAAGCCGTTCGAGCAGTGCGAGGACCGTTCGGTATGCGCCTACTGCGATTTCCGCGAGATATGCCGCAGATGAGTAAAAGAGATTATGATGGAAAATATCGTTTTCAAACCGAAAAAGCCCTGTACAAAAACTATCGTAACGGCGGTGATCGCGTTGCCGGCTTTCGTCGCGGCGATTTGGATCGCGACGCGTTGAACGGAAGGCGGTAGAGGTTTTACCCGTTGGTACGGAAATCCGAGTGATCGCATAACAAGCACCCGGACCCTCTGAGGCCCGGGCGCTTCCTAATTATTTACGCAGCGCAGGTATCGGCCCGGCTTCGTCCAACGGGCGGATATCTGGCCGTGCGGACCGAATTGTCCGTCAGGAAATCGACCGCCGGTTCGGATTCCGTACGTTGAGCATGGCCGCTGCCGCGTTGACGGCCTGTCATTTCGGACAGGTTGCGATCCCCGTTCCCGTCGATCGCCCGCTCGGTCTTCTCGCTATCCGATCGTGCGTAGCCAAACGAAATTCGTCACGCGCTGAAAGAGCCGGAAAGCCGACGTGGACCTCTCAAATGACCGTTTCATTAGCGGAAGCATTCCGGTGCAAGCGCCGACTCGTATCGATCGGCGTCGGGCACGGCGTGCCCGAGTCACGACCTCGGGCCACAGCACTCCCTCCGATCGTGTCGGCAGCCGGTTCGGGAACGAAACCGGCTGCCGTCTGCTGCATAGCGTTTTCCCGTTCTTGTCCGGATTCCGGATTCCTGATTCAGTTGATGCTCATCATCTCCCGGTACTTGGGCAGAGGCCACAGCTCGTCGTCGACGATCAGTTCCAACTTGTCGATATCGTGGCGTATCTTGTCCAGATAGGGCTGCACCTCTTCGGAGTAACCGGTGGCCCGGGCGACGATGTCGTCCATGGCATTGTACTTCTTGCGGGCATCGACCATATGGTAGGTGTTCTCGCGGATCGCCTTGACGTACCGGGCGATTTTGCGGATCGTCCGGATTTCCTCGGCGGCCATGTCGGCATACTCGTCGGGAAGAATGTCCTTAAGTCCCTTGACGTTCTGGATCAATATGTTTTGGTAGCGGATCGCCGTCGGAACGATATGGTTCGCCGCCAGGTCGGCCAGTACGCGCGATTCGATCTGGATTTTCTTGACCAGATTCTCCATGTTGATCTCGTAACGGGCGTGCAGTTCGGCCTCGTTGAAGATACCGTGCTTCTCGAACAGCGCGATCGCATCCTTGCGGACCGAGACCTTGAACGCGTCGGGCACGCTGCCGATGCTCTCGATCCCGCGCTCGGCCGCCTCGCGCAGCCATTCGGCGCTGTATCCGTTTCCCTCGAAACGGATGTTTTTCGATTCGATGATGTATTTGCGGATGATTTGCAGAATGGCCTCGTCCTTTTTGATACCCTTGGCGATCAGCTTGTCGACCTCTTCCTTGAATTGCGTCAGCTGCTCGGCGATCGCGGTGTTGATGACGATCAGCGGGGCGGCGCAGTTGTTCGACGAGCCTGTCGCGCGGAACTCGAACCGGTTACCCGTGAACGCGAAAGGCGAGGTGCGGTTGCGGTCCGTGTTATCGAGCAGGATATTGGGTATCTTGCCGATGTCGAGTTTGATCTCGGTTTTTTCGTCGGGCGTCATCTTCTTCTCGCTTACGCGCTGTTCGAGCGAGTCGAGCACGGCCGACAGCGTCGAGCCCGTGAAAACCGACATCACGGCCGGAGGGGCCTCGTGGGCTCCCAGCCGGTGCGAATTCGACTGCGTGGCGATCGAGGCCATGAACAGGACGCCGAACTTGTGCGCGGCCATGATCGTATTGACGAAGAAGGCCAGAAACTGAATGTTATTCTTCGGAGTCTTGCCCGGGGCCAGCAGATTGACGCCCGTATTCGTGCACAGCGACCAGTTGCAGTGCTTGCCCGATCCGTTGACGCCCAGAAACGGCTTTTCGTGGAACAGCACTCTCAGTTTGTGCCTGAGTGCGACGCGTCGCATGATGGTCATCAGCAGCGTGTTGTGATCGACGGCGATGTTCGCTTCCTCGAACATCGGAGCGCACTCGAACTGATTGGGCGCCACTTCGTTGTGCCGGGTCTTGAGCGGAATGCCGAGCCGGTAGGCTTGCTGCTCGAAGTCCTTCATGAATTCGAGTACCCGGTCGGGGATCGCTCCGAAGTAGTGGTCGTCGAGCTGCTGGTCCTTGGCCGCGATATGGCCCATCAGCGTCCGTCCGGTCTGCATCAGGTCGGGACGGGCCAGAAACAGCGCCTCGTCCACCAGAAAATACTCCTGTTCCCAGCCCAGCGTCACGTTCACCTTGTCGACGTCCTTGTCGAAATACTGGCATACCTCGACGGCAGCCTTGTCGACCGCCGTCAGCGATTTCAGCAGCGGGGTTTTGAAGTCGAGCGCTTCGCCCGTATAGGCGATGAATATGCTGGGAATACAGAGCGTCTTGTCGAGTATGAATGCCGGCGAGGAGGGGTCCCATGCCGAGTAGCCCCGGGCCTCGAACGTATTGCGCAGCCCTCCGTTCGGGAAGCTCGATGCGTCGGGCTCCTGCTGTACGAGCAGCTCGCCCTTGAACGTTTCGAACGAGCCTCCGCCCCACATGGGCTCGAAAAAGGCGTCGTGCTTTTCGGCCGTCGAGTCGTTCAGCGGCTGGAACCAGTGCGAGTAGTGGGTCGCGCCTTTCTCCATGGCCCACGTCTTCATGCCTTGCGCGACTTGGTTGGCGATCTTGCGGTCGATCCGGCGTCCTTCGTCGATCGCGTCGCATAGGCTTTCGTAAGCCTCCTTGGAAATATACTGCCGCATTTTCTCGCGGTCGAAGACGTCGGCTCCGAAATAGTCGGAGATTTTCTTGTCCGAAAGCTCGGGCTCGATCGGTTCCCTGCGCGATATTTCGCCGAGGGCTTTGAAACGTAGTGTGGCCATGTGAGTCGTTTGGTTAGAAAATGAACTACTGACGGCAAAATTAGTAAATATTTCGATTGTGCCCTACGGAAATACGGGGCGTGAGAGAAAAGTTCCTGTTTTTTGTGCGAAGACCCCCTGTCAATCGAATGACTGCATGCCCGTTTGGGCTATTTTGACGATTTTCTGATACTCCTCGTAGTCGAGCTCCATGAAGAAATAGTGGATCGGGTCGACTCGCATGCCGTTGTGCCGGATTTCATAGTGCAGGTGCGGAGCGAGCGACAGGCCCGTGTTGCCCGACTGGGCGATGATGTCGCCCCGACGGACGCGGTCGCCCCGGCGCGCGTAGATTTTGCCTAAGTGGCTGTATACGGTTTCGTATCCGTTGCCGTGGTCTATGACCACCGTGTTGCCCGAAGAGGTGCGCTTGGTGATAATCTCCTTGATGCGTCCGTCGGCGGTGGCGAATACGCGCGAACCTTCGCTGACCGTGTAGTCGACTCCCTGATGGGCCGCGAGACTTTTGTAAAACGGGTGGATGCGCATGCCGTAGGAGGCGGTGAGCAGCGTGAGCTCCTTGTTGATGACGGGCTGTATGGCCGGGATGTTGTCGAACCGGTCCTTGAGCGAGTCGGCGGCCTGTTCGAGCGTTGCGAGGGTGAAAAGCTGCTCGCTGCCGCGTTTCTCGAACGAGCGGAGTTTTTCGAGGAAAAGCTTGCCGAGTTCCTTGTTCGACTTGGTCAGCAGCTTTTCCTGAGCCTCCCACTTCTTTTTCTCGAAATCGGTATCGAAATTATAGGGGTCCGACTCGAACAGGGTTCGGAACACGCTTCGGTCCCGGTCGATGACGTTCATCAGCACCTTCTCTATCGTGTCGTAGCGTCGGCTGAGCGAGTCGTACTGTTGCCTGAGCATTCGGGTCGAATGCTTCATTTCGTATTCCAGCGGCGTGTCGAAAAAGATCGAGAACGCAAAGTAGTAGAGTACGGCCATTCCGGTCCACGCGAACGCATGAACCACCCCGCGCAGGAATTTCTTCTTGAAATTCTCGCTCTGCTCCTGCCAGCGAGGCACGAGGTCCTTGAAGCGGGTCGGTCGGCTGTTCTCGCTCATGGTCTTATTCCGTTTCATAGGTGGTCGCCCGCGCCGACTCGATGATCTTTTCGAATTCGGCCTCGGTCATGTCGCGACTGAAGTAGTTGATCGGATCGACGTGCTGGCCCCGGTAGATTACCTCGTAGTGCAGGTGCGGCCCGGTCGAGCGTCCGGTGCTGCCGACCTCTCCGATCAGCTCGCCACGCTTGACTTTCTGTCCCGGGGAGACGAGTATCTTGCTCAGATGCGCATAACGGGTCTTATAACCGAAACCGTGGTCGATCAGCACTTGCAACCCGTATCCGCGCACGCCCTCGTTGTTGAACGCGACCGTGCCGTCTCCGGTCGCATAGACCGGATTGCCTGTCCGTCCGCCCAGATCGATACCCTGATGCCCCGAGATTCGTCCCGATATCGGATGCACGC
This sequence comes from Alistipes ihumii AP11, assembly GCF_025144665.1. Lineage (NCBI taxonomy): Bacteria > Pseudomonadati > Bacteroidota > Bacteroidia > Bacteroidales > Rikenellaceae > Alistipes > Alistipes ihumii. The sequence continues at coordinate 643,497 of NZ_CP102294.1, read as the reverse complement.
GCGAGCCGAACGCGCCGATGTGTCCGCGCAGGTTCCGTCGGTCGATCGGCCAGATCGCGGGGATCGCGTCGGCCATCAGCTCCTTGCTTTTGGCCATGACCTCGAGCTGGTCGAGCGATTTCGACTCCTGATACAGCAGCCTCGTCATCCGGTCCAGCTCGAGCCACGTACCGATCATCTGCGGGGCGTACGGATCGTCCTTCATGCTGCCGTATTTCGCGGCGGGGTAGGGCGTGTAGACGCCGTGCACGCTCAGCGAGTCGACGCCGAACAGCGAGCGGTAGACCCTGTTGTCCCGGTGGCGCAGCTCGTCGAGTTTGGCGGTCGCCGCTCGGATTTTGTCGCCGAGCATTTCGTACTGGAGCATCAGTTCGTTGTTTCGCTCGCTGATACGATACATTTTCGGAGTATAGAAAAAGAACGAGAACAGCAGGTTGGCGATCGAGGCCAGAATGAATCCGACCAGTATTTTCCTCAGGATGCGGTAGAACCGGATGCGCAACGGGATGGCGATCACCTCGTAGGTCAGCGTCTGCGGATTGAATTTGTATCGTTTTTTCGCCATTTCGTTAATTCTGCCCCCGAAAGTACGCAAAATTAGACCAAATTGCTTAATTTTGCAACCTCTATGGATTAACGAACAAGGGTATTCAGTTAGTATAACTCGATTATGGATTCCAATCAGATTCGGGAGACGTTTCTCGATTTTTTCCGCAGCAAGGGCCATCGGATCGTTCCCTCGGCACCGATGGTCGTCAAGAACGACCCTACGCTGATGTTCACCAATGCCGGCATGAACCAGTTCAAGGATCTGTTTCTGGGCAACAGCCCGATCCGGGACCGCCGGGTGGCCGATTCTCAGAAATGCCTGCGCGTTTCGGGCAAGCATAACGATTTGGAGGAGGTCGGCCTCGACACCTATCACCATACGATGTTCGAGATGCTCGGCAACTGGTCGTTCGGCGACTATTTCAAAAAGGAAGCGATCTCTTGGGCATGGGAACTGCTCGTTGACGTGTACGGACTGCCCAAGGAGCGGCTGTACGCGACGATTTTCGAAGGCAGTCCCGAGGAGGGTATCGAGCGGGACGACGAGGCTTACGGATATTGGAAACGGTTCTTGCCCGAAGATCACATCATTCTGGGCAATAAGCACGACAATTTCTGGGAGATGGGCGATACCGGTCCCTGCGGCCCTTGCAGCGAGATACACTACGACCTGCGGAGCGACGAGGAGCGTCGCGGGCTGGACGGGCGCGAGCTGGTCAATAAGGGACACCATCTGGTTATCGAGATATGGAATCTGGTGTTCATGCAGTTCAACCGCAAGGCCGACGGACGGCTCGAACCGCTGCCGGCCCGCCATGTCGATACGGGCATGGGCTTCGAGCGGCTGTGCATGGTATTGCAAGGCAAGCAGAGCAACTACGACACGGATGTCTTCCAGCCGACGATCTGCCGGCTGGGCGAGATGTGCGGCCGTCGCTACGGCGACGATCCGAAGACCGATGTCGCCATGCGGGTGGTCGCCGACCATCTGCGCGCGATCGCGTTCTCGATTGCCGACGGTCAGCTTCCGTCGAATGTCAAGGCCGGGTACGTGATCCGTCGCATCTTGCGTCGCGCCGTCCGGTACGGTTATACCTACCTCGGTTTCGACGAGCCGTTTATCTGCCGGCTGGTCGACGGGCTGGTCGCTCAGATGGGCGGGCAGTTCCCCGAACTGGTCGCCCAGCGGGAACTGATCGTAAAAGTGATCGAGGAGGAGGAAAACGCGTTCCTGAGGACGCTTTCGACGGGCATCAGCCTGCTCGAGGGCGTCATGAGCAAGGCTCGCTCGGCCGGCAGCGACACGATCGGCGGCAGCGATGCGTTTCTGCTGTACGATACCTACGGTTTCCCGATCGATCTGACCGAACTGATCGCCTCGGAAGGCGGCATGAAGGTCGATACGGACGCTTTCGCCGTCGAACTGCAACGCCAGAAAGAACGCTCGCGCAATGCGGCGGCCGTCGATACGGACGATTGGGTCGAACTGCTGCCGATCGTCGAGAGCCGGTTCGTCGGCTACGATACGCTCGAAAGCGACGTGCGCATTTCGCGCTATCGCCGCGTGAAAGCCAAAAACAAGACTTATTTCCAGCTCGTTTTCGATCATACGCCTTTCTACGGCAATTCGGGAGGGCAGACCGGCGACAAGGGATATATCGAGGCCGGAGGCGAGCGTATCACCGTGACCGATACGCTTAAGGAGAACAATCTGACGATCCATCTGGTCGACCGTCTGCCGGCGGATCTGGCCGCCGATTTCCATGCCGTCGTCGATGCCGGAGCCAGAGCGGCGACGGCCGCCAACCATACGGCCACTCACCTGTTGCACAAAGCGCTGCGCCGGGTGCTCGGCACGCATGTCGAGCAGAAAGGCTCGCTCGTGTGTCCCGATTATCTGCGTTTCGATTTCTCGCATTTCCAAAAGGTGACCGACGAGCAGATCCGGGAGGTCGAGCGGCTCGTCAATGCCGACATCCGGAGCGACTACGCGCTGGAGGAGCGGCGGGATTGTCCGATCGACGAGGCCCGCTCGATGGGGGCGATGATGCTTTTCGGCGAGAAGTACGGCGAGCGGGTGCGCGTGATTCGGTACGGCGAATCGGTCGAGTTGTGCGGCGGAACGCATGTTGCCCGGACGGGGAACATAGGCTTCTTCAAGATTCTCTCCGAGAGCGCGACCTCGGCCGGCGTGCGCCGTATCGAGGCCGTGACGGCGCAGCGGGCGGCGGAGTTCGTCTACGGTCTGGAGGACACGCTGAGAGGCATTCAGCAATACGTGAACAATCCTTCCGTCACGCAGGCCATCAAGAAGCTCGTTGAGGAAAATGCGGAGCTGAACAAGCAGATCGAGGAGGGAAAGCGCGAGCGCATCCGTTCGATCGTCGAGTCGATCGAGCCGACTCTGACCGAAGAAGACGGCATCGTGCTGATTGCCCGACAGGCCGATTTCCTGCCCGATATCGTCAAGGGGATCGCGTTCGGACTGAAGCCGAAGTTTCCGAACCTGGTATTCGTGATCGGGTCGGCTGTCGGAGGCAAGCCCGCGTTGACGGTCATGCTCGGCGACGAGATCGTCTCCCGGGGCGTCGATGCTTCGAAAGTGGTGCGCGAGGCGGCCAAGGAGATAAGCGGCGGCGGCGGCGGACAGCCTTTCTATGCGACGGCCGGAGGCAAGGATGTCGCCGGAATCGAGAAAGCGATCTTCCGGGCGGTCGAATTGATAAAGACTCAATTGAAACGATAAAAACAACTCGAGGGGCGTGCGTTGGGCGCGTCCCGAAATTAAAACGGCAAAGGCTATGGCAAACAAAGTGTTACTGATGATTCTGGACGGCTGGGGCAAAGGCGATCACGGTCACGACGATGTCGTGTTCTCGGCTCATCCCGAGTATATCGACTCGCTGGAAGCGACGTATCCTTCCGCACAGCTGCGCACCGACGGCGAAAATGTCGGCTTGCCCGAGGGACAGATGGGCAATTCCGAAGTGGGTCACCTCAATATCGGTGCCGGGCGCGTCGTCTATCAGGACCTCGTGAAAATCAACCGCGCCTGCCGCGACGACTCGATTCTGAAGAATCCCGAAATCGTCAAGGCATTTTCTTATGCGAAAGAGAACGGCAAGCAGGTGCATTTCATGGGCCTCGTCTCGGACGGCGGGGTTCACAGTTCGCTGGACCATCTCTTTAAGCTTTGCGACATATCGAAGCATTACGGCGTGGATAAGACTTTCGTGCATTGCTTCATGGACGGACGCGATACCGATCCGCGCAGCGGCAAGGGTTTTATCGAAGCGTTGCAGAGTCATCTGAAAGGGTCGGCCGGCCGGATCGCGTCGATCGTCGGCCGCTACTATGCGATGGACCGCGACAAGCGTTGGGAGCGCGTCAAGCTGGCATACGACCTGCTCGTAAAGGGCGAGGGCGAGAAGGCGTCCGATCCGGTCGCCGCCGTGCAGAAGTCTTACGACGAGGGCGTGACCGACGAGTTCATCAAGCCGATCGTCTGCGTCGACGGCGAGGACCGTCCGCTCGGCACGATCCGCGAAGGCGACGTCGTGATCTTCTTCAATTTCCGCAACGACCGTGCGAAGGAACTGACGATCGCACTGACGCAGCAGGATATGCCCGAGTTCGGCATGAAGCGGCTGCCGCTCTATTATTGCTGCATGACGCCTTACGATGCGAAGTTCGAGGGATTGCACATCCTGTTCGACAAGGAGAACGTCGTCAATACGATCGGCGAGTATGTGTCGAAGCAGGGACTCAGGCAGTTGCGTATCGCCGAGACGGAAAAATACGCCCATGTGACGTTCTTTCTCAATGGCGGTCGCGAGGAGACTTTCGAAGGAGAGGAGCGGATTCTGGTTCCGTCTCCCAAAGTGGCCACTTACGACCTGCAGCCCGAAATGAGCGCTTACGAGGTGAAGGACAAACTGGTGGCCGAACTGAACAAGAAGAAGTTCGATTTCATCTGCCTGAACTTCGCCAACGGCGACATGGTGGGGCACACGGGAGTTTACGATGCGATTTTCAAGGCGGTTAAGGCCGTCGACGCTTGCGTGCACGACGTGGTCGAGACCGCCAAGGTCAACGGGTACGAGGTCGTGCTGATTGCCGATCACGGCAATGCCGACCATGCCGAGAACGCGGACGGAACGCCCAATACGGCCCATTCGTTGAATCCGGTTCCTGTTATCGTCGTTTCGGACCGGGTCAAGAGCGTGCGTAACGGGGTACTGGCCGACGTGGCTCCGACCGTGCTGAAGCTGATGGGGCTGCCTCAGCCTGAGGAAATGACCGGAAAAGCGCTGATCGAAATGTAGACTGTTGTTTTGGAAGCCCGAAAATGTTTACGCGGGAGGCGGGAATGCCTCCCGTTTTTTTGTCGTTGCGGATTGGTCGTTTCCGGTCGCGGAATCGGTATGCGGCGCGGTTCGGCGGGTTCTGAAACATGGTTGCATATGGCCGGTCGGAAAGCAGGTCGGTCATACTTTGCATCGGCATTGTGCCTGCCGGCGTTTCTGCCGGTTCCGGTGCGGGCGGTCTGTTAGATGACGCTGGACCCGATCCGGCGGGACTTGTCGGCTATCCGTGCCGCACGTTGTCCCGAGTTTCCGCAGCGAATGCGGCCGGCGGCATTTCTCCGATCAGCCCGCGAATCACGACCGAGGCGCAGTGGCAGCCGAAGACGGCCGGCATGTAGGAGATCGTGCCGACGTTCGACTTCTTGTTCGTCTCCTCGCACAGCATCATCGAGCCTTCGCGCACGGGCTCGTCCGAGAATACGACGTAGAATCCCGTCCGGATACCCATCTTGTGCAGGCGCTTGCGTAGCATGTGCGCGAGCGGACAGTGATGCGACCGGGCGATGTCCTCGATCCGTACCCGCGTCGGGTCGGTTTTCGCTCCGGCCCCCATCGAGCTGACGACCGGAATGTCCCGCTCGAGACAAGACCGGATCAGGCCCGCCTTGGGCGAGAGGGTGTCGATCGCGTCGACGACGTAGTCGAACCCTTCGTCGAGCAGCGTCTCGGTCTCCTCGTCGCGGATGTATCTTCGTACGACCGTCAGTCGCAATCCCGGGTTGATGTCCAGCAGCCGTCGGGCCATGACCTCGGCTTTCGGCTCGCCGACCGTGCTGTGCAAGGCCGGCAGCTGGCGGTTGATGTTCGATTCGGACACCGCATCGGCATCCGCTATCGTCATGGTTCCGACGCCGGCCCGCGCGATCGCTTCGGCCGCATAGGCCCCGACGCCGCCGAGTCCGACGACCAGTACGCGGGCGTTTCGCAATCGTTCGATGCGGTCGCTTCCCAGCAACAGTTCCGTGCGTTGCATCCATTCTTTCATAGGCCGAACAGGTTCAGGTAGTTCGTATGAACGGCGTCGCGGAGCGATTCGGCCGGTTCGTTCCGGATGTCGGCGGCCCGGCGGTAGACCGACTCGATCTCCTCCCCGGACATATCGGTTTCCAGAAACAGCCTGTCGGAAGGTATGCTTCGCAGCGTCCGGCGGGTTTTGGGCGACCGTTCGACCGTTTTGCCGAACGACAGATACCAGCCTCTGTCGAGCAGTTGCGACGCGAGCTGTTCGGAGCCGGTAAAGCCGTGTACGATGACCGGCAGCGGGAACCCGCTCAGCATGGCCTTCAGATCGTCGTAAGCCCTCACGCAATGTACGATCAGCGGCAGGCCGAGCTCGGCGGCCAGATCCCTCTGGCGGGCGAGCCATGTCCGTTGCGCTTCCCTGTCGATGTCCGTCGCATAGTCCAGCCCGACTTCGCCGACGGCTGCCGGTTGCAGCTCCCTGATTCCGTCGAGCCATTCGCGTTGCGCACGCTCCGCATCCCAAGGGTGGATTCCGGCCGAAATTTTGCCGTCGGTGCTGTCGGGAAAGTCGATCCCGATACGCAGGCTGCGGATGCCAGGTCGGCCATCGAGCGGCCGATGCGTGTGAATATCTACCCAATAGGAGTTCACGTACGTAAAAATGATTAGTTTTGCGAATACAAAGATAGCAAACGCTGTACAATGGGCAATCGATCGTTTCTCGCGGCATGGAGCGCTTTCGCGCTCGTTTTCTTCGGCTGTTCTTCCTGCGGGGAGAAGCGAATGCCGGCCTCGCGGACGGAAGCGTTTGCGGAAAACGGTCGGCGAAGCCTGACGCTGATCTTTACGGGCGACCTGATGCAGCACATGCCTCAGGTGTTCGCCGCCCGGCAGCGGGACGGTTCGTTCGACTATACCTCCTGTTTTTCCCGGCTGAACAACTATTTTTCGAGCGCCGATTTCGTCATTGCCAATTTGGAGACGACGCTCGGAGAGGAGCCTTATTCCGGTTATCCCCGTTTCCGATCGCCCGAGGCGCTGGCCGGCGCGATGCGCCGTGCCGGGGTAGATGTCGCCGTGCTGGCCAACAATCACATTTGCGATCGGGGAGCGGAGGGAATACGCTCGACGCTGGCTGCACTCGACGAGGCCGGGTTACTCCATACGGGCGCCTTCGCCGACAGCGTTCCGCCGCGCGAGAGGCATCCTCTGATGCTCGAAAAGGGAGCGTTCCGGGTCGCGCTGCTCAATTATACCTACGGAACGAACGGCTTGCCCGTTCCGTCCGGGTGTCGCGTGAACGGCATCGACACGGTGGCTATTCGCCGCGAGATCGCCTTGGCCCGGCAGGACGGAGCCACTCATGTCGCGCTGTTCGTTCATTGGGGAAACGAGTACGAGCGACTGCCCGGCCCCCGTCAGCGCGAGCTGGCGGCGGCTTTCCACCGCTGGGGCGCCGATCTGGTGATCGGATCGCATCCGCATGTCGTGCAGCCGGCGGAAACGATCGAGGATTCGGCAGGAAACGTACGCGGGGCGACGGTCTACTCGATGGGCAATTTCGTGTCGAACCAGCGTTTCCCGGATACGGACGGCGGCCTGTCGGTCCGCGTGACGCTGACGCTCGACGAACAGGGCCGGACATCCTGCCGCCCAGAGTACTTGATCGTTTGGACTTGCATTTCGCGCGACCCGAACAGCGCCTCCGGCCGTCGCTACGATATCGTGCCGAGCTACTCGCGCGAAACGGTCGCGCCCGAGCATCGCGACGCTTTCGACCGGTTCGTCGAGCGTACGCGCCGGCACATGGAGCGTCACGGCCGCGGCTTTACGGAGATACGATGCGACTACTGATGCGCCGTTTTTTGCGAATCGGCGGCCATGGAATGCGGGCTGCCGTTTCCGTTTCGGGGGGGGGTAGAGCAGGGCGGAGCGGTTCCGCTTTGGAGGAACCCGCTGATGACCGAATGTTGATAATTCGTGCCTTTTGTCGAGCAATAAGCCTCCGGGCAAACGCTGAAAAAAGAAATTTTAGTGTTATATTTGTAACGGTAAATTAAAACCTAATCTTATATTGATGAAATTGTACCTGTTGTGGGCGGCGGTTTTCGTGGCGACGGCAGCCGTGGCGAAGGGACCGGCAAAGGAAAAGGAGAAAAAAGACAAGAAAGCGGAGACCTATGTGTTCCAAGACGTGAAGACCGTTCCGGTCACATCGGTCAAGGATCAGTCTCGCTCGGGCACATGCTGGAGCTTCTCGGGTATGGGCGAGGTCGAGAGTGACCTGCTCGTCCGGGGTAAGGGAGAGCACGATCTGGCGGAGATGTGGATCGTCCGCAACGCATATTTCGAAAAAGCCGTACGCTATGTCCGCATGCACGGCAGCGCCAATCTGGGCGGCGGAGGCACGTTGAACGACGTGGTGTATATCATCGACCGTTACGGCATCGTGCCCGAGGAGGTTTATCCCGGCCTGCGTTACGGAACCGACCGGCATGTGCACGGCGAGTTGGATGCGGTCATCAAGGCGTATGTCGACGCCGTGGTGGAAAATCCGAACAAGTCGCTCTCGACCGCTTGGCAGGACGGGCTGAACGGCATTTTGGACGCCTATCTGGGGCCTCGTCCCGAGAAGTTCGCCTACAGGGGCAAGGAGTATACGCCGAAGAGTTTCGCCGAGGAGCTGGGCATTCGTTCCGACGACTACGTGCTGCTGACCTCGTTCACGCATCATCCCTTTTACGAGCCGTTCGCGCTCGAAATTCCCGATAACTGGAATGCCGCGCTGTCCTATAACGTAACGATCGACGACTTGCGCCGGATCGTCGACGCGTCGCTCGAGAAAGGCTATGCGGTCAACTGGGCGTCGGACGTCAGCGAGAAAGGGTTTGCCTATAACAAGGGTTTCGCCATCGTGCCGGTGGCGAAAGTCGAGGAGATGAGCGATTCGGAGAAAGGGAAGTGGACGAAGCTGACCGAGGAGGAGCTCCGCAAGATGACGCTCGATCTGAGCGGCATGCTGCCCGAGAAGACGATCACGCAGCAGATGCGCCAGCAGGCGTTCGACAATTACGAGACGACCGACGATCACGGCATGCTGATCATGGGCGTGGCGGAGGACCAGAACGGCAATCAGTACTATAAGGTGAAAAACTCTTGGGGCGATACGGGAGCCTACCACGGCTATCTGTATGCGTCCGTGCCGTTCGTGCTCTATAAGTCGACGGGCATCATGGTGCGTAAGGACGTGTTGCCCGAGGACCTCAAAGCCAAGCTCGGTATTCGCTGAGCCTGGAGGCCGGAACGGTTTTCCGTGCCGGCTTTTTCATGTCGGCGAAGGCCGTCCGAACAGGGATACACCACCATGTTTACTAACTAAAACTCATATCTATACAGTATGTCGCAAGTCATCAAATTGAAAAAGGGTCTCGACATAAGGCTCGAGGGCGAGCCGCGCAGGGAGCTGAAGCGTCTGCCCTTGGTGCATGCCTATGCCGTGCGGCCGGACGACTTTCTCGGCATTACGCCGAAACTGCTCGTGCGAGTGGATGACACGGTGAAGGCCGGGACTCCGCTGTTTTTCGACAAGTATCGTCCGCAAGTGCTGTTCACCTCTCCGGTCAGCGGCCGCGTGACGGCCGTCAACCGAGGAGAGAAGCGGCGGATACTCGACATCGTGATCGCTCCCGAGGCGGAGCAGTCTTACGAGGCGTTCGATGTGCCGTCGGTCGAGGCGGCCACGAGGGAGAACGTTACCTCGGCGCTGCTTTCTTCGGGCCTTTGGCCGATGATCGTTCAGCGTCCCTACGGAATCATAGCCGATCCGCAAAGTACGCCCAAGTCCGTATTCGTATCGGGTTTCGACAGCGCTCCGCTGGCGCCCGACATGAATTTCGCGCTCGAGCAGCAGTTGGACGATCTGAACCTCGGCTTTGCCATGCTTTCGAAACTGACGGCCGGTCCCGTGCATTTGGGACTCGACGCCGACGCGCCGAAAGGGGTATTGGAGCAGGTAAAGGGGGTTGAGAAGCACTATTTCAGCGGGCCTCATCCGGCAGGCAATGTCGGCGTGCAGATACACCATGTGGATCCCATCAGCAAGGGCGAGATCGTGTGGACCGTCGATATTCAGAATGTCGCGCTGATCGGCCGCTTCTTCCGCACGGGCCGGGTCGATCTGCGTAAGATCGTCGCGCTGACCGGGTCCGAGATACTCGAGCCCCGCTACTACGAGGTGATCTCGGGCGCGCCCGTTTCGAGCATCGTACGCAAGGCCGATGTGCGCAACGCGTCCGACGGGCACGGTTACCGGATCATCAGCGGCAACGTGCTGACGGGCCGTCGGGTCGAGCCGGACGGCTATCTGGGGTTCTACGGCAATCAGGTGACGGTGATTCCCGAGGGCGATCATTTCGAGTTTCTGGGCTGGGGCATGCCCCGGCTCGATAAGTTCTCCGTCTCGCGCAGCTATTTTTCGTGGCTTACGCCTCGCAAGCGGTACGTGCTCGACACGAATATGAACGGAGGCGTCAGGGCCTATGTCGTGACGGGGCTCTACGACAAATATCTTCCGATGGACATTTATCCGCTCTATCTGCTCAAGGCCATACTGGCCGGCGACATCGACAAGATGGAGAATCTGGGTATTTACGAAGTGATCGAGGAGGACTTCGCGCTGTGCGAGTTCGTCGATCCGTCGAAAACCGCCATGCAGCAGATTATCCGTCAGGGTATCGACCTGATGATCAAGGAGCTTAACTAACCCGCACCGAAAATGAAAGGAATAAGAAAACTGATGGATAGAATCAAGCCGAGCTTCGAGAAGGGGGGCCGGTTTGAAAAATTGCACTCGACGTTCGATGCGTTCGAGACATTTCTGTTCGTGCCCGATCATGTGACGCGCAACGGCAGCCATATCCGCGACAGCATCGATCTGAAGCGGGTGATGATCGTCGTCGTCATGGCGCTGATGCCGGCCTTGCTTTTCGGCATGTACAACACGGGCCTGCAGCATTTCCGCGCGACGGGCGTTGCGGACGCCTCGCTGTGGACCTGTTTCGGCTTCGGTTTCTGGAAGGTGTTGCCCATTATCGTCGTATCGTACGTCGTGGGCCTCGGCATCGAGTTCGTTTCGGCCCAGATCCGCGGTCACGAGGTCAACGAGGGCTTTCTGGTCAGCGGCCTGCTGATTCCGCTGGTGATGCCGGTCGACGTGCCGCTGTGGATGGTGGCCGTCGCGACCGCTTTCGCCGTCATCATCGGCAAGGAGGTGTTCGGGGGAACGGGCATGAATGTCTTCAATCCCGCCCTGCTGGCGCGGGCGTTCATCTTCTTCGCCTATACGCCCTACATTTCCGGCGAGAAAATCTGGATTGCCGGCCTGACCAAGGGCGAGGGGATCGTCGACGGCTTTTCGGGGGCCACGCCGCTGACAGACGCCGCTTCGGCCGTACTGACCGGCTCGTCGCAGATACAATGGACGCAAGGCGGCCCGTGGGACTGGTTCTTGGGAACGATTCCGGGATGCATAGGCGAGACCTCGACGCTCGCGATCCTGATCGGAGCCGTCATCCTGCTTTGGACCGGCGTGGCCAGCTGGCGGATCATGCTGAGCGTGTTCGCCGGCGGATACCTGACCGGCCTGCTGTTCAATCTGATCGGCCTGAATGCGTACATGAATATTCCGGCCTACTATCACCTGATTTTGGGCGGCTTCGCTTTCGGAGCCGTGTTCATGGCGACCGATCCGGTGACCGGGAGCCAGACCAACACCGGCAAATGGATTTACGGATTTCTGATCGGCGCATTGGCCGTGCTGATCCGCGTCGTCAATCCGGGCTATCCGGAGGGTATGATGCTTTCGATCCTGTTCATGAACGCCGTCGCTCCGCTGATCGACTACTATGTCGTACAGGCCAATGTCCGTCGCCGGAACCGTCGTTTGAAACCCGCTAAATAACGTGCAACGCTATGAATAAGAACAGCAATACCTATATAATCGCCTACGCGGCGGTCATGGTCGTGATCGTCGCGGCGGTGCTCTCGTTCGCGGCTTTGTCGCTCAAGGGCGTACAGGCCGAGAACGCGAGGGTCGAGAAAATGGGGGATATTCTCCGCTCGATCGGCGAGGGCGGCGACGCCGATCTGGTAAAAGACAAGGCGGCCTACATCAACGAGCAGTATAAGAAATACATCGTCGACAGCTATGCCGTCAATGTCGAGGGCGATCGGGTCGATGGAGCGAACGCGTTCGCCTTGCTGACGAACCTGAAGGCCGAATACGACAAGCCTGCCGCCGAGCGCAGCCTGCCCGTTTTCGTCAGCCGGAACGACGAAGGCGTCACGAGCTACGTGATTCCCGTTTGGGGAGCCGGTCTGTGGGGGCCTGTCTGGGGCTATGTCGCGCTGGCCGACAACTGGGATACCGTCAACGGAGTCGTCTTCGATCATAAGAGCGAGACTCCGGGGCTGGGCGCCGAGATTTCGACGGCCGCCTTTCAGGCTCAGTTCAAGGGCAAGCATATTCTCGAGAACGGCCGGGTCGTGGCCATACGGCTCGTTAAGGGCGGAGCGCCCGACGACGATCCGTATGCGGTCGATGCCGTCTCGGGCGGTACGCTGACGAGCGTAGGCGTGGAAAAAATGCTGAAAAATTGCTTGAGCGATTATGATGCTTATATCGAAAAGCAGCTCGGCGAGACGGCCGGGAACGAAGTGTCAACCAAAAATTCGGAAAGCCATGAGTAACCAAGAACGCGAGCCGCTTTTTTCGGCCAAAAACCTGAAGCTGCTGACCTCGCCTTTCGGACAGAATAATCCTATTACGGTACAGATATTGGGCATTTGCTCGGCGCTCGCCGTGACGGCCAAGCTGAAGCCTGCTTTCGTCATGGCTTTGTCGGTGACGGTCGTAACCGCTTTTTCGAACCTGATCATATCGTTGATCCGCAAGGGTATTCCGTCGCGGATCCGCATCATCGTCCAGCTGGTCGTCGTCGCCTCGCTGGTAATTCTCGTAGACCAGGTGCTCAAGGCTTACGTCTACGACGTGAGCAAGCAGCTTTCGGTCTTCGTCGGGCTGATTATCACCAATTGCATCATCATGGGGCGTATCGAAGCGTTCGCGCTGGGTAACAAGCCGTGGCCTTCGTTTTTGGACGGTCTCGGGAACGGTATGGGATACGGACTGATTCTGATCATTCTCGGATTCGTCCGAGAGTTGCTCGGCTCGGGTACGCTGTGGGGCTATCCTGTGTTCGAGAAGATCGGGCTGTATCAGACCGGGTACGTCAACAACGGCCTGATGATCCTGCCGCCGATGGCGCTGATTTGCGTCGGACTGATCATCTGGGTGCAGCGTAGCCGCAACCGTAATCTGATTGAGAAATAGTAAATCCGGCAGAACATGGAAAACATTATCAGCATATTCGTTCGGTCTATCTTCATAGACAACATGGTCTTCGCGTTCTTCTTCGGTATGTGTTCCTACATCGCCGTCAGCAAGAGCGTCAAGACGGCTATGGGACTCGGCATCGCCGTGACTTTCGTCATGGTGATGACCGTTCCGATCAACTATCTGCTCAACGAATACGTCCTTTCTCCGGGCGCGCTCGGCTGGATCGATCCGGCATACGGGCCGGGGGGCGCCAGCGAGATCGACCTGAGCTTTCTAAGCTTTATCATATTCATCGCCGTGATCGCCTCGTTCGTGCAGCTCGTCGAGATGGTCGTCGAGAAATTCGCTCCGGCGCTGTATAACCAGCTGGGTATCTTCCTGCCGCTGATCGCCGTGAACTGCGCGATTTTAGGCGGCTCGCTGTTCATGCAGGAGCGCGATTATGCTTCGATGGGAGAGGTTGTCTCTTTCGCGGCAGGATCGGGCATCGGCTGGTGGCTCGCTATCGTGCTGATCGCCGCCATTCGGGAGAAGATCGCCTACTCGAACGTACCGGCTCCGCTTCGCGGCGCGGGTATCACCTTCATTCTGACCGGTCTGATGGGGATTGCGTTCATGACGTTCATGGGGATTCAGTTGTAACTTAAAATCACAAGGTAGAGATGGGATTATCAATCATCATAGCAATCGCGGCATTTCTCGTAGTAACGCTCCTGCTGGTCGTTCTGCTGCTCTATGCCAAAGCGAAACTGACTCCTTCCGGAGAGGTCCGTATCGACATCAACGACGGAGAAAAACAACTGACCGTCGAGCCCGGCAGCACGTTGCTTACGACGCTCGGCAACAACGGGATTTTCCTCCCGTCGGCCTGCGGCGGCGGCGGTTCGTGCGGCATGTGCCGCTGTCAGGTGCTTGAGGGCGGCGGCGACATTCTGCCCACCGAGGTCAACTTCTTCACGCGTCGGCAGCAGGCCGAGAAATGGCGTTTGGGCTGTCAGGTCAAGGTAAAGGAGGATATGAAGATCAAGGTTCCCGAAGCCGTCCTCGGCGTCAGGAAATGGGAGTGCGAGGTGGTTTCTAACCGCAATGTGGCGACCTTTATCAAGGAATTCGTCGTCAAGCTGCCCGAAGGCGAGCATCTGAAGTTCCGCTCGGGAGGCTACATTCAGATCGACATCCCGAAATACGACGAGATCCGCTTCCGCGACTTCGACGTCGAACAGGAATACCGCGAGGACTGGGACCATATGAAAATGTGGGATCTGGTTACGAAGAATCCCGAGCCGACGTTCCGGGCCTACTCGATGGCCAATCATCCGGCCGAAGGCAACATCATCATGCTCAACATCCGTATAGCCACGCCGCCTTGGGACCGTACGGCAGGAGCTTTCATGAAAGTCAATCCGGGCATCTGCTCGTCCTATATCTTCTCGCGCAAGCCGGGCGACAAGGTGACTATCTCGGGTCCTTACGGCGAATTTTTCGTTAAGGATACTCCGAACGAAAAGATGTTCGTCGGCGGCGGTGCCGGCATGGCTCCGATGCGCTCGCATATCTTCCATTTGTTCAAAACCGAGAAAATTCGGACTCCGGTAACGTTCTGGTACGGGGCTCGCTCGAAGCGCGAGATTTTCTACGAGGAACAGTTCGAGGAGATCGAGAAGGAATTTCCGAACTTCAAGTTCCATATCGCGCTATCGGAACCCAAGGAGGAAGACAACTGGAAGGGTTACGTCGGTTTCATCCATCAGGTGATTTTCGACAACTACCTGAAGAATCACGAAGCGCCCGAGGATATCGAATACTATCTCTGCGGTCCGCCGATGATGACCGCCGCGATGACCAAGATGCTCGACAGTCTGGGCGTCCCGGAAGAGAACATCATGTACGACAATTTCGGTGCATAAGGGCCGATTCGTATCGTATTTGCAGAAAAGCCGGACGGCGGGGCAGGGTACGGCTCCGCCGTCCGGCTCTTCGGGATATTTTAAGGGGAAGGAACGGCCGGCCGGTGTTCTCTGCTTTTTCCCGTATCGGTCGTATGGGCGGATTACGGCGGTTCCGCTGCGGTTTTGCTCGGGCACGACGGAAAGGAGGCCGGTTTGCCTGCCGGTTATTTTGAGTGCGCTTATGAAAAAGATAGTCTTATTGTTTTGCTTGTCTGTCGCTTGCTGTTCGTGGAGCCTTTCGGGGGCTCGCCCGCCGTTGATCGGCGTGTCGGAGTCTTGCGACGAAGGCCGGGTTCGCGTTACGAGGACTTACGTCGATGCCGTGCAGGCGGCCGGAGGAATCCCCGTCGTCATTCCGCTGATGAGGGATACGGCCTGCCTGAGCCGTTTGTTTGAACGGCTCGACGGTTTGGTGCTGATCGGAGGAGGCGACGTCGATCCGGCCCGTTTCGATGCGGAGCCCTCCGCTGCGCTGGGGCATGTCGACACGGTTCGCGACGCATACGATTTCGCGTTGCTTGACCTTGCTCTGCGTCGGGATATTCCCGTGCTGGGCATTTGCCGCGGCGAGCAGCTGATCAATGTGGCTTTCGGCGGAACGCTGTACCAGGACCTGCCCAGCGAGTATGCCGACCGTTCGGTCAGCCACAGCCAGTCCCTGCCCTCGAGCAAGGCGACGCATGCGGTAGCCGTAGCCGAAGAGTCGCTCGTGCGACGGATTACCGGGTCGGATACGTTGTGGACGAACTCTTTCCATCATCAGGCCGTGCGCGATGTGGCGCCCGGATTCCGTGCGACGGCCTGCACGCGCGACGGAGTCGTCGAGGCGATCGAGCCGCTCGATCCGCGGATTCGCGTGCTCGGCGTACAGTTTCATCCCGAGGCTCATACTGCGGCGGGCGATACGACGATGCGGAAATTTTTCGTCCACTTGGTCCGGGAAGCCGCGCGCGAGATGTCCGGTTCCCCGGCCGGACGAAAGCGTTGAGGTGGCGGTACGTCGGGGTGAAGGTTTGTCCTGCGGGTGCGGACCGGAGCGGCTCGGTGGGGAGGTTTTGCGGGGGCATATCGGAGTCCCTGTTGCGTAAGGGCGGACATCGGACGGAAAATTTGTTCAGATATACTGTCGGTTATGAAGATTTTAACGGGTAGTCGGATTCGTGAGGCCGATCGCTATACGATCGCCCGCGAGCCGATCGACAGCATCGCTCTGATGGAGCGTGCTTCGGAGAGTATCGCGCAGTGGGTGGCCGGGCATGTCCGGCCGGAGTGCCCGCTGGCTTTTTTCGTAGGCAAGGGCAATAACGGAGGGGACGGACTGGCCGTAGCCCGGATGCTGCACCGGGCAGGCTTTTCCTGCGCGGTATATCTCGCGTTCGGCCGGGATGAACTCTCCGAGGAGTGCCGATTCAATCTGGAGCGTCTTCCTCGCGGTCTGTCCGTGCGTCCGATGGCCGAGGCGTCGCTGCCGGAGGGTACGGTGATCGTCGATGCGCTGCTCGGGACGGGCGTGCGGGGCGAGTTGACCGAGCCCCTGCTCGGGGCGGTCCGACGGATCAATTCGAGCGGCTGCCGGGTCGTGTCGATCGATTTGCCGTCGGGAATGTTCTCCGAGTTCGGAAACGCCGGGCGTACGACGGTCCGGGCGACGACGACGCTGACGCTGGAGTTTCCGAAACTGGCCTTGCTGCTTCCGGAGGGGGGCGAGGCGGCCGGCGAGGTCGTCGTGTTGCCGATCGGCCTGAGCGAGGAGTATATGGATCGGGCCGAGTCTCTCTATTTCTATACCGACGCGGCGGCTGCGGCCCGCTTGCCTTTGTCCCGTCCGAAATTCGCCCATAAGGGGAACTGCGGACATGCGCTGCTCGTTTGCGGCTCGGAAGATATGGCCGGAGCCGCCGTTCTGGCGACGGGGGCCGCCCTGCGCTCGGGATGCGGGCTGGTGACCGTTCATCTGCCTCGGTCCGAAAGGGTGTCGGTCCATGCTAACTCGCCTTCGGCCATTGTCAGCGGCGATCCGGAACCCGTGTTTTCTCGGCTGCCGAGGGATATGGGGCGCTACGATGCGGTGGGAGTCGGTCCCGGAGTAGGGCAGGACCCCCGCTCTTTCGAGGCTCTGGAGGCTCTTTTGAGGGCCGGGCTGCCGGCCGTGATCGATGCCGATGCGCTGAATATGCTGTCAGCCCGTACCGAGCTTCAGCGGCTCGTCGCTCGCGGATCGATTCTGACGCCTCATTTGGGCGAGTTGCGCCGGTTGGCGGGGGATTGGGCCTCGGAAGACGAAAAGATCGAAAAAACGCGCGATTTGGCCTCCCGTCTCGGCTGTTGCGTGGTCGTGAAGGGCGCGCATACGATGGTCTGTTCTTCGGACGGTCGCTGCTTCTTCAATTCGTCCGGCAACCCGGGCATGGCCAAAGGCGGCAGCGGAGACGTGCTGACCGGTTTTCTGGCCGGTCTGCTCGCTCGCGGGTACGAGCCGCTGGCGGCTGCGATTCTGGGCGTTTACCTGCACGGCCGGGCCGGTGACAGGGCAGCCGATTATTACGGGCAGGAGGCGATGAATGCGGGCGATCTGATCGACTTCCTTTCGGAGGCGCAGCAGGAAATCTTCGGGCGGGACGACGGATAGGGCGGGGTATTTCTGATGCGCTCATGCCGTGCGCCGTTTAGATGCCGTACTGACGGGAGTATCGTGTCGAGAAAGCCGGGAGGCGGCCGTTTGAAAAGTCCGAGATAGCGGTCCGTTTCTTGAAGACATGCGCGAATATGCCTTGAGCGGGCGGCGAATAGTAAAGAGGGCGATTGCGGTGCGCGAGCGCGCCTTGCGTCGTCTTCCTCCGCATAAAATTTCCCGAATCCGCTTTTTTTATCTATCTTTGCTTCATTCAAATACTAAAAAATAGGTTATGGCAAGTATCAGGAGAATCAAGAGAGATATAGACTTTCTGGCCAACGAGGTGATTTCGGACTGCTATATGGCCCTCTACTTCAACGACGACGCCAAGCGCGAGCAAATCGTGGCCGTGATCGAGGAGGCGGTCGAGTTCCGCAATGAGCTGTTCGTGCGTGCGAATCACCCGGCGGACAAAAAGAACAGAAGCCTCGTGCGGAAGCATTACGCTCAGATGCGCCGCGAGATGATGTCCCGCGTGGATGCGATGTTCGAGAAGCTCAGCGGCATTTGCAAATAGCCTGAAAGTGCTCCGCACGTCTGTGCGGGAAGAATAGAAAAAAGTGCGGAGAAGCTCCCGGAGCTTCTCCGCGTGTTTTACGAGTGCTTTTCGAGCACCGTATGCGGCACGTCGCCGTGAAAGACGACCTGTATCGGGCAGTCGTAGTTGTGCAACTGCTCCGCCGTGATGCGGTTGGAGTCGTGTCGATGCACATGGCGGTTGACGCAGACGATTTGCTTGACATGGGAGGAAATCGTTCCCAGATCGTGCGATACCATGACGATGGCCATTTTGTCGTTGAATTGTTTGAGCAGCGCGTAAAGCTCCTTCTCGAACCGGTTGTCGACGAAATTGGTCGGTTCGTCCAGAATCAGCAGTTTCGGATCGGAAATCAGAGCCCGCCCGAGCAGGGCCCGTTGCAGTTGTCCGCCCGACAGGGCGCCGATCGGCCGTCGGGCGACCGATTCGATTCCGCAGATACGAAGCAGATTTTCGGCTTTTTCCCTGTCGGCGGAAGTGTACCGGCCGAACAGTTTCTTGCGTGCCTGAAGGCCCGAAAGAACGACCTCGCGCACCGAAATGGGGAACGTCTTATCCAGATCCGAAATCTGAGGCATATATCCGATACGGCGGTATCCGCCGCTCTCGATCTCTTTCGAGTAGGAGACTTTCCCCGTGTACGGAACCGCCTTGAGAATCGCCTTGACCAGCGTGGTCTTACCGCCGCCGTTCGGTCCGATGATCCCGAGAAAGTCTTGCTGATGAATATCCAGATAGACGTGGCTCAGCGCCTCGCACGCCCCGTATCGTACCGATACGTCATTGAGTTCGATCAGTTTGGTCATGGGCTATCGAATGGGCTATGAAAAGCAGGTTGGACGGAATGTCGTATCCCAGCGGGTCGATGGCTACCGTTTCGGCTTCCAGTTCGGACGCCAGCGCTTCGACCGTCGAGCGGCTGAACTGCCGTTGATAGAGAATCCGGGAAATTCGGGCGTTTCGGGCTTCGTCTACGAGCGTCCTGACATGGTTTCCGGAGGGCTCCTTGCCTTCGTCCTCGATGGCCAACTGAGTCAGACCGTAATCGCGGGCCATGTAGGAAAGGGCCGGATGGTAAATGACGAAGGTGCGGGGACCGTCGGCGAATATCGCTTGCAGTGCGTGGTCGAGCGAATCCATGCGGTTCGCGAAACGTTCGTAGTTCTCTCGGTAGCGGGTCGAGTCGGGGTACATGCTTTCGAGTTGGCTCAGGAGGGTCGCTGCCATGACGCGCAGATTGCGGGGCGAGGTCCAGATATGCGGATCGGTTCCGTGCCCGTCGTGTCCGTGCCCATGTCCGCCGGTCAGGACGGGCACGCTGTCTGCCGTGCGGACGATCCGTACGCCGGACATGTTTTCACGGATCGACCGCTCCAGATTATGCTCGAAGTCGAGCAGTCCGATCTCGACGTATGCCGCCGAGTTGGCCACTCGCTTCATCTGAGCCGGCGTAGGCTCGTAGGTTTCCGGACTGGCGGCCGGAGGGACCAGTACGTTGATCTCGAAATCGTCGCCTGCAATCTGGCGGGTCAGGAAATTCAGCGGCTCGATGCTGACCGACAACTGTTCGCGCGGCGGTTCGGCGACGGAGCAGGCGGCCAGCAGCATGCCTGACAGAATGGCCGGCAGGCATCTCTTCATAGCGTTTGACTTCAGAATATGCATTATCATTTTTCGCACTCCGGATATTTTCCCCAAAAGTACGCAAACTTTCGAGGATCGGGCGCTCCCGGTCCCGTTTTCGTGCGCGCTTCGCTCTATTTGAAATTTCTCGGACTGATTCCGAAGTGTTTTTTGAAGCAGGTCGAGAAATGGGAGTGCGTTCCGAACCCTGTCATCTCGGCGATTTCGTTCAGCGGAAACTGTCCTTCGCGGATCAGCTCGGCCGAGCGGTTCAGTCGGTATATGCGCAGGAAATCGTTCGGGGTCTGTCCCGTCAGTTGCTTGATCTTCCGATAGAAGCTGGTGCGGCTGAAACCGAGGTTTTTTCCTAAGGTGTTAACGCTCA
Organism: Alistipes ihumii AP11; assembly: GCF_025144665.1. Lineage (NCBI taxonomy): Bacteria > Pseudomonadati > Bacteroidota > Bacteroidia > Bacteroidales > Rikenellaceae > Alistipes > Alistipes ihumii. The sequence goes on along the minus strand of NZ_CP102294.1, from coordinate 623,053 downwards.
GATCCTGATCGGAAAGATTCTCCTCGATGAACTTGTACAGTTTTTCCATGAATTTCTGATCCAGCGGGTGCAGATCGTTTCGATCCGGCGATTCCGGTTTCTCTTCCGCTACGGTCTGCGATATTTTTTCTTTTTGCGGCTCTTTTTCCAGTCTGTTCTCGACGATGCTTGCCAGTAGCTCGGCCTTGAAAGGCTTCGGCAGGCAGATATCCGCTCCGCTGTCATAGCCCGCGATCTGACCATCCGTTTCGGTCTGAGATAGCAGCAGAATGACGGGGATGCGGGCCGTATGGTCGTTGCCTTTCATCTTTCTGCACAAGTCGAACATCCTCGAAGCCGGACTCAGGTCGCATACGATCAGATTCGGGCGGATCTCTTCGGTCTTTTCGTATGCCTGTTGGCCGTCGGTCGCCGTAACGATCCGGCAACTCTGCATCAGGATCGTTCGGAGGAACAGACCGAGCTCCGGATCGTCGACGGCGACCAGAATCGTTCGATCCGGGGTCTTCCCCTCTCTGTCGTCCTCGGCCGGCGGTTGCGGAGGATTCAATGCGGGCAGGGACGAATCCGGAGCCGAATTCGGGTGTGAAGACTTGTCGTATCGGTCTGCCGGGAGAATGACGCTGTATACCGTGCCTTCCGTCTGGCGCCGTCGCGCGATGACTCTGCCGCCGTGCAGCTCGGTCAATTTTTTAACATAATGTAAGTCGATTCCGAACTCGTTTTGTATCTCCTCTTTGCCGGCCCGGCGATAACGCTCGAACAAATGGCTCAAATTTTCTTCGGACAACAGGCTTCCGTTGTCTATTATATTGATTTGAAGGTATTTGTCGTGGATTCCTTTGAGCCCGAAAATAGAGTCGGGTTCGACGGTTACCCGGAGTTCGATCCAGACCGTTGCGTTGGGGCGGATGTTTTTCAGCGTATGTCCGATCAGGTTGGCTGCTATCTTCTCCAGTTTGTCGGAATCGACCGGCAGGACCAGCGAGTCGTACGGGCAGTCCAAATGTATATCGATGTTTTTCTCTCCCGATATACGATTGAACCCGTTTATCACGTTCCGGATACGCGGTATGATGTCGGACGGACCGATCTGAAGTGTCAGTTGTCCCTGGTCCAGTTTCTCATAGTCGAGCTGCTGCTCGATCAATCGGATGAGGCGGAGGCTGTTGCGCTCGATTTCGGAGAGGCAGTAGGCATCGTGAGTCGGGACGGGATCCCTGCTGTCTCTGGTCCGTCGCAGCAGTTCGTTGACGGGGGCGTATATGAGCGTCAGCGGAGTGAACAGTTGCTGAGACACGTTGGTCAGGAATCGGATTTTGTTTTGGGCCGTTTTCAGTTCCTGTTCCTGCTGCGATCGGATCATGGCCTCCCTTTCTTTCGCCAGTTTTTTATCTATATGGGCCTTGACGACGAAATAAGCGGCCGTGATGATAAGTAAGACGGCAACCGCGATTGCTATCGGGTTGATCCATGGCAGGTCGGCGTCCGCTAAGGAAGAAGAGGTGGCCAGTATCCACATGTCGGTTTCCATGAAGAGGTTCTTTTGGTTCTGATGACGCTTGCCGGCGTGTAGCGCTTATTTTGCCGGGATAGGATATCAATTTACTCCAATCGTTCGTTTATATTGAACATTCTTGCTATTTTTGAGATGGCGAATGCGGCGGAACGGATGCTTGTTTTTTGAATTCGTGCCGGATAAGAGCGGGGCAATGCTGTTTGTCGGATGTTTTGTTGTGTTTTAACATGTTGATTTTTATTGTTTTATGTTGTTTTGATTCAAACGACTTCTTTGTTGACCGTGTATTCTTCACTCCGTTCTCGACGTGGGCGGCACCTTTTTCTTAAAAAGTCCGTTTGCGGGTCGGAAAAGAGACAAAGGGAATACTTTTGAAACAAATGTAATAATTATTGGCGAATATTGAACGTTTGCGATATATTTTGGTATGGATTGACAAGAACGATTATTAGCTATTATGTAATATTGTATAAGCAAAAATGCGGGATGAAAATGTCCGTATGACCTACTGTTTCAAACATTATTAACTTAAACTTCAAAATAGAGTGTATGACAAAATGCAGATGAGAATGAGAGATCGGATTTTAAACTTGAAAACTACCATTTTAATGAACTAACTTATGATGAAAAAATTACTAATCTTGTGTTTATTTTGCTTTTGCACCCTTTACGGTATGGGGCAAAATATGGTATCGGGAACGGTGGTCGATGAATCCGGGAATGGGGTTATCGGCGCGACCGTTCTCCTGAAAGGCACAACGAAGGGTGTTATGACGGGCCCGGGGGGACTTTTCTCGATTGACGTCGATAAGTTTCCGGCCGAGCTGGCGATCAGTTTTCTCGGTTATGTTCCTCAAAACCAAACTGTCAAAGGTCCTGTCAAGGATCTGAGGATTGAGCTGGAGACCGAACAGCAGGCGCTCGACGAGACGGTCGTGATCGCTTACGGTACGCAGAAAAAGGCGTCCGTGGTCGCTTCTCTTTCTTCGGCGACGGCCAAGGACATCATGAAGGCGCCCGTCGGCAACGTCGGATCGGCTCTGACCGGACGTTTGACCGGTCTGACCACGATGCAGAACTCGGGTCAGCCGGGTGCGGAGGCTCCGACGATCCGAATCCGAGGAAAGGCTACGCTGAACAATGCGGACCCGTTGGTTATCGTCGACGGTGTCGAACGTTCGTCGGGCGGACGTATTCAGGAAAGCGCGAATGCCGACCTGATGAAAGGATATATGTCGGGCTGGGAAACGATCAACCCGAACGATATCGAGTCCGTGACGATTCTGAAGGACGCTTCCGCGACCGCCGTGTACGGTGTGAAGGGCGCCAACGGCGTACTGATCATCACGACGAAGAAAGGTTTGAGCGGCAAGGCGACCGTTACCTATTCGGGTAGCTTCGGTCTGTCGGTGCCGACTCGTCTGCGTCACAATATCGGCTCTTATGCATATCTCTATTATCAGAACGAAATGGGTTATAACGACGGTACGGGCGCTACGACCAGTTTCGAGGACCTGATGAAATACCGCTACCATTTCAACGACTACCTCTATCCGAGCATGGACTATGCGGACTATGTACTGAAGAAGTATTCGCCCAAGACCGAGCACAACGTGAGCGTCCGGGGCGGTAACGACTTCGTTAAGTATTACGCTTCGGTAGGTTATTACAGCGAGGACGGTCTGGTGAAGAAAAAAGCGGGTTATGGTTTCAACCCGAATAACGAATACCGCCGTTTGTCTCTGAGAACCAACCTCGACTTCCAGTTCACCAAGAGGCTGTCCGCCAGCATCAATATCGACGGACGTTTCGAGCGCCGTCAGGGTAACAACTCGCCGGGCGACAACCAGTTCTTCTGGAAGCTCTATCAGGCCAAGCCTTGGTCGACGGCCGGTTTCGACGCGGACAACCGTTACATCGTTACCGGAACGGACCCCAATCCGACGATCATCACGATGCTGTTCGCCGGAGGTAACTACACCCGCAATCAGGTGACCGCCAATACGGTCTTCTCGCTGAAGTACGACCTCGATTTCATTACCAAGGGACTTCCCGCTCAGGGTAAGTATTCGTTCGACAGTTTCAGCGATGCAGGTTATAACCGCCAGCGTCAGTATGCCACCTATCGTCCGATCGAGCTGGAGGACGGAACGATCTATATGCAGAAGAGCGGCAACGACGGTCCGCTGACTTCGAGTGCTGTTGGTTCCCAGAAGCGCCGCAAGGAGTACGCCGAGGTATCGTTGAATTACGCTCGCTCGTTCGGCGATCATAGCGTAACCGCTTTGGCGATGTACAACATGGAGAAAAGCCGCTACTACGAGTCTTCTTTCGCCGATGTCCCGCATGCCTATCTGGGCTTCGTAGGACGTGCTACCTATAATTATAAGAGCCGCTACTTCCTCGACTTCAGCATCGGTATCAACGGTTCCGAGAACTTCCCGAAAGGGCAGCGCTTCGGTACGTTCCCCGCAGTGGCTGTGGGCTGGGCTATTTCGGAAGAGCCTTTCATGGAAAGCATCCGCAAGACGGTCAGCTTCCTGAAGATCCGCGGTTCCTACGGTGAGGTAGGTAACGACCGGACGAACTCGCGCTTCCTCTATCTGCCTACGACGTTCGGCGGTCTTCCCGGAGGTACCGTGTACTATGTCGGAGACCAGAGTAACCCGCAGCACACTACGCTGAGACCTATTCAGGAGGGTAAGGCTCCGAACTACAATGTGACGTGGGAAACGGCTAAGAAGTACAATCTCGGTATCGACGCCAAGTTCTTCGACGACCGTCTCAGCTTCGTGTTCGATATTTACAAGGAGATGCGTTCGGACATTCTGACCGATATGGTGACCTATCCGTCTTTCGTATTCCCCGATTTCCAGACGAATGCTCAGGCCAACGGCTACCATACTCTTTATCTGACGAACAAGGAAAACTACGCTAAGGTACGGAACCAGGGATTCGAGGTCGAACTCGGATGGGACGGTACGATCGGCAAGAATTTCTCCTATTTCGTAAAGGGGTCCTATGCTTACACGATCAATAAGACTTTGCAACTTTCCGAAAGCTCGAAGGATTATCCCTATCAGTATGCGACGGGCCATATGCTGGATGAAATATCCGGTCTGATCTGCGAGGGTATTTTCGACAGCTACGAAGAGATCAACGATCCGAACAATCCGTACAACACCTATAATCTATAATCCGAATCCCGTGCCGGGCGACCTGAAGTTCAAGGACGTGAACGGCGACATGAAGATCGACGACAAGGACGGCGTTTATTTCGGTAACTCGAATATGCCCCGTTCGACGTTTACGGCTTCGCTGGGATTCAACTACAAGGGTTTGGACTTTTCGATGCTGTTTCAGGGAGGCGCCGGCTTCTACTATATGCCTCAGCAGGAGAACCGGGTACACTTCTTCGAGGGCGGTGCCGCTTTCGGCGGTGTGGAAGAGCGCTGGACTCCGACGGGACGCAGCAAGTGGTATCCGATCCTGCACACGACGAACAACCAGCAGAGCGGTAACTTCGTGAACTCGAGCTTCTGGGCTTACGACGCGACTTACCTCCGGTTGAAGAATGTCGAGCTGGGCTATAACCTGCCTCAGAAGTGGATGAAGTCGATCGGCATCGACAACCTTCGGGTGTTCCTGACGGCTCAGAACGTATGGACATGGACTCCTACCCACCAGATGAAGAACTTCGATCCTGAAAGTATTCAGCACCGTACTTTGTTCTATCCGCTTATGCAGATCTATAACGTAGGTGTTTCCATTACCTTTTAATTAAAAAGATAATACAACGATGAAAACAAAAATAGCATTATTATTATTGTCGGCATCTTCGTTGATGTGGTCTTGTCAGGACTTCTTGGAGGAACCGAGCGACGTGTCCGGACAGACGGAAGCGGTGGTGTTCTCTACCATCGAGAATGCCGAAAAAGTGCTGGCCGCGCCTTACTCGTCGCTTCCGTGGGGCTGGCCCTGCTTGAACGGTAACGGTCCTTGGAGTCAGGGTATCCTGATCTACTTCGCTCCGATTTCGTGCGCTTCCGACGAGGCCGATACGGCTTTGGAGGGCGGTTATAACTTCGTACATCCTCAGTACCACGAAGGTCTGCTGACTGCCGGTACGATCAATCCCTATCGTGAAGACAAATGGGATTACGACTGGTTTGCCATTCGTAACGCATGGTACTTCTACGACAAGGTGGATATGGTGAACGACGGTACGCCTCAGAGTTATATCAATCAGCGTAAGGCCGAGGCTTTGGGGCTGGTCGCTCAGCGCTATTACGAAATGTTCAAGCGCTACGGCGGTCTGCCTTGGATCGACCATTACGTTACGATGGGCGAATCGGTCGATATGTCCCGTATGTCGATTTCGCGGACGGTCGATTCGATATGCAGCCTGCTCGACCGGGCGATCGCTATGCCCGAGCTCCCCGAGCGTAACGCAGTGAATGAGTTCGGCCGTGTGAACAAGGTGGCTCTGCGTATGCTGAAGGCCCGCGTCCTGCTGTGGTCGGCCAGCCCGCTGTTCAATCCCGAGAACAACCAGTCGTACTATCCGAGCTTTAGCAAGCAGGAGCTGATCAAGCACGAGACCTACGACAAGAATCGTTGGCAGGAAGCGGCTGATGCTTGCCTCGAGGCGATCAATGCGGCTCACGGAGCCGGATATGCGCTCTATACTAAATATGGCGATCCGGTGAAAGACTACAAGGCTGCCGTGACCGAATTCCCCGACATCGACGCCAGCGGAAAGGCGAAAGGCAATCCCGAAATCATCTGGGGTACCCGCCCGGCCGACTCTTACGCCAGCGAGGCTTACCAGTCCGGATCGCGCGTGACCATCTGGTCTACGCTTAAGAAGTTGAGAGGAACGGTCGGCACCTATCTGATTCCGTTGCAGAATATGGTCGACAAATACGAGCTGCGCGACGGTAGCGACCAGCCTTCCGACTATTGGCAGAATGTCAGCGATCCTTACAATAACCTGGACCGCCGGTTCAACGCGACTATCTATCATCATGGCTACAGTTTGGGCAAGAACATAGGTCCTTTCATCCTCGACATGAGAATGGAGCCTGCCGGAGACCAGTATCCTGAAGGTAAGCAGGCTTTCACCGGCTACTATCTCGCCAAGTTCTTCGATGACGATTACATCGCAGGTTTGGGCAACTATCCGCAGGCTTTCTGGCCTTACATGCGTTTGTCCGATCTTTACCTGATGTACGCCGAGGCGCTCAACGAGGTGGATTATGCCAGCAACTCGACGGAAATTCTTCGGTACGTGAACATGGTCCGCGAGCGTGCCGGCCAGCCCAAGCTGGAGAATAAGCCCGGCTTCCAAGCCAATCAGGCTTACGTTCGCGAATGCATCCGCAAAGAGCGTATCGTCGAGCTTTGCTATGAGGATCAGATTTATTTTGACTACAAGCGCTGGAAAGTGGGCGACAAGTACATCGGAGGCAATATGTACGGTATGAAGATTACCGGCGACATGGAAAATCCGACTTTCTCGAAATTCCTTTACGAGACGCGCGTATGGTCGTCGAAGTGGTATCTGTTCCCGCTCTATCAGACGGACGTTCTGACAACGAACGGTGTATTGGCACAGAACCCGGGATGGTAGTAATTAATTTCTAAATCGAGACTACGATATGAAAAAACATATAAATGACAAGGTGAAAAGTTGCTTTGCATCGTTCCTGATCTTGTTTGTGTCCGCGACGACCGTCAAGGCCGAAGGACCTAAAACGGGAGCTTTCGCAGAGATTCCGACTTTGGGAGACACGCTTCGCGCATCCGAAAGGATGGTGGACGTGGCTTACGGCAAGCAAAAATACGACGCAGTGACTTCGTCGATGAGCACGGTCCATGCCGACGAGCTGAGAAAGTCGACGGCTACGTCGATAGGCGAGGCCCTGATCGGCCGTCTGCCCGGTCTGATCGTTAAAAAAGGCTCGTACGAGCCGGGAGGAGACGAACCGAGCATCTACATCCGGGGACTCAATACCTACGGTGGCGCGAATACGCCGCTGGTGATCGTCGATGGTTTCAGGACGGAGTACAACCAGCTTTCCCTGTATGAGATCGAAAGCATCTCGGTTCTGAAGGACGCGGCTGCGGTCGCTCTGTACGGACAGCAGGCTGCCAACGGAGTCCTGTTGGTAACGACCAAGCGCGGTTTTGTCGGAAAGACGACGATCGACGTGAACGTCAACGTCGGGTGGCAGGAATTCGCCAACAAGCCCGATATGCTGAATGCGTACGAGTACGCCGTGCTGCACAATCAGGCGCGTACCAACGACGGTCTGCCTGTCTTGTACGACCCGATCACCGACCTCCCGAACTACGGCAAGGGCGGAGTGTACCAGTACACGCATCCCGACAACAACTACTTCGACGAGATATTCAAGAAGTCGACTCTGATCTCGAACGTCGGCATCAATATCGGCGGCGGTACGAAAGCCGTGCGGTACATGGTGACGGCCGGCTACATGCACAACGGCGGTATGTTCAATCATACCGACCTGAACGACTATACCACTCAGGTGCGGATGAACCGTTTCAATCTGCGGAGTAACTTGGACGTCAACATCACCAAGAACCTCTCTGCGCAGATCGATATGGGAGGCCGTGTCGACAGCCGTCGTTTCCCCGGTAGCACCACCGCGAGCATTCTCGACGCTACCATGCGTACTCCGCCTCAAGAGTATCCGTTGGTGAACCCGGACGGCTCGCTGGGCGGCACGTCCCGCTATACGAACAACCCGCTGGGTCTGGTCGCGCACAAGGGTTACCAAACCAGGCTCTACCGCAACTTGGATATGACGCTGAAACTGAAGTACGATTTCGGCGAAACGGTCAAGGGACTTTCGGTCGGCATCGGCGGTTCGGCGATGAATGCGATGCTTGTGGCCGACGACAAGTTGCGCAACTTTGCGGTATTCGATATTACGGGGGCTCCGGATCCCGTGACCGGCGCGGGCGAGTATGCGTACCGCCAGTACAACGACGATACGGACCTCTCTTGGCAGAGCTCCGTGAACTACCAGTATCAGCGTCTCAACTTCGAGGCTTTCGCTGCGTACAACCGGACTTTCGGCGACCACTCGGTCGACGCCATGCTGATGTATCACATGGACCGTTATCAGCAGAGCGGAAGCTACTATAAGTTCAATACGGCCGGTTTCGGATTCCGTGCGCACTACGGATTCAAGGATCGTTACTTCGCCGAGTTCGCAGCCAGCTACTATGGCGAGGAACAGTATATGCCGGGGCGCCGTTTCGGCTTCTTCCCCGCCGGAGCGTTGGCTTGGGTGATTTCCAAGGAGAACTTCCTGAAGGACAGTAAGGTGGTCAACTACCTGAAACTGCGCGCTTCGTACGGCAAGGTGGGCGGTTCGGCTTTCACCGGAGGTTCTGCCACCGATCGTATCTTCTATCAGCAGTTCTATTACAATTCGGGCACTTACACTTTCGGTGTGCCGGGCACGACGACCTCAATCGGAGGTACGTTCGAGGATATGCTGGCTAACCCTTTCATTACTTGGGACAAGTCGTATAAGACCGATATCTCGATCGAAGGTACTTTCTTCAACCACGTCAACCTGATGTTCGATTATTTCCACGATGTGCGTAAGGATATCCTTACCCGGAACACGGGCTCGCAGCCTCTCACGATGGGTATAGAGCGAGCCAGCTGGGGTAACGGCGGCGAAGTGACCAATCGCGGTTACGAGGCTACGCTCGAGGTGTTCGGCCATGCCGGCGATTTCGAGTACTCGGTTCAGGGCGGCATCTGGTACAATCACAACATCATCAACAAGCGGCCGGATGCGAATCTTTACGACCTCAATACGCAGAAGTATCTCTCTTGGATCGGCAAGGCCGTAGGACAGAAGTGGGGCCTTTTGTGCGACGGCTTCTATACGGCCGAGGATCTCGACAACATGACGGCCATTCCTTCCTACGGTTCCGTACAGGAAGGCGATGCGCGCTATGTCGATGTGAATAATGACGGTATGATCGACAGTTTCGATGTCGTTCCTATGGGGTATCAGGACCTTCCCCAGTATACCTATACTTTCAGCCTGAACCTGAAGTATAAGAACGTCTATCTGTACGCTATGGGACAAGGAACGATCAACAGCTCGATCATGCTGACCAATGCTGCCGATACTTTCTTGCCGTTCTGGAACAATAACAATGCGTTCCAGTATGCCAAGCAAAGCTGGACGCCCGAGACGGCCGCTACGGCCGTACTGCCGCGGTTGTCTACGCTGAATAACCCGAACAACTCGCAGGCCAGCACGGTATGGCTGCGGTCGAACGACTATTTCAAGCTTCGCAACCTGGAGATCGGTTACGAATTCCCGCAGAAATGGATGAAGGAGATCGGTTTCCGTGGAGCCAAGGTGTATTTCAGGGGACAGAATCTGTTTACGATCAGTCGCGAGATGGATTTCATCGATCCGGAAACCTTCACTGGTTATCCTGCCACTCGTTCGTACAGTATTGGACTCAGTCTGACATTCTAACCAATTGAAAACAGGATATTATGAAAATCAAGATATCAAAAATTCTGCTCGTCCTCTCCGTTTGCGGACTGCTTTATTCCTGCGACAAGTTTTTCGAGGTCGACCTGAAGGGGCAGATGGACGAAGAGAAGGTAGTCAATAACGAAGATTACTTGGCGAAGTTGTGGGCCGGCCTGTACTGGGCGATGGAGAACGGCTTCACGGCAGTCGGCAACGGCGGCTATGCCAGTGCGTGCGACGAGGCCGACAACAATCAGCAGAGTTCCAGCGTTCAGAAGTTCAATACGGGTAGCTGGAATGCGCAGAGTAATCCGGATGACCTTTATGCCCGGTTCTATCAGGCGATCCGTTCTGCTAACGACTTCCTGCGTCTTTCCGATACGGTGAACAACCCGCAGTACACTTTCCGTGAGTACGAGAAAGGCGAGCCCGAGAAGTATGCTACCAAAGTGTTCAACTGGCATGCATATCGTTTGGATGCCAGCTTTCTGAAGGCTTACTATCATTTCGAACTCTGGAAGCGCTACGGCGATATCGCCATTGCCGACAAGCTGCTGACCGAAAGCGAAGCTCTTGCGCTGGAGCGCACTCCGGGACAGGAAGTGGTCGAGTATATCGTTCGCACTTTGGACAGTCTGGCTCCGATGTACGACGCTTTGGAGACGATGAAGAATACGCAGTACACGAACGGCAAGTGGATCGACAACCAGTACGGCCGCATAACCAAGGGCGCCGTGCTGGCTCTCAAGGCCCGCGTGCTGCTGTATGCCGCCAGCCCGCTGAACTCGCCTTCGGGACAGTACGATGTCGAGTTGTGCGATCGCGCTGCGCGTGCCGCTGCCGATGTGATCAATCTGGGGCTTTATTCGACGAATATCTCTTATCGCAATATGCAGTTCGACCGTTCGAGCAGCAATCCCGAGAATATTCTGGACAATCGTCCCAATTTCGGCAACTTCAATCACATGGAGTCGTGGAATTATCCCAAAGGCGGTTCCGACCAGTACGTGACGACTTCGGTCGGCGGTAATGCCACCTGCCCGTCGCAGAATCTGGTTGACGCTTACGAGACGGTAGACGGTTCGGCTGTGGACCCGGACGATCCTTATGCGAACCGCGACCCCCGTTTCTATGAGACGATTCTCTGCAACGGCGATACGTTCAACGATGCTACCGTCGAATCGTTCGTGGGCGGCCTTGCCGGCATCAACAATACGAACTGTACGACGACGGGTTACTACCTGAAGAAGTTCGTTCAGGACAAGGTGCAGTTGCCGCAGGGTGTGTCCGTGCCGCACGTATGGTACCTGTTCCGTTACGGCGAAATCCTGCTCAACTATGCCGAGGCCATGTTCTACGCTCACGGCGCTAACGCCAAGATGGGATATGTGACCAACGGCGGCGACCTGTCGGCTTTGGAGGCGGTCAATCAGGTCCGTGCGCGCGCCGGAGTCGATATGCCTCCTTTGGCCTCGCTGAACGAAACCAAGCTGCGTAACGAGCGTCGGATCGAGCTGGCCTTCGAGGGGCATCGATTCTGGGATGTCCGTCGCTGGAAAATCGCTGAAACGACCGAGAATCAGCCGCTGATGGGTATGCGGATCATCAAGATCGGAGAGCGTTTCGACTACAATGTCGTCAAGGTCGAGGATCGTACGTTCAGACCGGCGATGTATCGTTACCCGATTCCGTTTGCCGAGAAGATGCGTTATCCGTCATGGGAACAAAATGAAGGTTGGTAGAATTTCGTCTTATATTAAATGTAAATACATGGTATTATGGAAAAATTGAAATTGTTCATGATAATGCTGGTGCTCGGAGGGCTCGGACTGGTCGGATGCGATGACAACGATCCGGAAGGACCCGAGATTTCCGCGACGACTTTCGTCGCCGGTTCCGAACCGGGTACGGCAGAGCTGAGAGTTCCCGACGGAACCGAGGTGGTTTACCGCTTCGACATCAAGTCGGCCGCGCCGATTGCCAAGATCGAAGTATGGTACCGGTCCGGTTTGGGGGCGAATATGGATGCCCCGATGGAGGAGAAAACGATCGACCTGAGCGCAGAGTTGAACGTGTACAACGAGTACGTCGTTTCCGATACGCTGATCTTGAGCGAGGATTGCTCGTACTCGGTTTATGTCGAGGACGTCAATCGGAATTTCTCGTCGGCCCGGGTGAATCTCTTTATGGACGTAACCAAGTACAATGTCGAACTGACGGACGGAATGCCTGCGGCTACGTCGAAGACGTTCCTGTGCCTTGAGACGGGACGTACTTTCTTCGTTGCCAATATCGCCAACGATCCCAAGGGAATCGACCTCGGATTTACCTATTACGAGGGCAATGACAACAAGGCCTGTCTGGTTTCTCTCGACGAGTATTACAAGACCGGTAATTACGCGATGGTGGTCAACGATCTGAATCCGGAGGTGATCTTCAAGGATGCGACGGATTTGGTGACCACGGAGAGCGTGTTCGACCAGGTCAACAAGGCTTCCGAGCTGAAGGATATCTTCGATCGGGCGAAAGATTATCCTACGGTTCTCGACTATACCGCGGGCAAGATCGCTCCGGCTTTGGAAGAGGAGGATATGATCGCTTTCCGGACCGAAGACGGCCGCTACGGCCTGATGAAGGTGAAAGAGATCGACCGTAAGAACGAAGACGTCTCGAACAACCAGACGATCAGTCTCGATGTGGTCGTTGAGAAAAACTAACTTATTAATGCAGATACTGTTATGATACGAATAATGAATGTCAAATTCAATGGTTTGCAAAAGGTGATGAGTCGGTTGGCGCTGCTGTTGATTGCCGTGGTCATGTTCGGCTGCAAGGACGATTTGGCCGATCCGCCCGTGATCAAGGTGTATGTGAACGGGGCCGAGTACGACGCTTCGTCGACCGAACGGTTCACTGTGGCTACCGGAGAGAGGATCAGCTATAGTTTCGAGGTCTTCGCCCATACGGGAATCGCTACCGTAAAGGAGATTCGCTATCAGGTTCTCAGCGATGAGGTCAAGGTGCCTACCGAAAGGCTGGTTGCCGGTCTTCCCGACGATCTGAACGTAACGGTTTCCGGTACGATCGATGCGAAGGATGATACCGAGATTCGGCTGGTGGTGGAGGATTGGGACCACAACGAGGTTTCGAACGGCTTTACCTTTTATGTGCAGTAATCGAGTTTGAAATGGAATTCGGATGTCCGGAGGCTCCCTCCGAGGGAAGTCTCCGGACGGCCGAATGCATGAAAAGTTGAAAATATGAAAAAGATTGGATTGATATTTTTTCTTTTTGCGGCCGGTGTAGGCTTTTCCTCCTGCAGCGACGACGATCCTACGCAGCTTTCTTTCGAGGATGTGTACGGTCGCCCAGGATGGGATACCGGTGTCAATGCGAATTATTTCACGTTCGATGAAACGAAGCAGAACAACGTCGAACTAACGGATCTCACGGAGGAAGAGAGCGACGACGTCGTTTTCGAAGTCAAGACGACAGGGGCGGATGCCTACTTCTTTACGAACAAGGCTTTGGCTGCGACGAAGGGACAGGTGCTGACGTTCGAGTACAAGGTTTCGGAAACGATTACCCCGAGCGTTCAGTTGGATCAGAGCAACAGCGATTCCTACACGGTTTTGCCCGATCTGGTTGCTTCTGACGACTGGCAGACCTATTCTTTCGACATGGGTCTGTTGTCCAGCACGTGGGGGAGTATCGGCTCTTCCATGAAGATCGGTTTGGGAGACAAGGCCGGCGTGACGCTGACGATTCGCAATCTGGCTGGTCGCGGGCGTACTTCCGAGGAAGCGAATTTAGCAGATATGCTTTATTTCAATTTCACTGCAAGTATGCCTGCCAATCAGATGGAATTTGAGTCACAGAATGATGGTGCGGTTAAAGGATATGGAATCTATCCGATTTACGAATTCCAGAATGAGGCGAATTCCGGTGATGCATGGCTTCAGTTTCTTTGTAGCAAGCAAATTACTGCGGATTACAATAAGTTGACTTTTGAATACAAGGCGACATCTGCTTTTCAGTTGCAGATTTTCTTCGTGGTAATCGGTGATGATACGATTACTACTCCTACCTGCGATCCTTCCGATGAATGGAAGAGAGTGACATTTGATTTTTCAGCAAGCGTTCCAGGTATTTTTGACAAATATCAAAATGGGGCTCCTACTGGCCCCGGCGCTGGCAAGGAAGGTCAGGTTATGCGTCTTGATATTGATGGGCATGGTGACGGATCTCCAATCTATCTCCGCGGATTCGGTCTTTCCAGATAAGCCTTACGGCTTTCTTTAGCAAAAAACGTCACGTTCCGTTTCGGACCGTGACGTTTTTTGCAATGACCGGACGAGGAGGTCCGGTCGGAGTAGGGGAGCTTTCCGATTGTTCGATCGAGGGGAACGCTCTTGCCGGGACCGTTTCGGTTCGGAACATCGGCGTCGGAGGTTTACGATTCTTTCCTTTGTTCCGGGCAGACGACGGAAACCGGCTGCCATATGCTGACACTAACCTTGATATCGCCGGTACTATCACCGACCTTTTGACACTAACCTTTAACACGAACCTGTTATGAAAAGAAACCTGTTGGTAATTTGCGCGTCGACCGCTCTTTTGACGGCGGGGCTGACGTCATGTTCCGATTCTGCCGGCCGGGAGCCCGATGCGGCTCTGTGGCAGGAAGATTTCCGTTATCAGCCTGTTGCGGCGAGGCCTCAGCTCGAAGTGGCCTATACCGATTCCTCGCGCACGGCTTTTGAAATACTTGCCGAAGAGTATCATCTGATAGGACAGTTGCGCGCGCCTCATTTGCTGCAGAACAAGGCCGACGGAACTCCTTGGCTTTGGTTCGAGATGGAGGACGCGTCCGGCACTCGATATTCGACGCGGAACTATCGAGGTGAGACGCGCATCAATCTCTATCGCCGGGGACCGTACTATTGCGAGATACACTGGTTCGACGTGCATTTGGCTACGGATAAGAAGGATACGGCTGCGCTGCGCGGCGACCTGACGCTGTATTGCTATCCCGAGAAGATACTGGCTGACATTACCTGGCACGGATCGGGTCGCTTCGTTCCCGCCTCGATGGAGGTCAAAGGTCTCGTCGAGCAGAAATACGACGGCTTCAAACCTTTTGCTAAAGGTACGATCCAGAGCTACTCGTTCCCGATATTCGGAGAGTCGGAACCGTTGCCGGCCGATGCTTTCCGCCTGTTGGCGGGACGTAATCCGGTGCGGTATGACCGCAAGCGCGGCTGCTATATTCTGGGCAGTCACACGGACGGCGGCTTCCAAAAGAAACTTTACGACGAGCCGAATTTTTACGAGACGGTTACTTTCCGTGTGAACAACGACAGCGTGAAGCGTAAAATCTATGTCTGCCACGAGTCGTCCGACGGAGGAGAAATCACCGAGGGAGGTATGCTGCTCGATCGCGAAGGGCATCCGATGCCGATCGTCGTGCAGGTTTCAAAGAACTTTGCCGGCGAGAAAGAGGAGGCTTTCTATAATCCGACCGACCAGCCGTTCAGCGAAACGATTTTTCCGCTTTATCTCGAGCCGGGCGAGAGCCATACGCTGACGAGCCTGCACCTGTTCCAGAACTGGGGACGGCACATGACCAAGCATTGGTCGTCGCTCGGAGCATGGATGGACTATTTTCACAGCTCGACCGGCGTGACCGAGACGACCTGTTACGTGCCGTTCAAGTTTGCCGGATTAGGAGGTGTGACGATCGCCGATTTCCGCGCCATGAGTCAGGAATGCTTTTGGGTAGACCAGCCTCAGCACGACAATCTGGCCGGACACAGCTTCCTGTCCTATTACGACGGCAAGGACTGGATTCATCCGGTCTATACGGGAACCGTTTATCGCAGTACGGGGCCCAACTGGTACGATATAGGTCTGCGCTATCTGACTTCCGACGGCAAGATCAAAGTGACGGCCGACATTTTCGAGACGCCTCAGAACGACGAGCTCCGCAGTTATTTCAAGGTTCGCTACGAGGTGCTCCAGCCGCTGGAAATCGCCGATGCTCGCGCGAATTGCCGCTTCTTGACTATCGCGTCGATTATTCAGGGGCTGCGTTTCGACCGCTTTGCGGCGACCGGTGTCGACGAGATCAGGCTCGATCCGAGCAAAAAGCCTTTCCCCGTGAAAGGAGTCGCATTGCCCGAGGAAAATTTCTTTATCGCGGAGTACGGCGATTCGCTGAACAAAAGAGGATCGAATGCGATTATCGTAAAGAGATTCAGCGCAGGGGGACTCAAGCCGGCCGCTACGGTTCAGTTGGGTGGTTATAAGAATGTCTTCGAGCAGGATGCTGCGAAAGACACGCGCATGTGTCTGGTGCCCGATACGGACGACCTGAAGCTGAAAGCGGGCGACGTTATCGAGATCGAGGGCTATTGGTTGCCCTATGGAGCTACGTTCGACACGAAGAGCCCCGAAATGGTCGTGCGTTACGATGCAGAGGGAGCTATGCACGTGGTGTCGGTCGAGCAGGGCGAGAAGGTGAGCGATCTGCCGATTGTGGTCAGGGCCGAGAACAACGGAGCGTTGTTCACCGTGGCCGGTGGCAAGAACCTGATTCCCGTCGTGGTCAAAGGGTTGACCCAATGGCGCATGCCTCGCATATTCGTTCGTGAGGGAGACGCGTGGAGACCTCTCTATCATTCGCGCAACAACGCTCTGGATGGCTATCAGGTATTCTGCGACGAGGACGGAACGTTCGGAGCCGTTTTCCTCGTTTCGGCCTCTGAGGAGCCGCAACAGTTGAAAGTGACGGTAGGGGAGAGCCTCCGTATGCCGGGTAAGATCGAGTTGAGCCAGATCGAGTATGAGGGTGCTCCCGTCGGAAGCGCCGTGCAGATCGCGACGTCCGCAGGAGATGTCGTACTGACGATCCCGCAACCTACGATGTATGCTGTCGGAGACGAGCGTTTCACGCCGAAATGGAGCCTCAGCGAAGGCAACTCGCTGTGGTTCAAGCAGCAATTTGCAGAGTGGGAGAGAGGCGGCCGCCTAAGCCCCAACGAAGACGACATCGATCTGGAATATTGGTGGCAGAACTACGAGCCGGATTACAGCCATTCTTCGCCGGAGTATACGATCGACTTGAGCGGAACGGCGTTCGAAGGTGCTCGTCCGGAGGCTTTGGTCGACGGAGAATGGGCCGAAGTGGAGGATAGCTTGGCCGGTTCCGTAAGGGCTGTGGCGGTCCGTTCGTCCGACGGAAAGCATGCTTTGGCCTTGGTTTTCCTCAATGCCGAAGGAGCTTTCCATAGGGGAGAGAGCATGGGACTGATTTTGAAGCCTGTCGATGCTCCTACGAAAAAGCGTTACCATGTCCGGGGCAAAGTGTATGTGACCGATGCGGATATGAATACCTTGAAAAAGCGGATTCTTTCCGAATTGTAGATCGAGGGTAACCGGTTATTCTCGATATGAAAGTTATGTTATCAGCGCTTCAGCTTGACATAAGCGAGGCGTTTCGATAGTCCGGGATCGGGTAACGGTCTCGCGAGAGTAAGTAAGAAGGACGTCCGTCGGGCGTCCTTCTTGTTTGCCGGGTGCTCGCCGGAAACCGCACGATACAGGCGACATATGTTTGTTTTGGGCTGTCGTCCGATAAAAAATGGGATAGGATAAATCGGCTTTCGGGGACTCCCGTATCTCCCCCGTGCATGGTATGATGACCGGTAAATGCAGCCAATAATGCTCCTAAGGCTCGCTTGTCTGGTCGGGCCCTCACTGAATCGAGGGACTGTTCGTGCTGCGAAATCGGGTCGTGTCGGTTTTCGGGTTCGAGAACTGCGGCGGCACATGGGGGCTGTCGGGTGCGGCGGAAAATGGGAGCCGGGAGAACGGGCCGAATATTCGTGGTGTTCGTCCTGTTCGGCGGATGAGATCGTGCTCGGCGACAACGATCGGCATTTCGAATAGGGTAAATAGGGTAAATAGGGTTTCGCTGCTCGTAGGACGAGCTACGTGCTTTTATTGGAAATTCGTCCGGCGTTTCTTCGACAGGGCAAGCTATCGGCTCCGTCGTAAATCCCTGTAACGACCGTTTGCAGCGCAGCGTATGAGGCGATTCGTTATACCCGTTTGTGTCGGCCTTGTCCATTCTTGCCCGCGAATCGAACGGGAAACGATTTGTCAGCTCGCTCAATGCCGTAAGCCGAACGCATCGATGTTTGTGTCGGCCTTGTCCATTCTTGCCCGCGAATCGAACGGGAAACGATTTGTCAGCTCGCTCAATGCCGTAAGCCGAACGCATCGATGTTTGTGTCGGCCTTGTCCATTCTTGCCCGCGAATCGAACGGGAAACGATTTGTCAGCTCGCTCAATGCCGTAAGCCGAACGCATCGATGTTTGTGTCGGCCTTGTCCATTCTTGCCCGCGAATCGAACGGGAAACGATTTGTCAGCTCGCTCAATGCCGTAAGCCGAACGCATCGATGTTTGTGTCGGCCTTGTCCATTCTTGCCCGCGAATCGAACGGGAAACGATTTGTCAGCTCGCTCAATGCCGTAAGCCGAACGCATCGATGTTTGTGTCGGCCTTGTCCATTCTTGCCCGCGAATCGAACGGGAAACGATTTGTCAGCTCGCTCAATGCCGTAAGCCGAACGCATCGATGTTTGTGTCGGCCTTGTCCATTCTTGCCCGCGAATCGAACGGGAAACGATTTGTCAGCTCGCTCAATGCCGTAAGCCGAACGCATCGATGTTTGTGTCGGCCTTGTCCATTCTTGCCCGCGAATCGAACGGGAAATGATCTGTCAGCTCGCTCAATGCCGCAAGCCGAACGCATCGATGTCGGGTATGAGCTGCGTCTCCTCGGAGCAGTCTGAATTGAAATATCGTTCGATTCAAGGTTTCTATTGTTGCAGTGCGTCGGAGTGCGAGCATTATTATCATGATTTGAGATAGTAGTGTAGACCTCGTCGATCTGAAATTCTGTTTTGGTTGAGAATGTTTGCAGGCAATTGCTTGTTATAGGAGAAGCGAAAAGCACTATTATTTAACATAATGCTAATTATAATTCATATGTAAACTTGCAGGATTCAAATTATAATACGCTGTAAATAGGACTATTGTATGAATCTTAGTTTGCCTGTTTCTGTGATTTCTTTTAGTCTTGAAGCTTTCTTAATGAAAGCACTGAACGACGGTCGTAGAGAAAAGGTATTTTCTTTACGGAGATATGACTTTTAGCAATTTTGTTCTTGGATTCCTTCCGTAAAATCGACAACGCCTCTTGCTATTATGTTAAATTCATACGAATCATTTCGGACGATAGCATATGCAGCTTTTATCCTTCATGAGAAGGATGATTCGATCTATTTCCGATTCCGGGACTTCATCGATATCCGCATGAACGGATGGTTCCGAGGCCGTGTAATTTTCCTTTGCCGGATCTTGGACATCAGAGGCCGGGAGGAATTTTTCGGGAGCGTCATGTTGTTGCGAACGGATCGCGGTCGTAGTATCCGAGAAAAGATTCAGATCGGTTTCCGGTTCAGGAATTTCTGTCGGCCGAACGACAGAAGGTATCTCGGGACGATAAACCGGTCCTTTGCCGAGAATAATCCAATCCGGGTTGAGTTTCGGAAAACGCAGCAATAACTTTTCGATGAATTCGAAACTGGGTTTGTTTCTGCCTCCGAGAATATGGGAAATATTCGACGGCTGAACACCCAGAATTTCCGCCAGTCTGGAAGAAGTCAGCCTTTCCATTTCGATGAATTTCGACAGCCTTTCGCGCATTTTTCGGTTTTTTACAAAGTTAAATAAATTTGCTCGAATTCCCCGCATGCGGATTACAAAAATACACGACGAAAATCAAAAATAGCTTTTTACAATTGTAATAAGTCAATGAAATATTGATACAGATCGATAATCAAAAAAGGGAAACACATGTTTCAATACTTTAGATTACGTATATTATATGTCTGATTATCAATGTTAAATATTGTAAACCGAAGTCGTTTTGGTATGAATTTTTGGCCTTATCCGATAATCCCGATATTTCAATATGTGTTTAACTTTAATTAATACGATATATATATCTTATTTATAGTATTTTGTATTTAAATGTCAAATCGTTTATCACTCGTTGTACAGCGGTATTTTCTTTTCTTGAAAGCGGATAGTACAAATGTAAATAGACATAAGCAAATACAATAACCACATTTTTTTTAATAGTTTTGTAATCATAAAAACAGAGTTACATGTGTAATGTATACAAATGTAATATATGAGATTGGGTAAATCGTTCGGATGTAATTATTTTGCGTTATCTCCTACCCTCCTTCGCTTGAGCGATTCGGCGGTTTTTCCGCGCGCATCAATTATGTTAAATAAAAAAAGGCGCCCAAAGCGCCTTTTTTATGTATTATAGTTATTTGATTATAAGCTGATTGTATCGGCTATCGCTCGAAATTCGTCGGGGGATAGTTTGAGCTTTTCTTTGCGGAAATCCACGTCTTTTTCGTCTTGAATCGGGATTAGGTGGATGTGGGCATGCGGAACTTCGAGTCCGAGTACGACGACCGCCACCCTTTTGCATTCTATTTTCTCTTTCAGTTTTCGCGCAATTCGCTTGGCAAAGACGATCATATCGGCCAGCGTGCGGTCGTCCAGATCGAACAGGTAGTCCGTCTCTTGCTTGGGAACGACCAGCGTGTGCCCCTTGGTTAGCGGATTGATGTCCAGAAAGGCGAAGAACCTTTCATCCTCGGCTACCTTGTAGCTCGGGATTTCTCCTCGGACGATTCGGGTAAAGATGGTTGCCATGGTTTCGTAGCGGTAGTTTTATATTCTTCGAGGGATCAAACCAATCCCATTTCCTTTTTGATCGATTCGATCTTGCCGTCGAGTTCGGCCTGTACTTCGTTGAATCGGGCCGTATCGTTCAATTCGGCACGCACGCCGAAATAGAACTTTATTTTCGGTTCCGTACCCGATGGCCGGATCGATACGACCGTCGAATCGGCCGTCGTGAATTGGAGTACGTTCGACCGTTCCATGTCGATCGGTGTTTTGCTGCCGTTGGTGAGATCGAGCGCCTCGCCGTTCAGATAGTCTTTGATGACGACTATCGGAGAGCCTCCGAGGCTCCGAGGAGGATCCGACCGGTAGTCGCTCATCATTTTAGCGATTTCCTCCTGTCCTTCCTTTCCCTTGCGGACTACCGAGACCAAAGCCTCGCGGAAAAAGCCGTAGCGCACATACATCTCTTTGAGCAGTTCGTACAGCGTCATGTCCTGCGACTTAGCCCATGCGGCGGCTTCGGCGGCCAGTGAGCAGGCGCTGACCGCGTCCTTGTCTCGTACGAAATCCTCGGCCAGAAAGCCGAAGCTCTCCTCTCCTCCGCAGATGTATTGCATCGTCTGCTCGTGGTTGCGCATGACGGTAGCGATGTATTTGAAGCCCGTGAGGCAATCGAAGTGCCTTACTCCGAACGATTCGGCGATGCGGGCGACCAGCTCGGTGGTTACGATCGTTTTGACGATGTATTCTTTGCCTCGGAGCCGTCCCAGCTCGCTCCAGCGCTTGACGATGTAATAGACCAGCAGCGAACAGGTCTGGTTGCCGTTCAGCAACACGTACTGACCGTTCTCGTCCCGGAGCGCCATGCCGATGCGGTCGGCATCGGGGTCGGTCGCCAGCACGACTTCGGCCTTTTCGCTCTCGGCCAGCTCGATCGCCATTTTCATGGCCGAGCGTTCCTCCGGATTCGGGGACTCGACTGTCGGGAAATTGCCGTCCGGGATATTCTGTTCCTTGACGGTCAGGATATTCGTAAAACCGTATTTCCGTAGCGACTCGGGGACAAGAATCACTCCGGTTCCGTGCAGCGGCGTATAGACGATCTTCATGTCGTGGTAGCGTTCGACGGCATCGGGCGACAGCGACAGTCCGTGAACGGCTTCCAGATAAATTTGGTCGAACGTCTCGTCCAGAATTTCGATGTTTTCGCTTCGGTCGCCTTTCCATATCATGACTTGGTCGGGCGACGTGATTTTCTGCACTTCGGCGATGATGTTGCGGTCGTGCGGCGCAACGACCTGAGCGCCGTCCGACCAGTAGGCCTTGTATCCGTTGTACTCTTTCGGATTGTGCGAAGCGGTGACCACTACGCCGCTGTGGCAATGGAGATGACGTATCGCGAAGCTCAGCTCCGGGGTCGGCCTCAGCGAGTCGAACAGGTAAACCTTGAAGCCGTTGGCCGCGAAAATGTCCGCCACCCGTTCGGCGAAAAGGCGGCTGTTGTTGCGGCTGTCATGGCCGACGGCCACGCGGATCGGTTCGTCGGGGAAAGCCTTTTTCAAGTAGTTCGACAATCCCTGAGTGGCCATGCCGACCGTGTAGACGTTCATCCGGTTCGTGCCGACTCCCATGATTCCCCGCAGGCCGCCCGTGCCGAACTCCAGATCTTTATAAAAACTTTCGGTAAGCTCTTTAGGGTCGTTGTCTATCAGTTGTTTAACTTTTTTTCTTGTTTCTTCGTCATAACTGTCGGACAGCCATTTTTCGGCTCTTTCTTTGACAATTAAATCCAGATTCTCGCTCATGATTTCATTTGTTTTATTTATACCGAACTTCCGCTTGGTTGAAAAAAACTATAAACAAAGATAATGCTAATTTTTTGAATACTCTATATCAAAAGGTTAAAATCGGACCTATTCGGAACCCTTATTCTTCTATATAAATATTTGCCAAACAAACAACCTCGGGGCGATGTTTTTTTTGTAATTTTATTTACAATTTTGTCTTGCGAAACAGTAAGAAATTCATGATAATCAATAACCAAACATATGGAGATGTGTGGCAAAGCTGTCTGAGCCGCATTCGCGAGCATACCTCGGACGAGGAGTTCGCCAAGTGGTTCAAGCCGATCGTTCCGCTCGATTTCGACGGAGTGACGCTGAAGCTCAAAGTGCCCAACGAGAGTTACGTATATCATATCGAAAAGCACTTCATCCCGCTGCTCAAACCCATTATTCATCAGCTTTTCGGGCTCAAGACCAAGTTGCGATACGCCGTGCCCAAGACGGAGCCGGCCGCCGTCACGGTCGTGGGCGATGCCGATATGACGGCGATCAACAAGTTCGTCGCGCAGTCCGATACGACGAATATAAAGAATCCGTTTGTCATTCCGGGCATACGGCGTTTGGTGATCGATCCTCAGCTCAATCCCAATTATACGTTCGATACCTTTGTCGAAGGCGCGTGCAACCGTCTTTGCCGTTCGGCCGGGCTGGCCGTGGCCGTCGATCCGGGGCGGACGCCTTTCAATCCCTTATATATATACGGCGATTCGGGCCTCGGGAAAACGCATATCGCGCAGGCTATCGGCATGGAGGTCAAGCAGCGTAAGCCGCAGCTGCAGGTGCTGTACGTGTCGATGAACAAGTTTCAGGCGCAGTTTCAGAATGCGGCGATCAAGGGCGAGCTGAACGATTTCATCCATTTCTATCAGATGCTCGACGTGCTGATTATCGACGATATACAGGAGTTGGCCGGTAAGGACAAGACGCAAAACGCCTTTTTTAACATATTCAATCATCTGCACCTGTCGAACAAGCAGCTCGTAATGACCTCCGACAAGCCGCCCGTCGAACTGAAAGACATCGAGCAGCGGCTGATCACTCGCTTCAAGTGGGGGCTTTCGACGCAGTTGCTGTTGCCGGATTTCGAGACGAAGGTCAAGATCGTACAGGGCAAGGCCCGGAAGCTGGGGGCCGAGGTGCCTCAGGAGGTAATCGAGTTCTTGGCGGAGAATATCAATGCCAATGTGCGGGAAATCGAAGGCGCGCTGTCGTCGCTGGTGGCGAACGCCTCGTTTCTCGGCAAGAAGATTACGATCACGTTGGCCAAGGAGATTCTGAAGGTGTATGTGCAGTTCAACCGGCGCGAGATTACGATCGATCATATTAAGAAGGTGGTCTGCGAGCATATGGGACTCGATGCGGAGACGTTCAACTCGCCGAAGCGGACGCGCGAAATCGCGCAGGCGCGCCAGATCGCGATGTATCTGAGCAAGCAACACACCAAGGCTCCTCTGACGGCGATCGGAGCGGCGATCGGAGGCAAGAATCACGCGACGGTGCTTCATGCCTGCAAGGCCATTTCCAATCTGATGGAGACCGACAAGCTTTTCCGCTATCAGGTCGAGGAGATCGAGAAGAAAGTGCTCGCTCGGTAGCGCGGTATGCGTGCATGTTCTTTCCTGCGGGGAGGCGGTGGAATTTCACGAAAACGGAAAAGTTTTTCTGGCGTTATATTTGACCGGGAAAACTTTTTAAGTTTTGGTAAAAAGCGTATATTTACCTCTTGTCCGCCGGAATCCTTTTTCCGGCGGCAACCATGTAACCAAGCGACGATTTATGGAAAAGCTCAAAGCGGGGAGTCCGGCGCCTGCGTTCGAGGCGACGGATCAGGACGGAAACAAAAGGACGCTGGCCGATTACGCCGGCCGTAAGCTGATTCTTTATTTTTATCCGAAAGACAATACGCCGGGCTGTACGGCCGAGGCATGCAGTCTGCGCGACGGCCGCGACGAGTTGCGCGAGATGGGCTTCGAAGTCGTGGGCGTAAGTCCCGACAGCGAGAAATCGCATCGGGGATTTATCGAAAAGCAGGGGCTGAACTTCACGCTGCTTTCCGATCCCGACAAGGTCGTTGCGAAAGCCTACGGCGTTTGGGGCGAAAAGAAGTTCATGGGGCGTACGTTCATGGGTATTTTGCGCACGACGTTCGTCATCGACGAGAAGGGCATGATCGAGAGGGTGCTCGATAAGGTTCGGACCAAGGACCATTTCGAGCAGATCGTCGAGGCTTATAAATGAGAATGTTCGGGACCGGCGCGCTTGTCCCGAACCCGAAAAAGGCGCTTGCCGGCTACGTTCGGCTGAAAACGGGCAGGAGGAGCGGAGGAAGGCGTTTGCGGAAGCGGGAGGACGCTCCTTCGATCGGAATACTGACACATAACTGAATAAATAAAGAACGCTATAGCTATGACAGAAAAAGCACAGATTAATCCGGAGAAGCTCAAAGTGCTGAGCGCCGTAATGGACAAGATCGAAAAGGACTTCGGCAAGGGTGCGATCATGAAGATGAGCAGCAAGAAGGTCGACGAGGTCCCGGTTATTCCGTCGGGATCGATTACGATCGATCAGGCGCTCGGCATCGGAGGCTACCCCAAGGGCCGGGTGATCGAGATATTCGGTCCCGAGTCTTCGGGCAAGACGACGCTCGCGATTCATGCGATCGCCGAGGCGCAGAAAGCGGGCGGCATCGCTGCCTTCATCGATGCCGAGCATGCGTTCGACAGCGCGTATGCCCGGAAACTGGGCGTAGACATCGATGAGTTGCTTATTTCGCAGCCCGATAACGGCGAGCAGGCGCTCGAGATCGCCGACCATTTGATCCGTTCGAGCGCGATCGATATCGTCGTGATCGACTCCGTAGCCGCGCTGACGCCCAAGGCCGAGATCGAGGGCGAGATGGGCGAGTCGAAAATGGGGCTTCAGGCCCGGCTGATGTCTCAGGCGCTGCGCAAGCTGACCGCCAGTATCAGCAAGACCCGCACGGTCTGCATCTTTATCAATCAGCTGCGCGACAAGATCGGAGTCGTGTACGGCAATCCCGAGACGACGACGGGCGGAAACGCGCTGAAGTTCTATGCCAGCGTCCGGATCGATATCCGCAAGGCGTCGGTCATCAAGGACGGCGAGGAGCAGCTCGGAGCCCGCGCGAAGGTCAAGATCGTCAAGAACAAGCTCGCGCCTCCGTTCCGCCGGGCCGAGTTCGACATCATGTACGGAGAAGGCATTTCCAAGATCGGCGAGATCATCGATCTGGGCGTCGATCTGGGTATTCTCAAGAAAAGCGGCTCGTGGTTTTCCTACGGCGAGCGCAAGATCGGTCAGGGGCGTGATTCGGTGAAGGAACTGCTCAAGAGCGACGAGGCGCTTCGGGACGAAATCGAAGCCAAGGTACGCGCGGGGCTCGCGGCTGCCGACTGATCGGCCGGGCGAGGTCCGGAACGGGCGATTGTTGATATAAAAGGGCGTGAATGGGATATTCTGACGAAGACGAGCGTATCATAGGCGAGCAGTTCGACAAGCTGATGTCTTCCTGCTCGAAGATATGCAAGAACGACTACGACACGGATTTGATCAAGCGGGCTTTTTTTCTGGCGAAGGAAGCCCACGAGGGCGTGCGCCGTCGCTCGGGGGAGCCCTATATCCTGCATCCGCTGGCCGTCGCTCGGATCGTCGTGGACGAGATCGGGCTCGGAGTCAAGTCGGTCGTCGCCGCGCTGCTGCACGACGTAGTCGAGGATACCGACTATACGGTAGAGGATATCGAGAGCCGTTTCGGCCCGAAGATCGCGTTGATGGTCGACGGACTGACCAAGATGTCGGGGGTTTTCAAGACCAGCGCGTCGGAACAGGCCGAGAATTTCCGCAAGGTGCTGCTTACGCTCTCCGACGACGTACGCGTGATTCTGATCAAGATCGCCGACCGGCTGCACAACATGCGAACGCTCGGCTCGATGCCGCCTCACAAACAGATGAAGATCACCAGCGAGACGATCTATCTGTTCGCACCCCTGGCCTATCGTCTCGGTCTGTTCGCGATCAAGAGCGAGTTGGAGGATCTGACGCTGAAGTACCGCTTTCCGGAAGATTACCGTCAGATCGAGAACAAGATACGGGAAACGGAAGCCAAGCGGTCGCGTTTCATCGAGAAGTTCAACGCCCCGATCATCGAGAAGCTTCGGGCGAACGACATCGATTTCGAGATATCGGGCCGCGTCAAGTCGATCTACTCGATCTGGTCGAAGATGCAGCGCAAGCACATTCCGTTCGAGGAGATCTACGATATATTCGCGATCCGTATCGTGTTCAAGCCCTCTCCGCTGATTCCCGAGAAATCGCAGTGCTGGCACATCTATTCGCTCGTGACGGACATCTACAAGCCGAAGCCCGACCGTATCCGCGACTGGGTCAACATTCCGAAGGCGAACGGGTACGAGGCGCTCCACTCGACGGTCATGGGGCCCGACGGTATTTGGGCCGAGGTGCAGATCCGCTCGCAGCGCATGGAGGAGATCGCCGAGCGGGGATTCGCCGCGCACTGGAAGTACAAGTCCGACACGCTGTCGAAGGAGGAAGGAGAGTTCGACCGCTGGATGAAGCAGGTCCGCGAGGCGCTGAACAGTCCGACGGAGGATGCCGTCGAGTTTTTGGACAATTTCAAGCTTAGTCTCTACACGTCCGAGATCGTCGTGTTCACGCCCAAGGGCGACTCGCGCACGTTGCCTCAGGGGGCTACGGCGCTCGATTTCGCCTACGACATTCACTCGAAGATCGGTCACAGCGCCATGGGGGCCAAGATCAACCATAAGATCGAGTCCATTTTCGCGCCGATCAGCAGCGGCGACCAGATCGAGATCATCACTTCGAAAAACGTTTCGCCCAAGCCCGAGTGGCTCGAGCACGTCATTACGACGAAGGCCAAGCAGGCGATCATGAACCGCCTGAAGAAAGACAAGCTGAACAACATCGCCAACGGAATCGTGCTGTTCGAGGCGCGCCTGAAGGATTTCGGGGTGACGCCGAGCGCCCGCGTGTTCCGCAAGGTGCTGCCGGCCTACGAATGCGCGAACAAGGACGAGTTTTACAGCAAGCTCGGTGCGGGAATCGTCCGCTTGGACAATCTGGGCAAGGTGCTCCGCGAAAATTCGGCCAGCAAAATACTGAAATTCTGGTCGTTGCAGATACCCAATCCCTTCAAGTTTCTGGGCGGGGACGACAAGAAAAAGAATCGGAAAGCGACCGCTTTGCCCGATGGGGACGACCCCGAGGCCCCGCAGTTCGTAATCGCTCCGTGCTGCAATCCGATACCGGGCGACGAGGTAGTCGGCTACGACAATCCGGATACGCACAAGATCGACGTTCATAAGAAGAGCTGCAACGAACTGATCAAGCTGGCGGCGCAGCACGGCAACAACCTGACTCCGGTCAAATGGTCGAGTCACAAGGCGATGTCGTACCTGTCGGTGCTGGAGTTGCGCGGCATCGACCGGATCGGTATCCTGATGGAGCTTTCGCAGGTCGTGGCCGGCGAACTGAACACCAATATCCGCGAGTTGCATATTCAGAGCCATGACGGGATTTTCGAGGGTCGTGTCAGTTTGTATGTCAAGAACATTCAGGACCTGAAAGTCATCATGGAAAAAGTGGGCAAGATCCGCGGGATCGAAAAAGTCAACCGTGTGGAGAACAATCAAGAATAGCGCGCTATGGAAACTCTGATCACACTGATAATCGTCGTTGTCGCGGCCCTTCTCTCAAAGAAAAAGAAAGACCGGGGGGCGGCTTTGCCCGAGGAGAAGACTACCCTGCCCTCCTCGCCTTGGGACGATCTGATCCGGGAGATACAATCGGGCCGGAGCGACGCTTCCCCGAAGGGAGGCGAAGCTGCGTCCGGCGGCGATCGCGGAGAATATGCCGCCGAGGTTCCGGCGGAGCCGGCGACCGAAGCGGCGGCTCCCGCCTATTATTCTTACGACGAACAGGCGATCGACGAGCTGGACGGAAATCGCACGGACGTTCCTTTTTCCTATGACGAGCAGTCGCTTGCCGACCGGACGGCCGCTCCCGTGGCCGCTCCGGTTCTTTCCGGTGCGGGCGGTTCCGAGGAGTCGGAAAAGCCGGCGCCGGCGCGCGGAATTTTCGCGGACGGATTCGATCCGAAGATGGCCGTGCTGTACGCCGAAGTGATGCGTCCCAAGTTTCAGGAGTATTGAGGGTATCTTCGCTGCTGAGAAAATCGGCGTCCGAGACGATGTTTTTCTTTGAATGTAGCGGCCGTTGTCTTGTTCTCGTCGTGCGCCACGGTTTTTTGCGGTTCTCGGGCCAAGGTCACGTTCGATACGAACGTTCCCGTTGAATCGGCGACATTGACTATCGACGGCAAAAAACACCAAGTGAACGCTTTCCCCTATGAAACGAGAGTAAAGCGGGGATTTACGGATACGGAAGTCAAAGTCGAATCGGAGGGATACGATCCTGTGCGCTTTACGATCTTCAAAACGTTCAACGCCGTTTCCGTCATCAATCTGTTCGATTTGCTCGGATGGGGAATCGATGCCGCTACGGGAGCTATGAAGAAACCCGATCAAAGAGCGTATGAGATCATGTTCGCGAAACCGAAAGCAAATGCGACCGAATAGAACGGAGCCCGATTTCGGATCGGACGGTCGTCTCCCCGGCTCTTCCCCCCGATTGTCTGAGAAGCGCGACGATCGATTCGGAGCGATACGAGGCCGGAAAGCGGTTTTCTCTGCATGGACGGGTTCCCTTTTTAACGCTTTGTTCTTGGATTCCGCAAATGAGCTCGTTCGAGGGCGCGTCGTCGTGGCTGGCGTCCCGATAAACCGGAGCGAACCGGGGATCAAGGACATGCGGTAAGGCAATGCCCGTCTTTTTACTTAACCCGGATCAGGTTCAGCCCGTCGCGGATCGGCAGGATGACGTTTTCGACCCGGTCGTCCGCCGCAACCAGGTCGTTGAATTCCTGAATCGCTTTCGTGTGGCGGTCGTTGTGCGCGGCGGGTTCCGTTACCTTGCCGTACCACAGGATGTTGTCGGCCAGCAGATAGCTTCCGCTGCGGACGAGCGTCCGCATGGCCATCCGGTAGTAGTCCGGATATTCGCGCTTGTCTCCGTCGATAAAGATCAGGTCGAATAGGCCGAGCGCCGGAGCCAGATCGAGCGCCGAGCCGATATGTGCGAAAATCCGGTCGCCGAGGCCGCTGCGGGCGAAATACCGCGCGGCGATCGCTTCCAGCTCGTCGTCCACTTCGATCGTATGCAGCTCGCCGCCGACAGGCAGGCCCCGGGCCATGCAAATGGCCGAGTAGCCGGTGAACGTGCCGATTTCGAGTATGCGTTTGGGCGCGAGCATCCGCACGAGCATTTCGAGCAGCCGGCCCTGCATGTGTCCCGAGAGCATGCGCGGCTGTACGACGCTCAGGTGCGTCTCGCGGTCGAGTTCCCTCAGAAGCTCGTCCTCGGGCGTGATGTGCGCCTCGATATATCGTTCCAGATCGTTCATCGTCATTTGTACAGCAGCATCGACAGATTCCGCTCGGAGAATATCTCCTCGGCTACCTCGGCGATCTGCGCGGCGGTGATCGAGCGGATTTTGGCATGCAGCTCGTCCAGACCGTCCACGCTGTCGTAGATCAGGCAGCTGCGGGCCGCACTGAGCATGTAGCTCTCGTTGCTTTCCATGGCCAGGGTGATCTGACCGATGTATTGCTTTTTCGCTATACCGAGCTGCCGCTCCTTCAGTTCGCCCCGGCATATGCGCTCCAGTTCGTGCCGAACGATCGAGAGACATTCGTCCGTCCGATCCTTGTCCGTGCCGAAATAGATCGTCGCTATGCCGGTGTCGCTCAGCGGCGTGAAGCTTGATTCGATGCTGTACGACAGTCCGTTGCGCTCGCGGACGGCCAGGTTCAGTAACGAATTGGCCGACGGCCCTCCGAGCAGATTGCTCAACAGAGACAGCGCGACGCGCCGGTCGTCCCGGAGGCTGTAGGCCCGGCCGCCGAGCAGGCAGTGGGCTTGGTGACAGTTGCGGTGCAGCGTTTTCGAGAAAGGTTCGTACGGGGCGGTCCGTTCGCGCGAGAACGTTCGCGCCGAAGCCGTTTGCGAGGCGAAATATCGGTCGCATATTTCGCGGAAGCGCTTGGGCGATACGTTTCCGATCACCGAGAAGACCATCTGGTCCGTGTTGTATGTTCTCGCCACGAAGCGCTTCAAGTCGTCGCGCGTGTATTTCATCAGCGAGGCTTTGCTGCCCAGTATGTTGTGTCCCAAGGACGAGCCCTTGAACACGAGGTCCTCGAAATCGTCGAAAATGCGTTCCGAGGGCGAGTCCTTGTAGGAGTTGATCTCGTCGACGATGATGTCCTTCTCCTTTTCCAGCTCCTTGGCCGGGAATGTGGAGTGGAAGACGATGTCCGCGATCAGCTCGGCCGCTTTGGACAGGTCGGCCCGCAGCGTCGTCGTATGGATCACGGTTTCCTCCTTGGTCGTGTAGGCGTTCAGCTCGCCTCCGAGGTTTTCGAGGCGGCAGTTGATATGATACGCGCGCCGTCGCTCGGTCCCCTTGAAGAAAGCGTGTTCGAGCAAATGAGCCATGCCGTGTTCGGCAGGCTGTTCGTCGCGGCTTCCGGTGCCGACCGTCAGCGCGCAATGGACTGCCGCCGAGCGGACCTGCTTGTGAATGCAGCGAATGCCGTTGCGGAGCGTATATCGGGTAAATTCCATCGGAACGGGTTTGAGCGGAGGCCGTTACCGGCCGGTTTTGCGGGTCAAAGATAGGTATTTTCCCGTATAACTCTGCGGGCAGCGGGCCAGTTCGTCGGGCGTTCCCTCGAAAACGAGCCGCCCTCCCCTTTCGCCCGCTTCCGGGCCGAGGTCGATCACCCAGTCGGCGCATTTGATGACGTCCATGTTGTGCTCGACGATCACGACGGTATGCCCCTTGGCAAGCAGCGCGTCGAACGAATCGAGCAGCTTGCGGATGTCGTGGAAGTGGAGTCCGGTCGTCGGCTCGTCGAACAGGAACAGAATCGGGTCCGGCGCGTTTTCCTTCGTCAGGAACGATGCGAGCTTGACCCGCTGGCTTTCGCCTCCCGACAGCGTGGACGACGACTGCCCGAGCTTGATGTAGCCCAGTCCCACGTCCTGCAGCGTTCTGAGCTTCTCGATGATCCGGCGGTTGACCGGATCTTCGTTCTGATGCGCGGCGAACAGCTCGATCGCCGCGTCGACGGTCAGCTCCAGTATGTCGTAGATCGAGTAGCCGTGGTAGCGCACTTCCAGAATTTCGTCCTTGAAGCGTTTGCCTCCGCAGCTCTCGCACGTGAGTTCGACGTCGGCCATGAACTGCATGCCGACCTTGATGACTCCTTCGCCCTGACACTCTTCGCAGCGGCCGCCGGCTATGTTGAACGAGAAATGCGATGCGGTCAGGTTGTTGTGACGGGCGTACGGCTGGTCGGCAAACAGCTTGCGGATATCGTCGTATGCCTTGATGTAGGTGACCGGATTCGAGCGAGACGACTTGCCGATCGGGTTCTGGTCGACGATCTCGATCGACTTGATCTGGTTCAGATCGCCGCCGAGCCGCTCGAAGCTGCCGGGCTTGCTTCCCGTATCGTACAGGACACGGCGGACGGCCGGGTAGAGGATGTCGCGTACGAGCGACGACTTGCCGCTGCCGCTGACTCCCGTTACGCAGGTCATCACGCCGAGCGGAAATTTGACGTCGATTCCCTTCAGGTTGTTCTCTCTGGCGCCGACGACTTCGATGTATCGGTTCCACGGCCGGACGCGCCGGGGCGGGTCGATCCGCTCGCGGCCGGTCAGGTAGCGGGCAGTCAGGCTGCGTTCGCTTTTCAGCAACTCGTCGATGCCGCCGCAGAACATCACCTCGCCGCCCTGATAGCCGGCCAGCGGCCCGATGTCGACGATCGTGTCGGCTGCCCGGATGATCTCCTCTTCATGCTCGACGACGATCACCGTGTTGCCCAGATCGCGCAGCTTTTTCAGCACGCCGATCAGCCGTGCCGTGTCCCTCGGATGCAGTCCGATGCTCGGCTCGTCGAGAATGTAGAGCGATCCGACCAGGCTGCTGCCCAGCGACGTGGCCAGATTGATCCGCTGGCTCTCGCCTCCGGACAGCGTCGAGGAGAGCCGGTCGAGCGTCAGGTAACCGAGACCCACCTCGTTGAGGTACTGCAGCCGGTTGCGGATTTCGGTCAGCACGCGCCGGGCCGTCTCGCCGTCCCGTTCGTCGAGCTGCAATCCGTCGAAAAAGGATGCGAGCTCTTCGACCGGCATGGTAACCAGTTCGGCGATGTTCTTGCCCCCTACCCGCACGTACAGCGCTTCCTTGCGGAGCCGCGTTCCCTCGCAGTCGGGGCAGACGGTTTTTCCGGTGTAGCGCGACAGCATGACGCGGTACTGTATCTTGTAGCGTTCGCTTTCGAGGTATTTGAAGAACTCGTCCAGTCCGTGAAAATGCTCGTTCCCTTTCCACAGCAGATGCCGCTGCTGGCGCGTGAGCTCGTAGAACGGCCGGTGGACGGGGAAGTCGAATTTCGGGGCGTTCAGAATCAGCTGCTCCTTCCACCATTTCATCGTTTCGCCCCGCCAGCAGGCGATAGCGTCCTGATAGATGCTTTTGGTCTTGTCGGGCACGACCAGGTCCTCGTCGATGCCGATCACTTTGCCGTAACCTTCGCACCGGGGGCAGGCTCCCACCGGATTGTTGAAACTGAACATATGCTCGGTCGGCTGCTCGAACGCGATGCCGTCCAGCTCGAAACGCGACGAGAAACGCTCGACGCGATCTGCCCCCTCTTGCAGGACGACGATCTCGCAGATGCCGTCTCCGTGCCGAAACGCGTTCTCGACCGAGTCTCCCAACCGGCTCAGCGTTTCCTCGTCGGACGTAGCCCGGGCCCGGTCGACGACGATGGCCAGATCGTCTCGTCCGGCGTAGTCGTCCGCGCGGGGGATCATCTCCTCGATGAAAAGCGTTTCGCCTCGGGTATAGATACGCTGCATTCCCTCGCCGACGAGCAGCGTCAGCTTCTCGATCAGCCCCTGCCCTTCGGCCAGCTTCAGCGGAGCCGTTACCAGTATGCGTGTCCGTTCGGGCAGCGAGGCGATCCGGTTCACGACGTCGGCCACCGTGTAGCGGCGGACCTCCCGGCCCGATACGGGCGAATAGGTGCGTCCGATGCGCGCGAAGAGCAGTTTCAGGTAGTCGTAGATTTCGGTCGACGTGCCGACGGTCGAGCGCGGATTCCGCGTGTTGACCTTCTGCTCGATCGCGATGGCCGGAGCGATTCCGGTAATCAGGTCGACGTCGGGCTTGTTGATCTTGCCCAGAAACTGGCGGGCGTAGGCCGACAGGCTTTCGACGTAGCGTCGCTGGCCCTCGGCGAAGATGGTGTCGAACGCGAGCGTCGACTTGCCCGAGCCCGACAGTCCGGTTACGACGACCAGTTGGTTATGGGGTATCTTGACCTCTATGTTCTTGAGATTATGTACCCGGGCGCCTTTGACGTGGATGTATTTCCGTTCTTTCGAGTCGTTCATGCCTCAATTCCAAATAGACCGCTAAAGATAACGAATTTCTCTCAAAACTATTATCCGCGCACGGAGCGTTTCGACAAACGACCGGTCCGTTTACGGACGCCTCCGTAGTCGGCGCGGCCGGACCGGTCGTCGCTTCCTTGGCCGAACTTCCGGTTCCGGACATGAAACCGTTCCGGCGTCCGGCTGCTCGCCCCGCCTGTCCGGAGTGCAAAAAGACGGGAATATGGATGGCCTGTCAATCGGCGTAGGCTGTTCGGATTCGTGTTCGTGCTGTTCGGGCACGGGTTGGCCGCATGTATTCGGGCCGTTTTCATTTTTGAAAGAGTCCGGTGCGTCGGTTCCGAGGGCTTGACTATAACCGGAGTGCTTATTCCGGCTCCGATTCGTTCCGGACGGCATGCGGATTTCGGACTGTTTTTCCGGTTCGAAGGCAGCAGGCTGTTTCTCATTCCGTTAGCGTTGCGTTTCTGTACGGCTCTATTCGGTCATGCGATTTATCGGTTTGGCAGACGATTTGCGATTTGCGGAGTATCGGGAAATTCCGATCGATGCATTGTCCGGCCGTTGAAAGCAGAATCGAAACGTTGATTATGCGGGAGATAGGCGTCTGTATGCCGGATACGTATCGGGTGGTGCCGGTCGGGCGAAGCAGGATTTTTTATACGGTTTGTTCAGGTTGATAATCAATATAATAAAAACCTTTAAAAGTACAGCTTATGTTTCATCATGTCAAAGAACTTCAGTTCAATGCGCGCGTTTCGAAGCCCGATCCGCGCTTTGCCCGCCTGCTGCTCGAGCAGTTCGGCGGAGGTAACGGAGAGTTGAAAGCCTCCATGCAATATTTCGTTCAGGCTTTCGCGTGCCGGAATCCCTATCCCGACAAGTACGATATGCTGATGGATATCGCGACCGAGGAACTGGGACATCTGGAGATCGTCGGGGCTACGATTCAGATGCTGTTGTCGGGAATCAACGGCGAGTTGAAGGACGCGGCCGACAGGGCCGATTTTGCCCGGATGTTCGGCAGCAAGGGCAATCGGGAGGAATTTATCCATGAGGCGACGCTGAATCCGCAGTTCGGCGTGCTGACCGGAGGCGGTCCGCGCCTCACCGACAGCAACGGCGTACCCTGGCAGGGCTCGTACGTCAATGCGAACGGCGATCTGACGGTCGATCTGCGTTCGGACATCGCTGCCGAGTCGCGCGCCAAGATCGTTTACGAATACCTGATGCAGTTTACCGAGGATCCGTATGTGCTCGAGACGCTGAACTTTCTGATGACCCGCGAGGTAGCCCATTTCCAGCAGTTCGAGGCGGCGCTCGACACGATCCGGCCGAATTTTCCTCCCGGCGTGCTTCAGAGCGATCCGCGTTACAGCAACCTCTATTACAATATGTCCGAGGGCGAGGATAGCCGCGGGCCGTGGAACGAGGGCAAGAGCGTCGGCTTCAATGAGACATGGCAGTATGTCGATGACCCGAAGCGGCAGGTCGACCGGACGAACGGGCTGCTCGATACGGAGCCGACCGGAACCGATCGCACGCTGGCGTCTGTCGAGAAGGCCGACAAGCAACTCGGCAAGAAACGTAGCGCAGAGATCGATTCGGCGACGCCCCTCGAGGATATTCAGTGGAGCCGCTATGCCGAAATGGCCGAAGAGATCGGCTGACGGCATGGAATCGATTGTCTCTGACGGTTTCGGGACCGTGAAAAGGAGATCGGTTAAAACGAAATGATAATCGTCTAGCCCGAATTCCGATCGGCGACACAGTAACCGTCCCGCACATTAATGTGCGGGACGGTTTTTTCGGGGATCGTCCCGGAGAAGCCGGCGCTCGAAATTTTCGGTCGGAGAACGTTCGTTCCCTCCTACGAAAATGCGGTTTCTTTAATGCGGCTTCTTTCTTGTTCCGTCCGTTCTTCCGATATTGCACTGCCGGCAGGCTGGTGGCAGCGCATCGCTTCGGCTGGTATCGCCGGACCGGATAACGGAAAACCGGCAAAGGAACGTTAGCTCGGAATTTCCTGCGGGCGGTATTTTCCGGAGAAACGGCCGGGCGGCTTATTTCAGAATCTCGATCTGCTGCCGGTGCGTGATCTTTTCGCAATATTTGCAGCGAAGGGCGATCTGCTCTCCTTCCCGGATCACGGTGAACGAGGTCTCGACCGGCTCGTTGTTCGTGATGCATTTCGGATTGACGCAGCGCACGAAACCCCGGACCGTCTCGGGTATCGTCACGTTGCGCTTTTCGGTGACCCTGAAATTCTCGATGATGTTGACCTTGGCCATAGGTGCGACGATCGCGATGCGGTTCAGCTCATCCTGCTTGCAGAAGCGGTCGTTGATCTTGATGATCGCTTTCGAGCCCATCCGCTTGCTCTCGAGGTTCGTTCCGAACGTGATCCGGTGCGTATCGTGCTCCAGATCGAGAATCTTGATGATTTTGAACAGGCAGTCGGACGGGATATGGTCGATGACCGTGCCGTTCTCGATGGCCCTGACTTCCAGTTTTCCTTCCGTGTGATCGGTCATGGTATGGCGTGTGTTGTGCGGTTTGTTCCGTTTATTCGGCGACGCCCAGCAGGTAGCTGATGATGGCCATGCGGGTGTATACGCCGTTTTCGGTCTGTTGGAAATAGTAGGCTTTGGGGTTGCGGTCGACGTCCGGGTCGATCTCTCCCACCCTCGGCAACGGATGCAGGATGCGCATATTGGGCTTGGTGCGTTCGAGCATGCTGTTCCTCAGAACGTAGACGTTCTTGACCCGCTCGTATTCCATCGGGTCGGAGAACCGCTCGCGCTGAACCCGCGTCATGTAGACGATGTCGGCCGAGTCGATCGCTTCTTCCATGTTGCGCGTTTCGGTGTACGGAATGCCTTTTTCGTCGAGAAACAGCTTGTACTCGTCCGGCATCTTCAGTTCGTCGGGTGCGACGAACGTGAACGTCGGGTTGAAAAACGACATCGCCTGCAGCAGCGAGTGAACGGTCCGGCCGTATTTCAGGTCTCCGACCATGGCGATATGGAGGCCGTCGAGCGTGCCCTGCGTCTTCTGGATCGAATAGAGGTCGAGCAACGTTTGGCTCGGGTGCTGGTTGGCCCCGTCGCCGGCGTTGACTACCGGAACCTTCGATATCTCGCTCGCGTAGCGGGCCGCTCCCTCGATCGAGTGGCGCATGACGATCAGGTCGCAATAGTTCGATATGACCATGATCGTGTCATGGAAGGTCTCGCCTTTCGATACGCTCGTGTTGGCGGTCTCGGAGAATCCGATGACCCGTCCCCCGAGGTGATTGATCGCGCTCTCGAAGCTGAGGCGCGTGCGGGTCGAAGGCTCGAAGAAAAGCGAGGCGATTACTTTTCCGGCGAGCACCTGGCGGTGAGGATCGGCCTCGAACCGCGCGGCCAGCTCCATGATCTTCAGAATCTCCTCTTGCGAGAAATCGGTGATCGAGATCAGATTTTTCTTTCCCATATGCAGGTCTTTATAGTAGTCTTTTGTCGAAAGAATCCCCTCTCCCCTGAGGCTGCGCTCCCGTCCGTAAGCGGATATTTCCCTGCCGGGAGCGTATCGGCAATTCCGCTCGTGCGTTTCCGACGCGTCGGTTCCCGTTACACATAGCCTTTCGGATCGATCCGCAAGCCTTCCACGCCCGCGAGCCTTTCTCGGAGCGGTTCCTCGGCGGAGCTCCGGATTGCCAGCGTCATCGTGCAGGCGTTGTCGAACCGCTGCGCAAGCACTTGCGGCTGCATTTCCTTGACGATCCGCATCACGTCGTTCAGCACCAGATAGCCGAAGCCTATTTCCAGCACTGCATCGACCGTCCGCTCGACGACCGATGAGGCGTCCAGCGCGGCGGCGGCCGATTCCCGATAGGCGGCGATCAGGCCCGGTACGCCCAGCTTCGTTCCGCCGAAGTATCGGACGACGACGATCAGCGCGTTGGTCACGTTGCGCGAAAGCATCTGCCCGAGGATCGGCCGGCCGGCCGTCGAGGAGGGCTCGCCGTCGTCCACGGCCCGGAAACTGTCGCCCGAAGGACCGAGGCGCCACGCGTAGCAATGGTGCGTAGCGTCGAAGTATTTCTTTCGCAGCGCGTCCACCCGCTCGCGTATCTGCTCCTCGTTCGCTACCGGATAGGCGAAAGCGAGGAACCGGCTGCCTTTGTCCTTATACAGCGCTTCGGCCGGAGCCTCGATCGTCAGGTAGCTGTCGGACGGAGTTTCCATGGACTTTATTTTACGCCCCGGAAAATCCGGTTCCACCGGATGTTCGCGGGGAAGCTCTTTTCCTTGTCCAGCGACAGCCATACGAACGACGGCTTGCCGACGATATGGTCCTCGGGCACGAATCCCCAGTAGCGCGAGTCGAGCGAGTTATGCCGGTTGTCGCCCATCATGAAATAGTAGTCCATGGCGAACGTATAGCTGTCGGCAGGCTCTCCGTTGATCCGTATCTGCCCGTCGGATACTTCCAGCCGGTTGCCCTCGTACGTCTCGATGATGCGGCGGTACAGGGGCAGGTTCGCTTCGGTCAGCGCGACGGTCGCTCCCTTTCGGGGAACCCACAGCGGGCCGAAATTATCGACGTTCCACGGGTACGACTCGCTGTTCGGGAAGATATCGGGATCGGCTCCGGTCGCCTCGTAGCGGACGATTTCCCGCACGTTGCGCAGGCTCCGCAGGCGCTCGACGTTCTCGTCGGTCAGCGGCAGAAAGTAAGTTCCCGCGTCGTACAGTATGTCGCTCTGCGCAATTCCCATTTGGCCGAACAGTTCCGGATTGATCGTCGTGCCGTCGGTCCGCACGTAATAGTTGTACTGCCTGCCGGGTATCTCGCGCTGCGGCTCGCCGTTGACCCATACTTCCGAGTGCTCGATCCGGATCGTGTCGCCGGGCAGAGCGATGCAGCGCTTCACGTAG
The DNA here is from genome assembly GCF_025144665.1 of Alistipes ihumii AP11. NCBI lineage: Bacteria > Pseudomonadati > Bacteroidota > Bacteroidia > Bacteroidales > Rikenellaceae > Alistipes > Alistipes ihumii. Next base: position 583,857 of record NZ_CP102294.1, on the reverse strand, counting down.
TTGTCGCGCTTGTCGACCGGACGGTACACGACCTCGGTCCGCTGCAACAGCATGTCGCGTCCGGCTTTCTCGCCGTAGGCCTGCTGAAACTGCCGCAGCAGGTCGTAGTAGCTGGCCGAGGGCTCCATCAGCGCCACCGTGTCGCCGGCCGGAAAATTGAACACGACCGGATCGTTGCGCTTGACGCGCCCCCACCCCGATAGCCGGTGGTAGGGCCACTTGATCCATTCGACGAACGACTTTTTCGTTTGCGACAGAGGCAGCGTGTTGTGTACGAGCGGGAACGACAGCGGCGTATTGGGCATCACCGGACCGTATGCCAGTTTGCTCACGAGCAGATAGTCGCCCACGAGCAGGCTTTTTTCCATCGACGGAGTCGGAATGACGAACATAGCGAACACATAGATGCGGATCAGCGTCGCCACGACCGTAGCGAACACGATCGCCTCGACCCATTCCGATACTTTGCGGTAGGTTCTGTTGGTTTGCTTGCGCTCCTTGTGTTTGCGCCAGAACAGGCGATACATGTATTTCGATATGTAGATGTCGTAGATGACGGCTATGCCCGGCAGCAGCCACGGGTTGCCGGTCCATACGACGAACCACAGCGTGTAAAGGAGCGAAACGACGCCGAACTTGACCCAGCGGTTGCTCCATATTTTCTTCAGTTTGCTCACTTCTATTCTTGTGTGTTTTTATTGGCCCTGCGGCCGTTCGGACGACAAACGGCGTTTCGGTCGGTTTTCGTATCGTTTTTATGGGCTCGGCCGGCTCTTATTCCAGTCCCAGCAGGTCCTTCATCGAGAATATTCCCTTTTTGCCGGCGACGAACTCGGCTGCCATCACTGCGCCCGTAGCGAACCCGCACCGATTTTTCGCGCAGTGCGTGATCGACAGCACGTCCGCTTCCGACTCGTAGGTAACCGTGTGGATGCCCGGCACGACGCTGCGGCGTACGGAAGCGATTTCCAGCGCGTCGGGCTCGGTCGTCGTGCCGCTCGTCCAGCGCGTCTTGCGGTCTATTCGGTCGAGAATATCTCCGGCCAGCGTAATGGCCGTGCCGCTGGGAGCGTCCTTTTTCTGCGTATGGTGCGTTTCTTCGACCGTTACGTCGTAGGCTCCGAAACGATTCATCAGTTCGGCCAGCTTGCGGTTCACCTCGAAGAAGACGTTGACCCCGATGCTGTAGTTCGATGCGTAGAAAAAGGCTCCGCCGTGCTGACGGCACAAGGCTTCCGCCTCGTGGAGCCGCTCGGTCCAGCCCGTCGTGCCGCATACGACCGGTACGCCCGCCTCGAAGCAGATACGCAGGTTGTCGAACGCCGTCGAGGGAGTCGTGAACTCGATCGCCGCGTCGACTCCGTGCAGGTTCTCGGGCGTCAGATCGTCCGTATTGTCCCGGTCGACGATCAGGGCTATGCTGTGGCCGCGCTCGACGAGAATCCGCTCGATCTCGCGTCCCATTTTGCCGTATCCTATCAGTGCAATTTTCATAATCGGCGGTTTTGTCCCTGCAAATTTACACTAATTTTTAAAAGATTCGCTCCGTGCCGGTCGGATAACATGCCGCCTGTGCGGGAAAATCGTCTGACGGCTTCGTTTCGCGATGGAACCTTATGTCGGGTGGAGCGGATGGCCGGTTTGCCATTGCGCGGATCATAGCGGCCCTCAGCGTACTCCGGAACCGGAGCTTTTTCCTCTGTTCGTTTCCGGGCCGATGCCTCGCGGCGATCGGCACGGAAGCGCAAGAACAGGTTTGGACATGGGGCGATTAGGCTACATATGCCGTTACGGGTTCTATGTACGGTTCCGGTCATTCAGAATGCCGTCTTTGTTCGCCAGCGCCCATTCGACCAGTCCCTCAATGTGCGGCATCAGGCTGCGGCCGCGTTCGGTCAGGCGGTATTCTACCTTGGGAGGTACCTGAGCATAAACCTTTCGCTCGAGCATGCCGTCCGTTTCCAGAGAGCGGAGGGTGACCGTCAGCATGCGCTGCGAGATATCGCCGATCGTCCGCTGGATGTCGCTGAAGCGCATGATACCGTTCGCATGCAGGGTGACCAGCACGAGCGTCGTCCATTTGTCGCCCAGTCTGCACAGCACGTCTCTGACCGGACAGACTCCGTCGCGGTGAAAATTTTGCATTTTTTTCGATCTCCGAATGATTTGACAACCAGTAATCGTTACAGCCGTGTAATCGGCTTATTCCGAGGTGCGTTCTTGTATTTGTACCGGAGGAAGCCTACATTTGCCATATACAAATATAACAGACTTACTAATAAGAACTATCGTTTCATTTAAAAAATTATGGTTATGGCGAAGAAAGTAGCTGTCTTGGCCGTCGATCCGGTGAACGGAATGGGCCTTTTCCAGTATTTGGAAGCGTTTTACGAGAACGGAATCCCGTATCGGGTATATGCCGTGGCGGACCGTCGGGAGATCGGAACCAACTCCGGCATACGGCTCACGGCAGACGATACGGTGGCAGCTCTGAAGGGACATGCGGACGATTACGATGCGCTCGTGTTCAGCTGCGGCGATGCCGTGCCCGTGTTCGCCCGGCATGCCGGCGAGCCGTACAATCTCGATCTGATGGAAGTGATCAGGGAGTTCGCCGGTCGGGATAAGATCGTGATCGGCCATTGCGCTGCCGGTATGATGTTCGAGAAGGCGGGCGTAGCGTCGGGCCGTAAGCTTTCCGTGCATCCGCTGGCCAAAGCCGCGATCGTTCAGGGCCAGGCCGTCGACGAGCCTTTCGCCGTCGATGGGAATTTCTGGACGGCTCGTGACGAGGGCACGATCTGGACGATGATGCCCCGGCTGCTCGAAGAATTGAAAAAGTAGCCTTTGCGTATTCGGGGACGAGTCGGATCCCGTCGCTGCGATTTTCGGCAGCGGCGGGATTCGCCGTTTTGGGCGGCAGGGTTTCATTCTCTCGGCGAAAATGCTATCTTTGTTCTCAAACCGATAATAAGGTGCGTTATTTTCTGGAACTTTCCTATTCGGGCAAAGCCTATTGCGGGTGGCAGGTGCAGCCCGGCGATCCGTCCGTGCAGCAGGCCGTGCAGCAGGCGCTCTCCACATTGCTCCGGCACGAGACTCCCGTCGTCGGGGCCGGCCGGACCGATACGGGCGTGCATGCCTCGTTCTATGTGGCCCATTTCGACGCGGAGCGGGCGGTGGACGATCCGGCCCGGTTCTGCTACCATTTGAATGCCGTGCTGCCCGACGACATTGCCGTGAGCGCTCTGAGAAGGGTCCGCGACGACGCGCATGCCCGTTTCGACGCCGTACAGCGCGAGTATAAGTATTACGTCGCGCTGCGCAAAGACCCGTTCCGGCGCGATACGGCCTTCCGCTACGCTTTGCCGCTCGATGCGGAGCGAATGAACGAGGCGGCTGCGTTGCTGATAGGCTGCGGCGACTTTACGAGCTTCGCCAAGCTGCATTCCAACAACAAGACGAACGTGTGCCGCGTCGATCGGGCCCGGTGGGACCGAGAGGACGATCTGCTCGTGTTCACGATTGCTGCCGACCGTTTTCTGCGCAATATGGTGCGGGCCATCGTGGGAACCCTGCTCGACGTCGGGCGCGGCAAGATGAGTCCGGAGGACATGCGGGCCGTAATCGACGGACGGAGCCGTTCCCTGTCCGGATGCTCGGCGCCGGCTCACGGGCTGTTTCTGACGGATGTGAAGTATCCGGACGGGATCTATGTCGACACTACGAACTAAATCATACGACCTATGAAAACCAAGATTCAGGAGAAATTCAAAGCGATGTTCGGCGACGGAGCCTCGCTGTTCGCCTCGCCCGGTCGGGTCAACCTGATCGGCGAGCATACCGATTACAATCTCGGCTTCGTGCTGCCCGGGGCGATCGACAAGGCGATCTACGTGGCCTTGAAACCCAATGACGGTACGGTCTGTCGGGTGCACTCGCTCGATTACGACGAGACGGTCGAACTGGACCTGCACGGCGAAAAACCTTTGCAGCAGTGGGCTTGTTACGTGTACGGCGTGTGCCAGGAGATGGAGAAGCGCGGGGCGCTGATTCTGCCGTTCGACATGGCGTTCGGCGGCGACGTGCCTCTCGGCGCCGGCCTCTCGTCCTCGGCCGCGCTCGAGAGCGCCGTCGGATTCGCGCTCAACGAGACATACGGTCTCGGGTTCGACCGGGAACAACTGGCCAAGATCGGACAGATGACCGAGCATAACTACGTCGGCGTCCGCTGCGGTATCATGGACCAGTTCGCGTCGCTGTTCGGCGAGGCGGGCCATGTGATTCGCCTCGACTGCCGGTCGCTCGAGTACAAGCTCGAACCGTTCGATCCGCAGGGCTGCCGCGTCGTGCTGTTCGACACCCAAGTCAAGCATACGCTCGCCTCGTCGGAGTACAATGTCCGCCGCGCTCAGTGCGAGGCCGGTGTGGCCGTCGTGCTCCGGCATGTGGGAGGCGTCGAATCGCTGCGCGACGTGACGGCCGACATGCTCGATACCTATAAAGGCGAAATGGACGAGGTCGTCTACCGCCGCTGCCGCTATGTCGTCGACGAGAACCAGCGTTTGCTTGATGCCTGCGCGGCGCTCGAGAAAGGCGACTACGTCACGTTCGGACAGAAAATGAACGGATCGCACGAGGGGCTGAGCAGGCAGTACGAGGTGAGCTGCGACGAGCTCGATTTCTTGGCCGATATCGGTCATCGGACCGACGGCGTGCTGGGCGCGCGGATGATGGGCGGCGGTTTCGGCGGCTGCACGATCAATCTGGTTCGCGCCGAGGCTTACGACGGCTATCTGGCCGAGGCTACGGACCGGTTCGCGCATCGTTTCGGGCATGCTCCGCGCGTGATCGAGGTCAACATTTCTCAAGGGGCCCGACGCATCGGGTAGCCTCCGGCGCAAACCGTATCTCAATGGGCCGCCGCCTCGTGAAGGGGCGGCGGTTTGTGTCCGTATGTATCCCAGTGCGCCGACCTTTCCGACCGCGAGTTTCCCGGGAGAAGGACGGACTGTCCGCTTTCGATTGTCGGTTCAGTCGTCCGGTTTTATGGCATTTTTGCCGATCCGAATGAATAATTTCTCGCCTCGCTTTTCCCCGGCGGCATGATAGGACCTCGTATCCTCGGATTTCGTCGTTCGGGCCCGGCTGTCGTTCCGAAAACCGTAGCAAGTCCGCTCCGGGATATGTCTGTCCGTTAACGGTGGGCTTGCGGGACGGGGCTTTCTACCGGCAAGCGCTCGCCTTTCCGGTGCGATATAATACGAATCTTCGGGAATCGGGACGAGCGGAGCGACGGAATCGGCTCCGAGTGAATTTCGCCCCTTTGCCGTATCGGCTTTCGAGTTCCCGATATTTCCGGTTTCGTCGTATGAAATCCTTTCCGGATCCGTCCGTCGCTCGCTACCGCTTTTTGTTGAACAGGGGGAGAATCCGTTCGACGGGCAAGGCTTCGACGGTGATTCCGGAGCCGGTCATCGTTTCGGCGGCGAACAGCGAGTTCCACAGCGCTTCGGCCGTCGCCTCGATGGCCGCCTCGAATAGCGGAGATACCGCTTCGTTATGCAGAAGCTTGGGGGTGTAGTACGCGTTCCGATCGTCGATCAGGTTTTCCGAAGCGGTCGATACGGCGATCACGTAGTCGCCGCTGCCGTTACTGGCTATCCCCCCGGTTCGAGACAGTCCCATCATGCCCCGTTTGGCCAGCCGTTCGAGATTTCGGGCATCCAGCGGCGCGTCCGTGACGATCACGATTATGCACGATCCGTCCGTATCCTGCAGCACGGCATCGCGGTACGGATAGTTCTCCAGATATCGCCCGACAGGTATTCCCGCGATCTCGAGCACGCCGCCGTAGTTGGTCTGCGTCAGTACGCCTACCGTGTAGCCTCCGTACCGTGCGGGCAGCACCCGGGACGAAGTGCCGATACCGCCCTTGAAGCCGAAGCAGATCGTTCCGGTGCCGGCTCCCACGTTGCCTTCCGCTACGGGGCCTTCCTTGGCGTTGCGCAGGGCCGCGAGCACATGTTCTTTGGTGACGTGCCGTCCGCGAATGTCGTTCAGCGTTCCGTCGTTGGTCTCTCCCACCACCCCGTTGACCGACTTGACGTCGCCGTTCTCGGGATTCGAGAGCGTGTAGTCGATCAGCGCGTCCAGACCGGCCGCCACGCCGAGCGTGTTGGTCAGCACGATCGGGGTTTCGATGTTTCCCAATTCCCTGATCTGCGTGTAACCGGCCATTTTGCCGTAACCGTTGCCGATGCAGACGGCTGCCGGCAGCTTGTGCCGGAAAATATTGCCGGGATGGGGAATGACGGCCGTGACGCCCGTGCGTACCGAGTCGCCTTCGATCAGCGTGGTGTGGCCGACCCGGACGCCCTTCACGTCCGTGATCGCGTTGAGCGGTCCGGTTCTGAAAATACCGTACTCGATTCCGTAGTCGCGCATCCGGCTTTGGCCGGCAAGCGTGCCCGCCGCCATGAGAAGGCCGAGCGACAGAAGAAATGCTTTCATGCGTTGTTGGTCTGGTTTTTTCGTAAAAGTACGGAAGCCGGACGGGAAAAACAACATCCGGACCCCGTTTCACGGGCCCGGATGCATGCTTGCGCGTCAGCGCGGCCCGCCTACATCGTGAAGCGTACTCCGAAATGGAACGTGCGAGGGAAAGCCGGGCCGTATATGTAGCCGGCATCCTTGGTCTTGCCCCGGTCGATGTCTTTCTGGAAGCTGTCGAGCACGTTCTTGACCCCTCCGCTGACCTGCATCGTGACGCGGCGCGTCAGCGCGATGTCGTACGACAGCTTGATTCCGAGATCGAAGAAGCACGGCGTTTCCTTGAGTCGGTCGTCGTCCGGGTTCTCGAAATAGTGCGGTACGAGCATGCTGCCGCTGAAGGTTCCGTAGACCGATGCGCTCAGGCTTTTCGCCGGCGATCCGTTCAGCGAAACGTATCCGTAATGGTCGGGCGAGCGGAGCATCCGCTTCTCCTTGGCTTGCGACGCGCCGGTACTCCAGCTCATCGCCTCCTTGTATGTGCTTCGCTGATAGGTATATCCTGCCTGGATATAATTGTCGGGATCGAGCGCCGCTTTCGCCTCGAAGTTGATGCCCCGCACCGTCGCTCCTCGGGCGTTCGTCCGCATGAAGATCAGGTTGCCTTCCGCGTCGGGCGCCCGCTCTTCGAGAAAGAATACGTCGTCGAGGCTCGTGTAGAATCCTTCGGCCAGCAGGTTGAGCTGCACCTTGCCCGTGTTGCGGTAGAGATCGGCCGACAGCGTGAAGCTGTTCGAGTACTCCGGCTTGAGGTCGGGATCAAGAACGATCAGCGATACGTTGCCGCCTACGGCGTTGACGTGCAGGTCCTCGTCGTAGGCCTGCGGAGCCCGGTATCCCGACGTGTATCCCGCTCGGAGAATCACGTTCCTTACGGGCGTATAGCGGATGTTAGCCCGGGGACTGAACACCGGATTGCCGATCCGGTTGTTCTTGTCGATGCGCGCGCCGATCACGAAATTGAGCCGTTCGCTCTCCCACTCGTTCTGCACGTAGCCTCCGTAGGTGCAGCTCATCTGCCGCATGTCGCGGTCGTAACCGAGCATCCGGTCGTGCAGGTTGTTGCGATTGTATTCCATGCCGAATGTCAGGTGGGCCGGCAGGAACAGGAACTTGTGCATCCGGTAGGTATACTGCGCGCCCGCCACAAGCGTGTTGTCGGATGTTTTGCCGTAGGCGTCCGGATTTTTGTCCGTTCCGTAGTAGCTTTCCCTCCGCACGTCCTGATAAGAGGCGTACACTCCTATTTTGTGGCGTTGGTTCGGCGTGTAGAGGTCGAATTGAAGGCCGCCTCCGTTGATCGAGTGGCGGGCCTGCTCGGTGATATCCGATTCGTGGGGCGGCCGTTCGAGGTGGTCTCCTCCCCGGCGGAAATCGTTGATATGGTGGTATTCGAAAGTCAGTTTGGAATAGGCTCCTGTCTTGTAATAGGCGCGGAAGCCGGCAATCTGCGAGGCGACCTTCGGAATATCCGAGAAACCGTCGTCGTTGCGGTCGTAGTTGTCGCGGTTGCGGACCGATGCGAACAGGTAGGCTCCCGCCCGGCGGTCGTCCGACAGCATGGAAGCGTTGAGGGAGGTATTGACGTCGGCCGTGCCCGACTCCGTGAATCCCGTCGTGTTGGCCAGCGAGACCGAGTTGCGGTGCGGTTCCTTGGTGATGATGTTCACGACGCCGGCGATTGCGTTCGATCCGTACAGGGCCGAGCCGCCGCCGCGGATCACCTCGACCCGGTCGACCATGCCGGCCGGCAGTTGTTCGAGACCGTAGACCGCTGCCAGCGAGCTGAATACGGGGCGGCTGTCGAGCAGAATCTGCGAATACTGGCCTTCCAGCCCGTTGATCCGGATCTGCGAAGTTCCGCAATTCGAGCAGGTATATTCCATGCGCAGGCCGGAAACGTATCCGAGCGCGTCGGCTATGTTGCCCGAGGAGGTTTGATCGAACAGTTTCGACGAGAGTACGTTGACGACGGTAGGCGCTTCGGTACGCTTGGTGGCCTGACGGTCTGCCGTGACGACGATCTGTTCCATGATCGCCGTGGAGCGCAGCTTGAAGTCGAGCCGGGTCTGCTGTCCGGCGATGATGGCGACGGTTTGTTTTTGCCGGTCGTAACCGACGGCCGAGGCGACGGCCGTAATCGGTCTGCTTTCGGGCAGACGCGAGAGGGAATAGAATCCGGCTGTGTCGGTCGCCGTTCCCAGCGTGGTTCCTTCGATCTGGATGACCGCATAGGCGATTCCTTGATTCGTTTCGGCATCGACGATCCGTCCCGAAAGTTGGTTCGTACCGTGTTCGGGACCGTGCGCGCGCATGTGTTCCGAAGACAGACAAGAGGCCAGCAGGAGCATGACCTGTAACGTATGTTTCATGTTCTTTTTCGTTTGCGTGAGTATTGTGTAACGATAGCGACACGTCCTATCGGCCGTATGCGATCGCATACGGTCTTCGGATTCGAGCGGCCGCTTGAAAGCCGGGCGAAGTCTTCGTTCGGATGCCGGTTAGGAAAGGAAAGCCGGCCGGGGAGGGCCGCGCAGGAAAAAGGGGTGATTCTCCCATTGTTGCCTTGCGGCGACGAGATGTTCTTGCTGTCGGGCGGAAAGCTGCCGGAAAACTCTCGGGAGAAGCGCGAGCGCCGAAGTGAGGAAAGTCAGTCCGGACAGTAGTTGGATGGTCCGGCACGAGGCTGCCGAATGCGCGTGGTGCTGGGCGTCGCCGGTATACGGATGCGAATGGACGATCTTGACGCCGTCGATCTCGTGCGCATGGTAAAAGAGCGTCGTTCCGCCGTAATACCCTGCAAAGAGCGCGACGAGCGACAGTCCGATTATTTTGCGCGTCCAGTCTTTCATTCCGTCGCAAATTTAGTCAAATCGGTGGAATTTTTTACTCTCGGCGGTTCGGTTCGTTCCCTTTTGCGCTTTTTACCGGGACGGTGACTTACCGGAACGCCGTGAGAAAGCATGCGCTCGTGGAAAAGAGTTAGCATTGACAGATAATGGAGAGCAATTGTATTTCCATGTATCGAGTATGTTCGCACCCGGATTTTTTCTGTTCGCCGATCGCGGTCGGCGAACGCAGGCCGCACGACCGGTCGGTTCCTTGCCCTGAATCGCTTTCGCCGGAGGGGGCCCCGTACCAAAAAGCCGGAAACCAAGGAGAACCCGGAAGCTGGTATAAAGTATGGAATCGGGAATGGACTCGTGTCGTATGGTTCGGTTGCAGATGGTTCTTTGCGGGGAGAGGTCGCCGAGACGGTCCGCACGGCCCCGGTCCGGAATAGCGGTGTGAAAAGCGAAAGCGGCAGCCCGACCGGGCTGCCGCTTTCGTGTTGCCATGGGGAAGCGACGAGGCTTTATTTCGGTTCGACCACCTTGAGCCGGTCGCCCGTTCCGGCGGCCACCGCTCTCTGCCATGCTTCGTTGTAGCCCGGAAAATCGGGCATGGCCGGAATGTGTTGTCCGTTGCCGTTGTCCTCGAACCGTCCGTCTTTCTCTTTCTTGACGTTGCCGTCCATATACTTGACCAGCAGATAACGGTCCAGCTCCGTCCAGCGATCGAACATTTTCTGGGCCGTGCGGACCGAATAGTCCGTCAGGAAGTCGACCGCCAGTTCGGGATTCTGCTTGTAAAGCATTTCCGCCGCCGCATCGACGGCCGGAATCTCGGCCATGTTGCGATCCTCGGTTTCGTGGATCACCCGTTTGATGTCCTCGCTTATGAGGTCGTAGCGCAAATAAGCGAAATTCGTCACGCGGTTGAAAAGCCAAAAAGCCGACGTGGGCGAGTACTCGGTCAAATGGCCGTTGCCTTCGCGGAAGCATTCCGGCACGCGCGTCGAGCTGGTATAGATCGGCGTCAGGCACGATGTGCCCGAGTCGTCGACTCCGAACCACAGCAATCCTCCGATCGCGTCGGGCAGCCAGCTTCGGCTTTGGGAAACGAACCAGAAGCCCGTCTGCTGCGTGGCGATCGCCCGTTCGTTGACGTACTCCTGCCCGTCGACGGTGAAGGTCATCGGGCGCCAGCGGTACGGCAGATTGTGCCCGCCCGCTCCGATATCGTTGCGCATATCCAGCGGCGTATCCTCGTAATGGTCGCGCATCAGCCACATCACTTCCTTGGCCGACAGCTTCTCGACCGGCTTGACGAACAGCGGCATCCGGTTCGAGCGATTATGCCCCATCGCGTAGTCGAGGTATTTTTCCATAGCTCCCCGCGTCACGCGGTTGAACGTGCTCCAGACGCGGGCTTCGCAGGCCCTGAGCGCGCTGAAGTCGGCCGGCGCGAAAGCCTCGGCGAAACTGAACCCTTTGTCGGGCCCTTTGTACAGCCCTTTCGATTTGGCGAACGCGATCAGATCGGGCGAATAGAGGCAGTTCTGCGGATCGTCGAGCGGAAACTGCGTGATGCGGGCCTGGTTGGCGTGCATCGAGATGTATCCGTCGGGCACTTTCACGGCGACCCATACGGCGCCCCGGTTTACGTTAGCTCCGTCCTTCATCTCGACTCCCTTGCCGACCATTTCCATGTGCCACACTTCGTTCGGGTCGGCTATCGAGAACGACTCCCCTTCCGAGCAGTAGCCGTACTTGGTCACCAAATCGTTCATGACGGCGATCGCCTCGCGGGCCGTGCGGGCGCGCTGAAGCGTCGTGTAGATCAGCGTGCCGTAGTCGATCAGCCCGGTCGTGTCGACCAGCTCGTGTCGTCCGCCGAACGTGCTTTCGGCTATGACGAGCTGGTGCTCGTTCATGTTGCCGATGACCGAATAGGTCTCGGCCGCCTGCGGGATTTCGCCCAGATAGCGGCCCGTATCCCATTCGTATATGGGCATCATCGTCCCCGGAGCGTACTTCGCTGCCGGCCGGAAATAGAGGCATCCGTACAACTGGTGGGAGTCGGCCGTATAGGTGACCATCGTCGAGCCGTCGCGGCTCGCGCCCTTCGATACGAGGATATTCGTGCAGGCTTCGGCCTGCCGCAGAGGCAGCAGCGCCGCCGCCAGCAGGAAAATAGCCGTTCGTTTTCTTTTCATGTTTCGCGCTTTTTCGTTAATTTTGGTTGTCGAAAAACAAATGTAGTAATTTCCAGTCATAAAAATGACCCGCCGAGGGGTTTCGTTATGTCCGTAGCCGATAAAATAGCGTCGCTGAAAGCGTCCTTGCCGTCGGGCGTCACGCTCGTGGCCGTTTCCAAAACCTATCCGCCGTCCGCGATCATGGAGGCCTACGAGGCCGGCCAGCGCGTTTTCGGGGAAAACCGTCCGCAGGAGCTGGCGGCCAAGCAAGCCGAGCTGCCCGGCGACATCGAGTGGCATCTGATCGGCGGCCTGCAAACGAACAAGGTGAAGCTCGTCGCCCCGTTCGTCTCGATGATCCACTCGGCCGAGTCGGCCCGCCTGCTTCGGTTCATCGACCGGGAGGCTCGTCGCAACGATAGGGTGATCGACGTACTGCTGGAGGTTCGTATCGCGCGCGAAGAGAGCAAGCACGGTTGGGACGAGGGCGAGCTGGAGCGCTATTTGCGCTCCGGCGAGCACCGCTCGTTGGAGGGCGTGCGCTTCCGCGGGCTGATGGGCGTGGCGACCAATACGGACGAGAAAGAGATCGTGCGTGCGGAATTTACGCGTCTTCGCGACTTGTTCGTCCGGTGGAAAGGCGAATTTTTCGACGAACGGTTCGACACGCTGTCGATGGGCATGTCGGCCGACTATCCTCTGGCCGTCGAATGCGGCAGCACGATGGTCCGCATCGGCAGCGCGATATTCGGCGCGAGGCGGTACTAAAGCCGATTGTTTCCGCCATTCCGCCCGGACGGAGTAGGAAATTGGTGAGTTAACCCGCAATACGTTTGGATAAGGGCTATGATCCATACGTTTGTTGCCCTATTAACGCACAAGCATGAAAGCGGTCATAATAGGATTGTTTATCGTTTTCTGTTCGTTTACCTTAAACGGACAGGTTGTGGGTATATCGTCGGAGAATATGCCATTGGATTCTACCGACTCCCTTTTTTCTTTGCACCCCTCCATGCCGTCGCGAACAAGGGGGGAAGGGTTCGTATTTTCTGTTAAGACGCCTCATGATAATTTTTGTGTTTTATCGTTGTACAAGAATGGGATGTATAAGATTGAGTTTTTCATCGATGCATCACCGGATGTACTGCTTCAAATACCACTCGGAGATGGGCTCTGGCGAGAATATGAGAAGGGAAAGATCGAATTGACAGACCGTTCGACAGGAACTCGAATGAAGGCTATCATGGCGGATACGTTATTGCATTTCATTATGGGACCTGATCATTTTGTCAAATATCCTTTTCGGTGGGATGGGGCCGGTCCGGATCTGCGGAACCCGTGGAGCGAGACCCAACGCGGACTCCTTCTCGATACGGTACGTAACAGACGGGAAGCATATCAACGCAGACCATATGTTCATCTCGATCATCTTGTCGGAGCATACGGCGATCCTTTCGATGTCTCTTCCCTTTATTTGGTGCTGACCAAGATGCATAAATACCGTTTATACATCGGTGCTTATTCGTTCCTTCTCTCTGCCGGTACATGGTGGCGCGATAAGAATCTGATCATTTTGACCGACAGTACGATGAAGCAGAATTTTTACGGTCTGATCGGAGAAAAAGGGATTCAGAGTATGGTTTTCCCGGGCGGTAACAGGGGACAGTATCTGCCCAAATTGGATTGACGATTTGTCTTTTGAAGAATAGAGCCGGCAGACTGCCGGCTCTGTTCTTCTATGATTTGTACGGACCGGTTTCGGCACTGTAAAACCGAAAGAGGGATACGGCACTTAAAAATGCAAAGCTTTCCTCGGGCGTTCGTTTCGCCATTGTTTATTTGATACGGAGCTTCCGGCCCAGCTGCAGGATCGTCGTGCGGCTGATCTTGTTCAGGCGGCAAATCTGGTCGATCGATACGCCGTACTTGATTGCGAGCTTGCCGAGCATGTCGCCCGAGCGGATCGTATGGTAGACGGCCGTGCTTTGCGACAGCGTCGAGCGCTGGCTTTCGGCCTTCTCCTTGTTCTGCGCTTCGGCTATTCTGGCCAGAATATCGGTCGAGGTGGTGGTGCTGTCGCCTTCGGCCGACGCGAGCAGCGGAAAGTCGTCGTCTTCTTCCTCCAATATCTCCGATGCGCGGGAGTGTATGTTGAAAAACGACTTTTCGAGTGCGAAGGTCTGGTACTTGAGGCAGCCCGTCGGAAAGTCGATGATGAATTCCGGATCGAAAGTCTGGTCGCAGTAGCGCATTTCGAAATGAAGATGAGGGCCCCGGCTTCGGCCCGTATTGCCGCTGAATCCGATGACCTGCCCCGTCTTGACGTATTCGTTGACTTGTACGTTCAGCTTCGATAGATGGGCATGCCATGTTTCGAGCCCGTTGGGGTGTCGGACGATCACCAGATTGCCGAAGCCGCCCGTGTTGTACTTGGCGTAGCGTACCCTTCCGTCGAACGCGGCACGGATCGGCTCGCCCACTTTCAGCGGGATATCCACCCCGTTGTGGTTGCGACGACGGCGAGGACCGTACTTCGACAGTACGTTTCCGACGACGGGCGGAGTGAACTCGCTCAGATCCTTGACGATTTTCAAGTCGATTACGGGCGGCAGGTCGGCATACTCGATGCTCTTGTATGCGAAGACCTGAGAGGTGTCCCAGTGCTGGGCATAGACCGGCAGCGAGTCGAGCGTACGCAAGGAAGGTCGGTAGAAGCTCCATGTGTTGTTGCTGTACAGGATCACTTTCGTCTCCGGGTCGTCTGTCGGCAGCGTGTCGAGCGGCCGCTGGGGCAGTTCTTCGAGATGGGGAGCGGCCGGCGGTCCCGCCGGTTTGCGTCGCTGGGCGTCGACGCGGGTCAGGCAAAGAAAAAGACAGACCGTCAGTATAAGGTTTTTGAGCATTCGGTCGGGTTTAGAACGAAAACAAAAGTACGAAATATTTTTTACTTTCGGCCTCGGCGTTCCGTTCGGTAAGGGTGTCGTGTGGGGACAAACGCACTGTCTGTTCTTCATCGTTCAGCCCGGCACGCTGTCGTGTAGCGCGTTTCGGGACGAAACGCCCGGAATGCGAATGTCCGGGGGGCGGTCAAGGCGGGTCGGTTCCTGCCACACCCGAGCAACGGTCGGACGAAGCGGATGCCGTCGGGTTGCATGGCCGGCTTGTGGAGTATTTGACTCGAAATGAGAACGAAACGGGCGGATTTTTAGAATGTTAATAGCTTTTGAAAACTTTGACAGACCATCACCCGGCGAAAAAAGGTAATGGAAACGGGAAACGAAAAAAACGCCGCCCGCTTCGGTGTTCTCTGCCGTCGGGTCGCGGAAAGCAGGTGCATGCTCTGTTCTTCGTTAGCGTTGGGTTTCTATATGGCTCGGTCCGATCGGTTGGTCGGATGATTCGGGATACAAAGAACGCCTGATGCTTTCGCCGGAGCCGCCGTTCCGGCGAGCCGAGGCGGGTCATTTGTCCGGTCCGGTTTCGCTCAGGTAGTGTTCCGCTTCTTCGAGCGCTGCGAAGAACGGTTCGCCGAAGCGGCGGACGATCGGCTCGCGCAGCGTGCGGTAGACCGGCGTGCCGAGTTTGCGTCCCAATCGTCTCGCGCTGTCGCAAACGTCCCATCGGTGGTAGTTGAGGCCGACGGTTCCGTTGCTCAGCGTAATGAGCCGGATCGGATACAGGTGGCACGAAATCGGTTTCTGAAAAGGCGTGCGTCCTTCCTTCCATGCCCGCTCGATCGCGCACATCGTGACGCCGTTCTCCTCGAACGAGTATGCGCACTCGGCTTCGCCGATCAGCGGTGTGGTAAGGTCGCCGTCCTCGTCGAGAACCATGAAGCCCTGCCGCTCGACGGCCTCGATCCCTTCGGGCTTCATATACGGTCTGTACGCTTCCCACTCGTGTTCGAGCACTTCTACCTCGTCGATTTCGAGCGGAGCTCCGGCGTTGCCCTCGACGCAGCAGATGCCCTTGCAGTGCGACAGGTCGCAGCAGAAACGCTCGGTCAGCAGCTCGGAGCTGACGATCTTGTCGTCGATCTGGATCATCATGGCTGCGCCTGCGAGGTTTCCTCGATAATCAGGTCGAACAGTTCGGACATGCTCATGCCCATCGCGGCGGCCTGCTGCGGGATGATGCTGTGCGCGCTCATGCCCGGAATCGTGTTCACTTCGATGAAATACGGCTCGCCGTCGCGCACGATGAAATCGATGCGGACCACGCCCCGGCAGTTCAGCTTCTTGTAGGTCGCCAGCGTCATCGCGTTTACTTTCTTTACCGTTCGTTCGTCCAGATCGGCCGGGGTGATTTCCTTCGAGAATCCCTGATACTTGGCCTTGTAGTCGAAAAACTCGCTCTGGCAGACGAGCTCCGTAATCGGAAACAGATACTCCTTGCCCCCGGCGATCATGACGCCGCAGCTGATTTCGCGTCCGTCGATGCACTCCTCCATCAGCACGTGGTCGCTCTCGGCGAACGCGGCCTCGACGGCGGGAAGCAGCTGTTCCCGCGTTTTGACTTTCGTGACGCCGAAGCTGCTTCCGCTGGCGTTCGGCTTGACGAACAGCGGCAGGCCCAGCCGGCCGATCGCCTCGTCGGGATCGACCTGACTGTGACGGTCGAGCAGAATCTCGCGGGCCATGTTCAGACCCGCTCCGTGCAGGGCGCGTTTGCAGGCCGCCTTGTCGAACGTGATGACCGATGTGACGAAGCCGCAGGACGAGTACGGGATTCTCATCATGTCCAGATATCCTTGCAGCCGTCCGTCCTCGCCCGGCGTGCCGTGAATCAGGATCAGGGCGTATTCGAGACGAATTCTGCGCCCGCCGAGCGTCAGCGTGAAGTCGTTGCGGTCCAGCTCCGTCGTGGCGCCGTCCGGAGCCGTATAGGTCCAGCGGCCGTCGTGAAGAACGATTTTGTATACGTCGTATTTGTCGGTATCGAGTACCTGTTCGATCAGCGCGGCGCCCTCCAGCGCGATTTTCCATTCGGAAGAGTCTCCGCCGGCGATCAGGGCGATTTTTTTCTTCATGGTTCGAGTTATATACGGCCGCAAATTTAATGCTTCCTTTCCGAAAAACGTTACGGGTTGTACAAATCCGTGTAGCGGAAATCGAATATTTCCTGCAGCATCTCGATATAGGCGTCCGCTTCGGCGTTCGTGCCGTCCAGCTCGCGCGCCTTGCGGAAGTCGTTCAGCGCCCGGTGGAACAGTCCTGCCCGGTACAGCAGGCGCCCCCGCCGCATATACAGCGCGCTTTGCTCGGGCGTCCGGCCGATTGCGCGGTCGAGTTCTTCGATCCGGCGGATCGTCTCATCGGGCGTATCCATAGAGTCCGTTTTCCTTGATGTATTCCCACAC
Organism: Alistipes ihumii AP11; assembly: GCF_025144665.1. Lineage (NCBI taxonomy): Bacteria > Pseudomonadati > Bacteroidota > Bacteroidia > Bacteroidales > Rikenellaceae > Alistipes > Alistipes ihumii. The sequence continues at coordinate 566,926 of NZ_CP102294.1, read as the reverse complement.
GCCGGGAGGCAAGTCGTCGGCCGGGTTCTCTCCCCGGCGGATTCTGGCGCGAATATCGGTCGCTACGACGGGAATGGTCGGGACGTCTTTCAGAAACGTGAAGCGTTCGTCGGAAACGCTGTCCGGCTCCGTCCCGCGCGGATAGACCAGAACCTCGAAGCGGTCCAGAATCTCCCCGGACCGGTACCAGCGTCCGAACTCTCCGACAATGTCCGTGCCGACCAGCAGGGCGAACCGGCGCGACGGATATTTCGCTTGCAGTACATCGAGCGTGCGCAGTGTCAGCGACGGCTTGGGCAGCGTGAATTCGACGTCGCAGACGGCCATGCGCTCTCTGAGCGGAGACGAGCCGACGGCTATCCGAGCCATTTGCAGCCGGTGTCGCTCCTCGGCGAGCTCTGAGGGGGATTTCAGCGGATTCTGCGGCGATACGACGAACCACAGCGTAGCCTCGGGCATGGCTCGCAGAACGTTCTCGGCGATACTCAGATGACCTTTGTGAATCGGGTTGAAAGATCCCGGCAGCAGGATGGTCGGCTCGGCTTCCATGCTATCCGATGAATTCGGCGACGGTTTTTTCTGCCTCGGCGACGGCTTCTTCGAGCGAGTCGTTCACGATCACCCGGTCGAACTGCGGGGCATGGGCGATCTCCTGCTCGGCCTTGGCCACCCGCTTTTCGATCGTTTCGGCCGAGTCGGTTCCCCGGCCGACGAGCCGGCGCCGCAGCTCATCGACCGAAGGCGGCATGATGAAGACGGACAGGGCGCTTGCGCCGAACGTTTTCTTGAGATTGACGCCTCCCTTGACGTCCACGTCGAAAACGATTACGCTCCCCTTCTCCCATATCCTGTCCACTTCGCTGCGCAGCGTGCCGTAGCAGGTTCCGGGATAGACCTCCTCCCATTCGACGAACTCCCCTGCCCCCGCGCGCGCTTTGAACTCGTCGTTGCTGAGGAAATAGTACTCGCGTCCGTGAACTTCTTTTCCTCGCGGCGGCCTGCTCGTGCACGATATGGAAAATTCGAGGCGGGGAAATTTTTCGAGCAGGCGGCCGATGATCGTGGACTTTCCCGCTCCGGACGGAGCCGAGAAAATGACGACTTTTCCTTCGGTGATTCGGGACATGGCTGTAGCGTTTGATCGGATGGATTTAATTCGGGAAAGGTGCTTCTACAAGATGTTGAGCACCTGCTCCTTGATCTTTTCGAGCTCGTCCTTCATCTCGACGACCATTTTCTGCATCGTCGCTTCGTTGGACTTCGATCCGAGCGTATTGATCTCGCGCCCGAGCTCCTGCGCGATGAACCCGAGCTTGCGGCCCGCTCCCTGCTCGGCATGCGCCACTTCGCGGAAATAGCGGCAGTGGTTTTGCAGGCGGACTTTCTCCTCGGTGATGTCCAGTTTTTCGATGTAGTAGATCATTTCCTGTTCGAGCCGTCCCGCGTCGTAGGGTATGCCGAGCGATTCGACGTGTTCCCGAATCCGGGCCTTGATCGTTTCGGTGCGTGCTTTCTCGTACGGTTCGATCTCGTTTTTGATCTGCTCGATGCGGTCGATGCGGCGGAGCAGGTCGGCTATCAGCGTGGTTCCTTCCTGAGCGCGGAACTCGTCGATGCGGTCGAGGGCTTCGGCTACGGCGCTGCCAAGTGCTGTCAGTTCTTCGTCGGAAACGGCTTCGGAGTTGTTCTGCACGGTGTCGGGCAGCCTCAGTATGGCCGTCATCGCGGCCGCGTCGGCCGCCGCGCTCCCCCAGCCCAGCCCGCTCGCCTCGGCGAGTTCGCGGAGCTGCCCGGCATAGTGCGCGAAAATGTCCCGGTCGATCGTCACGCCGGTGGCCCGACCTACCGTTTCGTACGATACGAAGACGTCGATTTTCCCTCGTTGGAGCCGTTTGCCTACTCTCTGACGGATCTCGTATTCGCACTGGCGGTATGCGGACGGCAGCTTGACCGCCAGATCGAGCTGCTTGCTGTTGAGCGAGCGGATTTCGACGGTTATCTTCTTGTGCTCCGTCGCGGCTTCGGCCTTGCCGTAGCCTGTCATCGATTTAATCATCACGCTATCATTTGGAAACGCTTGCAAAAGTAAGCCAAAAAACGCGTTAAAAAAAATGGACGGTTTCGGGTTGTTGTATAAAAACGGGAAAATCTTTCGCGGTTCGGAGATTTTTTGGTAAGTTTGAAGCTGTTATTCCCGATTCTTTTAGAGTATTAACCGTATAATTTCTTTTACGACGATGAAAAAACACAATTTCAACGCAGGACCGTCGATTCTGCCGCGCGTAGCCATCGAGAATGCCGCCAAGGCTATTTTGGACTTCGAAGGCATCGGGCTGTCGCTGCTGGAAATATCGCACCGGACGAAAGATTTCGAAGCCGTGAACGACGAAGCCGAGGCGCTTTTCCGCGAATTGCTGCATATTCCCGACAACTACAAAGTTCTTTTCTTGGGCGGCGGCGCCAGCACCCAGTTTTTCGAAGTGCCCTACAATTTTCTCGAAAAGAAAGCCGGTTACGTCAATACGGGCGTATGGGCCAAGAAGGCGATCAAAGAGGCCAAATTGTTCGGCGAGGTCGAGGTGCTCGCTTCCTCGGAAGACAAGAACTTCACCTATATTCCGAAAGGATACGCCATCCCGTCGGATTTGGATTATCTGCACATTACCTCCAACAATACGATTTACGGCACGGAGTACCACACCGACATCGATTCGCCGGTTCCGCTGATCGCCGATATGAGTTCCGACATTCTGAGCCGTCCGGTCGACGTGAGCAAGTACGCGATGATCTACGGCGGCGCGCAGAAGAACATCGGTCCTGCCGGCGTGACGTTCGTCATCGTGCGGGAGGACGCGCTGGGCAAGGTTTCCCGTCCGCTGCCCTCGATGGTCGACTACCGCAATCACATCGCCAGCAAGTCGATGTTCAATACGCCTCCCGTGTTCGCGATCTATGTCGTGAAGGAGACGCTCAAGTGGCTCAAGTCGATCGGGGGCGTACCCGAAATCCAAAAGCGCAACAAGGCGAAAGCCGATCTGCTCTACGCCGAAATCGACCGTAACCCGCTGTTCGTCGGGACGGCCGTCAAGGAGGACCGCTCGCTGATGAACGTCTGCTTCGTGATGAGCGAGCCGTATGCCGATCTGGCACCCGAGTTCCTCGAGTTCGCCAAGGGCAAAGGTATGGTCGGCATCAAGGGGCACCGTCTGGTGGGCGGTTTCCGCGCGTCGATCTACAATGCGCTGCCGATCGAGAGCGTGCAGGCACTGGTCGACTGCATGCGCGAGTTCGAGAAGATCCATGCCAAATAGGCGTTTATGGGAATCCTCGTCATGTACCCCGGACCTTCGCGGGTGAAAAAAGCCATTTCGTTTGAAACCTTAGAGAACGTTACGTTTATGAAAATATTGGTAGCTACCGAGAAACCGTTTGCCAAGGCGGCGGTCGACGGTATACGAGAAATCGTCGAGGGAGCCGGATACGAGCTGGCTCTGCTCGAAAAGTACGCCGATAAGGCGGAACTGCTGGCCGCCGTGGCCGATGCCGACGGACTGATCGTCCGCAGCGATAAGGTCACGCGCGAGGTGATCGATGCGGCCCGGAACCTGAAAATCGTCGTGCGGGCCGGAGCCGGCTACGACAACGTCGATTTGGCGGCCTGCACCGAGAGGGGCATCGTCGTGATGAACACGCCCGGACAGAATTCGAATGCCGTGGCCGAGCTGGTCGTGAGCATGATGATCTTCATCTCGCGCAACCAGTTCACGCCGGGTACGGGAGCCGAAGTAAGCGGCAAGCGTCTCGGAATCCATGCCTACGGCAACGTGGGACGTATCGTGGCGCGCTACGGGCGTGCGCTCGGCATGAGCGTGAAGGCGTTCGATCCGTTCGTCGATCCGAGGCAGCTGGAAGCCGACGGCGTCGAGGCGGTCGGAACGGTCGAGGAGTTGTATGCCTCGTCCGATTACGTTTCGCTGCACATTCCGGCTACGGCCCAGACGCGGGGATCGATCGGTTACGAATTGCTGTCGAGTATGCCCAAGGGCGGCGTACTGATCAATACCGCGCGTAAGGAGGTGATCGACGAGCAGGGATTGATTCGGGCGTTCGAAGAACGCGCCGACCTGAAATATATCACCGACATCGCTGCCGAGGCACAACCTTTGCTGACGGAGAAGTTCGGCAAGCGGGTGTTCGCTACGCCGAAGAAGATGGGGGCCGAGACGGCCGAGGCCAATCTGAATGCGGGTTTGGCAGCTGCCCGTCAGACGGTCGATTTCCTGAAAAACGGCAATCGCAGGTTTCAGGTCAACAAGTAGTTCTTCGCCGAAGAACGGGCCCCCGGAACATCGTTCCGGGGGCTTTGCATCTTCGGTTGTCCGGATAGTATCATTCAAAAAATAGGAAATATGGTAAAGATCAAACCGTTCCGGGGCATCCGCCCGCCGAGGAAATACGCCGCCGAGGTGGCCTCGCGTCCGTACGACGTGCTCAATTCGCAGGAGGCTAAAAAGGAAGCTACCGAAAAATCGCTGCTCCACATCATCAAGCCGGAGATCGATTTCGATCCGATCGCCGACGAGCATTGCGAGGAAGTCTACCGCAAGGCCGTCGAGAACTTCCGGCGCTGGCGCGAGCGCGGGTGGCTCGTGCAGGACGACGAGGAGAAGTACTACGTCTATGCGCAGACGATGGACGGCCGTACGCAGTACGGGCTGGTCGCCGCCTGTCATTTCGACGATTATGTCCGCGGCAGGATCAAGAAGCACGAGCTGACGCGTCCCGACAAGGAGGAGGACCGTATGATTCACGTGCGGAATCAGAACGCCAATATCGAGCCCGTGTTTTTCTCCTATCCGGCCAATGCCGAAATGGATATGATTATTAGCGGTGTCGTCGAGAACAATCCGCCCGAGTACGATTTCACGGCGGCCGACGGTTTCGGACATCGTTTCTGGGTGATCGACGATCAGGAGATTCAGCGGCGCATTACGGAGATATTCGACGAGATTCCGGCGTTGTACGTGGCCGACGGGCATCATCGCACGGCCGCTGCCGCGCGTGTCGCCGAGGAAAAGATGCGAGCTAACGGGGCGCACACAGGTCATGAGGAGTATTGCTATTTCTTGGCCGTCATCTTTCCGGACAGCCAGTTGAAGATCATCGACTACAATCGCGTAGTGAAGGACCTGAACGGCTTGTCGCCCGAGGAGCTGCTCCGGGCGCTCGAGAAGGATTTCATCGTCGAGGACAAGGGCACGGGCATCTATCATCCCGTCGCGCTGCACAATTTCTCGATGTATCTCGACGGGCGCTGGTACAGTCTGACGGCACGCGAAGGGACCTACGACGACAGCGATCCGATCGGGGTACTGGACGTGACGGTCCTTTCGGAGCGCGTGCTGGACCGGTTGCTGGGCATCAAGGACCTGCGCACGGACAAGCGGATCGACTTCGTCGGCGGTATCCGGGGACTCGGCGAGTTGCAGCGCCGGGTCGATAGCGGCGAAATGAAGGTGGCTTTCGCGCTCTATCCGGTTTCGATGAAACAGTTGATCGATATCGCCGACTCGGGCCAGATCATGCCTCCGAAGACCACTTGGTTCGAGCCGAAACTACGCTCGGGGCTGGTCATTCACTCGCTCGATTGACGTGGCGAAGGTTTTGAAGCGAATCGCTTTATAAGAGAAAACGGACGGAATTTGTTCCCGTCCGTTTTTTTGCAGGCATGCCGTCTTGTTTTGCATGTCTGATCGGCCGGGCTTAACCAACCTATACATGGCTTTCCCGCTTGAGAGCCTTTGCAGAAGCGATGCCGGTCGCAGAGCCCATGCCGGAAGGTTTTGCCATGCGGGGAAAAGACCGGCGCGGGAAAATCTCGAAGGACTCCCGCGCCGGTTCAAAGTGTTTTCGACACAGCCGAAAAAGATCGCTTATTTTTCGTTCTGCTTTCCGTTATGTTGTTCGAGATCGCTCGTGACTTTTGCTGCTTTTGCTGCCTCGTAGCTCGAGGAAGGAGCGGACAACCAAGCAGGAGCGGGAGCTGCGCTGGAAGTGTTGTAGCTGTCCCAGTACTGCAGGGGACCCGTATAATCGCTTTGAATGGTGTTCCCCCTGTCGTCGATCAGTTGGAAAGCGACCGTATAGTCGTCGCCGTTTCTGCCGACATTAACCTCGCCGGATACGGCCGGAGCCTGATTGTCTCCCAAGTCGTAGTACCATGTGCCGAAGTTGTAGCCCCAGCCGCCTTGGCCCATATTGGCATGATAAGGTACTTCTTCTTTCGATATGACATAGCGGCCTTCCGGAATTTCGGTCGTATAATGCGAGTCGGTGAATAATTCGATTGTGATATATTCGCCTTCCCCGTTCAGTTCGACGCCCCAGTATTGGTCAGGATGTACGACTATTCCGTCGGTGTAGAGTCGAATACTCCAGCGATTGACTCCCTTGATATTCCACATCGGCGAAGGACCGTTGTACTCGATGTAGCCGAAGCCGGGCGTTTCCATCGTCAGATCCTGCGTCAGGGTTGTTTTCGTGAACTCGTCGCCTTGCCTTACGTTACCGACGTATTTTGAAAGATGCCTCTCTCCGTTGTTGAACAGGATGTTGAATTTGAGAACGTATTGCCCGTCCCCGATCTTTTCGACTTTGGAAACGACCTCGATGGCGAAATGCTCGTTTGTTTCGCCATTGACGATCTGTTTACGCATGGCATAACCGTATATGCTCCAAGGCTGTTCCTCGATGATTTCCGGAGTGGCTACGAGGATCGTCCCCTTCTGGTACTCCGTCGAGCTGTGATAAATGCCCTCGGGAATTTGTGCTTCCCATGCCTTAGGCGCCATTTCGGCATAGTAGCTGAGCGATATGGAGGTTCCTTCGATCAGGCCTTGGCTGTCGTATTCGCCGTCGTATAGGGTGATTAGATATTGTCCGATACCGGGATAGTCATAGTCGTCGTCCCCCCAGTACCATCCGGTCTGAGCGGTGAAGACCGTATGGTAGACCGGTTCGACGTCTATCTTGCCGTTGTATTCGCAGGACACCCATTTGTTTTCCTGCTGGTCGATCTTCAGGTCGGAGATGAAAGCCGCCTGATTGCCGTCCGTTATGACGAAGTAAATCTCGCCTTCGGTTACAGGGAGCTTGGTGACATTGCCGTTTACGTCCGTAGTGTAGTAGTAGGAACCGGTGACCCTTCCCTCGGCTGTCTGTCCGGACTGGATCGTGAATTTGCCCGGAGTCTCCCCTGTCGCGTACCTTCCCGGAGCGATGCTGGCATCCAGCAGATTTTCGGGCGCCACGACGTCCGAATAAAGTTCTATGTGCAGTCCGGAGGCATTCGCAGGGATTGCTTCGTTCTCGCCCGTAGGCTCTGTACAAAAGTCGAAAGTGAAAAAGCCGCATGCGTTTTGTTCGCCGACGTATGTGGCCGTCACGTATTTCATGGCGGTTTCCGTACTTTCTTTTTCCGGTCCCTGGCCCTGGCCTTCGTCGGAATCGTCGCACGCCGTATTCATCCAAAGCAGGCCCGCCATGCATAATAAGATCGGGTAAAATTTCTTCATGATAGTAAATCCGTGTTAGTTAGTAAATTAAGAAACTCGGTAGCCGAGCTTGTAGTACAAACATAAGGATTCCGATCCGATTTGTCAACCGTGTAATATACTGACAGATAATAGGCAAAGTGGCGGTTTTTTAGGTAAATGAAATAAAAAATTGCTATTCGTCGGTTGGGTCGGGATATTCCGATCGATTCGGATGTATTTCGGCTTGAGGAATTTCAATTTGTTTCTTTCGATTTTCTGTGATTTCCCAGCGGCGAGGGATTTTCTTCGCAGGAATGAATTGCTTGCAGAATCGACAGGCACGGTTTCGTCATCGGCTTGCAGGAAAACGGTAGGAAAAGCTGACGCTTTTTGTTTTTTATGTTTTTATGCGGTGAGAATGAGGCGGAAAAAGGAAAGTACATTTTCTTGAATATCGTATTTCGAATGAAAAATTATTACTATTTTTATATGCGGCGGATAAATTTGTAAGAAAATAAACGAAATTCTATGGCAAAGATTAAGGGGACGGTCGTAGTCGACGCCGAACGCTGCAAGGGATGCGAGCTGTGCGTGGTCGCTTGTCCGATGAAGGTTCTCGCGTTGAGCGGCGAGGTCAACGGCAAGGGTTATCGTTTCTCGCGGATGGTTTCGCCCGAGGCTTGTACGGGTTGCGCTTCTTGCGCGAGCGTTTGTCCCGATAGTTGCATTACGGTGTACAGGCAGAAGTTTACGGAGCCCTGACGACGTGAAAAATCATAGCGATATGGAAGAGATCAAATTGATGAAAGGGAACGAGGTGGTCGCCGAAGCCGCCGTGCGGTGCGGCTGCGACGGCTATTTCGGCTATCCGATAACGCCCCAGTCCGAAGTGCTCGAAACGCTGATGGAAATGCGTCCGTGGGAGACTTCGGGCATGACGGTGATTCAGGCCGAGAGCGAGGTCGCTGCGATCAACATGGTGTATGGCGGAGCGGCGACCGGCAAGCGCGTGATGACCTCGTCGTCAAGCCCCGGCATCAGTCTGATGTGCGAGGGGCTGAGCTATCTGGCCGGGGCCGAGCTGCCGTGCGTGGTGGTCAACGTGTCGAGGGGAGGTCCGGGGCTCGGTACGATCCAGCCTTCGCAGGCCGACTATTTTCAGGCCGTCAAGGGCGGCGGGCACGGCGATTACCATCTGATCGTGCTGGCGCCCTATTCCGTGCAGGAGATGTACGATTTCGTGCCGCTGGGATTCGATTTGGCGTTCAAATATCGCAATCCGGTGATGATTCTCTCGGACGGCGTGATCGGCCAGATGATGGAGAAGGTCGTGCTGTCGCCCGCCCGTCCCCGCTGGACCGACGACCGGATTGCCGAGCGGTGCGGCGCGTGGGCCGCCACGGGCAAGCCGTCTTCGCGCGGGCGGAACATCGTTACGTCCGTCGAGCTCGACTCGCTCGTACAGGAGCGTTTCAATCTGAAACTGAAAGCCAAGTACGATGCGATCCGCCGCGACGAGGTTCGCTTCGAGCAGACGCTTTGCGACGATGCCGACTACGTGCTCGTGGCCTACGGGTCTTCGGCCCGTATCGCGCTGAAGGTGGTCGAGATGGCCCGGGCGGACGGCCATCGGGTCGGACTGTTGAGGCCGATCACGCTCTTCCCGTTCCCGACCGAGGCGATCGACGGGCTGTCCCGCCGCGTGAAAGGATTCCTGTCCGTCGAGATGAGCACGGGGCAGATGGTCGAGGACGTGATGCTGGCCTCGCGCTTCCGCGTGCCGGTCCGCCATTACGGCCGCACGGGGGGCGTCGTGCATTCGCCCGGCGAAGTATACGATGCGCTGAAGTCGAACTTTTCATTGCAGTAAAAGGTTATGGCAGAATTTGAAGTGAACATATCGCCCGAAAACCGGGTATACGCCAAGCCGCGCCTGATTACGGACAATACGATGCACTATTGTCCGGGATGCAGTCACGGAGTGATTCACAAGCTGGTCGCCGAGGTGATCGACGAAATGGGGCTGGAGCACGATGCGATCGGGATTTCTCCGGTCGGATGTTCCGTGTTGGCTTACAATTATATCGACATCGACTGGATCGAGGCGGCCCACGGCCGGGCCGCCGCAGTCGCCACGGCCGCCAAGCGCCTCAATCCGTCGAAACTTGTGTTTACCTATCAGGGCGACGGCGATCTGGCCGCGATCGGGACCGGCGAGACGATCCATGCCTGCAATCGGGGCGACCGCATTACGATCATCTACGTCAATAATGCGATTTACGGCATGACCGGCGGCCAAATGGCTCCGACGACGCTCACGGGCATGAGGACGGCCACGACGCCCGACGGCCGCGACCCGAAGCTGCACGGCTATCCGTATAAGATCGCCGACATGCTCGCGCATCTGGACGGCGTGACCTATCTGACGCGTCAGAGCGTTCATACGCCGGCGGCCGTCCGCAAGGCGAAGAAAGCGATCCGCAAGGCGTTCGACAATTCGATGCACGGCGAGGGGCTCTCGTTCGTCGAGTTCGTCGCTACGTGCAATTCGGGCTGGAAGCTGACGCCGGTCGAGGCGAACCGGTGGATGGAGGAGCACATGTTCCCGTTCTATCCGCTCGGGGACATCAAGGGCTGATCCCGCATCGGGGTATTAACGGTTAAAAACGAAAGTATATGTTCAAGGAGGAGCTTATCATAGCCGGATTCGGCGGACAAGGGGTGCTGTCGATGGGAAAGATTCTCGCCTATTCGGGCGTCGTGCAGGGACTCGAAGTGACGTGGATGCCTTCTTACGGCCCCGAGATGCGTGGCGGTACGGCTAATGTGACGGTCATTCTGAGCGACGAGCGGATCAGCTCGCCGATCGCGCACGACTACGACACGGCCGTTATTCTGAACCAGCAGAGCATGGACAAGTTCGAGCCGAAGGTCAAGCCGGGCGGCGTGCTGATCTACGATCCGAACGGGATCGTGCGTCCGCCCTCGCGGAGCGATATTCGCGTCTATTCGATCGACGCGACGGCCGAAGCGGCCCGGCTGGGCAATATCCGGGTTTTCAACACAATGATTCTGGGCGGCTATCTGAAGGTTCGGCCGGTCGTCACGCTCGAAAACGCGTTTGCGGGACTAGCCAAATCGTTGCCCGAACGGATGGCCCGTCTGTTGCCTGCCAACGAAGCGGCCATGCGTCACGGGATGGAGATTATCCGGCTCGCTACGGCCTAACCATAGCCGAAAGCAGTTGTTGCGGAAAGAGGTGCCGATCGATCAGGAAAATCGGCTCCTCTTTTAATTTATGTGACTTAGGGGAAAACCCGGTTATATACTTCGTTGTGCCGGCCCTTGCATTCCCAAGGTTTCCGGTTCCTCGGCATCAAGTTTTCTCCAGCGGATGGACTTAGATGAGGGCTGCATCGGACGTGCGGCTTGTAGTCACAAGCTGCGACTGGCGGATACAAAAACTCCTGTTGCGAACGCACCTGGCATATAGAAGCAATGCCAAGTCGCCTTATGAAAGAAAACTGGGACGGATTTTCTGGCTCAATCACTTGCCGCACCGTGTCGAAATTTTATCGTTTTGTTTGCCCCGACTCGCAGGCTTGCTTCAGAAAGCGTTTTCTCCATACGAGAAAAACGATGCTTCCGAACAAAGGAACGAAAGTAACGATCAGTGCCCATAATAATTTATTGACAGAGCTTACTTTCAGGTTGATCAGTAAAACCAATGCGATGCACCATAGAATCACGATGCCGATCATGAATAGTTGCCAAAGACCTAACATAGAGGTTGAAAATTGGGATTTAATGTTCGTTCAGGTTCAAGAGAAAGTCGCGCATACGGAATAAACTGCCCCGGTTTTCTATATCGCACAGTTATAGAGAAAACTCTCCGTGATGGTATTATTGTTCGATCCGGTTTCCATTCGGGTGAAACTCTCTCCCTGCCGTTCGCTCTTTTCTGCATTCATTTTCTGACAACGCCCCCGGCAAGCGATACAATGCAAAGTGAAACGACGCGAAGCAGGTCAATTTTCCCGTAATCGTTCAACTTAGAGAAATCGGGTTGCGCTGCATATAGGTAAAACAAATATAATCAATCTTTTCCAAAATTCGGCCTTATGTCTAATAAATTGCGAGAAAAAATGGGCAAAACCGCAATGGGCCGAAAATACATCTTTATGAACATGGAAAAGATGTATCGGGGTTTATTCGAGCCGGTCGGGTCATTCGCCGGCTATCGGAAGGCGCAGCTTTCGATCTCCTTGAACCCTCGGAGCAATTCCTCGGTCGTCATGCGCCGGCGTCCGGCGATCTGCAGTTCCTCGATTTGGACATAGCCGTCCGCGCAGGCTACTTTGATTTCCGCCCTGCCGTCCGTTACGATGGCTCCAGGGACCTTTCCCGGCCGGCCCGCTTCGGCTTTCGCACGGAAGATTTTGACTCCGGCCGGTGTTGCGTCCGGACGGCTCAGCTCGCTCCACGCGGCCGGATACGGGCTCAGTCCCCGGATCAGGTTGCATATCCGGGCGGCAGGCTGCCGCCAGTCGATACGGCACGTTTCCTTGAATATTTTCGGAGCGCCCTTCAGGCATTCCGGGTCGACGGTCGGCTGTTCGACGGCCGTCACGGTTCCTTGCGCGATTTTTCCGATCGTTTCGACGACCAGTTCGGTCCCCGCTTCCATCAGACGGTCGTGGAGCGTGCCGGCGTCGTCGTCGGGACCGATCGGCACGCGCGTCTGGCATAGCACGGCTCCTTTGTCGATCTCGCGGTTCAGCAGGAAGGTCGTGACACCGGTCTCGGTCTCGCCGTTGATCAAGGCCCAGTTGATCGGGGCGGCGCCCCGGTACTGCGGCAGCAGCGAGGCATGCAAGTTGAACGTTCCCAGCTTCGGAGCGGCCCAAATGATTTCGGGCAGCATGCGGAACGCGATGACGATGCCCAGATCGGGCCTCATCGAGCGGAATGTTTCGACGAAAGCCGGGTCCCTGAGCTTCTCCGGCTGGTAGACGGGCAGTCCCGCCTGCAATGCGTACCGCTTGACCGCGCTCTGTTGTACGTGCAGTCCCCTGCCCGACGGCTTGTCGGGCATCGTGACGACGCCTACGACGTTATACCCCTCCTCGACGAGCTTGGCGAGCGGGGATACCGCGAAGTCGGGCGTTCCCATGTATACGATGCGCAGTTTTTTTGCTTCCATGCTTTTCAGATTGTGATTTCCACGCGGTTTCCCTCCGGATCGGCCACGACGCTTTCGTAATATCCGTCCCCCGTCGTGCGGGGCTCTCCCAAAACGGCATATCCGTCCCGCCTCAGCCGCTCGGTCAGATCCCGGACCTGCTCGGCGCTGCCTGTCGAAACGGCGATGTGACAGAAGCCTATCCTTTCGTCCTGCTCCGCACGGTCGGCGATCCGCGCGCTTCGCATCAGTTCCAGCGCCGTGTCGCCGAGACGGACCATATACGACTCGAACCCCTTGGCTCGGTTGACGTATTTCTCTCCGCTCCGACCGCCGAAATAGCGCTCGTAGAAAACGCGCATCGTTTCGAGGTCGCGAGTCCAAACGGCGATGTGGACAATTCTCATGGTGCGGGCAACCTATTTTTTGAAGAGGCCCAGCCTGTGGCCCATGACCGTCTCTTTGGTTTTCAGGTATTTCTCGTTGAACGGATTCGGGGCGATCACGATCGGCACGTTCTCGACGATGCGCAGCCCGTATCCCTCCAAACCGGCCCGCTTGAGCGGATTGTTGGTCATCAGGCGCATGTTCTTGATACCGATCTCGCGCAGGATGCCGGCTCCCACCCCGTAGTCGCGCTCGTCCACCTGAAAGCCGAGCTTCAGGTTGGCTTCGGCCGTGTCGTATCCCTGCTCCTGCAGCTTATAGGCTTTGATCTTGTTGCACAGCCCGATTCCCCTGCCTTCTTGGTTCAGGTAGACGACCGCTCCCTTGCCCTCGCGTTCGATCATCTGCATCGCCTCGTGCAGCTGCGGACCGCAGTCGCAGCGGTACGATCCGAGGATGTCGCCCGTCATGCAGGACGAGTGCACGCGCACGAGCACCGGCTCGTCCGGAGCCCATTCTCCTTTGGTCAGCGCGAAATGCTCCAGTCCGTTGCTTTTTTGCCGGAACGGAGTGAGGCGGAAATGTCCCCATTGGGTCGGCATGTCGACCGTCTCGCCCTTTTCGACGATCGACTCGGTCTGCAGGCGGAATGCGATCAGATCGGCGATCGAGACGATTTTCAGACCGTGTTTCTTCGCGATCTCATGCAATTGGGGCAGGCGCGCCATCGTGCCGTCCTCGTTCATGATTTCGACCAGCGCCCCGCCGGGCGTCAGTCCGGCCATGCGGGTCAGGTCGACGACCGCCTCGGTATGGCCGGGACGGCGCAGCACGCCGCGTTCGCGCGCCCGGAGCGGAAATATGTGTCCGGGGCGGCCCAGTTCTTCGGGCTTCGTGGCCGGATCGACCAGCGCGCGGATCGTCTTGGCCCGGTCGGCCACGGAGATTCCGGTCGTGCATCCTTGCGTAGTCAGGTCGACCGAGACGGTGAACGGGGTCTCGTGCAGCGACGTGTTGTGGGTGACCATCATCGGCAGGTTCAGCTCCTCGCAGCGCGATTCGGGCAGCGGAGCGCAGATCAGCCCGCGCCCGTGGGCCGCCATGAAATTGACGATTTCGGGCGTGATCTTTTCGCCGGCGACGATGAAGTCGCCCTCGTTCTCGCGGTCCTCGTCGTCGACCACGATCAGTACCCGGCCTGCCCGGATCTCCTCGATCGCTTCCTCTACGGAACTCAATATTCTCTCTTGAGGTTGTTTGGATGTCATATCGAAAGTCTGTGTTTATTTAGCGTGTTTCGGAACCGGCTGTGCCGGCGGGAGGCAATCCTCCCCGGAGGGCATTCCGCCGGAAAAGGCTCCGGAAGAAAGCACTGATTTTCTTATAGCGCGCAAGATACCACTCGGCGTTGAACAGGTTGGAATCGTTGGTCGCCTTATAAGTCAGGTATACCGAGATCGGAAGCAGAATGAACGTTGCGATCCACATGCCCAGAAACGAGTCCCACGAACCTTCCCGCGCCATCTTTTCGCCGGTGATCGTGATGATGTAGTAGATCACGAAAAAGCCGACCGAGACGACGACCGGCATGCCGAGCCCCCCCTTGCGTATAATGGCTCCGAGCGGAGCCCCGATCAGGAAGAAAATCATGATCGATACGGGCAGCGACATTTTCTTGTGCCACTCGACCTTGTATCGGTACAACTGGTTCAGCGCCTCCTTGGAAGTCGCCTCGTCGAACGAATAGTAACTGCGCGAATTGCGCGCCTTGTTCAGCGCGACGTCGTAGATCGATACTTTCGACCGGACGGGAAGGTTCTCGATCTTTTCGGCTAGTTCGGCCCGGGGCATGTCGACATGGGGAATCGAGTCGCTGGCCAGGCTTTTGTCGAAAGGGAAGATGAACGTATTGAGCAGCGGTTCGTACGAGGCGCTGGCCGACTCGGAGCTGATTTTCTCGAGCGAGTCGATTCCGGCCTGAAGTTCCCTGACGTTCTTGGTTTGGCTGCCGTTGAACATCGACTGGTCGGTTCGCTCGAAGTCGAAGCCGGGCACCTTCATCACCATGTTGTACACGTCGAAGATATTTTGGCGCAGTTCGCTGTTGTCGAACCATTTGTAGCCTCTCGCCTGCTCGTAGCGCTCGCCGCTGTACAGGGTGACCAGCAGATACTTCTTGTCGTCCGACAGGGAGATGTAGCCCGAGTCGGCCAGCGTCGTGGTCATATTGCCGTTCGGATCGCTCGTGTCGTAGATCAGCACGCCGTTCAGAAGTTTCGTTTTGGGGTCCTGACGGTCCACCCGGATGCTGATGTCGTCCATGCCGTTGAAAAACAGCCCGTCCTTGAATTCGATCGACTGTTTCTGCTGACGGATATCGTACAACAGGGCGGAGATTTTTTTCGTAGCGATCGGCACCAGATTATTGGCGACGAAAAAGCTGCCGACGGCTACGAACAGCACCAATATGATCAGCGGACGCATGATTTTCGGCAGGGAGATGCCGGCCGACTTGAGCGCGAGCAGTTCGTAATTCTCGCCCATGTTGCCCATCGTCATCACGGCGGCGAACAGCGTGGCCAGCGGCAGCACCATCGGGATCAGCGTGACGGCCGCGTACATCATCAGTTCCAGAATCACGTCCATGCCGAGCCCTTTGCCGACCAGCTCGTCGATGTAGCGCCACATGAACTGCATGATGAAAACGAAAAGCACTATGAAGAATGTCAGGACCATCGGCCCGGCATAGGACTTCAGTATGAGCTTGTGGACTGTTTTCATCCGTCGGTTTTACGCTTGAGGGTACGCAAAGGTAATAGTTTTACGACAATAAGCGTAAGAGTGAGGACAAATATTGTGACGGCTCCCGAAGGGACGTCGTTCCGGTAGCCGATGTACAGTCCGGCGAAAGAGCCGAGGACGGCGATCAGCGTGGAGACGGGGAGCATGCGGCCGAAAGACTGGGTCAGCTGGTTCGCGACGACGGCCGGTATGGTCAGCAGCGAGATCAGCAGCACGATGCCTGCCACGCGGATCGACATGACGATCGTGACGGCTACGAGAGCCGCCATGGCATAGCTTACGAGCCGGGTCGGCATGTTTTGGCTCCGGGAGTAGTCTCGGTCGAATGCCACGTAGAGAATCGGCCGGTAAAACAGAGCGAAACCGGCGACGATCGCCGCGTCGACCGCCCCCATCCAGAGCAGATCGGCCGACGTGACGCTCAGGATGTTGCCGAACAGAAAGCTCATAAGGTTCGGTGCGTAACCCGGGGTCAGATATATGAAGATGATGCCCAAAGCCATGCCGAGCGACCAGATCAGTCCGATGGCCGAGTCTTCGCGGATACGCTTTCCGGAGGACGTCGCCTCGATGCCCAGCGCCGAGGCGACGGCGAAAAGCAGCGCGCCGGCGATCGGATCGGCGCCGAGGTAGTAGGCCATGCCGATACCTCCGAACGAAGCGTGCGTGATGCCCCCGCTCAGGAACACCAGCCTGCGGCATACGACGTATGTGCCGACAAGGCCGCAGGCGATACCGCACAGCAGACAGGCGAGCGTTGCGTTGGCGAGGAACTTGTATTGGAGAATTTCTGAAAAGAAGCCCATAACGGTCGTTTGAAGAGGGAACCGACGGCAAAACTAACCCTTTTTTCACTAAAACGTTCGGGTCGGAGGATTTTGACCGGTGAAAAATAGACGGCAGTTTCGTACATTTGCAACTCATCAATGGAAATCACGGGTCATGTCGCAAGGGAAAAAGGTCGGATTCTATACGCTGGGCTGCAAGATGAACTTTTCGGAGACATCCACGATCGCGCGCGAGTTCGAAGCCGGCGGGTTCTGTCGCGCGCGACGGGGGGAGCCCGCCGACATCTATGTCGTGAACAGTTGTTCGGTAACCGAGCATGCCGATAAGAAATGCCGCAATCTGGTACGACGGCTGATCCGGGAGAATCCGCGCGCGCTGGTCGCCGTAACCGGATGCTATGCCCAGCTCCGGCCTCGGGAACTGGCCTCGATCGAGGGTGTCGATCTGGTCGTCGGCAACGGCGACAAGGGATCGCTTTTCGAGCGGATCGCTTCGATGCGAAGCAAGGGCGGGACCGTCGTTCACGGCTGCGAGGCTGACGAGCTGACCTCGTTTTTCGCCGCGTTCTCGACCGGGGACAGGACCCGCTCGTTCCTGAAAGTGCAGGACGGCTGCGACTATCGTTGCAGCTATTGCACGATCCCGCTGGCGCGGGGCGCAAGCCGCAACCTGCCGATCGCCGATCTGGTCGCCGAGGCGGAACGTATTGCGGCCGGCGGCCGGCGCGAAATCGTGTTGACGGGGATCAATACGGGCGACTTCGGCAAAACGACCGGCGAGCGGTTCGTCGATTTGCTGCGGGCGCTCGACGGGGTTCGAGGGATCGATCGCTACCGGATCTCGTCGATCGAGCCGAATCTGCTTTCCGACGAAGTCATCGCGTTCACGGCCGCTTCGGAGAAGTTTCAACCTCATTTCCACATTCCGATACAAAGCGGTTGCGACCGGATTCTGGGTCTGATGCGCCGCCGTTACAATACGACGAAATTCGCCGAGAGGATCGGAGCCGTGCGGCGCGCCATGCCCGATGCCTTTCTGGGGATCGACGTGATCGTCGGCTTTCCCGGGGAGACGGACGACGACTTCGCCCGGACCTACGATTTTCTGGAACGGATTGAGCCTGCGTTTCTGCACGTTTTCCCCTACTCCGTCCGTCCCGGTACTCCGGCGGCCGATCTGCCCGGACGTGTTCCGGCTCCGGTAATCGAGCGCCGGGCGGCCGCGCTCGGTGAGTTGTGCGACCGCCTGCACCGGGCGTTCTGCCGCAGCCATGACGGCCGGACGGCGTCGGTGTTGTGGGAAAGCACCCGGCGGGACGGCCGGATGTTCGGCTATAGCGAAAACTATATCAAGGTGCGCGCTCCGTTCGATCGCAGCCGGGTGAATACGATCTCTCCGGTGGTATTGCGTGCTTCGGACGATGGGGCGGCGATGGACGCGACGTTTCTCGCGTGAGGGGTGGCGAAAACGCTGTAAAATGCCTACATTTGTATTTCCGTAAAAACTCGGGCGTATGAAAAACATGGGTATTCGGGAAAAAATCCGGCTGGGATTTCTGGCGCTGGGCCTTTTGCTTTTCTTCTCTGGACTGATCTCTTTTTTCGAGCTCAGCAAGCTGAGCCGCTCGACGCAGAGCATGCTGGGCGCCAGCCTGAAAAACATGGAGTTGTCCAAGACGATGCTCGACGCCGTTCAGGATCAGAACACGGCTCTGCTTCAGATCATCGTTTCGGGCCGGAGCGACCGCGAGAGCGATTCGCTGCTGCATGCCGGACGCGAGAAGTTCGAGGCGGCTATCAGCGACGCGAAAATCTCGATCCGCGACCTGCAGGGATTCGATTCGGTCTATGCGGCCAACATCAGCTACAACGAGACGGTCGGCGCTTACCTGCGAGACAGCCTGCGAAAGGAGAACGTGGACTGGTTCGTCGATATCTACAAGACCTCCTATTCGGACCTGACCTCCTCGATCAAGAATTTCATGGTCTCGTCCCAGAATATGATGGACGCCAAGGCGAGGCGGCTGGAGGACAATGCCTACCGGGCGACGATGCCCGGATTCATCGCGCTGGTGATCGCCATCGTGATCGTGCTGATATTCTACTATTTCGTCAATCTGTACTATATCACTCCCGTGCTGAAAATCGACAGCGCTCTGAAAGCCTATCTCGATTCGAAGATGCCTTTCAAGGTGACTGTCGAGGGAAAAGACGAGGTATACAGACTGAAGGAGCGGATCGAGTCGCTGATCGATCAGAGCAAATAAAGACAGTGGCGCCATGCGGTTGAACGTCGTACTGAGATATGTAGGGTTGATCTTGCTGCTGGACGCAGCTTTTATGTTGCTGTCGGTCGTGGTATCGTTGCTCGGAGGCATGGATACCGGTTTCTACCCGTTGTTACAGAGTTTCGTATTGACGGCCATTTTAGGCGCTTTCCCGCTGATATTCGTTCCGCGCGGCGGACAGATCTCCAGCAAGGAGGGCTATGCGATCGTTGTCGGGGCGTGGCTGATGTCGTGTCTGGCCGGTATGCTCCCCTACGTGCTTTGGGGAGGCGAGTTTTCGGTTTCGGACGCCTGGTTCGAGGCCGTTTCGGGCTTTACTACGACCGGATCGACCAGCCTGAGCAATGTGGAGGCGCTGCCGCGGGGGCTTCTTTTCTGGCGAGCCTCGACCCATTGGTTGGGCGGCGTGGGCGTTGTGATGTTCGTTCTGGTCGTCCTGCCGTCGATGGGATCGACCAAGATGCGCCTGTCGAGCGTCGAGCTTTCGTCCATGGCCAAGGATAATTTCCGCTACCGGACGCAGAAAATCCTGCAGATTCTGCTGGTCGTCTATGTCGGTCTGACGTTGGTCGAGACGGTATTGCTCCGGATGGCGGGAATGAGCTGGTTCGAGGCCGTGTGCAATTCGTTTTCGACGATCGCCACGGGAGGATTCTGTACGAGGAATGCCAGTATCGCGGCGTACGGCAGTCTGTGGATCGAGATGATCGTCGTGTTTTTCATGGCCGTATCGGGGCTTCATTTCGGACTGATTTTCGCTACGCTGACCGGGAAAAGCAACAATATATTCCGTTCCGAGATCAGTCGCTACTATGTTCTGTCGCTGTTGTTCGGAGGTCTGATCGTTTCGGTCAGCCTTTGGGCGAGCGATATGTATCCGACTTTTGCCTCGTCGATGCGCTACGGCTTTTTTCAGGTCGTATCGGTGTCTTCGACGACCGGTTTCGCTACGGCCGATTCGTCAGTTTGGACGCCGTTGGCTATTATAGTGCTGATACTCTTTACGATGCAGTGCGCCTGTGCCGGATCGACTACCGGCGGAATCAAATGCGACCGTGTGCTGCTGGCGTTCAAGACGATCCGGGCGATGATGATTCGCCGGCAGCACCCCAATGCCGTGATTCGCGTCAAGCTCAACGGCGTGATACAGGAACAAAGCGTTGTCGACATGGCCATGCTGTTCATCGTGTTCTACCTGATGCTGCTGGCTTTGGGTACAATCGTTGTAGCTGCGTTCGGCATGGACCTCGAGACGAGTTTCAGCATGACGGCTTCGTGCATGGCCAATGCGGGCGTCGGTTTCGGAAAAGCCGGAAGCATGAGCAATTATCATGATTTTCCCGGAGCGATTAAGTATATTTGTACGGTGTTCATGCTGCTCGGCCGGCTCGAAATTTTCGGTCTGTTGCAATTGTTCGTTACCAATTGGTGGAAATAGGTATATGAATTTTTGAAAGAGATAACGGTATTCAATATTCTTGTAATGAATAGATTCGTTTTTTTTCTGTGTCTTTCGGCGTTTCCGTGCGTGCTTTTCGGGCAAAATGTCTCGGCGCGGGTGGCCGGATTGGAGAACGATCAAAAATACATGGAGTTGCTGGGAAGGGAACAGCAGCTCCACCGCATGGAAGATTCCGTGGTGCGCATTATCGGCGATACCCGCGAGCTGTTCTCTTCGCACTCGTCGCCCGACGAGCGGGAGAAGTACGGGGCCGAAATCTTACGTCTGGAAAAGGAACTGTATGAAATTCGCAATCGTATCGGTGTGACTGCCAATGAAATCGGAACGATCGAGCAAGAGTTCATCGTAAGCAATATGAACGGTTCCGGACCGTCCGGGACTGTCGTCGGACCGAAAGCGGCGGGCGAGCAAGTGCGTAATCTGGTCTACAACGCCTATTTCAGGGACCATTTGTCGGCTGCCGACTACCGCTCGCTGCTCGAGGCGCAGCAGAAGGAGACGTTGCCCGGTCGGCTGATCGCTCGCTACATGTCGAACTATGCCCGTCTGGACTCTTTGGCCGCGCAATACGCCGCTACGTCCGACCGGCAGCAGGCCGACGAGATCTACTCGCGTCTGTCGGTCGTGCGCTCGCTGAACGAGGCGATCGGCGATTCGCTCGCCGGCGTATGGGGATTCATATACGACAACAAAGTATATGCTTACGGTTATTTGCTCGACAAAATGGGCAAAACCGAGCTGCTGGCCGACTTCGAGGCCCGGTTCCGGAAAAACCGGCAGCAGGTCATGGCCGTGCAGGACAGCGTTGCGTCGATGGCGTTGTACGGATATCCGTTGCAGAAGCAGCTCGTGCTTTCTTATGAGAAGACGCTGGCCGATCTGCTCGGCTTTACGGCCGCATCCGATTCGTTGGAAAAATGTATGGCCGAGACGTCCCGCCTTTCGTACGGAATGCCGGAAATCGACCCGGCGCGCAGGGTGTTTATCGTTTACTCCGACATCGAGCGGACGACGCCTTCGGTCTATAATGCCCGCAATCCGATTCCTGAGAACGAGACCGATCAGTACGGCACGGTTTACCGCATACAGCTCGGAGCGTTTCAGCAAAAGCAGCCCGTTTCCATTTTCAAGGGCGTTTCCCCCCTATGCTACGACAGGACCGAGGAGGGGCGTTACCGTTACTGCGCAGGTGCTTTCCGCGAGCTGTCGGAGGCCGAGGCTGCTTGGGCCAAACTGAAGGAAATGGGATTCCGCAAGCCCGAGATCGTCGTTTGGCGCGACGGGGTGTTCGAGATGATCAGAAGCGGATCCGGAACGTCTTCGAAGGACGGAGGCCCCTTGTATCGGATCGAAATATCGGGACAGCAAGAGAATATCAGCGATGAAATACGGGAGATCGTGAGCCGTCAAGCTCCGGGCAAGGAACTGACTCGGGTTGCGACCGGTCAGGGAACCTTTCTCTATTCGGTCGGCAGTTTCGACGACCGTTTGTCCGCCGAGTCGGTTTGCGAGGCGATCAATGCCTCGGCTCCGGGGTGTGCCGCCGTACTCGAGATAGCCGAGTAGCCGGGGGCCGATTTTCAGTGCTTGCCGATTGTTTTTCCCGAAAAATAGACTATCTTGTTGAAAATTCCGGCATTTACTGTCGGGACGCAAAATGCATTTCGATCTATGTGGCTGATTATAACGCTAATCATTGTCGGCATACTGTTGCTGGTGGCCGAGTTGGTCCTGCTGCCGGGCATTAGCGTGGCAGGCATCGGGGCCTTTCTGTCGTTGGCCGTAGCTGCCGTGTACGGCTTTTTCCTGTATGGGATTCTGGGGGGCTCGGTCGTTTTGGCCGCAATTATCATTGTGGCGGTGGCTGCCGTAGTGATTTCTCTGCGTGCCAATACGTGGCAGCGGCTGTCGCTCAAGTCGACGATCGATGCGACGTCTACCCCTACTGCAGAGCAGAACGACATTCGGATCGGCCAGCGCGGGGAGACTCTGACGCGCTTGGCCCCGATGGGCAAGGTGCGGGTCGGGGACGTTACCGTCGAGGCCAAGTCGGTGGACGCCTATATCGATCCCCGGCAGGCCATCGAGGTGATCGGGTATGACAATACGGCGGTGGTCGTCCGCCGGGTTGCGGTGCAGGAAAGAGCGGAGGAGCGACCCGAAGCCTTTCCCGGGAAGAACTCCTAAGGGAGTCTTGTCCGGTTGTGTGAATTGTATTGAACTTTTAATAAATAGATTGTATGGAACTGGGAATTTGGATTGTCGTGGCCTTCGTGGCGCTCGTGCTGCTGTGGTTCATTCTTTACTTTATCCCGATCGGCCTGTGGTTTTCCGCGTTGGTATCGGGCGTGCGGATCAGCCTGATTCAGTTGGTGCTGATGCGTTTCCGCAAGGTCCCCCCCTCGGTGATCGTCAACCAGCTGATCGCGGGAACGAAAGCGGGGCTGCACCTGACCGCGAACGATCTGGAAGCGCACTATCTGGCGGGCGGCAACGTCCCCAATGTGGTAACGGCACTTATTTCGGCCCAGAAAGCGAACATTGCGCTCGATTTCCGCATGGCGGCCGCGATCGATCTGGCCGGCCGTAACGTGGCCGAAGCGGTCCAGATGTCGGTCAATCCGAAAGTGATCAATACGCCTCCCGTGGCTGCCGTGGCCAAGGACGGTATCCAGCTGATCGCCAAGGCCCGCGTAACGGTTCGCGCCAATATCAAGCAATTGGTCGGAGGCGCGGGCGAAGATACCGTGCTGGCGCGTGTCGGCGAGGGAATCGTTTCGTCGATCGGCTCGTCGGATTCGCATAAGACCGTGCTCGAGAATCCCGACTTCATTTCGCGCGTGGTGCTCGAGAAGGGTTTGGATGCCGGTACGGCTTTCGAGATTCTGTCGATCGACATCGCCGACATCGACGTGGGCAAGAATATCGGCGCTTTCCTGCAAATGGATCAGGCCAATGCCGACAAGAACATCGCGCAGGCCAAGGCCGAGGAAAAGCGCGCGATGGCCGTCGCTCTGGAACAGGAGATGATCGCTAAGGCTCAGGAGGCGCGCGCCAGGGTGATCGAAGCGGAGGCGGAGATTCCGATGGCGATCGCCGAAGCTTTCCGCAACGGCAATCTGGGCGTTATGGATTATTACAAGTTTCAGAATATTCAGGCCGACACCCGGATGCGGGAAGGAATAGTCAAGCCTGAAAAGAAATAGTTTTTCGATCTGTCGTACAAAGCGTTCCGGAACCGTCGGCTCCGGAACGCTTTGTTTCTTCGCTCGTATGTCCGCGAAAACCGCTCTCATACATAAGCCGTTCTTTTTTCGGATGTCGGCAGTTTTGATCCGGTGCCGATCGCCACGTAAAAGCCGCTGCCTTGCTGTACGGCGTGGAGCATCGGAAACGGCCGATCGGATACGTGAACGGGTTTTTCGTTTTTCAAAGGGCCCTGCCTTCGTCCGGCGTTTTACCGGGAAGATACGGACCGCTCGGCACGGACGGCTCAGCGGGCTTTCCGGAGTCGGGATTCCCCTACCGGTTTTCGAAGGCATAGGCCGCGGCCCGGTTCAGTCGTTCGTTGAAATCGAAGGTTTTCTTGAAGTCGGCCACCGCCTTCCGCGCTAGGTCGGGCTGCAGCATGTAGTCTTCGTCGACGAATTTCTCGAGATAGAAATCCTTCAGCTTCAAATAGTCCGAATATGCGCCTTCCGCAGTGAATCCTGCGGGGAATTTCTTGAGCTTGTTGCCTTGGTACAGGCGGAATCCTCTGGCTCGCTTGACCGAGGCCTCGAACGCCGCTCCGTTGTCGAGTATTTCCTCCCGTATGCTTTCGAGCACGTCCCGGTCCGGCATATAGATTCCGGCCGACAGCAGATGGCCGCCCGGAGCGTCGCTCTGCGGCTCGACGTGGAAATAATAGCCCGCAAATCCCGACTTTTTGCCTCCCCGGCAAACGTATGCTCCCATGTGGGTCTTGTAAGGGGTCTTGTCGGCGCTGAAGCGTGTGTCGCGATAAATCCGGTAGGTACAATCTTTTGCGGCGAGCCCCTGCACGGAGGAATCGAATCGGGCGATGCCGGCGATCAGCTCCTCGACGAAGGCGGCGAATTGCGATTGCGCGTCACGGTACCACGACTTGTTGGCCTCGAACCAGGTCCGGTCGTTGTGGAGCCGCAGCTGTCTGAGAAATTCTATAACGTCTTGCATGGCGAACCTCGCGTTGTTTTTTACAAACATAGCGATTATTCGTCGGTTGTCATGAATGAAGCAGGGAAACGAGCGATTTTAGAAAAATACTGGGAGAAATTGCGGCAAGTTTTTATACTTTTATATATTCGTTTCACGCGCATTGCGGCGCCCGGATAGGCCGAAGGCTCAGGTTCCGCACAGTCGAAAAACATAGAACACAGATATGAATGTCAGGATAGAAGAAAGCTGGCGCCGCTGCCTGCAGCCCGAGTTCGACAGTCCCTATTTCGCCGAGCTGGCCGAGTTCGTACGGCACGAGTATGCGAGCTGCACGGTTTATCCTCCGGCGCGGCGAATATTCCATGCGTTCGACAGTTGCCCTTTCGACCGCGTCAGGGCGGTTATCATCGGGCAGGACCCCTATCACGAGCCCGGGCAGTATTACGGGCTGTGCTTCTCGGTGCTCGACGGCGTGCCGTTCCCGCCTTCGCTGGTCAACATATTCCGAGAGATCGAGAGCGATCTGGGCAAGCCGTTTCCCTCTTCGGGCCGATTGGAGCGCTGGGCCGATCAGGGTGTTCTGCTGATCAACGCGATTCTGACCGTGCGGGCTCATCAGGCCGGATCGCACCGAGGCCGCGGTTGGGAAAGGTTCACCGATGCTGTGATCCGGGAACTGAACGAGCGTAAGGAGCATCTCGTCTTTATGCTGTGGGGCGCCTACGCCCAGAAAAAGGGCGCGTTTATCGACCGTTCCCGTCATTGCGTGCTGACGGCACCCCACCCTTCGCCTCTGTCTGCCGACCGGGGATTTTTCGGCTGCCGGCACTTCAGCAGGGCGAACGCTTATCTGCGCGATCACGGAATCGCTGAAATCGATTGGTGACGGACAGAACGATCGTAGAGGCGGTCCGGTCTGCGAACGGAAGCGGGCGAGAGAGGCCCGACGGTTTATCTGTGTGCAGCGATTGGGCGAATCGTTCTGTCGATTTGGCTGGGCGGACGGGGGTGCATTGGCAGGGAGGGATGTTCGTTTGTCGTCATATTTCAAAATTTATAAAGTGAATCGATATGAAAGTTGGGATTATCCGGTGTATGCAGACGGAAGATTTTTGCCCGGGAACGACCGATTTCAAAATGATTAGAGAAAGAAAGGGTGTTTTCGAGGGAATAACCGAGGATATAGATATTGTCGGTTTTTGCAATTGCGGGGGATGCCCTGCGAAGAAATCGGTGTTACGGGCAAGGGAGCTTGTCCGGAGAGGCGCCGACACGATCGTTTTCGCTTCGTGCATTCAGAAAGGTACGCCGCTGGGTTATCCGTGTCCCTTTGCCAAGAAAATGAAAACTCTGATCGAACGCGACCTGCCCGAAGGTATCCGTTTTTTGGATTACACTCATGAGGCACCTCCGGAGATGTAGAGGTCTCTGCAGGTTTTCTTGCGTCGTCCATCGCCGAAGTCCTATGGGACGAGTGCGGTACAGCCGATGACCGTATAAAAGATTTCCCCTGCTCTCGACGAACAGGGGAAATCCGTGACGATCGTATCGTCGATCGGAGAAGCTTTACTCCCACTCGATCGTTGCGGGCGGTTTCGAGCTGATATCGTAGACGACGCGGTTGATTCCTTTCACGCGGTTGATGATGTCGTTGGACATTTTCGCGAGGAAATCGTAGGGCAGATGGACCCAGTCGGCCGTCATGCCGTCCGTCGAAGTGACGGCGCGCAGCGCGACGCAACTCTCGTAGGTCCGCTCGTCGCCCATCACGCCTACGGACTGGACCGGCAGCAGCATCACGCCTGCCTGCCATACCTGGTCGTACAGGCCGTATTCTTTCAGTCCGTCGATGAATATCTTGTCGGCTTCCTGCAGGATGCGCACCTTTTCGGCCGTCACTTCGCCCAGAATGCGGATGCCGAGCCCCGGGCCCGGGAACGGGTGGCGGTTCAGAATGTCGGAAGGTATCTCGAGCTGACGGCCTACACGGCGCACCTCGTCCTTGAAAAGCAGTCGGAGCGGCTCGACGATCTTCAGATTCATTTTTTCGGGCAGGCCTCCCACGTTATGGTGCGACTTGATCGTGGCCGACGGACCGTTGACGGACGTCGACTCGATCACGTCGGGATAGATCGTCCCCTGAGCGAGCCAGCGCACGTCGGTCAGCTTCTGCGCCTCGGCGTCGAATACCTCGATGAAGTCCCGCCCGATGATCTTGCGTTTGCGCTCGGGATCGGTCACTCCTTTCAGGTCGGAGAGGAACTTTTCGCCGGCGCGGACGCCGATCACGTTCAGCCCCATCGACTCGTACGATTTGAGTACGTTCTCGAACTCGTCCTTGCGGAGCAGTCCCATATCGACGAAAATGCAGATCAGTTGCCGGCCGACGGCCCGATGCAGCAGCATGGCCGCTACCGACGAGTCGACTCCCCCGGACAACCCGAGCAGCACTTTGTCCGGCCCGATCTTTTCGCGCAGTTCGGCGACGGTCGATTCGACGAACGAGGCGGGAGTCCAGTCCTGACGGCAGCCGCAGATGTCGACGACAAAATGCTTCAGCAACTGCTTGCCCTCGGTCGAGTGGTACACTTCCGGATGGAACTGGATGCCCCATGTCTGCTCTCCGTCGATCTGGAACGCGGCGACCGGCACGTCCTCCGTGCTGGCGATGATCCGGTAGCTTTCCGGAATCCGGACGATCGTATCCCCGTGCGACATCCATACCTGCGTCCGCTCGGAAAGGTCCCTGATCAGCGGATTGTCGCCTTCCGTTTTCGACAGCATGGCCCGTCCGTATTCCCTCGTCGCCGAGGGAGCGACCTCGCCTCCGTAGCAATGCGAGAGGTACTGGGCTCCGTAGCAGACGCCCAACAGCGGTAGCTTGCCCTTGATCGCTGACAGATCGACGCGCGGGGCCTCCTTGTCGCGGACCGAATAGGGGCTTCCGGACAGGATGACGCCTCGTACCGATGCGTCCAGCGCCGGAATGCGGTTGAAAGGGTGGATTTCGCAATATACGTTCAACTCGCGCACGCGGCGGGCGATCAACTGCGTGTACTGCGATCCGAAGTCCAGAATCAGTATTTTTTCCTGCATATTCTCTCGTTTAAGTTTTTTCGGTTCGATTGCGCTCTTTCCGCCGGGAGTTTACGAGCGGATTTCGGCTCCGGCATGCTGCTCGAAAGCGCGGATCAGATTGCTCATCGCGCGGTCGATCGCCGAGTCGGTCAGCGTCTTGGTCGTGTCTTCGAGGATGAAGCTCAGCGCGTAGGATTTCTTGCCTTCGGGCAGCTTGTCGCCTTCGTACACGTCGAACAGCGAGACGCTGCGGAGCAGCTTTTTCTCCGTGCTCCGGGCGATGGAGTACAGCCGGGAGAAGGTTACCTCCTTGTCCACGAGCAGGGCCAGGTCGCGACGGACCTCGGGATATTTCGACAGTTCCGAGACCGTGACCGAGTGGTTCCGCGTGATCCTGACCAGCGTGTCGAAGTCGAGTTCCGCATAGTATACGTCGGCCTTGATGTCGAACAGGCTGCGAATCTTTTTCGACACGATGCCCATTTCGAGAAGTTTCTTTCCGTTCCAGCGGCAGACGATCGCTTCCGAGTAAAGGTCGCTTTCGAGCGGTTCGGTCTCGGCCGCATTCAGGTCCAGTCCGAAACGGAGCATCGCCTTTTCCGCCATGGCCCGCAGCGTGAAGAAGCCGGCGGGCTGCGCGGCGACGTTCCACGAGGGCTGACGGTCGTTTCCCGTGACGGTCATCGACACCTTGGCCCGCTCGGAGTACGGAGCCAGTCCCCCTTCCTCCTTTTTGGCCGGGTCGTAAAAGTAGCAGTTTCCGTATTCGTACAGCTTCAGGTCCGCGTTGCGGTGGTTCACGTTCAGCTGGACGGCTTCCAGCGCGTTGAACAGCAGCGTCTGACGCATGACGCTCAGGTCGTTGCTCAACGGATTCAGTATCCGTACGCAATGCTCGGCCGGATAGCCGGCCAATCCGTCGTAATAGGACGCCTTGGTCAGCGAGTTGCTCATGATCTCGTTGAAACCGTTGGCGGTCAGCATGTCCGACAGCAGGTTGACGAGCCGGTCGCGGTCGGGATGCGGAGCGTACGACAGCGTCGAGTGGACGCGTTGCGGAATCTCTACGTTATTGTAGCCGTATATGCGCAGAATGTCCTCGACCAGGTCGGCCTCGCGCCGCACGTCTACCCGGTAAGGCGGTACGGCGACGCTCAGTATGCCGTCGCGCTCGCTTTCGATCCGCACGTCGAGCGCGACGACGATCCGCCGGATCGTCTCGTCGGGAATCTCCTTGCCGATCAGTCTGCGCACCCGGTCGAGCGATACGTCGAACCGGAACGGCTCGATACGGACGGGATAGAGATCCGTGACCGGAGACGAAATCTCTCCCCCTGCCAGCTCCTTGACCAGCAAGGCCGCGCGCATCAGCGCGTAGGGCGTCATGTCGGGATCGATCCCGCGCTCGAAGCGGAACGAGGAATCGGTGCTCAGCCCGTGGCGCTTGGCCGTTTTACGAACCCAGACCGGGTTGAAATAGGCGCTTTCGATAAAGATGTCGGTCGTCGTTTCCGTGACGCCCGAGTCGAGCCCGCCGAACACGCCGGCTATGCACATCGGCTCGCGGGCGTTGCAGATCATCAGGTCGTCGGCCGAAAGTTTGCGCTCGATCCCGTCCAGCGTCGTGAAAGGGGTTCCTTCGGGACAGGTCCGCACGACGATGCGGCCGCCCTCGATTTTCGCCGCGTCGAACGCGTGCAGGGGCTGTCCCGTTTCGTGCAGAACGAAGTTAGTGATGTCGACCACGTTGTTTTTCGGATTCATTCCGATCGCGCGCAGCCGTCGCTGGAGCCATTCGGGCGAGGGAGCCACCTTCACGCCGGTTATCGTGACGCCCATGTATCGCGGCGCGGCTTCGGCATTCTGCACTTCGACGGTTATTTCTTTCCGGTCGCTGTCCTGTGCGAAGGCTTCCACCGGCGGAAGCTTCAGCTTGCAGGGCAGGCCGTTGGCTTTTAAATAAACGGCCAAATCGCGCGCTACGCCGTAGTGCGACATCGCGTCGGCACGGTTCGGCGTCAGGCCGATCTCGAGCAGGTAGTCGTCTTCCAGTTGGAAATAGTCGCGGGCAGGCGTACCGGCCGGCACGTCCTGCGGCAGCACGATAATTCCGTCGTGGGCCGTGCCGACGCCTATTTCGTCCTCGGCGCAGAGCATGCCCAGCGACTCGACGCCGCGTATCTTGCTTTTCTTGATTTTGAATCCGTTCTGCTCTCCCGTGGGATAAAGCGTCGAATTGATCGTCGCGACGATCACTTTCTCTCCGGCGGCCACGTTCGGGGCGCCGCAGACGATCTGAGTCGGCGTGCCGTCGCCCAGATCGACCGTCGTGACATGCAGCTTATCGGCATCGGGATGCTTCTCGCATGTAAGTACGTGGCCGACGACCACTCCTGCGAGTCCTCCCCGGATCGATTCCGTCTTTTCGAGTGCCTCGACTTCCAGCCCGATGTCGGTCAGAATTCGGGCGGCCTGCTCGGCGTCGAGGTCGGTTTCGATATACTGTTTGAGCCAGTTGAATGATATTTTCATAGCGCTTGATGTTTTTTTGCTCCGTTCCGGTCGCGCGCGTCGTGCGTACAAGGCCGATTGCGGGCGCTGTCGCCGGTTGAAATGTGGCGAAAGTTACGAAAAGTTTGTCAAGTAGCCAACTTCTGGCGCGTTGATTCGCGGCGGGGCGGATTTCATGCGGGACGGGAATACGAAAAGGGGGGAAGATCAACTTCCCCCCCCCCCCTTCGTATTTTACAAGACTTCGGTCGGATATAGGTTTGCGGGCCTCAGTCCGGGGCGAGATTGCATGCCCGGCGGACGGTCATTGCCGTCCGGTCGGAAGCGCGTCGCTGTATACGGCTCCGGGCAGGTCGCGCAGATTGTAGCGCGAAGCCATGGCCATGCCGTAGGCTCCTGCCGTCCGGATCGCCAGCAGATCGCCCCGGGAGGTTTCGGGCAGCTCGATGCCTGTGGCGAACGTGTCGGAAGACTCGCAGATCGGACCGACTACGGTATAGGTGCGCGGCTTGCCCGAGGAGGTCAGATTTTCGATCCGGTGGCGGGCTCCGTACAGGGCCGGGCGGATCAGGTCGGTCATACCGGCGTCCACGATGACGACTTGGGTTCTTGCGGCGGTCGTCTTGCCGTATA
Source organism: Alistipes ihumii AP11 (assembly GCF_025144665.1). Lineage (NCBI taxonomy): Bacteria > Pseudomonadati > Bacteroidota > Bacteroidia > Bacteroidales > Rikenellaceae > Alistipes > Alistipes ihumii. The sequence goes on along the minus strand of NZ_CP102294.1, from coordinate 536,081 downwards.
ATGCGCGCGTCACCAAATCGCCGCATTGTCCGACCAGCGAGCGGCCGAGCTCGAAATGGACGGTTTGTCCCGGCTCGGTTTCGAGGCGGCGGTTGAAGACGGCGAAGTAGGCAGCGAAGTCGGGTATCGGTTCCCGGTCGGGGTTTTCGTAGTCGACGGCCAAACCACCTCCCATGTTCAGGTGGCGCAGGACGATTCCGCGCTCGCGGAACCAGGAGCGGATCGCGTTGACCCGTTCGCACAGGTGCTCGAACACTTCCATGCATCCGATTTGCGATCCGACGTGAAAGTGCAGACCGACGATTTCCAGATGGCTCAGTCGCTTCAACGAGGCGATCACGCGGTCGATCTCGGTGTACGAGATGCCGAATTTGTTATCGGCTTTGCCGGTCGATATGTACCGGTGCGTCATCGGGTCGACGTCGGGATTGATGCGCAGCGCGACGCGAGCTCTGCGTCCCATTCGCTCCGCGACGGCGTTGATCGCTTCCATTTCGGCGGCCGATTCGCAGTTGAACGAGAAGATATCCTGTCCGAGCGCGTATTCGATTTCGCGGTCGGTTTTCCCGACGCCGGCGAAAACGATCCCTTCGGCCGGAAAGCCCGCCTCGATCGCCGCGCGGACCTCGTTCCCGCTGACGCAGTCGGCTCCGAGTCCCGCTTGTCGTATCGTTTCGACGATGCGGGGATCGAAGTTGGCCTTCAGCGCGTAATGTATCCGATAGCCGTAGCGCGAAGCTTCGCTCACGGCCGTCGCGAGCGTACTGCGCAGCAGATCCATGTCGTAGAAGTAGAACGGCGTGGGCAACTCCTGCAGTCGTCCGATATATTTGCGTGCTCCCATATTCAGAACAGTCCGTCGTTAAGGCATTGCAATGTCCGTTTTTTGTGCTCCGTGTCGATCAGTATGGCCAGGCTGCGGTGGCTGGCTCCGTAGGAAATCATCTTGATCGGAACGCCGCGCACGCACTCGAAGACACGGGCGGCCAGACCCGCGTCGCCGTGTTCCATGCGTCCCACGACGCAAACGATCGAGTTGCCGCGCTCGATTTCGATCGAACCCAGCGCGCTCAGGTCGCGAACGATCTCGTCGATGTGGCTGTCGTTGTCGACGGTCAGCGAGACGGCGACTTCCGACGTGGTGATCATGTCGATCGGAGTTCGGTATTGCTCGAAAATTTCGAACACCTTGCGCAGAAAACCGTATGCCATCAGCATGCGCGCCGAGTGGATGCGGATGACCGTGATGCCGTCTTTGGCCGCGACGGCGTGGAACGACTTCGTGTCGTCGTCGCGGTTCGATATCGTCGTGCCGGGAGCCTCGGGGTCCATCGTGTTCTTAAGCAGCACGGCTATCCCGTGATCCTTGCAGGGTTGAATCGTGGCCGGATGCAGGATTTTCGCACCGAAATAAGCCAGCTCGGCCGCCTCGTCGAAACTCATCGTCCGGATCGGACGGGTGTTGTCGACGAAACGGGGATCGTTGTTGTGCATGCCGTCGATGTCGGTCCATATCTGTACCTCGGCCGCCTCGACAGCCGCTCCCATCAGCGCCGCGCTGTAATCGCTCCCCCCTCTGCCGAGATTGTCGATCCGGCCCTGCGAGTCGGAACAAATGAAACCCTGAGCGACGAAAAACGTGCTGTCGTCACCGGCGACGCGGGCCAGTGCCCGGCCGATGCGTTCCGTGTCGACCTTTTCTCCGGGATCCTTGACCATGAAGTCGGGCGAGTACAGGCATTCGGCCTTCAGTCCGGTTTCCTGCAGGTAGGCCGTGAAAATGGCCGAAGTCAGCAACTCGCCCTGTGCTATGATTTTCCGTTCGGACTCATATTCCTCGAAGGCGGCCGCTTCGTCGCGTATCAACCCGAAAGTTGCGTTCATTCGCGCGAGCGCTTGCTGCTTGCGTTCCCTGAGCAGTTCTTCTATGCAGCGCGTGTATTTGTCGGTCAGCATGGCGAGCTGTTCCTCGATGGCGTTCCGATCTCCGGATGCCGCCGCCCGACTGATTCTGACCAGCGAGTCGGTCGTCCCGGACATGGCCGACAGTATCGTGATACGAGCCTGCTCGCGGCGGACGATCTCGGCTACTTTTTTCATGTTTGCGGCCGAACCTACCGACGTCCCGCCGAACTTCAACACCTTAATCATATAAATTCGATCATGAAGTTGTAAAATCAAACAATACTTTTACTTTTGCACAAAAGTATGCTAAATTGTTTGTTTTTGTCCGATATTTTCATTTTTTTTGCAACAAGTTGCACTGGCGTCGAATTTTGCACATGGCGGTGCCGGACATTTTTAATGGCGGTCTCTCTGCCGGCACGTCGGCCGATGAATCGTTAAACCGTATTATATATTACATACCGATATGCTTACAATACCGAACGCGGTGGAGGAGGTCATTAAGAAAAAGCCTTTTCTCGAAGGTGCTCTCGTGGAAGGGCTGATCAATCTTTCGGCGTTGGCACGACAGCTCAAGCCCGAAATCGAAAAGAAGGTGGGCAAGGAGGTCAACGACAGCGCTGTCATTATGGCGCTCAACCGGCTGGTTCCCCGGCTCGAGCTGATGTCGGCGATGAAGTTCAAGAAAGTCGTCGAGAATATAGGCGACATCATCGTCCGGTCGAATTTGGCCGACTATGCCTTCGTGAATTCTCCCACGCTGTACGAGAGGCAGGCCATGCTGCTGGACCGCGTGCGCACGATGAAGGACGTATTTTGTACCTTTTCACAGGGGATATACGAGACGACGCTGGTCGTCAGCAGTACGATCGTCGGGCTGGTCGACGAGATTTTCGCCGATGAGAACAATATCGCCAAAACGGTCGATCTGTCGTCCATTACCGTCAAACTACCCGCCGAGAATACGATCTGTCCGGGCGTCTACTATTACATTTTCAAGGAATTGGCGTGGGATAACATCAATATCACCGAGGTCATCAGCACGACCAACGAATTTACCGTCGTTATCAGCGACAGCGACATTCACCGCGCTTTCACGATTCTGATGGAGGCCAAGCGTCAGGTGAGCATTTAGTTGTCCGAGCGCCCTTTCATTGGCGCAGAACCCCTGCTCTACCGGTACCGAACGAGCAGGTCGGCTATGGCGAAAGCTGCGTAGCATACGCTTGCCAGTCCGTTCATGGTGCCGAACGAGAGACCGATCCGCGACAGGTTCCGAGGCGTGAAGCGCATGTGCTGATAAGTCAGCAGACCGACGAACAGGGCGGCTCCGACCCAATACAGTCCGCCAGCGTCGTAGTAGGTTCCCGCTACGACGACGGCATAGACGCTTATCATATGGAGTGCGATGCTGATCGCGATACCGCCCCGGACTCCCCAGCGAGCCGGCACGGAATGCAGTCCGTGCTCGCGATCGAATTCCACGTCCTGCAATGCATAAACGATGTCGAAACCGCCGCACCATGTGATAACCAGCCCGCAGAGCAGGATCGGGAACACGGCCAACTGTCCCGTTACGGCGACATAGGCCCCGATCGGAGCGATTCCGAGCGCCACGCCCAGAACGATATGGCACCAGGCCGTAAAGCGCTTGGTCAGGCTGTACCCCGTGAGAACCAGCAGGGCGACGGGCGACAGAGCGAGAGCCAGCGGATTGATCCACCATGCTACCAGAACGAACAGCACGGCGTTCAGCACGACGAACCACAACGCGTTGCGCGCGGAGATCGTACCCGAAGGAATCTCGCGGCCGCTCGTGCGCGGGTTCTGCGCGTCGATCTGCCGGTCGGCCCAACGGTTGAATCCCATAGCCGTGTTGCGTGCCAGCACCATGGCCGAAAGCACCTTGACCAGCACCGGCCACTCGAACGGCAGACCGTTGGACTGCAGCGCGTACACGTATCCGACCAATGCGAAAGGAAGCGCGAATATCGTATGGGAAAACTTGACGAGCGACGCGTAGCGCGAGACGGTTGCGAGACAATTCATGGGAACGGCGTTTTTTACGAATTCGCAAAATTAACTAACTTTGCGTACGAATAAAAGGAACGTATGAAGAATATCCGCAATTTCTGTATCATAGCGCATATCGATCACGGCAAGAGTACGCTTGCCGATCGCCTGCTCGAAACGACCAAGACGCTTTCGGAGCGCGAACTGCAGGCTCAGGTGCTGGACGATATGGACCTCGAGCGCGAAAAGGGAATCACGATCAAGAGCCACGCGATCCAGATGGAATATGTCTACAAGGGCGAGAAGTACGTGCTGAACCTGATCGATACTCCGGGGCATGTCGATTTTTCTTACGAGGTATCCCGTGCGATCGCCTCGTGCGAGGGCGCGTTGCTCGTGGTCGACGCGACGCAGGGTATTCAGGCGCAGACTATCTCGAACCTTTATCTGGCGCTGAATCACGATTTGGAGATCGTGCCCGTCATGAACAAGATCGATATGGATTCGGCCATGATCGACGAGGTCAAGGATCAGATCGTCGACCTGCTCGGTTGCGATCCCGACAGCATTCTGGCCGCTTCGGGCAAGACGGGTCAGGGAATCGAGCAGGTGCTCGAAGCGATCATAGAGCGGATTCCGGCCCCGAAAGGCGACGAACAGGCTCCGCTTCAGGCGTTGATTTTCGACTCGGTGTTCAATCCGTTCCGCGGAATTATCGCTTATTACCGAATATTCAACGGCACGCTCCGCAAGGGCGAGCGCGTCAAACTGTTCAATACGGGCAGCGAGTATACGGCCGACGAGGTCGGCGTACTGAAGCTGAAGATGCATCCCCGCGAAGAGCTTCGCGCCGGCGACGTGGGCTACATCATATCGGGCCTGAAGACTTCGGCGGACGTGAAGGTCGGCGATACGATCACTGCGCAGCGGAACCCTTGCAGCGAGGCGATCGCCGGTTTCGAGGACGTCAAGCCGATGGTGTTCGCCGGGCTGTATCCGGTCGAATCGGACCAGTACGAGGATCTGCGCGCTTCGCTCGAGAAGCTTCATCTGAACGACGCCTCGCTTACCTACGAACCCGAGTCGTCGCTGGCGCTGGGCTTCGGGTTCCGTTGCGGGTTTCTCGGACTTCTGCATATGGAGATCATTCAGGAACGGCTGTACCGCGAGTTCGACATGGATGTCATCACGACGGTTCCGAACGTGTCGTACAAGGTCCATACGACCAAGGGCGATGTGCTCGACGTGCACAATCCCTCGGGATTGCCCGAGCCGACGCTGATCTCCTCGATCGAGGAACCCTATATTCTGGCGCAGATCATTACGAAGACCGAATATCTGGGCAATGTCATCAAACTGTGCATCGACAAGCGAGGCACGCTGCTCAATCAGGTATATATCACGCAGGACCGCGTCGAGATCAATTTCGATATGCCGCTGGCCGAAATCGTGTTCGATTTTTACGACAAGCTCAAGAGCATATCGCGCGGCTATGCGTCGTTCGACTACCACCAGACGGGATATAAGCCCAGCAAGCTCGCGAAGCTCGACATTCTGCTCAACGGCGAGCCGGTCGATGCGCTGTCGTCGCTGACTTACGTCGATCATGCCTATGATTTCGGCCGTAAGATGTGCGAGAAGCTCAAGGAACTGATTCCGCGCCAGCAGTTCGATATAGCGATTCAGGCCGCTATCGGCGCCAAGATCATCGCCCGCGAAACGGTGAAGGCCGTTCGCAAGGACGTGACGGCCAAATGCTACGGGGGCGACATCAGTCGTAAGCGCAAGCTGCTCGAAAAACAGAAGAAAGGCAAGAAGCGGATGCGTCAGGTGGGGAATGTCGAGGTTCCGCAGGAAGCGTTTTTGGCTGTGCTGAAGATGGAGTGAGTTGCAGGAGGGCTTGTCGGTTTCTCACGAGACACCCTTTTACGTTTTTGTTCCGTAGTTTGCGGTTTCGTTGCAGGGGCGGGCAGAAATGTCTTTCCGCGTTTGTCTGCTGCCGAACTTCTGCAGGGGGGCCGGTCTTGCCTTGCCTTGCCTTGCCTTGCCTTGCCTTGCCTTGCCTTCCCTTCTACACTCGTACTGCGCGGCGGTGTCTGTCCTGAAAAAAGTTGGAGTTTTTTTGCTATCGTCATTTTTTTGCCCTTTTAAGTGACGAAATAAAGGGAAAAAACCGTATATTTGCCTCTGCATTTGCGGAAATAGCTCAGTTGGTAGAGCATCAGCTTCCCAAGCTGAGGGTCGCGGGTCCGAGTCCCGTTTTCCGCTCTTAAAGCCTTGATAAAGAGGTTGTAAGAGATGGAAAAAATCCTTATGTATCGAGGATATGTAAGGATTTTTTATTTGGGGGCCGCTGAAAGAAAAAGCCAATGGAAAGCAATTTCGCGCGATCTCGTTCGTGACCGCTCGGCCTCGGGTTTCCATTCCCTGCTTCGGCGGTAGTTGAATGAACGAAGGAAGAGGCGCCGGACAATCGTCCGGCGCCTCTTCCTTACGTATCGACGGGTAATACTTCTAATCTACGATCGGAAAGTCGATGGTTTCGCTCTCCTCGTTCCAGTCGTCGTAGTCGAAATCTCCCGGATTGCCGTCCACCAATATCTTGCCCACGTTGATGTTCAGCGTCAGCCGTGTATTGGGTGACAGAGTCGCGTTCAGATTTTCGCTCAGTTTATACTCCGTACCGTCCTGCAGAGTGATGATCAGCTCCAGCGGCGGATTAGCGGCCGAGGGAAACAGCATCACCGTGATGTTGCCGTACGAAAGTCCGTCTTCCGAACGCGATAGCTCGAACTGTACGGTTTTGGTCATGTTTTCCGCCGTGCCGGTATAAAAGTTTATTTTTTCGGCGATATTGCCGATATTGACTTTCACGCTGGCGATTTCGGGAATGAATGCACTGCCGTCGGACTGTTTGATGACCATTTTCAGTCCCGAACTTACGCGCGAAAGCGAGGTTTGCAGGGCATCCGTGCCGATATGAGCCGATTTGACGGCATGTACCAGATCGTATACGGGGGAATAGAGCCCATTGCCTATGCTTCGCAGGCTGAAATAGAGCTTGGAGAGATCGGCGCCCTCGATCAGCCCCGGCGAGACGATCTGCGGCGAGTTGTGGATCGGTTCGTCGTATTTCGGCGTGCCCCAGTACACCATATTGTAATTCCCGACCGGCAGATGCAGCTCGCGATTGTATTGGCCGGATATATCTCCGTTCAGGATAGTATAGTATCCGTAGAACGGGGTCAGTTTCCCGTTGAAGTAATTTCCGTAATAGACGGACGATTCATCGTTGCAGGGGTATATTTCCAAAATACCGGTGAAGGGATGCACGCTGAGAGGTTCGGCCATGCGTACGCTGACATCGGGAGTAACCAGTGCGGGCGTAGGCTGCTCGTCGCTTTTACGGTCGTCGTCGGAACACGATGACGCAAGGAAAATCAGGCTCAGGGCCATAAAAATCAATTTCTTCATAACAATCGTAATTATATAGGTTCTTTGATGCAATTTTCATTCCAGTTATCCGCGAATCGGAAAGTAGCGGCGAGACGAACGGATAACATGCGGGCATTGACAAAAATGCCCGAACCCGTTAACAGACGGACAGAGTGTTCCGATAGCGGGCGAAAGACGTGCATGCCGGGACGGAATCCCGTGCGGACAAAAGATTGCGGGCAAGACGGCCTGATGGTTCGGGGCCTTTCGGCTTCGGGTAGCTATATATGTATTTCGGACGGTCTTATGTTTGAAGTCCGCCTCCCCTATCCGTCTTGTCTGCTGCCGGAAATAAGCCGGAGCGGCTCCGTCAGTCTATTTCCGCATCGTCGGCCGGGCGATAGACGGCACGGATACGCAGTACGGTGGTCCGTAGCGCTTTCCCGTATGGACTGGCCGGTCCCAGGTCCGGATCGTAAAACTGGTCGGAGCCGCTGGGTTTGTGGACAATCTTTCCGTCGACCTGGTGGGCCATGGTGGCGCGGGCGTACGAAGTGGCTTCCATGATGGAAATATCTCCGAGCTGAAAGGGCCTTTGCGCCGGATTGCATGACCAGTAGAACGAGTTTTGGAACTCCGGCGTGGAGGCGTAATAGGTCGTCAGCGTATTTTCCAGCTCTCGGATGGTCGGCAGGTACCATCGCATGTTGTCGTAGGAAATCATCCCGTTCCCGTCGGTTTTGTTCTTGCGGTAACAATACTCTGCCGCCGTGGAGGGTTTGACGTCCAACACCATCGCCTGCAACGGTTGCGTCGGAGAACCGTCGCCGAGAAAACCGTCGTTTTGGCCGTAAATGCCCTGTTCCATCAGGATGGCTATGGTGTTTTTTCTGCCGTTGAAGAAACCTTCTATCGCATCCCGTCGCGGTAAGAATCCGCCAAGTCCGGTATTGATATTTCCCATGTCGGACGGTCCCCATGACAATCCGTCGTATACCTGATCCGTCGTCCACGAGGAGAGAGGATCATAGTAGTCTAGATACTCTTCATAGGCTTCCGCATAGATATAATATTGGTGTACGCCACCATCCTCCACGCTGACTTTCAGCAAGCCGTGCTGTTCGAGCGTGACGGTGTGCGATTCGCCGACCGGCTGCCCGTTCTCCTTGTAGGTCAGCACGAGGTCTGCCTTACGGCTTTTCGTGCTGATATTCTCATCCGCATAAATATAGATTCGGTCGCGGTCGCGCACATCGTCGTATCTCGTATTGTCCGCCAGTTGGTCGGGATCGGTCAGCAGGTTCGTGGTGAAGAACTTGCGCTTGCCCGTTCCGGCGGCGTATGCCTGTCCCGGATGGCTGATCTGGTAGTCTTCCGCATTGCCGCTCGCCATGACGGAAGCCGGGACCCGCTCGATACGTACCCAGTCGTTCTTTTCCGGGTCTTTTACCTCTATGTCCATCGACGGATTGCGCTCCGTATCGTACAGGTAGATGTCCATCGGCGTAATGTTGAAATGAGCGTCCAGATTCTTGTGCCGCAAGAGGGAGATATAGTAAGGGTTGGTCGTCTCTACGTTGATGCGGGCGTCGAAAGTCACGTTGTTGCCGGAATGATCGTCCGTGCGGGTGATGCCCGAGATCGTCACCCGGTTGCGGTACTGGTGGTTACGCCTGACATTGAAGTCGCTCACCGGGTCGCAGCCCAGATAGATCGTACAGGTGGCGGTGTAAGTCAGGTCGTCGGCATCGGTGTAGATACCCCCGATAACCAGACGTGTTGCGGGGATCGTATCGCCGTCCTTTCTGACGGCCAGCAGCGGCTTGTAGCATTGGTAGGCGTCGGAGGCTATGCTGTCGGGATAGGGATACGCCCCTTCGTATCCCGGTTTGCGCAGGTTCTCGAAAACATAGAACGAAAGGGTCGCTTCGCCGCTTTGGTTGTAGATAATGCCGCTGGTCGGGTCCATAACGCCTTCTCTTTCGGTAACCTTTTCGGCGATTCCGTCGCCGTCCCGGTCGAGGTTACTCTCGCTGTCCGGGGCGATGAGAGGGACGGAGGTGGCCATGTTGCTCACCTTGTAGTCGGTGAGGTTCAGCGAGGGTAGCTTGCCGATTTCGCCGCTGCTCGACGACACCTTGAAAGAGAAGTCGATGCGGGCCATCAGCGCTTTCATCTCGATGACCACCTCGCCTTTCGCCTGCGTCAGATCGACCGTCGTGCTCGACTTGCCCACCATAGGCATGCCCGAGGCGGGCAGTTCCAAGAGCGTTTCGTATGAGGTCGGTTCGTAATGGAATGCCTCGAAAGCGGTTTCGTCGGGTATTCTTTCCGGGTATCCTTCCTCGGTCAGATTTCCGAACGTTCCGGGTTCTACGTTCGCCACTACGTATACGGTGGCTCGGGACGCATACGCATTGTCGGCGAATCCTTCGTTATCTATGCGCAGCGTGGAAGTTCCTTTGACGCTCTGGTATCCTTGAAAGGAATGGCCTCCGCCGTCCTGTCGCGCTTGCAGGTATTTGCCATCCGGTCCGAAAAGGAATACGTGCAGCTCCTTGATCTCGCGCTCGGCCTCGGTCTTGGGGTCGGAGGCGCGGGTGACGACCTCTGCGCGCGACATGCTTTTCGTGACTACCGAAAGCCTGAAGCCGCCTCCGTCAGCGGCGCCGCCCGGTGCGGTATACTCCCCTTTCGTGCACCCTGTCATGCTCAACGCCGCGATGGCCACCAGCGGTAAAAACGGGTATTTCCGTATCGTTCTGCCGTTCATCTTCTGTGTGTCTGTCTCCTTATTCAAATTCCAAATCGCTGTCGCCTCCGTTTTCCCATGTCTGGTTGTTATCGACCACGAAACTTATGACGAAAGCGTCGCCGATAAAATTCAGCTCTACGGTATAAATCGTGCCCGACATGGGGAGAAAATTGGCTACGTCGCCTATATATTTATCGGTATGCTCTGTCCCCATAAACGTATAATCGATATAAATTCCCGCATCGCCCAGATAGGGCGATGCAGCCAGATTGGCTACCAGCATCAGCGACTTGCCGCCGATCTTCTCCGCCGGACTGCCGTATGTCACGTTCACGTCGTCCTCCTCGCGGGCTCCGTCGAGGAAAACGAAAGTCCCGGAATAGGTGTCCGCCGGATAGCGCACTTCATCACCGGCCATGTCGATCTCTATCGAGCGGTAGAAAGTCCCTTTCAGGCGCAGGCCGCGAACGACGACGGCGTTCGTTTCGTTATGGTTGCTGACCTTGAAATTCAGGCAGGTCAGCAGATGGTAGAATCGGAGGTTCACATGTCCGTCGCCGCGCGTTACGTCCGTCGAAGCCGCCACCATCGCGTCGGGTATCCGCTCGATTTCGCGCGGGGTATTTTCCGTGCCGCCCTCGAACGGCATGGAGAATCTCATCGTAGGAGCGCCCATGCCCGCCTGTGTTTCCGGGGTGACGGCGAAGCAGTCGTCGCTGTAGGGATAGTAGGCAAAAAAGCTGTATAGGTAATCCTGTCGCTCGTACCAGTGTCGCTGCGTGCCGGTATAGTAACAAGCCGAGCCGTTGTAGGCGACTTCGGTCTTATGAAACAGGTGGGGCGTGCTGCGCGGGGCTTTGGAGTTCCACGGGTCGGGTCCCGTGCTGTAGTCGAGGTCCGTATTGTCGCCTTTCATAGCCAGACAATAGCCCAATACCCCGAACGATCCGCCTTCGGGAAACTCGTTCACGGGTCCCGCGGCGCGCGACAACAGCTCGCCGTCCAGCGCGATACCCGGAGCGCCGAAGCGTATCGGCTCGTCCGAGAGCGTCGCCGGGGCGGTGTATTCCGCTTTCTGGCAGGCGGTCAGCGCGGCCAGCAGGATTGCGACATATAGCGTTTTTTTATTCATATCCGTATCTCGTCTGTCGTCGTTATTCGGGGATCATTCTACCGTGATGTTGCCGCCCGAGGCCGAAGACCAGGGAATGACCTCCGGTTTCTCGAACAGGATGTACTCGCTGCCCACCGTGAAGGTATAGCGGTAGCTGCATCCCGCTTCCCATGTGCCAATGCCTGCGCCGGCGAGGCTGATGCTCTTTGCGAACGTGCCGCTCGTGCCGTTCCCCGCATATTCGTACTCGATCTCCAGCACGAAGCCGTCGCCCACCTGCTGGGGGAACAGCAGCGGATCGTCCGCGAAGACGGAGATTCCTGCGGGCGTCAGTTCCCGAGAGACGGTATCCCGGGCAAAAGGATTGTCGGCATCCGTTGCCTCCCCGAGGCTCCATGTCCCGTTCTCTCCGGGCTGTACGGCGCACTCCCCCGTTCCCGGCATGCCGTAGAGCTTGACCGAGCGTATCGTCGCCGAAACTCCGGAGGCTGCCAGCGCAGGATCGATACGGCCTATGATCTGTACCTGAGAGAGCAGATGACGGAAGGTGAAGGCGACGCGTTGTGCCGGTGGCTGGTATGCGAGCCCTGTTTTCTCGGCCGTCATCAGGTCTACCGACCGCGTGGCGTCGAAATCCCTGATGCGCAAGTACGGAATCTCCCCCGCGACGGTATGATTCTCCAGCTCGGCCTCCTGTCCGGCCGGATAGAGGGCATAGAAATCGTACGTCGCCTCGTCCTGCCAATATTGCAGGTCGTCGTACTGCCACGATCCGCCCGTGCATGTTACGGCCTCGCGCGTCAGAATCAGCCGGGGCGTGCCGCCTGAGGGGGTCTCGCGGGCCCATACGGAAAATGCGTCCCCGTCGTTCCCCAGCGAAGTCACTGCCGACCGCGTAACGGTCGTCGTAAAGCCGATGGCTCGGTGTGGCGCATCCGTGCCGCTCTCCGTCGAGCAGCCCGCCAGCAGCAATGTCCACGAGACCGACATTCCAATAGCCCGGATCGTATCGTTGCGTTTCATCGTTCTGACATTGATTTCCTATGGATTTTGCGGCCGGGAGGGGACAGAGGCAGGCTTCCGGCCTTTCTCCCCGATACCCGGCGGAAGCGATATGCTGTCATATCGTTTCCGCCGGGCTTACCGATCGGTTCAACCCCGCCCGACCCGTTACGATGTTTTCCGACCGTATCGTCGGATAGACCTGAATTCCTGTTTACATCGGAATCTCGACCGGTATGTCGGTCGGCTCGTCCGGCCATTCCGTTACGGTCGGATCGCCGAACTCGATCGGCTTCATTTCCAGATTCTCCCCGTCGATCGTTACGGTATAGTTATAGCACTGCCCGGCAGTCCAGCCGTTTTCCAAAGTCTGTAACCGAACGCTGACGGGCTTGCTTTTCGTTGCCGCTTCGGCGCCGTTTGTCCAGATTTCGGCCGTGAAGGATACGGTCATAGTCTGAGCAGGCACGCTTTGCGGGATGACGAGGTAGTCGTCCGTAACATTTCCTTCGGTTCCCGGAATCTCCAGCTCGCTGTTTGTGAATGCCGTGCCGTCGGTAGCTACGTTGGTATGACCGTTCCAATCCATTTCCATTTCGTTCGTTTGGTAGGAATAGTTACCCTGCAAGCTCATGCCGTAGAATTTGAAGTCCTTGATATGCAGGGTCGTGTTCTTTCCGAAAGCGCTTTTGAAAGTAAAACGGATCATGGAAAGCGCATGGCTGAAGGAGAACTGCACCTTTCGTTCATGCGTCGCATTCGATACGTGAGCGTAGATTAGGTCATGCTGACGGTCCTTGTCCGATACGAAATTCGTGAACGAGATCGCTTTGTTGGCTACGTCCGCAGCTACGGTGGCAACGCCTGTCAAATCCGGGGAATAGGCGGCAAAGTCGTAGGTTTTATCCTCCACCCAGTATCTTACGGGAGAATAAGTCCAAGAGTCTGCGGCCTTCGTTACTTTCGTTCCGATCGCTTGCTCTCCGGCCTCCGCCGTTCCGAATACGTTGTTGAAGCCTTCGTATCCGCCGAATACGAAGAAATGGTCGATTCCCTCGGTGGTAATGTTCGCGTCGTTCTGGGCCTTCGATTCCACGGTATGGCCGATCCATGCTCCTGCGAAGCCGATAGCCGAGCCCTGCGGCCGGTCTGTCGTCTCGGTCTTGCTGCAACTTGCCAGAGCCGCTGCGACTCCGGCGAGTAAAAGAAAACTTTTTTTCATCTTTTCGTTGTTTAAAATGGTTTTACATGATTGTTCGCGTGTATTTCCCGATCTACGCTCGCTTTCAATCGAGCGGCAACTCGATGTCCTCGTACGGGCCCCAGCCGTCTACTTCCACCTCGAAACCGGCATCGCCTCCGGCCTCGTCGTCCGTGACCGCGAGCCCGGCGACCGTAATCACGCCTCCGCGAGGCTGTGCGGCTACCTGCTCCGTTACGTCGAACTCGAAGCTCTTGAGCTTGCCATTGCCGAGTATCACTTCCAAGTTCAGTCCGTAGCGATTGTCCGGCCGCTGCATGGGTGCGTCCGGCGTGTAGCCCGGTGCTCCGAACGAGGCGACACGCGCCTCGACCCCGAATTTCTTCAGCTCGCCCTCGAAAAGGACTGTCGCGGTTTCGTCGCCTGTGCGTCCGTCCTGCAGATAGACCGATTCGGCCATGCCCGAGAGCGCGCCCCGTGCCAGCGCCACATGTTCCAGCCCCTGAGCGAACTCGTAGCGGATCAGGTAGGTATAGACCAGCGGTTGCAGTTTCGCCGGGAGCGTCACGGGTTCTTCCGTCGGTTTCGCTTCGTACCTCTCGATCCATTCGCCGTAAAGCATATCGGGGGCGTTGACCGTGCGCTCGTCCCCGTGCGTTTCGCTGTAAGTGGAACGGGTGCGGGTACGCGTGGTAGCCGAGGCCGAAGCCCATGAGTTCATGTCGCTGAAGACGATAAAGCGGGTATCGTCATTGTGCAGCAGGATCGATTTCCTCCCCTCGCTCATCGGCAGCTCGCCTCCTTCGGCCGACAGGTGGCGCTCGGTACGCGATCCGTCCCCGTCATAGACGAAAGCCGCGATTCCCGTAGCCGGATCGGGACAGAGGTCTTCATATCCGCAGCCGAATCTTTCTTCCGCCCAGTTGTCGTCCCAGTTCATGCCGTGATCGCGCTCCCAAACGCACTCCCATTCAGGCTGCACGACGACGCGCACGTTCAGCCCGTGCATGTCGTGGTCGTAGCACAGTTCCTTGCGGCAACCGCACAGCAGTAACGATACGCCGCACAGACAAAGGAATATTCCGCCGTATCTCCTGTTCATCGCGCACCTCCTTTCCGGTTCGCGTCCCAGAGCCGCCAGACAAAGGCGAATTTGAGCTTGACGGGGCCCAGCCAGTTCGTCCGGCTGGTCTGCTGATAGACATAGTGCCCGTCGATGGGCAGATACTCTTCGTACTTCGTGTGCAGGAAGCCTATGCCGAGTCCCGTCTCCAGGGAGAGGCGGCGGCCAAGGGGAAACATGTAGCCGTAGCTGAGCCCGACCATCCAGAAATCGCCCTTGTAGCCACGGGCGCCGTTCTCCAGGTCGTACCAGCTTCCGCCCACGAAAACTCCCAGGTAGTGGCCGTGCCACGGCTGTCTGGTTTTGAACCAGTATCGCGCTTCGGGGCTGATCGTAGCGATCTGATAGTATCTGTGCCTCGGCTTTTTCGACCACCAGGCCACCTCGCCTTCGAGGTTCACGCTCCAGCGGTCGTCGATGCGGTATTCCGCTTCCAGCGAGGGCATCCCTACCGCGTCGTATAACAGGTTGGTTTTGATCGCCAAGCGGTACAGAGGCTCATGCCGTGCGGAGACGGAAGCCGTTCCGGGAACTTGTTCCGCAATCTGTCCGGGAGCCTGCTTCGGATGCTGTTCGTTCGGAGTAGTACGACCGGCTTCATCCGTCCGGGGCCGGTCTTGTATGGACGCTGCGGGATGCGGCATGGAATCGTGGACCCGAGCTATCTCCTGGCCGGGAGCATTCCCTGTTTTGTAATGCAATTCGATCGTGCAGTTGCGAAGCTCTGCGAAGAAACGCTCCTGCAATAGGCGATAAATCTTTCCGCCGCATAATTCCATGAGTTGTTTCTTGCGTCCGTCGACGATGCGTCCCTGCTTGTCATAAATCCATACGGGCGTATTCTGCAAAATGTTCAGCACTTCGTCCCGATCCGGAACGGAAGGGTCGGACTCCACCGAAGCGGCCAGACCGTCCCAGTCCACGCCCTCGGCAGTCGTGACGATCAGCGAATCGGGAAACGATACGCGCGAACGAATATAGACCAGCACGCTCTCCGTGCGCCGGCGGCTCAAGCGTAGGTTAGCTTCGTTCATCCCGTCCGGAGAGGCATTGCCTTCTACCGAAAATACGATAAGCTTCCGAAGGGTATCGGACGCATAAGCCTTCAGCCGTCCGACAAGGTCGTCGAGAGTCCGGCGGTTATCGCGCAGCGACAGGTCCAGTACGGAATAGCCATGGCGGAAATAGATCCGTACCGGATCTGCGGCAGAGCGGGCCTGTACGTGTGCGCCGTAAAGAAAAATCAGGTATAAAAGAACAGCACAACGCTTCATATTCATCATACGTTCAACTCATACGAAACTGATAATCGGCCGGTTGCCCGCAGGGCGTTCTGATACGGCGACCTGCGGCCGCGCCGAACGGCGCGGCGGATAGCCTGATTATTCGTTGGTTAAAACGGTTGAGCGATAAATACGGAAGTATGAAACAGAATTCCTGCAAAATAAGGTGCAGCCAAACTGTTGATTAGCGGCTTTTTTTTACGAATGTTGGTAAATTCCCTTTTTTTTTCGTACCTTCGTAATTATAAATCAACGTTTTAACCAACGTTTTTGCCAATGCAAATTCCAATCGTGTTCCTGTCGGGACGGAAAGGAAGGGCGGTTCTTACGTTTGTTTTCTCCTACTCCGTCGGGTCCGGATAAATATTCGGAGAACGGAAAGAAACTTTAGCACACAAAAATGCCGGGAAATTGCGGTCGGATCGTTGCCGTTTCGTGAAATTAACTTTGCAATTCGTAAAAAAGAAGCGTGGAAAGGGCTCTTGCAGGATGCGGAGCCGGCGAGAGGATTACTCCTGGGTCGATTGTCTGCGATAGCGGTTCGGAGTAAGGCCGCCGTGACTCTGTACGAAAGCGCGGTGGAAAACCGAAGGGGACGAGAAGCCGCATAGCTCGCCGACCTGTCCCACGGGGATATCCCTGTGGCTGACGAGCATCTCCTCCGCCTCGCGCATGCGGTAACCGCGCACTACGCTGCTGAAGCTATCCCCGAAACCGTCGTTGAATACTCGGGAAAGGTAAGTGCGGTTCAGCGGCAGTACCTCCGATACATCCATAAGCTTGAAATTCCCGTTCAGGTAGGGTTTTTTCTCCGCCATCCAACGGGTCACTTGGTCGCGATACGCGGGCAGTTTTCTGAGGAATATGCTTTCGTCCCCGGGGGAATCGGCATGGTCGGCCGACAGCCGTTCTTCCCGAAGCTCTGCCTCCCGGCGTGCGTCCGTCTCGTCCAGCGTGTGACGGAAGAAATCCTCCGTGTAGGGATTGTCGTGGAAGAGTCCTTTGTAGAGGGTGTAGCAGAAGAAACACTGTACCGTGAGGTTATGTACGATAAGGCAATAGGTGCTCCCGTCGAAAAGCAGCCAGAAATAGGCTACGCCGATCAGCATCACGCCGATGCCGTAACGGCGCAGCCACGAAATATCCATGTCCTTGTCGTCGGAATAGTTGTCGCGGCACCATTGCCGGTAGACCTCCTTGTAGCGCCACGTCAGCCGGAACAGGAACGCGAGATATAGCACGATGGATGCGATCATCAGCAGACGGTACCAGACGTTGAACTCACCTATATGTTCCATGAACTGGCCCGTATCGCGCAGCATCCGCGGCTCTTGGCCGAGCAGATGCAGGCCGGCGTAATAGAGCAGCGACAGTGCGGCATAAGGAAGCAGCAGCATTCCCGCCCGTTTCAGACTGAGCCATCCCGGGCGTACCACCTCCAAAGGATAGAGCAGCAGAACGATCAGGAAAAAGTTGCCGGCTACCAGTACGAGGGTGTCCGCCGCATCGGTATTCGTGAAATTCAGGTCCGAATTTCCCATGAGCGTCCCTGCGACGCGCGTCGCATAGATAAGTCCCCATATCGACATAACGGCTGCCAGCATGCGCCGGGAACGGCTGTCTCTCCCGCGCAGAAGGAGCAGGAGCGCGCCGCCCAGACAGATGACGGCCGCCATCGTTTGCAATATCGGCAGTATATTGGCATATCCGGACATAGTGACGCGCGTCTGTAAAAGACGATGCAAAGTTAAAAAATGTAGAAAAATTCTTAACGGCCGGCTCGTCCGGTTTTCATAGGGCCGGCGCGAAAAGGGGAACGAGAGAAAAGGAACCGCCGAATATGTCCGGTATCCCCACTTCCGGATTCGCCGGCTTCATGCTGAGTTCCGAAATGTATCGGCCTCCTTTCTTTGTGACGGGTATATATTGCGAAATTTCGTGAAGATGCCGCGCGGGATGTGAGCGTCGGTCCGTCATCGACAGGCTCGCGCCTTATTGCCGGTGCGGGAGCGAAAACATGCCTTCGCGGGGGAGGTTGATTTAGCGGCTCATGCGCTTGTCCGTGATCGCCTGCCATGCCGTCGGGCGAAAAATCCGTCGGGAAATCGGTCGCTTCAAAAGTCCTGAACAGCGCTCCTGTATTCGGGCGTCGATGAGCCTCGTGTGAAGGCGCACGTCGCGCGGGGACCATGACGAACGGGTACGGAGAGGAATGCTCGGCTGCGGAGGCTTGTTACGGTTTTCGGATCGGGAGTTTCGGGAACAGTTTCCGAAAGCGTATCATGTAGGTCGTTATGTTGCCGCCGGCGATGATGAGGGTGACGGCCAGAATGATCATCGCTATGCCGCAGCCGATTCTCGGCGTCAGCGGTTCGCCGAAGACGGCGACTCCGAAAAAGACGGCCGTGACGGGCTCCAGCGCCCCGAGAATGGCTGTCGGAGTCGATCCGATGTATTGAATGGCGCCGGTCGTACATAGGAACGAGATGGCCGTCGGGAAGATCGCCAGAGCGAGCAGATTTCCCCACAAGTACCATCGGTCCGGGACGGTTATGTGTTCGCCGAAATCCAGACGGACGAAAAACAGCGTCAGTCCGGACAGCAGGATGTAGAACGTGACTTTGAGCGTTGCCACGTTCTTCAGGACCGTCCGGTTGATTCCGACGATATAAAGAGCGTACGAGAGGGCCGATGCGAATACCATGATCGTTCCGGTCAGGTTCAGCGTCGATCCGTCTCCGTTCCGGTAGAGCAATCCGATGCCGCAGAGCGCCAGTAAGATGCACAATGCGGTTTGCAGCGTCACTTTCTCCTTGAAAGCGACCGCCATGATCAGCGCCACGAGGATCGGATAGACGAACAGCAAGGTCGATGCGATGCCGGCATCCATGTAGTGATAGCTCTGGAACAGGGTCAGGGAGGAAACGGCGACCAGCAGGCCCAGCACGATCAGCGGCAGGATCTCCCGGCGCTGCAGCCTGAAGTCGCGGCCTCTGGCCTTGAGCATGACGCCCAGCAGCGGAAGCGCGAACAGGTATCTGAACAGCAGGACGGAATCCGTGTCCATTCCGTTTTCGTACAGCGGAAGGGCGAACAGCGGGTTCATGCCGTAGGTGGCAGCGGCCACCGCTCCGAGAATGTATCCTTTGGTTTTCGCGTTCATAGTTTTGTCGGTTCGGGGCAAAGATAATCGATTCCTCGCGGCTTGCGAAATTTCCGTTTTGTTCCGTCGCTTGTCTACGGCCAAGTCCGGTCCGTAACCGTACCTTGGCCGCCGGAGGAACAAACGGTTGCGAGTTTTTCCGCCGCCCGTCTCTGTTTTTTTCGGATTTTCGGTATCTTTGCAATCTCCGTATTGGCCGGTGCGATTCCTCGGTCGGCCTTGTTCTCGAACGGACGTTAAACGATCGTAATATGGCGAAGCAATTGGATGGAGCGACGGCCCGGTTGGGCACGGAGCGCGTGGGGCGGTTGCTGCTCGAATACTCGATTCCGTCGATCATCGGGATGGTCATGATGTCGCTGTACAACATCGTGGACCGGATTTTCATCGGACAGGGCGTAGGGCCGCTGGCCATTTCGGGGCTGGCGCTGACTTTCCCGCTGACGGCGCTCGTAACGGCTATCGGTACGCTGATCGGAGTCGGTTCGGCGGCTCGCATATCGATCGTGCTGGGAATGAGGGATATAAAATGGGCTCGTAATATTCTGGGCAATGCTTTCGTGCTGACGTTTCTGCTCTCGGCGGTACTGATCACCTGCTCGATGCTGTATCTGGACGATATTCTGCGCGCTTTCGGGGGCAGCGACCAGACGATTCCCTATGCCAAGGACTATTTGCGGATCGTAATTCCCGGCAGCGTGCTGTCGAATCTGAGCTACAGCTTCAGCAACATCATGCGCGCGAGCGGGTATCCCAGCAAGTCGATGTATACCATTCTGATCGGCGTGGGGCTGAATATCCTGCTCGATCCGCTGTTTATCTTCGGGTTCGGCATGGAGATCAGGGGGGCGGCCGTCGCGACGGTCATTTCGATGTTCGTCAGCTCGTTGTTCGTGCTGAGCCATTTCTTCAATCCGAAGCATCCGGTACATTTCCGCCGCGACTGCTGGGTCCCGAAAAAGAGAATCATCCGCAATATCGTGTCGATCGGCATGGCTCCTTTCCTGATGAATCTGGCGGCGAGTATCGTCAATGTCATCATGAACAATCAGCTGGTCCGCGAGGGAGGCGATCTGGCGATCGGCGCTTTCGGAATCATCAACAGCTACGGCATTCTGATCGTTATGACCGCCATGGGACTCTGTCAGGGCATGCAGCCGATCGTCGGATTCAATTACGGAGCCCAGAAGCTCAAGCGTATGAAAGACGTGCTCAAGTTGACGATCCGGATCGCTACGCTGATCATGGTGGTCGGCTTCGTGGCCTGCGAGCTGATGCCGCGACTCCTCGTCCGCGCTTTCACGACCGATCCCGGATTGATTGATATTTCGGCCCGGGGGCTTCGGCTTGCATATGTCATGCTGCCGGTCGTCGGGTTCCAGATCGTGGTCTCTACTTTTTTCCAGTCCATCAGCAAGGCTTGGAAAGCGATTTTCATGGGGCTCTCCCGGCAGGTGATTTTCTTGATACCGGCCCTTTATTTCTTTTCCCGCTGGTTCGGCCTGACGGGCGTTTGGCTCAGTATTCCGTTCGCGGATTTTCTGGCGTCGGCGGTAGCCGCGCTGTTTCTGCTTTCCGAAAAGAGGGTGTTCTATCCCAAGGCGGCCCGTCGGGTATAATTCTTGCTCGTTCGGGAAAGGTGTGTATTGATTTAAACGGGTAGAATATGAAAAATCTGATGGTCGAGCCCGGGAGCGAAGCGGCTCCCGAGCGCTTTCATATGACGATTACGGCCGGCGGGCCTTACCTCGTGTTCGGACATCCGCCTTTGCGGCAGCAGTTCATGCTTCCGAACCGGGACGGTGAGATTTGGTATTTTCAGGCCGGAGAAAAGTATTCCACCGAGTCCGAGCCTACGGCGCTGTGTCGTTGCGGCCATTCCGGCGACAAGCCTTATTGCGACGGCTCGCACGTGCGAGCCGACTGGGATCCTTCGCTGACGGCTTCCGAAGAACCGCTGCTCGACGGAGCCGAGCGGTACGAAGGGCCGGAAGTCGCCTTGACGGACAATCGCGCGTATTGCGCCTTCGCCCGGTTTTGCGATGCGAAAGGACAAGTGTGGAATTTGGTCGGCATGGAAGGGAAGCAGGCTCGCGACCTGACGGTTCGCGAGGCTGACCATTGCCCTGCCGGCCGGTTGTCGGCGTGGACCGGCGGACAGGAGCCTCACGAACCGCATTTCGAGCCGTCGCTCGGCTTGATCGAGGATCCTCAGCAGGGCAGCAGCGGTCCGCTCTGGGTTCGGGGCGGCATTCCGTTCAGTCGCGAGGACGGATTTACCTACGAAGTGCGGAACCGGGTTACGCTGTGCCGTTGCGGCCGGTCGTCGAACAAGCCTTTCTGCGACGGGTCGCACGCTTCGATCCGTTTTCAGGACGGACTGCCTTCCCGTCCCGATCCCGACGGAGAACGTTGGTAGCCGGAACGAGAGAAACGGGAGCGCATGGGAACGAGGAGAATTTCCCATGCGCTTTTTTATGATGCGCCGGGCAGCAAGGTGCGAATGCAGTATTTACCGGATTTACCGACGAAAAATTTGAAAAGCTCGGAGATTTGTCTATAAATTTTCGATTCCATAATTTAAAGTCAATAGGAGCTTACCTGCTGGTTAATTAAATTGGCTCTCTCATTTTGAAATGTTTCCTTGATATTTATCTGCATTTAACCTGATTCCATCAAAAGCTTCTTGTGTTGATCTTGCTGATATGGAGATAAAAACAAAAAATCGATAGAGTTATAAAAATAGTAGCAGATACTATTAAAAATAAATGCTCAGAATAATATCAGAGAAAAATCTGCAAAGAGCATTATAAACTGGGATGTGGTTGAAATGGTTGTTAAAAAAATGAAGACAGCCTCGTTTATTTACAACAGGCAGCTTTACCGGATATGAATTTTGATTTATCGAAATATTATGGATATTTTTGGTTTAAAGACATAACCTTCCTCGTTGAGATTCAAGATGGTGATGAGATGATTTACGATGAAATATTCAAATATCATAATATGGTAACCATACCTAAAGAGAAAGAATCTTTTACAACCATTATTGAAAATCCGGGTTGGTTATTTCGGTATATAGTTAAAAATAGCCAAGTTGGACGTTTGAACAGTTGGGGTATGGAGTTCTTATAAATTCGACTGTGAATAAAGTTATAGCATTCCGAGAGTTGCCCATTGAGGATATGATTCGTCATGAACATGGTTTGCCCCTCAGAGAGTTTTATCAACGGGGAATAGAAGATAGTCGTTTTATTATTCAAGGGACAACCAGAAGTAAATTTTTTAACAATTACGATTATGAAAAGTCGTATTAAAAAGGGCCTAATAACCTATACATTATTGTCAATAGCTTTGTACAATGTCAGTTGTCAATGTTTAAAACATCGCAAGAATTCTTATGCTGAAGGAAAATATCAAATGATCTGCTTGACAACCATTGATGACAATGTGCCTCATTGGACGTTTTCCCGGGATAATTATTCAAAAGATACGAAGATTATTGACGACGAATCTTTAGAAGTTATCATTCGAAAAGAAGACTTTACTCGACATCAATTCTATCAGGATGTGTTCCCTTTGGATACTACTGCTATGTATTTTCCTGATATGGACCATATGTATGGTCCTCTCTATGTCATTTTGTGGGATCTACTGGAACATGGTAGAGCTGAAGTTTTATTTCAGGAGAGACGCATTGATTCCATTAGACATCGTTTTTACTCTTTTTTAGGTAGTGAACAAGAATGTTTAGAATTTTGGGATAAGAATCATAACATATGGATTCCTTTGCTTGATCGACTGATTAAGATGGGCGAATAACTTATCCTCAAAAAGAGCAAGTGAGAAATCACTTGCTCTTTCTATTATTTTTTCGCAAAGTGAAACTTTGGCTGATTCGACATAGATATTATAATATTCGATCCGGTTACGGATGAATATTATTCCACAATCGAATGACGGGCCCGTTAATTGAGAAAGACTATTTGGTCAGTCCGTATGCTTATTGCAACAATAACCCTTCAAAAAATACCTCGACATGGACGGTCGCTAATTAGGGTCGACAAAAAATGATGCCCTCGCCGAATGAGATATCCGTTTCTCGCACTTGCGCCCGGAAAAACAGATAGGGAATCGAGTCGGATAAATCCGCCGGAAATATTATATTTGTGAACCGGGGCTTGGGTGTGAAGAATCCCGGCAGGTTTCACTTATAATCCGACTTGAACGAATGAACGACCGAAAAATGATTTTCCGGCTGTTGGCCGGAGCGGCTTGCCTGCTGTGGGCGATTCCGGCGACGGCCGCCGCCACGGGCGCGGATATCGTTCCGCGCAAGCTGACATGCGAATACAGGACCGATCCGTCGGTCGTGGATGCCGAGCACCCGCGGCTGTCGTGGATCAACGAAGCGGTATCCGATCGCCGGGGGGCGAGCCAAAAGGCTTGGCAAATCCGGGTGGCGTCGTCCGAGGAGAAATTGCTGTCCGGCGAGGCCGATCTGTGGGACAGCCGCAAGGTGAAGGACGACCGTTCGATCCTGATTCCCTACGGCGGCCGTCCCTTGCGCTCGTGCGAGAGCTGCTGGTGGCAGGTCCGCGTCTGGGACGATCGCGGCCGCGTTTCCGAGTGGAGCGAGCCGGCCGTATGGCATATGGGACTGCTCGACGAGTCCGACTGGCAGTGTCAGTGGATCGGAGCTCCGTGGCAGGGCGACGAGCCGCTGGCGGATACCGGCGGGGACGTTCCGCCGCGCGCCCCGCTGCTGCGCAAGGCATTCCGTGCGGATAAGCCGGTGGCTTCGGCCCGTTTTTACGGGACGGGACTCGGTTATTTCGAATTGTACATGAACGGGGAGAAAGTCGGCGACGACGTGCTCGTCCCCAATCAGACGAATTACGGCAAGCGGACGAACCTGGACCGGGGAGCGGTTCCGCTGGAGGACAATTTCAGGGAATATCGGGTCATGTACCTCGGCTACGACGTGACCGATCGGATACGCCTTGGCGAGAACGCGATCGGCGCGATGCTGGGCAACGGCTTTTACAATGCGAAGATTCACTGGGTGAGGCCGTACGGTACGCCCCGGTTTTTCGGCCAGCTGCATATCGTCTACGAGGACGGGACGCAGCAGGTGATACCGACCGATCCGACATGGAGGGTTTCCGAAGGGCCGCTGACCGATATGGTCTATTCGGGCGAGCATTACGACGCGAGGGCCGAACAACCCGGCTGGTGTTCGCCGGGCTTCGACGATTCGTCGTGGAAACAGGCCGCTCCGCGCCGGGCCCCGGGCGGAAAACTGGTCGCGCAGACCTCCCCTGCCGACCGCGTGATGGAGATTCTCCGGCCCGAGAAAATAGAGAAGCTCGGCGAAGGCCGGTATCGGGTCGATTTCGGCGAGGAGATTTCCGGCTGGGTGCACCTGCACGACGTGACGGGCGAGGCCGGACAGCGGATCGACATCCGCTACCTCTGCGAGTCGCCCAACGGATCGAACAGCTATACGATGCGGGGCGGCGCTCCGGAATCCTATCATACGCGCTTTACGTGGTACGTGTTCCGCGAGGTCGAGATCGACGGCTGGCCCGGCGAGCTGAGTCCGGGGCAAATTACGGCCGAGGCCGTCTACACCGATGTGCCGTCGACGGGCCGTTTCGAATGCTCGAACCCCTTGTTCAACCGAATCAACCGCATATGGCGGCGAAGCCAGACGGACAACATGCACGGCTGTATCGCCAGCGACTGTCCGCATCGCGAGCGGTCGGCCTATACCGGCGACGGGCAGGTGGCCTGCGTGACGGTCATGCACAATTTCGACGCGGCGGCGTTTTACAGCAAGTGGATCCGCGACATCTGGGGCGCCCAGAACGTCGAGACGGGGTACGTGCCCAACGGAGCGCCCTGGCAGCCGGGCTGCGGAGGCGGCGTGGCATGGGGAGCCGCGATGAACATCATGCCGTGGGAATTCTATGTGCATTACGGCGATCTCGACATGCTCGAAGGCTGTTTCGATGCGATGAAGGAGCAGGTACGCTACATGATGCGCTGGGTCGATTCCACAGGCGTCATGTGGATGAACTCGCCTTGCCAGTGGATGAATCTGGGCGATTGGTGTCCGGCTTTCGAATTTCCGCCGACGGAGATGGTGCACACGTTCTATCTGTGGCGATGCGCCGATCTGACGGCCCGTGCGGCCGAGGCGCTGGGCCGCAGGGAGGACGTCGTGCGGTACGACGAATTGGCCGCGCGAACGGCCGAAGCCTTTCACGACCGGTTCTACGACGAACGGAAAGGCTCCTACGGGGCTTACGGGGGCAATGTTTTCGCGCTCCGGATCGGCGTTCCGGCCGATCGGCGCGACCGGGTGATCGCTTCGCTCCGGCAGGACATCCTGTCGAACGGGGGGCATCTCGACACGGGCATATTCGGCACGCAGTTCTTTTTCGAGACGCTCTGCGACAACGGCCTAAACGAGCTGGCCTACGAGGCGATGAACAAGCGCGACTACCCGAGCTTCGGCTGGTGGATCGAGCAGGGCGCCACGACGACCTGGGAGCAGTGGAACGGCGAGAATTCCCGCAATCATCCGATGTTCGGCGGCTCGCTCGTGTGGTTCTACCGGCGGGTGGCGGGTATGAACGCCGATCCCTCTCGTCCCGGTTACCGGCATATCGTGTTCCGTCCGGTGCCGCCGGATAGCCTGACTTTCGCCCGTTACGACAAGGCGACTCCTTACGGCGAGGCGTCGATCGAATGGCGCAGGACGGACGGACGCTTTGAAATGACGGTGCAGGTTCCGGTCGGCTGCACGGCGACCGTTTGGGTGCCCGGAGCCCGGTCTTCCGATTCGGTATCGACCGATGTCGGCCGGGCAGGCAGAGACAAGAATCTTTCGTTCGAGGGCATCCGTGACGGGTATGCGGTGTACGAGGTCCGTTCGGGCCGCTACGGCTTTCGGGTCGAATAGGCCGGTTGCGGTCTTTGAGCGCGGTCCGGCCGGTTCAGGGAGCGTATTTGTCGGATAGGCGGAGTGTCCGTTTGTGCGACGAATGCGGTCAGAACAACGAGTGCTCTCCGTTTCGGAGACTGTGCGCCGGCCGATCTCTGATTACGGAGTCCTCGCACGGCTCTCCGATCATCGTGGGCGAGTTCGGATTGTGCCGCAGGAAATTGTTCGCGACCGCGTTCTCCTTGCTTCTGGTAGCGTAACAATACGTGCATCCGTTCGGGCAACTGTCGTACATGCCGATGTCGATGCTTTCGATACAGCGGCAGGTTTTTCGCTGGTTCCGGTCTTTGGTGGCGGTGATGCGGTAGCCGGCGATCCGCTCGATCAGGTCTTTGTCGATACACGGGCCGCCGGGAATGCCCGCTTGGCTCAGATCGATCTTGACTGTGCATGTTTCCAACCGGATCGGGCTGTCCGCGACCGCGCATCGGAACGAGGCGGCCATCGATTCGATCTCGCCGCGTTCCGGCGGACGGATGTCCTGCCGGTCCAGGGCCGGACGGATATGGCGGTAGTGGTCGATGAAGCCGAGCATGCAGCGTTCGGTGTGGTTGCTCAGCTTGCGGGCGAGGCGGGCGAAAGCTTCGCGGTGGAAGCGCGTGTCGTAGGTTTCGTTGATCAGAATCGGGTCGTAACGCCAGACTACTCTTTCTTTTCCGATCATTTCGGAAAGTTTTCGGAATGTCTCGATCCGCTCTTCGATCGAGGGAAGGTTGCGCTCGATGTCTTTCCCGTACGGGTTCAGCGTGAATTGGAAATAATACTTGAAGCCGTTCAGTTTGCCGAGCCTCGGCAGCATCGGAGCGGGGTTCTTCGTCCAGAAGACGATGCAATCCACTGCGTCCGGACGGAGGCTCACGCGGCTGACCGACCGCGGATTGAACGGATTGGGAACGAGTACGTGTCCTTCCCCGAGGCGGTTAAGGAACCACGGGGCGTAGAAGGCGGGAATGTCCGTCCGACGGCTGGCGCTGATGATCATACGATATGAACGGCGCGGAGGCCCTTCGTATTGCGCGTTTCCTGTTTGCGGATTCGGGAAAGCGGCCGCCGGCGTCGCACGGACAGGAGGTTTCGGAACCGCCCGTTTCCCGCCGAGAAACGTTCCCGCATGCAAGCCCCGCAGTCGCGCGGTTTCGTGAAAGTCGATTTTTTGTTAAATTTGAAGGCTTTTAACCCAAATAATCTCGTTATGAAAAAACTATGGTTGCTTCCCTTGCTGACGGCTGCGCTGATCGGATGCCGGCCCTCGCAAGAAGAACAGTCGGTGCGATGCTGGCCGAAATTACCCTCTGCGGGCGAAATGACGGTTTTGGCATGGTACGGCATTCCGTCCGATTGTACGTCGGTCGAACGTTTCGAAGAGCTCAAGAATGCCGGATTCACGCATCAGTTTACCGGGTATCCCGATGCCGAGGCTATGGCCCGCGCGCTGGATACGGCCGAGCGGGTCGGCATTCGGCTGATCGTTTCGTGTCCCGAGCTGGAAACCGAGCCCGAGGCGACCGTTCGCCGTTTCATGAATCATCCGGCGACGGCGGGCTATTTCCTGCGCGACGAGCCGTCGGCCGACGACTTCGCGGAACTGGGCGCATGGGCCGCGCGGATCCGTGCGACCGATGACGCGCACTATTGCTATCTGAATCTGTTCCCGAACTATGCGCCTGGCGAGACACTGAAGACGGACAGTTACCGGGAATACGTCAATCGTTTCGACCGGGAGGTGCCCCTGCAACTGCTCTCGTTCGATCATTATCCGGTCGTAGGCGACACATGCCGCCCCGAGTGGTACGAGAATCTGGAGATATTCTCCGACGAGGCGCGCAAGGCGGGCAAGCCGTTCTGGGCCTTTGCGCTCGCTACGGCTCACAAACCCTACCCGATTCCCGATCTGGCGCAACTGAGACTTCAGGTCTACAGCGATTTGGCCTATGGCGCTCAGGGAATTCAGTACTTCACTTACTGGACTCCGGAGAAGAATCCGACATGGGATTTCCATCATGCACCCGTCGAGCGGAGCAGCGGCCGTCGGACCGACGTATACGACAAGATCAAGCAGATGAATGCCGAGATTCAGGCTTTGAGCGGCGTGTTCCTCGGCTGCGAGGTGGTGTCGGTCCGTCATACGGGCGAGTCGATTCCCCGAGGAACCGTTCGGCTGACCGAGCTCCCTGCCGGAGTGAAGAAGCTCGAGACGACGGGTGCGGGGGCTGTCGTGTCCGAATTGCGTAACGGGGATAACCGTTTCGTTGTGATCGTGAATCGCGATTTCAAGAATCCGATGACGCTGCAAATCGAGTTGGACGAGACGGCGAGTCGGATTCTCAAGGACGGATCGGTCGTTCCGGCATCGCTTTATCACGAAACTATGGTCGTGGAGCCGGGCGACGCGATGATTTATATGCTTGAATAATCTATGTAGCCGATTGGATATGAGTGTGAAAAGAAAAGTGTGGATTGGTTGCATGGCCTGCATGATAGGCTGTTTCCCGGTATCGGCTCAGCCACGGATCGAGCCGGCCGATTTGCCGATTCTGGCTTGGCACGGTATTCCCGCGCATGAGGCGACCGTGGAGCGTTTCGAAGAGTTGCGGGATGCGGGCTTTACGCTGAACTTCCGTTCCTTCCCGAGCGCCGATGCGGTAGCCAAAGGGCTCGATGCGGCGGAAAAGGCAGGTGTCAAACTGATTATCGGTTGCCCTGAATTGGAAAAAGAACCCGAGAAGACCGTGCGCCGCTTTATGAATCATTCCGCTTTGGCCGGCTATTTCCTTCGGGACGAGCCCCGGAGCAACGAGTTCGCCGAGCTGGGAGAGTGGGCGCGGCGGATTCAGGCGGTGGATAACGAGCATTTCTGCTATCTGAACCTGTTCCCGACCGGCCCGAAGGAGCATCTCGACCAGTTGGGCGTGAAATCCTATCGCGAGTATGTCTCCCGTTTCGACGAGCAGGTGCCGCTGCCCTTTCTGACTTTCGACCACTACCCGATCACGCGGGACGGGCTGAAGGCGGAGTGGTACGAGAATCTGGAAGAGTTCTCCGACGAAGCGCGCAAGGCGGGCAAGCCGTTCTGGGCTTTCGCACTGGCGACCTCGCACGGTCCTTATCCTGTTCCGACCCCGGCCATGTTGCGGCTTCAGGTTTACAGCGATTTGGCTTACGGAGCGCAGGGGATACAGTATTTCACCTATTGGACTCCGCAGGGCGACTCTTTCTGGGACTACCGGTTCGGACCGATCGGCCTGGACGGCAAGCGCACCGTAGCCTACGACCGTGTCCGCGCGATGAATCAGGAGTTGAAGGCCCTGTCGGGCATATTCGTAGGGGCTAAGGTGATTTCTGTCCGTCATACGGGCGACCGGATTCCGCGCGGTACCAAGCGACTGACTGCCTTGCCCGCTCCGGTCAAGGTGCTTGAAACAGAAGGGACCGGAGCCGTCGTTT
The DNA here is from genome assembly GCF_025144665.1 of Alistipes ihumii AP11. Lineage (NCBI taxonomy): Bacteria > Pseudomonadati > Bacteroidota > Bacteroidia > Bacteroidales > Rikenellaceae > Alistipes > Alistipes ihumii. Next base: position 506,631 of record NZ_CP102294.1, on the reverse strand, counting down.
CGCTGCTCGAGAATAAGGGCGGACTGTATTTGCTGATCGTCAACCGCGATTACGAGCGTCCGATGAGGCTGACGTTCTATGCCGACGAGTCGGTCGGCCGCGTGCTCAAGGACGGTTCCGTTGTGCCGGCACAAGCCTATACGGGCGTTCTGGAGGTCGATCCGGGCGATGCCATGATCTATACGTGGACGAAGAAACGGAAATGAGATTCTCCTTTCGACAGGAAGTCCGCCCCGATCGGGGCGGACTTCTGCGTTTTTATTGCGGTTCGTGTTCTCGGAGGTCCGTTTGCGAACATGGCTTTGATTCGATATGGGCTTTCGATTTTTTACCGTACGGCGTGCAGGATTTTATCGGGCGAGTCGATTCGTTTATCTTTCGATTCGCTATTTTTGCGGACGATTGACAGCAAGAAACATGAAATATCGCAAAAACTTTTGTCGAAGCGTTTCGTCCCTGCTTTGGATCGTGTGGACGGTTTCGCTTCTTGCGGGCTGGGCCCCGGTTCGCGCTCAACGGGTAGACACCGTCAGCGTGTACAGCCCTTCGATGGACAAGCAAGTCAAGAATCTGGTGATTCTTCCCGAAGGATACGAGGCCGATCCGGCCCGCCGCTATCCGGTCGTTTACCTGTTGCACGGCTACAATAACCGTTACGATAGCTGGCTGCGTAAAACCAAACCCGAACTTCCCCGCACGGCTACGGCGTACGGGACGATCGTCGTCTGTCCGGACGGCGCCTCGAGCTGGTATTGGGACAGTCCGGTCGATCCGAAAAGTCGGTATGAAACCTATGTGAGTACGGAGTTGGTGGGCTGTGTGGACTCTCTTTACAGAACGATTCGCTCGCGGTGCGGACGGGCGATCACGGGATACAGTATGGGCGGTCATGGCGCGCTGTGGCTCGCGTTCCGGCATCCCGACGTTTTCGGAGCGTGCGGATCGATGAGCGGCGGCGTCGACATTCGGCCTTTCCCGAACAATTGGAAGATCAGCGAGCAGCTCGGACCCTATTCCGAAAATCCGCGCTTGTGGGACGAGTATACGGTGATCGAGCAGTTGTATCGCGTCGTGCCGTTCACGGACCGTAACCGGGAAGTCGCTTCCAAGGAGGCCCGGCCTGTCGATTACAGCCTGCAGCCCGGACAACTGGCCATCGTGATCGACTGCGGGACGGAGGATTACTTTTTCGAAGTCAATCGGCAGCTGCACGAGCGGATGCTGTACAGACACATATCGCACGAATACATCGTCCGGCCCGGCGGGCATACGCACGATTATTGGCGCGAGGCCGTCGAGTATCACATGCTCTTTTTCCGCCGGTTCTTCGACTCGCAGGAGCGCGAAGACGTTTTAGCCGGGGCCGGGCGACCGTAATCCGGGGACTCCGGCTATCGCGCCGGATCGTCGTACTCGGGGTGGCGGCGGATGTAGGCTCTGGCATAGGAACAGATCGGCCGGACCCGCAGGTTTTCGGCGCGCGCGTATTCGAGGGCGGCCCGGGTGAGAGAGGCCGCGATCCCCTGCCCTTCCAAGGCCGGAGGAACGAAAGTATGCGTCAACTCGATCTCTTCTTCGTTCCGGCGGTATTCGACGACGGCTGTCAGTCCGTTTTCGGTTCGTTCGAACCGTTGTTTTTCCGTATTGTGCGTTATCATGTCTCGTCTGTTTTTACGGTTTCAAGTTAGCGATTTTTCCGTTTGTCCGTGCCGGGAAAAATGATTTACCGGAAACGAAAGCGTCCGGCTCTTCCGAAAAGAGCCGGACGCCATTCAAAAGAAGAAAGGGTCAGAATCGCCAGCCTGCCGTGACAGCGAACACGCTGTTGCGCGTGCAGCCTGCGTCTTTAGCCAGATTCGTTACGCCGATGTTGTAGCGGGCATCGAGGATCAGGCCGAACTTGAAATCGTAGGACAGACCTACCGGAATCGACAAGTCGAACGTCTTGTACATCTCCTTGACATCGACTTTGACGTCGCCTTCCTTCGCTTTGGCCGCCAGCAGGAAGCCGGGCTGAACGCCGGCCTTCAGCGCCATGCCGCGCGTCAGGTAGAAATTGGCGAGAACGGGAATGTTCAGGTAATCCGTACGCAGCTTGACGTCGGAGTCCTTGATCTTGCTGCCTTGACGCGAATAGAGTACGTCGGCCGATACGGCGAACCAGTTGCAGGTACGGTAGTCGACGAATACGCCGCCGGTGAAACCCGCTTTGTACTTGGCTGCGTCGTCCAGCGTCTGGTTCGAGATGTTTACGCCGGCTTTTACACCGAATCCGAAACCGGTTTCCTGTGCCGAGGCGAAAGAAAATGCAGCGCATGCGGCCATAAGGGTCAAGAGAATCTTTTTCATTACAGTTTCTTTTTAAGTTAGATACGTGAACGATCGATCGGTCTTCTGACATATAACGCAGCGGGACCCGTTAGGTTACAACCGGTACGGGATTCTCAGGGAACGGCAATTTTGAAAAATAGCCGTATGGCTCTCTTTATCAGTATGTTTTTTTGTGTGGAATCCGGATATTTTTCCGGAATTCGTTTCCGTATCGCGAACAGGACGACCGGAATCTGACGTGCATCCGGCGGTTTTGCATTCTTTTTGACATACCTTTGCCGGATCGGAAACGGTCGTCCGCAATCATTGGAAATCATGAAATTTTTCAGAGTGAACAGCCGGGTACTTTTGCTTTTTGCCGGGCTCGTTTGGATCACGGCGGGAGCCAATGTCCTGCGGGTCGGTATCGAGGCATGGAGAAGTGGCGGGCCGTCGTGGCCTTTCGGTGCGGCTGCTGCGGCTGCCGTCTTTCTGCTATTCTACCTGTTTGTTTTTAAAAGGCTTTATTTCAGACACGCGAACCGGATCGAGAGCAAGGAAGGACGGAGTTGTCCGTTCTCCTTTTTCGATATCAAAGGATGGATCGTGATGGGAGCGATGATTGCGTTCGGAGCGGCTGCCCGCTCCTTCGGACTGTTTTCCGATTCGTTCGTTTCGGTTTTCTATATCGGCTTGTCTTCCGCCCTGATCGTGACCGGAATCCGATTCTTGTATCGCTGGAAAAGATTTCGCCGCCCCTGACGAGATCGATGCGTAAAATCTCTCGAGGACTCGTCTTCGACCGGTATCTTTTTTGCATGGTCCGAACATACGCCGGATGAGGTTTTCTTTGTGTATAATTATATTTTATTGTAATATAAAAATTATCGATTTGATTTATGTTTATGCTTGTCGTATCTTTGTCTCAACGAAAGAAAAGAATTATTAACAACTAAAAATAACCATTATGAAAACGTTGGATTATCTTCATCTCGATGAGAGCGCAGCCGGTAAGCTGGTTCGGTCGTTACAGCAGTTGCTCGCCGATTTTCAGGTTCATTACATGAATCTCCGCGGCTTTCACTGGAACATTCAGGGACACGGATTTTTCGTGTTGCACAGCAAGTTCGAGGAGATGTACGACGACACGGCCGAAAAGGTCGATCAGATCGCGGAGCGTATTCTGATGCTCGGCGGCGTTCCCTCGAACAAGTTCAGCGAGTACCTGAAGATCGCCAAAGTCCGCGAGATCGACGGCGTATCGTGCGGAGGCGAGGCTCTCGGCCATGTGCTCGATACCTACAAGTATCTGATCGGTCGCGAGCGCGAGTTGCTCGCCCAAGCCTCGGAAGCGGGAGACGAAGTGACCGTCTCGATGATGACCGACTATCTGCAGGAGCAGGAAAAGACGGTATGGATGCTGTGCGCCTTCTCGGCTCACAAGCATGGCGATTCTTGCGCCCGATAGCGTCGGGACTGACCATTGCGGAGGAGCGGCGGAAATGTTCTTTCCGCCGCTTTTTTTCGGGCCTTAGCCGAGGATTTTTTGGTATGCACGACGGGGAGATTTTCGGTACCGTATCTCTCCGCAGAAAACATAGCCCGAGCGCTCCAGCAGGCTGCGCATAGGTCCGTTGGCGGAATGGGTATCCGCCCGTATGTCGAATAAGTGTCTGTCGAGACACAGCCGCTCGGCCTGCTGCAAGAACAGTCCGGCCAGTCCCTTTCGCTCGAACGCTTCGTGTACGGCGAGCCGGTGTACGACCGCATAAGGCCGGTCGTTGAGCCACCGGCCCTCGATCGGCCCGTATGCGGGTTCTTCGTCGAAAAGGATTGCGCCGTAAACGACCGGACGGTTATGCAGGCACAGTACGTAGCCGTTGCCCGCTTCGATGTCGTGCCTGACGTCTTCGTCCGCCGGGTATCCGTCTTGCCATTGCGGGTTGCCTTGCCGCCCCATTCGCTCTCGGGCCAGGCGAATGATCTCCTGCGCTCGGGCGCAGTCGCCGGGTCCGGCTTTTCTGAACAGCATGTCTGCCGAAGTTCCGGTGACCGGGGGGACCGGGAGAGCGGCAGCTCCTGATTTTTCGTTTCGAGTCATAGCGGAATCGGAAAATTTCCTATCGCTTTTGAAAAGCGGAAGAAAGTTTGTAAATTTACGATAATTGTTTCCAAATCGGTTTTCTCGTGTTTCAATATAATGTTTTTACCGTCGTTTACAGCGTTTGATTCTTCTTCCGTTTTTCGCTTTACCTCCAAGTTTATATAAAACAGCCTTATATCATTTGACATAAGGCTGTTTAGATGTTTGAATAGTTAATTCGTTATTCTTCGTAATACAGTTTCAGTGTATGAATCATATCATCGGACATCATGCGTATTTCGGATATGTATTCGCCGTCAAATATATATTCGTATTTTATGGTAAATTGGTCTCCTTCCCAGTCTGTCACGGTCAGTTGCTCCGGTAGGTATTTTGTCCGTGTTCCTCCGATCCCCAGCCAATAAGTCTCGGCGACGCCTTCGTCAATGTCGTCCATGAATTCGTCGAATCCCAACAAGTCTAAATTGAGATTGTTCGGTACGGCGGTATTCGGGGTATAACCGATCGAATAGCCCTCCTCGTCGGAATATTTCTCCAGACAGTCGTTTTTTATGGTCAAAGCGATGGTATGTGTATCTTCTCTGTCTGTTTGAATCTCCGTAATTTCGGCAGTGGTCAAATAACCGTTGTCTCCGTAAAAATACTTGGTTTTGCATTCATAGTCCGATTCGCTATACCTGCTGTTTGTCGCATGTCCGTTTTCCTGATGGAATATGTCTTGAGCAAAATCAGGATCGTCGTGTTTTCCGTATCGTACCGTAACTCTGTTTTGTGCGTATTCTATCGAGGTTGTCGAGGTAGAGTTATAACCGTCGTATTCTTCTGTTTTGTCGATCTGTTTCAGCCTGCCGGCTTCATCGTATGTGTATTCCGTAGTTTGAGTTTCGCTATCGAAGGCAGAGACTATTTTGGTGATTTTCTTCGGTAGAATTGCGGGGAAATATATCTTCCCCAATTCCCATGCATCGCCGTTCTGTTTCAGCACGACGGTTTGCGCTCCGTACACTTCGGGAGCCGTAAACGTAATGGCCAATGCGGTCACGGAAGTTACGGCCGCTTTTACTTCCGCCCCTGCGGCTTTGACCTCTGTAACGCTACGCAGCCAGATTTCACAGCTTTGCGTAAAACCTTTCCCCGAAATGGTAACTTCGGTTCCCGGTCGTACGGGATTTTCTGCACTCGATACAGGCAAGGATACGTCCGTTATGGGGCATTCGGGATCGCCGCCCTCGTTTTTATCGCAGCCGCAAAACAATAAGGCTACGATAATGAAAAATAAGAATTTTTTCATAAATAATTAGTTTCTTTCTTCCCGATACCCCAAAGAAGAAATCACTTAAAAAAGAAGTGTGGGTATCGTGACTTCGTTTTTAGTTGATGGGTTCTGGTAAACCGCGAGCATAAAAACAAGCAACAATCCCACACTATACACGTAGGTATAGAGTAAGGGCTTTGGCTTGTTCTCTGCTCGAAAAATTTACCAGATTTATCAACGAGAACAAACTCAAACACTTCTCATGTTCAAGCAAATATGTCTGTCCGATTTAAACGAACAAAACAAAGATACCCAATTTTCTCGAAAAAGAAGTGTTCATCGCCTCGAATTAGGGATTGTTGCCGTTGCAAATTTACGGCAATATTTCTTATCTTCAAGGTAGAAACGTTAATGACTATTAGGGAGATATGTTGTTCGAAGGATCATCGTTACAAGAATTGGTTAGCGAATACTCTGATGAGTAAAAATGTGTATGTATCGCATTTTTGGAAGAATTCTTTATGGGACGGTAATCCCGTATCTCCGTTCGATCCGATCCCGGATGCATGGGGTAGCGGAGCTGCCGCATGGAGGATGTGCCCGAATATGTTCGCGTCAAGTGTTGTTTCCCTATAGTCGGACACCGTTTAAGCAAGGAATCAAACCCGATATGGAGGTTAAATTTACTATAGACGATTTAATGAAAGGTCGAGACCCTGTTATTGAAAAGGCGGTGGCGTTTTTACAAACAAGGAAAAATGAAACCGCATATTTGACAAGCGACGATAGGTGATATTCGAGATCGATTTATAATCCTGATACGGAAGTCTCGCGTGCTCCGCTCCGTCCGGATCGAAAACGAATAGGCCGAGCAATAAGATTCCTGTCACGGAAATGCGTTGTTCTGTCTTATTGGATCGTATCGATATTGGCCCGTCCTTTGGAGAATTCTCCGGCCGTTGCAGAAAAGCCCCAGCGTGTAATTCCGGTTTTCATACCTCGATAGATGTTTGGCACGCTCCGCCTGTAAACGCCGTGCAGGCTTGCATTTCCGGAGGATTGGATTGTAAATTAATGAAAATGAGGTGTATCTGATTCGGGGCCGATCTGTCCGGATTTTTCAATGCGCTCGGGACGAGCAGAAAGAAAGAGAGGGGATATCAATCACTCTCCCCTCTCTCCCTTCCGGCTGGCCGGAGCGTCAGTCGTGCCCCTGCGTTTTGACCATCTTGTTGTAAAGACCCATAATCAGTATGGGGGCTGCCCATTGGCCGACGAACAAGGCCGAGTGTTTTCTGCCTAAGCATTTGAGCGTCGCGGAGGCGGCCATGGCGGTCAGCCCGGCAGCCAGATAGAAGCCCGACGGAATTTTGGACGTCCGTTTCTCGATTTCGACGGTGCCTTTGCCCTCTTGCGGAGTTTTGTGTCCCATAATCTGCATTTTTATCGGTTTGTTTTGATCCGGATTTTGCAAGAATCAGACCATGCGCGGGGCATTTCGCTCCTTACGCGTGCTGTCGCCCGATATGCTGCGGGCTTTTTGTCTGGCTTCCGTGCCGTTAGAACGGAAGAATTTGTTTTTTGATCTGACCGGCGGCGATCGCTTGATTCGCGACGTCGGTTTACAGGGCCGGCCTGACGAGTATTGTGCGGTTCGGGTGGCCGGGGTCGGTTCCCCATGCGAGACAACGGGTAGAAGAAAAGCGACTGTCAATCGTCAGACCGACAGCCGCCTTGCCGTACTCGGAGCGGGAATTGAACCCGCACAAACCTTTCGGTTTATCGGATTTTAAGTCCGACGCGTCTACCGATTCCGCCATCCGAGCGTGTCCGCCGCTCAGACTGCCGAAGCCTGAGGCGGAGGCGACAAATATAGACCATATCCGGCTGAAATACAAATTTTACATTTTGTCGCGTATTCCGTCGCGCTTCTCTTTCCGGAATGCCAATGCGGATCATTGGATCGCGGGGCCGGCCATGCTTTGCGGATTTGTCTTGCCGTGTCGTCGGCTCTTGTCTTATGAAGGTTGAAAACCGTTACGGCAGGAACGGGCCGGAAGCGTGCGTTCCGGAATGTCGGGCCGCTCTCGGCGGTCACTCAGTATCTATTTGCTTGTCTGATAATAAGGGTGCGGCGGTCATATCGTCCCGCTCAGATAGCCGGCGATTTTTTCGGCGCACCCTTCTTCTGCTTCGAACCATCGCGTGTCCGTATTCCTTGCGAACCAGGTCGTTTGCCGTTTCGCGTAGCGGCGACTGTTGCGCTTGATCAGTTCGATGGCCTGCTCCCGGCTCGTCTCGCCTTCGAAATAGGCGAACAACTCCCTGTAGCCGACCGTTTGCAGCGCATTGTATTCCCGGAGAGGATACAATTCCCGGGCCTCCCGTTCGAGGCCGTCGGCTATCATGCGGTCGACCCGCCGGTCGATCCGGTCGTAGAGTACGTCGCGGGACATCCGGAGCCCGACGCGCAGGATACGAAAAGGGCGCGTTTTCGGTTCGCCTTTCCGCAGGCTGCTGTACGGTCGGCCGCTCTGCAGGCATACTTCCAATGCGCGGATCACTCGTTGAGGGTTGCTGCGGTCCATGACTTCGCAATGCGCCGGATCGAGCTTCCGCAGTTCTTCGAACAGCGACTCGAGTCCTTCGGTCTGCGCCCTGCGGACGAGTGTTTTCCGCAAATGCGGATCGACGGCCGGAAGCTCGTCCATGCCGTAGCAGACCGCGTCGATGTACAGGCCCGACCCGCCGACCAGAAACAGGATATCGTGTTCGCGGAAACGTTCCTCCAGCACCCGGAGCGCATCCTGCTCGTACCGGCCTGCCGAATAGTCCTCGCGGACGCTGCGCGTGCCGATCAGGTGGTGCGGAACGGCCGAGAGCTCCTCTTCGGTCGGCTTGGCCGTTCCGATGCTCATCTCGCGGTAAATCTGCCTCGAGTCGGACGATACGATTTCCGATCCGAACGCCCGAGCCAGCGCGATGCCGACGTCGGTTTTGCCCGTGGCGGTCGCGCCGAGCAGCACGACGAGCGTCTTGCCGCCGTTATTCGTCGTCGCCATACGCATCGTCTCCCTCGAAGTCGTTGTAGTCGCCCATCGCCTCCTCAAAAATCGACCGGTTTCGCGGGGATGCCTCCGGATCGAACTGGTCGGGCGCCTCTCCGTTGGCCAGCAACAGATTGGGGTAACTTTTGCCCGCACCGGCCTCTGCCGTGTCGATCACCTCCAGATAGTAGGCCCGGTCTCCCGGAGGGTCGAAGCGGAAGATCAGCCGGTCATGCATCCGGTGCAGGATGTCCGAGAGTCGGCTTTCGGACATCCTGCGCCGGGAGGCGGAAGAGTCCGATCCCGTTGCGCCGGAGCCGGCATGCGTATATTCGCGCTGTCTGTTCCACTCGCGGTCGGCCTCGAAAAACGATGATTCCGGTATTTTCTCGTATTGCAGATCTTCGCAGATGAAGTCGTGCAATTCCTCCAGCGTCAACTCGTACGGCACCTCGTAGTCGCGCAGGAAGCAGTCGTCCTCGTCGCTGAGCATTCTCAGTTTCAGAATTACGGGCATGGTTTCAGGCGTATTTTGTTTCGTGCGTAAAGATAGCGTGATTGTCCGATTAATCGCTCTCATGTTTCGGAAATATCGATATCGTATCGACCGAGCAGGCCCGGAAGGCCGCTGATCGAGAATCGGGCCCGGCGTATTCGGTTCGTCTCCGGGTCGATCGAATAGTTCCGCGCGGTCGAGAAATCGGCTTTTTCCAGCACGGTGCGGTCGAAAATCGCTCCGTTCAGATCGCAATCGGCAAAAACCGCTCCGCTCAGGTCCGCCGCCGAGAAGTCGGCTTGCCGAAGGCTGCATCCGCAAAACAGGCGCTTGCGGAGTTTCGCGCGGCGGAACGAGGCGTAGTCGAGAAGGCAACGTTCGAAGTCGGGCGAGAACAGGATTTGGTTGCAATCTTCGAACCTCGTGCCCAGCAGCTTGCATTCGTGGAACCGGACCGTCCGCATCGACGTGTTTTCCAGCAAGGCCATGCTCAGGTCGCAACGCTCGAACCGACAATCGGTGAACTCGCAGTCGCGCAGGTCGGCGCTTGAAAACAGGCAGCCGGTGAATAGGCAATCCTCGTAGGATCGGGCGGCGGTCCGGACGCGAAAGTCCTCTTTGTCGAAATGCTCGTGCTCGGTCATAGCTGTCGTCGGTCGGCCGGGGCCGGAGAGCCGGCCAGCAGGAATTCCATTACGTCTATTCCGTCGGGATAATCGGTCAGCGAAGGGTGCTGGGCCTGCCCGAAATCGACCCGCCGGGGATGGTCGAGCGTCGCCGATACGACGCACTGTATTTCCCGGTCGCGTTCGCGGAGCAGTCGCTCGACGCTTCCGACGCTTTCGTAAAACGTGCAGGCGATTTCGCTCAACGGCCCCTCTCCGTCGGCGCCGGGACGCATCAGGAAAAAGCCTCCGTCGATAAACTCCGTTCCGCTCAGAAGCCGCATGGCGCGGGCCTGCCGGTAATTGTTCAGGTAGCCCGTGTGAGTGATCGGCCGGGCGGATAACCGGCGGCAAAGGCTCTGCAGGTCGTATCCGCGCGGGACGAAGATCCGGCTTACGTTGCGGCATCCGAGTCCGAAATACGAAAAGACGTCGTCGTACAGCCCGTCCAGTTGCCTGTCGCTTTCCTGCCCTGAAAGCACGGCTACGCTGTAACGATGCCCCCGGAGCAGGGAGGGCGTGTCGGGATAGGCCGAGGCGAAATGCCTGCGGGCCTCGTCGCTTCCGGAAGCGATAAGGCGGTCGGGCGTCTGCCCTTCGAGCGCTCCGATCGAGAATCGGGGCTCGATTTCGCGCAGCAGATCGACTATGTGACCGATCAGGACGCGGTCCTTGGACGAGGGCTTGATCAGGCAGCGCCGGTCGCAGATCAGGACGCACAGCAGGTCGAAAAAGCCGACCAGAGGGATATTTCCGGCCATGACGATGCCGATCGTTTCGTCGGACGGCCTGCCGGCGGCCGGGTATCGGGCGAGCCATGAGCGAAGATTTCGGCCGTCGAGCATATCGGCGCATACGGCTTGTATGGCCGAGACGACGTTGGCGCGGGAAAACCACGGGTTTTCGGCTTCGCTGCGGCGGATCACAGGTTCGATCGTTCCGTCGAGCAGCTCCTCGGCGAGGCGCTCGCCCAAGCGGATAAAAGGTTCTATCGTACGAATTTCGTTCATATCGGTAGGGCGAAGTTACAAAAAAGTTACCTTTGCGCTACCGCCCGCACCGCGGTTCATGGCGGTTGCGGCGCGGCGCAATCAAACGAACGACTATGAAATTCCTTGCATTGATTCCCGCCCGGTATGCTTCGACCCGTTTTCCCGGCAAGCCGCTGGCCGATTTGGGAGGCAAGCCGATGATCCGACATGTGTATGAGAAGGCCCGAGCGTTTTTCGATACCTGCTATGTGGCTACCGACGACGAGCGGATCGAACGGGCCGTCGCCGGTTTCGGGGGTCGCGCGATCATGACCTCGACCGATCACCGCAGCGGGACGGACCGCTGCCGGGAAGCGCTAGACAAGGCGGAGGTCCTTTGCGGAGAGCGGTTCGACATCGTTGTCAATATTCAGGGCGACGAGCCTTTCGTATCCGGGGAGCAGCTTTCGCTGATCTCCGGGTGTTTCGACGAGCCTTCGACCCAAATCGCCACGTTGGTCAAGGCGTTCGCTCCGCACGAGGATATTTTCAATTCCAACTCTCCGAAGGTGGTCTTGTCGGCCGACGGTCATGCGCTCTATTTCAGCCGTTCGGCGATTCCCTTCCTTCGCGGAGTCGAGCCGTCGCAGTGGCAGAGTTCGCATACCTACTATAAGCATATCGGGCTGTATGCCTACCGCAGCGACGTGCTCCGGAAGATTACCGCCCTGCCTCAGGGCATTCTCGAGCGATGCGAGTCGCTCGAGCAGTTGCGTTGGCTGGAGAACGGCTATCGTATTCGGACGGCCGTCACGATGACTGAAAGCCTGGCGATCGACACGCCGCAGGATTTGCAGGCCGCCGTCGATTATATGCTGGGCCGGACGAAATAGTGGCAATAATTTTGCTGTTTGCTTTTTTTCGGTTACTTTTGTTGCCGTTACGACTCTCGTGTATCCGTTCGGATACGAAAAATCACTGAATTTACGATTAAATAGCAGAACCATATGCAGGATGCCGAAGCATTGAAAGGGAAAAGCCTTGCCGAATTGCGCGAAATAGGCCGGTCCATGGGAATCAAGGCCCAGATGCGCAAACAGGAACTTCTCGACCGTATTTTGGAGTTATCCGCGCGCGGAGACTCTTCTCCGGCCGGCGCGGAAGCGGCACAGCCGGAAGTACCGGTTCCGGAAGGAGAAGAAAATGTGCCCGAGAAAAAGCGGCGGGGCCGTCGTCCGAAGGGATACGTCCGGGTCGAAAGCGTCGAGAATCCGTCGGCGGACGAGGCGGCTCCTGAACAGGAGGCGCCGAAAACGCCGGAAGAAGCTCCCGTTTCCGAAGTCAGGGCCGACGCGCATCCCGAGCAGGTCGTCCGGCAGCGGACTGTTCCCGCTTTCACCGCCAGTCCTGAAAAGGGGAAGCCCGGCCGCCCCAAGAAGCGGGACCGGCTCGCTTTCGCCAAGAGTGCCAAGGCGATCCGGCCGATGTCTTCGGACGGAACGGCGGTTGAACCGGGCGATTCGGGCGCGGTTCCGGAGGATCGTGCCGAAACGCCCGCCGTGCAGGAACCGACCGCTCCCGCTCCGACTTTCGTCAGGGAAACGCAGGAGCGCCCGGAGCCGGTCTCGCGTGCGAATTCCGGTCCGAAGAAAGAGGCGAAGGAAGAGTTTCTCGGTATTGTGGAGGGACAGGGCGTGCTCGAAATCATGCCCGACGGCTATGGCTTTCTGCGTTCGACCGACTATAATTACCTGAACTCGCCGGACGACGTTTATGTCTCTCCGTCTCAGATCAAACTGTTCGGTCTGAAAGTGGGCGATACGGTTCAGGGGGCGATCCGTCCCCCGAAAGAGGGCGAGAAATATTTTCCGCTGGTCAAGGTCAACCGCATCAACGGACTCAGTCCGGAGGAGGTGCGCGACCGTGTGCAGTTCGAGTTTATGACTCCGCTGTTCCCTTCCGAGAAATTCAATCTGACGGGCAACGGGCACAACAATATCCCCTGTCGGGTGATCGACCTGTTCTCGCCGATCGGCAAAGGGCAACGCGGTCTGATCGTAGCCCAACCCAAAACCGGCAAGACGATGCTGCTGCAGTCGGTTGCCAATGCCATTGCCGACAATCATCCGGAGGTGTACCTGATCGTGCTGCTGATCGACGAACGTCCGGAGGAGGTGACCGAGATGGCTCGCAACGTGAAGGCCGAGGTCGTGGCGTCGACTTTCGACGAGCAGGCGTCCCGTCATGTGAAGGTCGCCGAGATGGTACTGGAGAAAGCCAAAAGAATGGTCGAGTGCGGGCACGACGTCGTGATCCTGCTCGATTCGATCACGCGTCTGGCTCGTGCCTACAATACCGTGCAGCCCGCTTCGGGCAAGGTGCTCTCGGGCGGTGTCGACGCGAATGCGCTGCATAAGCCCAAGCGGTTTTTCGGCGCGGCCCGGAATACCGAGGAGCGCGGATCGCTGACGATCATCGCGACGGCGCTGATCGACACCGGCTCGAAAATGGACGAGGTGATATTCGAGGAGTTCAAGGGAACCGGCAACATGGAGCTTCAGCTCGACCGCAAGCTCGCCAACAAACGCGTTTATCCGGCCGTCGACATTATGGCGTCGGGGACCCGCCGCGAGGACCTGCTGCTTCGCAAGGAAGTGCTGCAGAAAATCTGGGTATTGCGCCGCTATCTCTCCGATATGAATTCCGTGGAGGCTATGGAAGTGATCAAGAAGCACATGGAGTCGACCCGTTCCAACGAAGAGCTGCTCGTAACGATGAACCAGTAGGCCGTTTCTCGGGAATATTCTTAAGGCAGGTTGCATGCAGCGCATGCAGCCTGTTTTTCTTATTGATCTGTGTCGTACGGGAGAAACACTTCGGGCTGCTGTTTGTCGGCGGGACCGGTTGCCGGGTTCGGGATGTTTCGGCTGCCGTGCGTTCCGGCCGATAGCGATCGGAACATGGATGGTAATGCTTCGGGAGAGCGGAGGACACGTGTGGCGAATCGTTGTCGCAAGAGACGGCTGCCGGCGATGCGGCAAAAAAAAATCAGGAAAACTCGTCCGGGGAAAAATGATCGATAAGTACGAACCTCAGCGACAACCCTGCTTTACGGCCTCCCATATCTTGGTTCGCAGAGAGGTCGAAAGCAGTTTGTTGTCGACCCGTGTCGGGCATACGGCATTCGACAGGAAAACCATGTACAGGCCGGCGCGGGCGTCGATCCAGAATATCGTGCCGGTAAAGCCCGTGTGTCCGTAGCTGTCCGTGCCTCCCAACGGACTCGAGGCCGGGTCCCGCTTGTCGAATCCGAGTCCGCGCCAGATTTTCCGTTCGGCGAGCGGCGAACCGGTGAACAGTCGGATTGTTTCCTGCGAAAGAATCCGGCGGCCTGCATAGCATCCGTCGTTGAGCATCATTTCGCAGAAACGGGCCATTTCCTTGGCCGTCGAGAATAGCCCGGCATTGCCTCCTACCCCGCCCATCAGAGCGCCCAGTTCGTCATGGACGTAGCCTTGTACGGTGCCTCGGTTCAGAATGTGGTCGTCCTCGGTCGGGACGCAGTGCTCCATGTCGCAGGTTTGCAAGGGATTGTACCCGCTCAACGTGCAGCCCAGCTCCGACAGCAATGCGTGGGTCAGCCGGTCGAGGGATTCTCCTGAGACCTTTTCCGCGATCAGTTTCAGCAGCCAGAAGTTCGTGTCGCTGTACCGGTAGCTCCCCCTGCGCTCCGGCTTGTAATCCTCGATGATCTGCCGCATGATCAGCGTGTCGACGGCCGGGTTGACGTACAGTTTCGAGGTGGCCTCGCGCCAGCCGGCGCGTGGAGTACGCGACAGCAGCAACGTGTCGATGGCTACGTCGCGGGCCACGAAATAGTTTTTTCCGATCCGGTAGGGATATTCGGCCGACAGCTTGCCGCTGAAAAGGCGCCCTCCGTTCGCATTGCGGACCAGAGGCGTATAGAAAGTCTGCGCGCGCATGCCCGAGGTGTGAGTCAGCAGTTCGCCGAGCGTGACGCTTTCGGCCGTCGTGCCGGCGAACTCGGGGAGATATTTCACGAGAGGATCGTCGATTCGCAGCAGGCCCCGGTCGTACAGGCGCATGACGACGAACGTAGTGGACACTACTTTCGTGCATGAGGCCACGTCGTACAGGTCCCGATCGGTCACTTCCCGTTTCCGCGAATAGTCGTGATAGCCGTAGTTGCGGGCATAAAGAACGCCTTCCCTGTCGCCGATGACGAGCTGGGCCCCCGGGAACGCCTTGATTTGCATGGCGTCGAGTATCATCGAGTCGAGCGACCGTTCCAGTCGCTCGGGCAGTCCGCGGTCTTGTCCGTGCATTGCCGCGAGGGCGAAAGCGAACAGCAGAGTGAGCGCGTATTTCTTCACGTTCGGGAAAGTTTCGGAATTCAAATATACGAAACCTTTCGGTAAACCGTATCGGAATGCGGATTTATCTTCCGGCGAAAATCGTTTCCCGGGAAAGACCTTTCTTGCGCTCGGCAGCCTCGGCCAGCTCCGTGTAAAACCCGATTCGCTCGGCGCAGATTCTTTGCGTGAGAACCCGGAGCGCCTCGGTTCCGCGTAGCATGTAACCCAGCCGTTCGCGCGTGTAGCGGAATACGCCGCGCCGCGTTTCTTTCGGAGCGCGGCAAAGCAGTTCATAGCTTTCGGCCTCGAAGTCGTCATGACAGGGGAAAATTTCTGCGAACTCGCGGGAGTAACGCTTGACCAGTCCGCCCAGTTCGTCGAGCGGCAGCGTTCCGGGAGAATGATTCGTATGCACCGTCCATACGGTGCGGTAGAACTTGTCGCAGGCCTCGTGAAGCCGTCGGGCGCTTTGCCGGTAGTTTTCGGCGGGTAGCAGCCGGGTCGTGACGCTGTACAGCAGATTGACCGCATCGGGAAAATATTTCTCGAATCCGGCGACGGCTCCCTCCAGCGCTCGGAGCGGATCGGGCCGCGCGCAATCGCACGGAACGTGCCCGCCGTTGTCGTACAGCAGGATGCCGTTGCGGACGAGGCCGTTGTAGAACAAGTGTCCGCGTTTCGATTGTTCGGTCAGCGTGCCGACGGACTCGACGATGAATCGGGGCGTCGTGTGCCGTCGGAATCTGAAAAGTCCGTCGTAAGTTCCGGCAATTCGGCGGCGGAGTGTCCTGCTTGCTTTCTTCGTTTCGGTTCCTTTGACGAAAACGGCGATTTCGTAGTCGTGACGGTAAAGCGTATGCCGCCCGCGAACGACGCTTTCGCTCCACGAGACATAGTCTTGGCCCGCGTGGCTTCCGCCGAGGATAATCAGGCGGCAGTCGGGAATATGCCGGACCGTGAGCGAGCGCAGTACGCGCAACTCCTCTCTGCAACAGGGCGGCAGATGCTCCGTCGATGTTTTCATAGGGTTTGTCGGTTTACGGATAGGCCGACGGAGCGAATGATCCTCCTTTTGGAAAACGCTCCCTCAGCGCGTGGAAGTAATGCGAAGATCCTGCCAACATACGGCCGTCTCGCCGTTGCTGTCCTCGATCGACACCCGGATAGCGCGGACGGGCTTGTGCGGTTTCCATACGATCTGTCCGCTTTCGTTCAGCGGTCCGGCCTCGATGAAGGAGCGTCCGTCGCTCGACCACGCGACCCTCCCTTTCGTGACGATATAGCGCGTGACGTTCGGAATGCCCGTGCGCAGGTCGACGGACTCGCAATCGACCGGCTCTTCGAACGTGAACAGAATGTAGTCGCCGGCCTTACAAGGCGATGCGACGCGGGTGTAAGTCCCGAAATGGTAGTCGGACGCATTGCGCAACGGAAACCTTTTCGACGGTACGAGCGAGCTGGTGACGCGCACCGGCGGCTCGATATAGGGCGACGGGCGCAGTCCGAGCGTCAGCGTGTCGGAGCGCTGCGAGCGGTTACTCAGCGCGAGGATCAGATCGGCCGTCCGGTTCCGCTCGTCGATGTAAAGCCGCAGGTCGTTGAACGGGTTTGTTTTCTGCCCGTTGCGGATGATCGTGTAGGCCGTGTCGGGACCGTTCACTTCCATCCGGTCGATCTTCGCGTTGTCTTGCTGCTGGGATACGCTCAACAGCCAGAGCCCGTTGCGATCGACGTAGCGTTCCAGCGGAATGCGGACGGTCCGTTCGCTGCCGGCACCCAGCGCGACGGTCGTGTCGGCCGTAGCCGGAACGGCCGGGCTGTGTCCTTCGCCGTAGAAGGTGCGGAACAGATAGCGTTCGGGATTTTTCGTCCGGATCGGACCTTCGTATAAGGCCGACGCGAGCGTCGGCTCGCTCGAGTCGTTCGTATAGCGGACCTCTCCGTCGGGATGGGTGCTGCGCACCGTAATCGTTCCGTCGCGGTAGTCCGCCTCGGGCGGAAACATCCGGAAGCGGATGCCCATGGCGCTCAGGCGGTCCAGATGGCCCGATGTCAGCCGGGCGTAGAAATCGTTCCAGTTGCGTCTTCCCTTTTCGGTCCAGCCCGCCTCGGCCAGCGCGCAGAGGCGGGGATACCCTTGATACTCCACGAAACGTTCGGGACGGTCGAGCAGTTCCGCCCATTGGGCCGCCTCGATGCCGAGGACCAGTTCCGGACGGCAGCCGCCGATTCCCGTATCGTCCGGGTCGAACGAATAGACGCGGCGCGTATCGACCAGCCATGCCCAGGTATGTCCTCTCTCCCACCGGCTCTGCTTCATGTCGATATAGCAGTACTGGGCGGGCATCATCACGACGGGCTGCCCGGCGCGAACGGCTTCGGCGCAGGCCGCTGTGTCTTTCCACGCATAGATGAGTGTGCTCTTGTCCGGTCGGTTGTCCTCGAGCACCTCGTTCCACGCCGCGCAGCTTTTGCCTGTTTCGCGGACGATCGTTTCGAGCCGGCGAACGAAGTAGCTTTGAATTTCGGAGACTTTCCGCATGCCCTCGGTCTGCATCAGGGCCTTGCACCGGGGACAGTTGCTCCAGTATTTCGTGCTGACCTCGTCGCCTCCTATGTGAATGTATTTCGACGGAAACAGGGAGGCCAGCTCGGTCAGGATGTCGCGCAGCATCGCGAAGTTCTCCTCCCGCCCGGCGCACAGCACGTTGCGCATCTCTTCGGGCGGATAGTCTTCGCCGGTCTTAAGGCAGAACGTTTCGGGGTAGACGCTCGTCAGAGTCTGGCTATGGCCCGGCAAGTCGATCTCGGGAATGATCTCCACGGCGCGCGATGCGGCGAAGCGCACGATCTCGCGCACGTCGTCCTGCGTGAAATAGCCGCCGTAGCGCCTCTCGCCCGATCCGTAAGAGGGCGGTAGCGCTTCGCCGGGTCCCCGCCATGCCCCTTTCGACGTGAGTTCGGGATACTTCTTGATCTCGATGCGCCAGCCGTTGTCGTCCGTCAGATGCCAATGCAGCCGGTTGAGCTTGTGGCGGGCCATCCAGTCGATGTACGCGATGACCGTTTCCTTGTCGAAATAGGTGCGCGAAACGTCGAGCATGACGCCCCGGTAGGGAAAGCGCGGCGAGTCTTCGATCAGATAGCCCGGAATCTCGACCGTCTCGGCCCGCCCCGGGGCGGCCGTGTCGTACACTGAGGCGGGCAACAGCTGGAAAAGCGTTTGAAGCGCGTAGAAGGCGCCGGCATAGTCGCGGCCCTCGATCCGGATTTGCGGGATCGTGACGTCGAGCGTATAGCCCTCGGAAGGTAGTTCGCTTTTCCGGCTTATTACGATTTGGCGTACTCCCCGGAGGTGTTCCGTCACAGGCAGCCGGTAGCCGGTCAGGCGTTCGAGGTGGTCGTTCAGGTAGTCGGCCAGCCCGGGAAAGTCGGGGCTTACGATCTCCGTATGGCGCGTGAGCAGGAAGCTCCCGTCTCGCCTATCGGCGCGATTGGGCAAGGGAATCAGGTTCTGGCCGAGGGCCGCGGCGGTCGTCAACAGCCAGACCAAAGTCAGCACGAACTTATTCTTCATACAGCAGGTAGGGCTTTCGGGTTTGTTTGAAGCGTTCCACGTCGTCCGCCCAGCGGGCTTTGATCCGGTCGGCTCCGGCGCCTTGCAGGATCATCTGCCGGACGTAGTCCGTGCCGGTCAGTCTGTCGAACATCGGCGTGAAAAATTTTTCGCCCAGATTCAATTGCCGGTAGCAGTCGATCACGTATCCGAGGTCCACCCCCCTTTCCCATATCCGCTCGTCGGACGGGGCGGTCCGCAGATCGACGCCGTGGCAGAGCTTGTCTTTGAGCGGCGGATTCTTGGCTCCTGCGTTGCTGCGCGGCGTAAACGAGAAATCGCCCTGCAGCTCCGGGTGTCCGTATGCCTGAAACGGGAAATCCGTTCCCCGGCCCAGGCTGACCGGCGTACCCTCGAAAAAGCAGAGCGACGGATACAGGTAGACGGCCCGCATGTTGGGCAGGTTCGGAGACGGCGCCGTCGGCAGCCGGTATCGCGACCGGTGCGTATAGCCCCGGCACGGAATGACGGTCAGTTTGCAGCGCAACCCGTCCCGCAGCCAGCCTTCGCCGTCGATCATGCGGGCCAGTTCGCCGAGCGTCATGCCGTGCACGACCGGAATCGGGTGCATGCCGACGAACGAACGGTGCTTCGCTTCGAGTACCGGGCCGTCCACATAGAATCCGTTCGGATTGGGGCGGTCCAGCACGATCAGCCGCTTGCCGTTCGCCGCGCAGGCTTCCATCAGGTAGTGCATCGAAGAGAGATAGGTGTAATAGCGCAGGCCGACGTCCTGGATGTCGAACAGCAGCACGTCGAGCCGCTGCATGATCGAGTCGGGCGGACGCTTGGTCGAGCCGTATACCGACACGACGTCGATTCCGGTTTTCCGGTCGCGGTAGCTCGCGACGCTTTCTCCCGCATCGGCCTGCCCCCGGAAGCCGTGCTCGGGCGCGAAGACGACCCGAATGTCCACGCCCAGCGAGCGCAGCGTATCGACCAGATGCGTCCGGCCTACGGTTCCGGTGTGATTGGTCATGATTCCGACCCGCCGTCCCTCGAGCAGCGGCAGGTAGCGGCCGGTCTGTTCCGCTCCGGTTTCGATGCGGTCTTGGGCCGGCGCGCCGAGCGAGGCGAGCAGAAGGCCGAACAGCAGGATGATCTTTCGGTTCATTTGGCTTTCGTTCTATGGTTTCGGAACGGACGAAAGTTCGGGCCGGCGAGTTAGACGATCTGCGGCGGACCGCGGCGGAATGGCCGAACAATCTTGACAAAAATAGTATTTTTTGGCCGAATCTTTTATCTTTGTACGTAGTAATGCAAGAAATGCTATGGACCGAAGATTAGTTGCCCTGAAGCGACTGCTCGACGTGATGGACGAGTTGCGGGTCAAGTGCCCGTGGGACCGCAAGCAGACGTTCGAGTCGCTTAGAATGAATACGATAGAGGAAACCTACGAACTGGCCGACGCGATTCTGGACCATGATTTGGATAATGTGAAAAAGGAGCTGGGCGACCTGTTGCTGCATGTCGTCTTCTATTCCAAAATGGGCTCCGAGCAGCAGGCTTTCGACATAGGCGACGTGGCCGATGCGATCTGCGACAAGCTGATTTTCCGCCATCCGCACGTGTTCGGCGAGACGCGGGCCGAGGATGCGGAACAGGTGAAGCAGAACTGGGAAGACCTGAAGCTGAAGGAAAAGGCGCTGGAGCATCGGAAAAAACGGGTGCTTGCCGGCGTGCCGCGCAGCCTGCCGGCTTTGGTCAAGGCTTACCGGATTGGCGAGAAGGCCGCAGCGGCCGGATTCGACTGGGAGAAGCGGGAGGACGTATGGGAAAAGGTCAAGGAGGAGACGGCCGAGGTACAGCGCGAGATCGACCGGAGCGACTCTTCGCGCGCGGAGGAGGAGTTCGGCGATCTGTTTTTCGCGCTGGTCAATGCGGCGCGTTTGTACGGAGTCGATCCCGAGGCGGCGCTCGAGAAAAGCAACCGCAAGTTCATCCGCCGCTTCACGCATATCGAAGACCGGGCCGAGCAGCAGGGCCGTTCGCTCCGCGACATGACGCTCGGGCAGATGGATGCGCTGTGGAACGAGGCCAAGGAGATGGAAAAGAGCGGCGAGAACGAGCGGTAGCCATCGCGCCGAAATTTCTTCGGACAGCGTCCGATAGCCGTTGCCGGGCTTTTCAGAGCCGCTACCCTTGCGTATCGGCGTAGACGTCCGGATTGCGATAGGCGGGCGATTTGTAGGAATTCTTGGCATAATGCCGGGCTGCGGATCGGACGGGAAACAGCGTTTGCGCGCGAAACGGTTCTTATGTGCGGCCGAGTGAGCGGGAGGTGGGCTTTTGCGGCTCTCGGGAAGTCGGGAGGATGGCCGTCGAGCGAAATCGGTCGGGCTGTCATCGGACGGTTTTGGATACATAAACGAAATAGGGATATATATGGCACTTGTCAGACCGCTCCGGGGATTCGTTCCCGTTATCGGAGAAAATACCTTTCTGGCCGATACGGCCGCGATTATCGGCGACGTGACCGTCGGCCGGGACTGCAGTATCTGGTTCGGCGCCGTGCTGCGCGGCGACGTGAACAAGATCACGGTCGGCGACCGGGTCAATATTCAGGACGGCGTGGTCGTCCATACGCTTTATCAGCGCTCTGTCACCGAGATCGGCGACGACGTTTCGATCGGGCACAATGCCAATATTCACGGAGCCCGCATCGAGAGCCGCTGCCTGATCGGCATGGGGGCGACCGTGCTGGACCATGCGGTAGTGGGAACCGGATCGATCGTGGCGGCCAACTCGCTCGTGCTGTCGCGCACGGTGATCGAGCCGGGCAGCGTCTATGCCGGCGTGCCTGCCAAACGGGTGAAGGACGTGACGCCGGAACAGGTTCGGGACATCATCGAACGGACCGCGCGCGACTATATGATGTACGCTTCGTGGTACAAGGAGTAAAAGCCCCGGGTGTCTGAACGGTGGCAGAAGATGCCTGCTCGCCTTCGGAGCGCATATGCGAGGCGGGAGGGCGGGTCGGCCCGGGCGGCATCTACGTTTTCCGGAACCGTAAAGACGAAACGTCGGCCGTAAGCAGAAAAGTCCGATATGAAACGCATGATCCGTTACGGCATGAAGCCGGTCCGCTACAGAATTGTGGTTATCAACGTGCTGCTCGCGCTCGCGCTGACGCTGCTCGTGAATTTTTCGTTCTTTCTGATCGGAGCGGATCCCCGGGGGCGCCGCCCGCCGATCCGGACCGACTACGTCGTCGTGCAGGTCGTCTATTTTTTCGTCGCGTCGTGGGCCGTCGTGTCGCTCAATACGGTCCGTCGTTTTTCTCTGGTGCGCAAGATTTTGCTGAGCGTGGCGGCGACCGTCATTTTTTATCTGCTCGTTCCGGGTCTGAACCGGTCCGGCGAATGGTATGTTCAGCTTTCCGCAGGGCGTCTTTACAATCCGTTTCTGGTCATGAAAGCCTCGTTCATGCTGGTCGTATCGGTCCTGTACGGAAAGATATTCGAGTTGCTCTACCAGAAACAGCATATTACGATCGAGAACGAACGCCTCAAAAACGAGAATCTGCAGACGCAGTACAATATGCTGGCCAATCAGATCAGTCCGCACTTCCTGTTCAATTCGCTCAATTCGCTGTCGATGCTCGTGCGCGAGGGGCAGAACGAGAATGCCCAGCTCTATATCGACCGGCTGGCCGACACGTTCCGCTACATGCTGCGTTCGGGTCGCAGCGAGCTGGCCACCCTTTCGGAGGAGCTCGACTTTATCGAGGCCTACCTTTATCTGCTGACGATCCGTTACCAGAACAAGCTGTTCTGCGATATGAGTATAGACGAGCGGTACCGCAACTGGCGCCTGCCCGTGTTGTCGTTGCAGCCGCTTGTGGAGAACGCCGTCAAGCATAACAGTATTACGCTTGCCCGGCCGTTGCGCATCGCAATCCGTACCGAAGGCGGTATGCTCACGGTTTCCAATCCCGTTATTCCGAAAATCGATACGCCTCCGGGGACCGGAATCGGGTTGAAGAACCTCTCCTCGCGCTACCGGCTGCTGATTTCCCGCGATATACGGGTCGTCAGGGAGAATGAGCTGTTTCGGGTAGAGCTTCCATTGGTGAAACCTTAAACGATATTGAACGATATGTCGATAAAACGATTGACTTTCCTGTTGTGCGGTTTTCTTTTGTCCTGTCCGTGCGCCGGAGCGGCATCCGAGTCCTTTTCTTTGCCTGGAGAGGGAGGAACGCTTCCTGCCGTCGAGTATCCCTATTTCCCGGATCGGCAGCATGCTTTTGTCTGGCGGAACTGGACGTTGGTTCCGGCTGCACGTTTGGCCGAGGTGCTTGCAACGAGCGAGGAGAACGTGAACAGGCTGGCCGCTTCGATGGGACTGCGTCCGCAGCGCGGAATCGAACCGTACTGGAGCGATGCGAGGGGCTATATCACCGTGCTGCGCAGGAACTGGCATCTGTTGCCGTACGATCAGTTGCTTACCCTGCTGGGACTGACGCGCGAGGAATTGGCATGGCGGCTGATCGAGGACGACTTTCTGTTTGTCAAGCTGGGCAATGTCAAGCCCGCTTGCGAGCCGTTGCGTTATCGGGCTCCTGACGAGCGGGCGATGCGAGGAGCGGCCCGCATCGATTCGCTTTTGGGGACGTTCGGCCGAGAAGCTTTTGCCCGGGAAGAACCGCGTTTCTCGTTCATCGAGGAGTTCCGGCGGCCCCGGCCCGTGAAGCGGGCCGGACGGACGGAGACGGAAAGTCCGGAGGAGCGGTTCGACCTGCGTCTGATCTTTTCCTATTTTGCCGCATACGGCGATCCGCTGACCGATCCCGATCTGTCGTCCTATCCGGAGGGGCTTTTGCAGCGTTTGTCGGAAAAAGGGATCAACGGCATATGGATTCATTCGGTGCTGCGGACGCTGGTGGAGCCTGACGGTATTTTTCCGGGGGCCGACGATGCCTCGCGGCGCATCGAGGGGTTGCGCCGGCTCGTCGAGCGGGCTGCCAGATACGGCATAGGAGTATATTTGTATGTGAACGAGCCTCGTGCGATGCCCGGTTCGTTTTTCGAGGCCGATGCCCGGCGAAGATCTCTTTCCGGCACGGCCGAAGGCGATCTGAGGACTTTATGCACGTCGTTGCCGGAGGTCAGAAGCTGGCTGAGCCGTTCGTTGGAGAGCGTGTTCCGGCAGGTCCCCGGACTTGCGGGCGTTTTTTCGATCACGGCTTCCGAAAATCTGACCAACTGCGTTTCGCACGGAAACCGTGCGGGATGCAGTCGCTGTGCGGGGCGTTCCTATGCCGAGCTGATCGCCGAAGTCAATACGGCGATTTCCGAGGGGGTTCTCGCCGGCAATCCGGAAGCGCGGGTGCTGGTTTGGGATTGGGGATGGGACGACTCGCAGGCTCGCGAGATCATCCGCCGCCTTCCGAAATCGTGCTGGCTGATGTCGGTCAGCGAGTGGGCGTTGCCGATCGAGCGTGGCGGAGTCGCCTCGGCCGTGGGCGAGTATTCGCTGTCGGCTGTCGGGCCGGGGCCGAGGGCAATGGCCCATTGGCGCTATGCGAAAGAGGCCGGATTGAAGACGGTCGCCAAGGTCCAAGTCAATGCTTCGTGGGAAATGGCCGTGGTTCCAGCTCTGCCCGTGCTGGATTTGGTGGCCCGTCATGCCGGCAATCTGGCCGCCGCTTCGACGGACGGCGTGATGCTCAGTTGGAGTCTGGGCGGCTATCCGTCTGCCAATCTGGAACTGTTTCAGTCGCACGGGGACGGCGACAGCGAGGCAGCCTTGAGGCAATTGGCCGAAAAGTATTACGGGAAGCGGGCCGCACCCGAAGTGAGAAGGGCGTGGAAAGCTTTCTCGGATGCGTTCGAACAGTTCCCTTATCACGGTCTGACGCTTTACAGCGGCCCCCAGCATATGGGACCGGCCAATCCGCTCTATCTCGAGCCGACGGGTTATCGGGCCAGCATGGTGGGAATTCCCTACGATGCGCTGGACGATTGGCGCTCGGTGTATCCTGCCGAGACGTTTGTCAGGCAGATGGAAAAAGTGGCCGAAGGATTCGCATGCGGATGCGAGGCGCTGCGTTCGGCCGTTGCGCTCGCGTCGGGGAAAAAGCGACTCGCCCTGAAACGTGAGCTGGGGCGTGCCGAAGCGGTCCGTATTCACTGTGCCTCCTCGGCTGCTCAGGCTCGTTTCACGATGGAACGAGACCGTTTTCTCGCATCGTCCGATCGGGACGAAAAGCTCCTCTGCTTGGAGCGTATGCGTCGGGCCGCCGAGTCGGAGGCCGCTCATGCCCGAGAGTTGCTGCCGTTGGTGAAGGCCGATCCGGTTATCGGATACGAGTCGTCGAATCACTATTTCTATGTTCCGCAGGATCTGCTCGAGAAACAGATCAATGTCCGTTTCGTGCTCGACGGAATCGAGGAGCAACGGCGAAATCTTTCCCATTAAACACTTAATACCGAGAAAGCATGAATGTCCTGATTGTCGAAGACGAGACGGCGGCTGCCACCAACCTGAAAGCCCTGCTGCTCCAGATCGATCCTTCGATCCGTATCGAGGCCGTGATCGAGACGGTCGTCGAAACGGTCCGCTGGGTAAAGGACAATCCCCTGCCCGATCTGATTTTTATGGATATTCATCTGGCGGACGGACAGGCTTTCAAGATTTTCGAGCAGATAGACATCGAATGCCCGATCGTTTTCACGACCGCGTACGACCGTTATGCGCTCGATGCTTTCAAGGTCAACAGCATCGACTACATTCTCAAACCGATCAAGAAAGAGGAGCTTCGCCGGGCGTTCGACAAGCTTCGCAGACTGTCGGCGCCGCAGGTGGCCGAGTATGTCGAGCAGACGAACCGCTTCGTGACTTCGCGTTCGCGCGGTTTTTTGATCCCGTTCCGCGACAAGCTGGTGCCGCTGACGCCCGAAGAGATCGCCTATTTCCATACTTCGGACGAGCGGGTTTCGGTAGCGACCCTCGACGGAAGAACGCTGCCGGTGGACAGGTCTTTGGATACGCTGATGGGACAGCTTCCTGCGGCCGATTTCTACCGTGCCAACCGGCAGTTCATCGTATCGCGCCGGGCGATCGCCGATCTGTCGGTCTGGTTCGGCAGCCGCCTGACGTTGAATCTGTGCGTCAAGACTCCCGAGCGGATCGTGATCAGCAAGGCGCGCGTGCCCGAGTTCAAGCGTTGGTTCTTGGAAGGGGTATAGTTCGGGTTGGGACGTCTGCGGAAGTCCGGAGAATATGCGCTTCGATAATTTATTGGTCTGATTTATTTTGTGTCGTTTATGAAATTTATCCGTTATGTATTGGGAACATGCCTTTTTTTAGGCGTCAGTACTTTTGGTTGCGAGAGGCCATGGGCTGGTGAAGAGTATTTCTGGGAACTCCAGAACAATTCAGACAAAAATATTCGATTTTGTGTCAGTCTGAAATGGGAGGGAAAATATTTGAATGTATCGACCCGGTGGCCGGAGGTATATCCCTATTTCCAGTTGGTGAAACCCGGACAAATGAGGTCGTATACAGTTGCTGCACGACAGATGGCTCGTACTCTGAGAGATTCATTCGCCGTTTACGTATTCGATCCGGATACTTTATCTGTGTATACTATGGAAGAGTTGGAGCGGGACAGCAATTATCTGAAACGTTATCTTTTCGGAGATGTAGATGAAAACGGGCAACGTATAGGAAGCAAGAGTAATCCTATCGTTTATCCTTGAGAATGCAGGGGAGGTGCCGAGGCGGTGTCTTTTCCGTTCATTGGGCCGACGACCCGGTTTTTCGCTCTCCGGTCCTTCCCCGAGCGGCTTCCTGCGGCGGTTCACCCGCTATATTTTCCGTTTTACCGGCGCGAAAGGCGAATGGAAAGGAAAATGGGCTTTCTTTGCAGTCGGTTAAATTGTCACGGAAAATAAGTTATGAAATTCAGAGTATCGTTGATATGTTGTGTCGTGTCGCTTTGGGCGTGGGCCCTGCCCTATCCGTCGCTCGCTCAGTCCAAGGGCTCGGGCGTCGTTTCGGGGCAGCTGGTCGACGGGTCGACGGGCGAGCCTGTGATCGGGGCTGTCGTGGAGTGTGCGCCTGCCGACAAGCCCGACCAGAAGAAGTATGCCACGACGGCGGTTTCGGGACAATTCTCGCTTCCGGCTCTCGCTTTCGGGGATTACCTGCTGAAAGTGACCTATCTGGGGATGAAGCCCTATGCCGCGTCGGTGAAGATCGACAAAAAACAGGTGCAGCTCGGTCGGCTTGCGATGCAGCCCGACGTGAAGCAGTTGGGCGAGACCGTCGTGGAGGCGGTAGCGATGCGCACGACCCAGAAGGGCGATACGGTCGTCTATAACGCCGGGTCTTACAAGGTGACGCAGGATGCCAGTACCGACGAACTGCTGGCCAAGATGCCGGGCATCAAGGTCGACGGAGGAACGGTCGAAGCGCACGGTGAAGAGGTGAAGAAAGTGCTTATCGACGGCAAGGAATTTTTCGGCGATGACGTTACTACCGCGATCAAGAATCTACCTGCCGAGGTGATCGATAAGATCGAGGTGTTCGACAAGAAAAGCGATCAGGCCGAATTCAGCGGCGTCGACGACGGCGAGGATTACAAGGCGATCAATATCGTTACCAGAGACGGGGTCGACCGGGCCAAGTTCGGCAAATTCGCAGCCAGCTACGGGTTCGACGACTTGTACAACGTGGGACTGAACCTGAGCCTTTTCAAAGGTTCCCGGCGGCTCACGTTTCTCGGGATGGTCAATAACGTCAACCAGCAGAATTTCGCTATCGACGACCTGCTCGGCGTGATGAACGGCGGAGGCGGCGGACGGGGTGCCGGTAATTTCCTGATCGGCAATCAACGCGGCATATCGACCGTCCGGTCGGTCGGAGTGAACTACTCGAACGAATGGCGGGAGAAACTGAAACTGAGCGCGAGCTATTTTTTCAACTCGTCGGACAATACGACCGAGGCGCTGACGGACCGCGATTATTTCATCGGGCAACAATATCACGATATAGGCGTTTCCCGTACCCGCAACTTCAATCATCGGCTCAACGCGCGCATCGAGTACAAGATCGACTCGAACAATACGCTGATGTTCCGTCCGACGCTTCGCTTCCAGACCCACGACGTGTCGAGCAGCGATACGTCGGCGACACTGGCGGGGGGGGCCGGTGTCGAAGGGACGATCCTGAACTTTCTGAAAAGCCTTTCCAGCAATCGGTCTGCCGGCTACAACCTGTCGGGCAGTCTGATCTGGATGCACCGTTTCGGCGGTCGGCCCGGCCGTGTGCTGGTTGCCTCGTTTCAGGGCGGTCTGTCGAAAAACGATCAAGACAACGATCGCTATTCGCTGACGCGCTATTTCGATCCCGACTCGACGTCCCGACTCGACCAATATATCGCCAACTATTCGAGCGGATACAATCTGAGCGGCCGGTTGTCTTATTCCGAGCCTGTGAGCGACCGCGCTCAGCTGTTGCTGAACTATAGCCTGTCGTACAACTATTCCGACCGCGACAAGCGTTCGTACGAATTGCCCGATTACCTGTTTTTGGACAGTCTGTCGAATACCTATAACAGCGGTTATCTGACCCACCGGGCCGGGCCCGGTTTCCGCTACCGTAGCGAAAAGGCGATGTTCGTGACCAATATCGATTATCAGCATGCTACGCTGACCGGAGATCAGGTTTTCCCGACGGTTTCGCGGTCGAATATGTCGGCGGGGTTCGACAATCTCGTCTATATGGCTATGTTGGATTACAAATTTTCACGGACCAATTCGCTGCGGACGATGCTGAGAAGCTATACGAGCAATCCGTCGGTCAGTCAGTTGCAGGATGTGCTCGATGTGTCGAATCCGCTGTTCGTATCGCAGGGCAATCCGTCGCTTCGTCCGGTCTACAATCATATGCTGCACCTGCGTTATACGAATACGAACGTGACCAAGGGACGGACTTTCGTGGCCATGCTCTGGGGGAATGCCCGGTCGAACTACATTGCCAACTCGATCGAGCGGGCCGACCGTCCCGGTTATGAGGTGAAGAACGATGCGGGCGAGACGGTGGTCGTGCTCGATCAGGGAGCTCAGTATTCCCGCCCGGTCAACCTGAACGGCTATTGGAACGTACGGGGAGCGGTGGATTACGGACTTCCTGTCAAGTGGCTGGCCAGCAATGTGAATTTCAACTTGGGAGTGGGATATACTTCGCTGCCGACTATCTCCAATCTGGTACGCAGCAAGACCAATACGACCTCCTATTCCGGCGGAATCGTCGTGGGCAGCAATATCAGCGAGAAATTCGATTTCACCGTTTCGTACCGGGCTTCCTACAATATTACGCATTCGGCCAACAGCAACGAGTATTTCAACGGCGTCGGAACGGCCCGGGTGAAGTGGGTCGCATGGGCCGGCTTCACGTTGCAGGCGGACGGCAGCTATTCCAAGTATCGGGGCGTGACGGATAAGTTTACCGAAGAGTTCCTGCTGATCAACGCTTCGATCGGCAAGAAGCTGTTCCGGAACCAGCGCGGCGAGGTCAGCGTCCGGGTTTACGACTTGCTGGATCGCAACAAGGGGTTTTCCCGGAACGTGACCGAAAACTATATCGAGAACGTCACTTCCAATGTGCTGGGGCGTTACGTGAGCCTGAATTTCGTATATAACTTGCGCGTTTTTACCGGTAACGGCAAAAAGAAATTCAATATACCCGACGGCGATTCGTTGCCGGGCGGACACAGACGAGGAGGCCCTCCGGGGCCGCCGCCGGGCGGACGTCCTCCGATGTAGCGCTGCACGTCGTGCACACCGTTCGAGATACGCGCCGGACATTCTGTCCGGCGCGTATTCTATTTCGGCGATTTGCCATTCGGACGGCAGTCAAAGAGATGGATGCTTCCCCTTATTGCACGCTTGCGACGTTTTTTTTATGGCTCCGGTTCTATGAAATGGGGGTATCGGTCCCAGTATTTTCTATAAATCCTGTCTTCGCATCCGTCGAGATTGAGCTGGTCCAAGTCATGGCTGTCGTCTCCGCTTACGTGGACATAGCCGATGGGAACGTTATCTTCTTTGAGACAGAGCGCGTAATCGAAGCCTCGCTGTTCCGGGCTGTTTGCGATGTATCTGTTCCGCAGATACGCTTCCGCTTCTTCTATGTCCCTTAGCGGGAACATGGGCAGGAACCTATTCACTTCCTTATCGTTCAGGAGGGAGAACAGGGCGCCCACGTCTTCCTCCGTAAATTGCCGTAGGATCAGCCGGTCCGTTTCTATGTGGGTCATTCTGGCTTATGTTGATTGGAATGGATGTGCAAAATGCATACAACCCCTCCGGCCCTGTCATGGGGTAAGGCCGGTCGTTCCGTTTCCCGCTTTGCCGTCCAGAAGCCGAGCGACGACCGCATCGCAAGGCAGGGATACTGGTTTCGCGGATGTTCCCCGCGCTGCTACTTATCCTGTTTGTTCTTAAGCAGATCGCGGATCTCGGTCAGCAACTGCACGTCGGCGGGGGGAGCTGCCGGTGCGGGCGCTTCCTCTTTCTTTTTCTCTTGCAATTTGCTCAACAGGCGGATCAGCAGGAAGATCGAGAACGAGATGATCAGAAAGTCCAGCGTGGTCTGCAGAAAGTTGCCGTAGTTGATCGAGACGGCCGGCTTTACGACCTCGCCTCCCGGCGAGAGAACCGCTTTTTCAAGGGTGATCTTGAGGTCGGTGAAATTGACTCCCCCGATCAGCAGTCCGATCGGAGGCATGATGACGTCGGCCACCAGCGACGAAACGATTTTGCCGAACGCGCCGCCGATAATGATACCGACGGCCATGTCCACCACATTGCCGCGCATGGCGAATTTCTTGAAGTCTTCGAGGAATTTGCTTTTCATAATTCGATCTTTTAAAATGGTTGCTCGGTTGTTCTGCTCCGGGCGGATGTCGGGCGGTCCGTCCTTGCTTCTGCCTTTGTCTTATAAGCGGATCGTGCTCCCTGTCCGGTCGCTTTCGAACGCCGCTTCGAGGATCTGCATGTCCCACAGCATTTGCTCATGCGTAATGGCCGGAGCCTTCCCCTCGCGCAGCGTATCGCGGACCCGGTCGTAGAAGCGCATGTAGTTGCCCGTTACGGTCGGATAAGCGCGTCGGCCGTGCTCGTCGTGAAGCACTCCCCACTTCGAAGGGTCTTCCGTGCACCAGTCGCCGGGAGCGGGCTTCGCGCCTCTGTGCCTCAGGGCATCTTCTTGGGGATCGAGGCCGTATTTGACGTAGGCTCCGTCCGTGCCGTAGACGGCAAATCTCGGACCGGGTTCGCGGACGAGCATGCCTGCCCGTAATT
Source organism: Alistipes ihumii AP11 (assembly GCF_025144665.1). Lineage (NCBI taxonomy): Bacteria > Pseudomonadati > Bacteroidota > Bacteroidia > Bacteroidales > Rikenellaceae > Alistipes > Alistipes ihumii. The sequence goes on along the minus strand of NZ_CP102294.1, from coordinate 475,477 downwards.
GTGCGCGTATGCCCGGATATTCGAGCACGATGAGGCTGTAGTCGTCAATCCGGCTGCCGTCGCGTTGCCGGTCGAGCGTTGCCCACACTCCCTCGGGCTTGCCCAGCAGCGCGACGATCTGATCGCACAAGTGGGAGCACAGGTTATACGTGATTCCGACGCGGGTGGCGCCCGGTGTCTCTTTCCATGCGGATTGTCCGAGTCGGGGGCGGTATCGTTGGAAAGAGGACTGTATCTCGACGAGCCTGCCCAGCGAGCCTTGCCGGACGATCTGCTGGAGAGTCAGGAAATCTCCGTCCCATCGTCGGTTTTGGTATGTGATGAGCATGAGGCCTTTCCGGTCGGCTATCTCGATTAGTTCTTTCGCTTCACGAATCGTCGTGACGAACGGTTTTTCGACGATTACGTGTTTCCCGGCTTCCAAGGCGGCCCGGCACAGCGGATAATGGGTTGCGTCGGGCGTGTTGACGACGATCAGTTCGACGTCGCAACGCAGCAATTCCTCGAACGAATCGACCGATTCGACGTCGGGATATGTCGCCTGCGCGCTTTTCTTGCTCCGTTCGGCGACAGCCGTCAGCTCGAAATCGGGATGAGCCTCGATGAACGGGGCGTGGAATATCTGCCCCGACAGGCCGAAAGCGGCCAGTCCTGTCTTTATTTTCATTGCTTATTCGGTTGGTCTTTTTCGGTTCGTATGATTTCGTTCGTGCCTATTTCCCCTTTTCGACCCGGAGCAGTACGCCGCGCATGCCCAGGCAGGCCAGTATGAAGTAGAGTCCCGACAAAATCCACAAGGTCCAGAACTGAACGCTTACTTCGCTCAGCGTCGCGCCCATCGTCCGAATGCGGATGAATCCGTCTACGCCGCTGCTGCTCGGTATGATCCTGCCGAGTTGGAAAAGCCATTGCGGCATCGACTCCTGCGGAATCGACGCGCCGCTGAGCATCAGAAACGGTATGGATGTGAAGAGCAGCAACAACAGGGAATTTTCGCGCCGCCTGAACAGGGACGAGAGCGCGATTCCCAGAAACGTGCACGACAGCAGGTAGGGAATCAGAAACAGTACGACGTCGCCGGCCGCTCCGTTCGACGGATACCCGAAAACCTTGTAGTGGAACCCCATGACGTAGAGCAGCGTCGCGCAGTAGATCGAGAGGTAGGCTGTCGATTTGCCTAAGACGATCGGAATGACCGAGAGTCTCTTTTCCCCCCGCGGAATCAGCGTTTTGTAGAGTCCTCGCTCGCGCCATGTGCCTCCGACCATGCCGATGCCGATGAGCAGCGTCTGTTGTATGATGACGATCAGGATCGCTGGCATGATGAACGTGGCATATCCGCCGTAAGGATTGTACATGTTCTCGATCGTTGTCTGGACCGGATTGCTCAGCGCCGCGGCCTGACCGGGCTGTGCGCCTTTCGCCACGAAGCGGACCCACTCGATCTGGCTGTTCGAGTAGAGCACGCTGCCCATCACGTCGAAAAAGACTTGTCTGTACATCAGAAAATAGCTGGCGTCGGCGTAAATCGAGATGTTGACCCGCTCGTTGCGCATGATTTTTTTCTCGTAGTCGGAAGGAATGACGATGATGCCGTTGATTTTCCGCTCGTGGAACAGCCGCTTGGCCTCTTCGAGACTCGAAGACTTGTATGCGACGCGCAGGTTCGGCGTGGCATCGAGCGCTCTGACGAGTTGACGGCTCTGGGCCGTATGACTGTTGTCGACGACGGCTACCGGAACGTTGCGCAGCACTTCGTTCTTATAGGCCAGCGAATAGGCCGTGGAGTAGATGAAAATAGCTCCTATGACGATCAGTATGACGCCCGCGTCGCGGAATATATGGCGGTATTCGTTTCGCAGAATACTCGAAAATTCCCTGAATTTGGAACGGAACCGGTTTGTCTTCATGATCATAGTCTTCCCCAGTATTTTTCTTCCGTACAGATTTTTCTCAGGCGCAGGATCACCGTCCACGGCAGCAGCAGAAAAGCGGCCAGACCGACCAGATAGATTGCCGAATCGGCTGTCGGCGCTCCGCGCATGCCCTGATCGATGAACAGGTCCATATAGTAGGTCATGGGAAAAAGGTATCCGACGATCCGTACCGGCAAATCCATGGCCAAAAAGGGAAACGTCAGGCCCGAGAACGTGAACGAAAGCACCGAGTATCCTCCTCCGATCGACAGTCCCAGACGCAGATTGCTAAGCAGGATAACGATGAACGCGCCTATGCCCTGCGAGGCCAGTACGAAAAACAGCCCGCTCACGAGCAGCATGGAAACGCTGCCGTTGAGCGGCACGCCGACGTATTTGAACAGCAGTGTGTCCATTAGCAAGCATAGCACGAAGAAAATGACCGTGTATGGCGCCAGCTTGCCTGCCAGAGCGGCCGACGTGTGGCCTCCGGAGGCGGCGAGCCATTCGGAGGCCGTGCCGTTCTTGAGCTCGACTCCGATCGTAAAGACGGCCGTGAGCAAAGCGAAGAGCATCAGCATCAGCGGGAGGAAGCTCGGCAGCAGATAATAGCTGTAATTGGTGTACGGATTGAAAAGGATGTGTTTTTCAAAATAGATCGGCATCATCTGGTTGTAGGCTTCCGTTTCGGACAATCCCTTTTTCATCAGCGTCTGCAGCTGGATGCCGGACGAAAAAGTCGTGGCGACAGTCAGAATATCCTTGTTCAGCAATCCGTTCTTCGTCAGGTTCAGGCCGTTGATATAGGCCATGACCCGGGCCTGCGTGTTGCTGTATATGTTTTTCTCCAGCCCGCTCGGAATCTGGATAATGGCGTCGATTTTTCCCTGCTTCATCATTCGCTCTCCCTCCTTCATATCGGTGATCTGGTAGACGACCCGGGCCGAAGGGGTCGCGTCGATCATCCGGGTCAGCCGGCGTGACAACGGAGAGTTATCCTGATCCAGTACGGCGACCGGCATGTCCCGGGGGACGCCCGTCTGGAACAGCAGAATGAAGAACAGGAACGACAGGATCGGCAGTCCGAGCGACAGCATGTAGAAAAACTTATGGCTGCCGAATGATCTCAGTTCCCGGACAAATGCGTTGCGGAATGCTCTGAAATAACTCATGACTCCAAGCGGTTTAAGTTTTCGGCTCGATGCGTCCGGCGGTGCAGACGCTCGATCCGACCTTTCCGCAAGGCCGGGTTTCGGTTCCGGTGCGGAGGGTCGGCGGGCCGAATTCTCCGTCTATCGGATTTCGTCCCAGTTTACCGTGACGGTCATGCCGGGCCGCAGCCCTTCGATTCTTCCCTCGGGGCGGGCCTTGACCTCGAACGTGCGGATATCGAAGTCGCCTTTGGTTCGGGTGGCGGACCAAGTCGCGTATTCGGCCTGCACGGCCATGTAATAGACCTTCAGTTCGATCGTCCGGCCGATGCCCGGTACGTAAGCCTGCAGTACGCTGCCGATCTTGATTTTCGGCAACAGGTCTTCCTTGATGTTGAAAGTCACCCACAAGTCGTTCATGTCGAGCAGCGTGACGACCGGGTAGCCTGCGCTGATCAGCTCGCCCTGCTGGGCGATGACCGTAGAAATCTCGCCGTCGATCGGCGAGTATTGCATCGCGTCGCTGATGTACGACTCGACTTCCGAGACGGCTCCCGACGCTTGCTTGACCAGTGCTTCGGCCGCTTCGCGGTCTTCCCTGCGGGCTCCCTCGATAGCCATGTCGTACTGAGCTTTCGCTGCCGCTGCGGTCGTTTCCATCGCCTTGAGGTTGGCGGCGGCTTCATCGTATTTCTGTTCGGGTACTACGCCCGATTCGTACAGGTTTTTGACTCGTTCGTAGCTTTTGCGCGCCAGTTCCAGTCCTGCCTCGGCCTTTTTCCATATGTTCATCGCGCCTTCGATCTCCTGCACGCGCGCTCCCTTACGGGCCTTCGTGCTTTGAGCGCTGGCCGCCATGCGCGCGGCTTCGGCCTGTTGGAGCTTGGCTTCCGCTTCGGGCGTGCTCAGTACGAACAGCAGCTGGCCTTTCTTGACGCGCTCGCCTTCCTGTACGTCCATTTGCTCGATACGGCCCGCCAGCTTCGACGAGATTTTGATGTCCGTAGCCTCGACCTCGCCCTGAATGAGCGTCGGTACGGGACGAATGGCGAACCAACTGATCAGCGAGACGGCGACGATCGTAACGACGATGCCGACGGTCAGTCCGATGACATTGCTTTTTTTCATATGATCGAATATTATGTTTTTCGTTAAGAATCGGGTTTAAAAATCGTGTTCGTAGCGGATCGGCATGGCTGCGGCCCGCTTGCCGTAATCGGGGAAAAGCTCGCTTTGGCCGCAAGCTTCGAGCAGGCGTGCGAGCATCATGTCGTAGTAATAGGCCGCCTGAAGCCGTTCGATGCGGATTTTGGCCAGATTGAGCCGCGCGTCCACGACGTCCGACGACGGGGCGGCTCCTTCCTTGAACGCCTCTTCCTTGATTCGCAGGTATTCCTCGGCGAACCGGCCGGATGCGTTGACCGAAGGCAGCTGCTGCGAATAGGTGACCATCTCGTTGTAGAGCTTGTCGATCAGGGTCAGGATGTCGCTCTCGGCCTGATGTCCGACGGCTTCGACCTGACGGATCTGGGACTTGGCCGCGCTGAACTTGTATTCGCGGTTGAGCCCGTCGAAGATCTTCAGCGATACGCCGGCTCCGACGGCCCACTTGGGTATGATCGGCGAAACTTGATAATTATAAAAGGCCGCCATGCCGGTCAGGGCCACCTGCGGTGCGAAATCGGCCCGCTGGAGCCGCATGTTCTCCGTTGCCAGCTGTTTCTTATATCCGACCTGCTTGAGCAGCGGGCTGTGCTGTTTGGCTAAATCTTTGAAATAGCTTACGTTCTCTATATCGCTCAGAATGAACATCGAAGTGGCGGGTATGTATGTCGATTCGTCGCCGCCCAGCGTGTTGGACAATGCGCTGTAAAGCGTTTCGACCGTTTTCTGGGCCTTGAGCAGCTCGCGCTCGGCTTCGGCCGTATGGACTTCGGCGTAGAGACGCTCGCCCTTGGCGATGATACCGTTGGCTTCGAGCGCTTTGGCGTCCGACAGGTGATGCTGCATTCCCTCGAGTACCTGACGGCGCACCTCGACTACCTGAAGGGCCAGAACCAGTCCGTAATAGCGTTCGGTCAGTTCCGACACGAGCGATCCGCGCGTCTGGTTTCCTTTCTCCGCTACCTCCTCGATCTTGATCTTGGCCGCGTTGTTGGCCGCGTTGATTTTTCCTCCCGTATAAAGCGGCAACGTGATGTTGGCGCCCACGTTGGCGAAACTGCGGTCCTGCAGTTTCATCGACCAATCCTTGGCCAGCAGAGAGGATGCCTGCTGCAGGATGGCCGGCGGAATGTTCGGCAGGTTGCCGAGCCCTTCCAAGACGCCGCCGACCGGAGCTTTCAGATCGTTCATGTCGATTGCCATGTCATCGCCCATATAGATATAGGCGCCCGTTACGGATGCTTTGGGCAATCGTAGCCCATAGGCGGCCTTGCGTTCCTTTTCGGCGGTTTCCTTCTCGTAAGAGATGGCTTCGAGCTCGGGATTGCGGGTCATCGTCATTTCGAGCGCCTGATCGAACGTCAGAGCCTGTTTCGGCTGCCCGGTGACGGCCGCCGCCGTACAAGTCGCCAGCCACCATAAGATTAATCGCTTCATATTGTCCTGTAATTACCGTTTTACTTTATCGGATCGCGCTCAGCGATACCCGGGTGATTTTGCGGATCAGTTCCTGCGTGTCGCACGGTCGGCTGTCGAAGTCGAACCGGTACCGCGAGGCGAGGTACTGCATGGGGATTCCGACCAGCGCAATATACAAATCATTGACCGAAATATCGCCCCGGACCGTACGGTTTTTTTGTCCCGTTTCGAGCAGCACTTCGCCGATTTCTATGATTCTTTTCCGGCTTTCGGGTTTGATCTCGACCGAGAAGTCGTTCAGCAACATGATCAGGAACTTGTGCTTGGCCGGATTGTCGGCCGCGCTTTCGATCAGAAAGCCCACGATGCCGCCGACGATTCGCTCGATGTCGTCCGTTTCGCGAATGAGCGCGCGGATCCGGTCCGTGATCGCGTTCAGCGCGTTTTCGAGCAAGTCGTTGATCAGTTCGGTCTTACCCGGGTAGTGCCGGTACAAATACCCTACCGAAACATCGGCCCGCTCGGCGATCGACGCTACCGAACCGCCGAGTATCCCGTGCTCGCTGATGACCTCGACCGAAGCGTCGCGGATCCGTTCGATTTTGGTCCGGTCCACTTTTTTTGCCATAATGAATGAATGTTCATTTATTGCGAATGCAAATATCCGAACAATTATTCGGAATTGCAACCGGGAACGTTTTTTTCCGCTTTCTCAGCACGGATTATTCGTATGCGGGCGGATTGCCCGATCTTTTCGTGAGCCGACGGCTTTATGTCTTTTCTTCTTCTTATTGGGGACATTACGCGCGGCGATCGGCTGCATCGGGGCGCGTGGAGGATTCGGCGGCCGGATTCACGATTGCCCGGAGAGAATGTGGGCATTGGCTTCGAGCGCCTGTTTGGCGAGCGACTCCAGTACGCACACTTCTATCCCGGCGTCGCGGAGCAATTGTTCGCCCCGGCAGCGGACGAAGCGATCGGGCTCGCGTACGGCGAAAACGACGCGCTTCATGCGGCGGTCGATAATCTGTGCGGAGCAGGACCGAGGCTTCGAACGACGGGTCGAACAAGGCTCCATGGAGCTGTATATCGTAGCCCCTTCGAGCGTCGCGCCCGCTTGTTCGGCCTTGAGGATCGTCTCCTCCTCGGCATGGTTGTCGGGGGCCGTCTCGCGGCTGTAGCCCGTGAATACCTGCCCGTCGCGCGTGACGAGTACCGCTCCGACCGAATAGGCCTTGTCGGACGGGGGGCACTTTAAGGACAGGCCGATCGCCTGAAGGAGCCGGGTCCGATCGGTCGCCTGCTGCCCCAAGGCGTAGTCCGTGACGGTCATGTCGCCTACCTTTTTTACGTCCAGTACGGTCATGCGGCGGTCTTTGTCGAACGGAAACTTCGCCCCGATCGTCATTCGGGGGGCCGACGGCTCTCCGACAAAGAACGGGGCTACGGCGACACGCAGGTAATCGATCCGATTTTCTGACAAAAACAGGGTCAGCACCCTACTCCCTCCCTCGATAAAAAGCCGTTCGATTCCTTTCCGACCGAGTTCTCCGATCAGGTAGTCCGCTGTCAGACAGTCGCTTCCCGCATGGATGACGGTCGCTACGCGGCTCAGTGCCGCGGTGCGGTCCTGCGGCGCGCAACGGCCTACGAAAACGATTTTTTCTCCGTCGCCTTCCGTAAAAAAGCGGGAGGTCGGGTCCAGATCGGCGTTACGGCTGAGCGTGACCTTGACCGGATCGGCCGGCAGTCCCTGTTCGGCCCTGAGCTCGCGCAGCCTTTCGTCACGGGTGACTAGAGCCGGATTGTCGCGACGAATGGTTTCGGCGCCGACCAGAATCGCGTCGCTTTCGGCGCGGAGACTGCGGACTTCTTCCCAGTCGGCCGCGTGCGACAGGACGAGCCGACGGTCCGATAGGTCGTCTATATAGCCGTCGACGCTGACGGCGACGGAAGCCTGAACGATCATATTCCGGATAGTTTTTCGAAAGACAAAGTACGCTCGATTTTTCGATATACGCAAATATCGCTATTTTCGCACGATGACATGCGAAATCGGCGGTATGAGCGGAAATATTTTTTCTGAAATTCCGTTATCCATGCAACGAATTACGAACCCCTTTCATCTATAGCTACGGATGAGCGATACGACTGGAACCCGTGACGGAAGAAGAACTGATAAGGCGTTGCAGTAGGAATGACCGGACGGCGCAGCAGAAGCTGTATGAAAAATACGCTCCGAAGATGTACGGCGTGTGTTTCCGCTATGTGTGCCATCGCGAGATCGCTCAGGATCTGCTGCACGACGGCTTTATCACCGTTTTCTCCAAAATCGGGGATTTCCGGGGCGAGGGATCGCTGGAAGGATGGATCAGACGGATTTTCGTCAATACGGCCTTGGGGTATCTGCGCAAGAAAAACGTGCTGCAGGGCAGCGAGCAGATCGATGCGCTCAGGCAGGTCGAAGGAACCGAAGCATCGGCCGTGGAACGTATGGAGACCGCCGAGCTGCTGCGATGTATCGGCAAGCTGCCCGACGGATACCGCGCGGTGCTGAACCTGTTTGCCGTCGAAGGATACTCTCACCGCGAGATCGCCGAGATGCTCGGCGTGAGCGAAGGCACTTCGCGCTCGCAATATCTGAGGGCCAAGGGATGTCTGCTCAAAATACTGAAAGAAGAGGAGGTGATCTGAGATGAAAAGGGATTCGTTGGATGAAGCATTGAGGCGCAAGCTGCACGACGCGGAGGCGGGATTGCCCGTTCCGCCGTGGGCGGAGATGCAGCGCCGCATGCAACTGCATGCGAATGCGCATCCTGCCGAGCGTGTCCCTCTGTTCCGTTCGTGGAGCCGTTATGCCGCCGCCGCGGTCGTCCTGCTCGGCATCGGGTTGGGCGTTTGGCGGGTTCAGCGCACGCACTCGTGGGGTGAGAAATCTATGGCCGAAACGGTGGCGCTGCCGCTTCCCGTTTCCGGTAGCGATTCCGCCTCGGGGACGGCTCCTGCTTTCAACGATACGGCTCTGAACCGAATCATGAAGTCGGCCAGGTCGGTCCGACTGATCGATCCCCGTTCGAAAGCGTCGACTGCGCTCCTCGCCAGTCTGAGCGACGGTGCAGGTGCCCCGTCCGGCAATTCGTCGCCGTCTCGGGATAATACGGACAACGCGTCTGCGACCGGAAGCGATATGTCGTCGCAACCGGATCGGTCCGCAGAGACCGCCCCCAACAGAGAGCTGATAGCCGCTTACGAGCGCAAGTTCGCGCAAACGGATGCGCCTCTCAAGAGGCGAGGCGGCAGGAGCAAGGGTTGGTCCGCCTCTCTGTATGCCAACGCTTCTACGTTTTCAAACGCACTTTCCGCCTCCGGCAGCTCCCCGATGCTGCTGATTCAGAACGCGGGTTTGGCGGATATCGGTTCCATGAGAGTGGAAAGTCCGGTTTTTGAAGACAGCCACATGGATCACAAATTTCCCGTGTCGGTCGGGTTTTCCGTTCACAAGTACCTGACGCCCCGCCTCCATATCGGAACGGGGCTCGTATATACTTATATGAGTTCAAAGGCCGAGATCGAGGGCGCTTTCAATTACCGTTATCGCCAGAGGCTGCACTATCTGGGCATCCCGCTGACGGTCAATTATTCGGTGTTCGACCGGGGACGTTTCGACATCTATTTCTCGGGCGGAGCGATGGCCGAGTTCGCCTTGTCTGCGCGCGGGACGACCGAACTGTACAAGGACCGGGCTTTCGTTTCGTCCGAGACTCGCAAGATCGCGGCCGACGGCGCTTTGTGGTCGGTCAATCTGGGTTTGGGCGTCGGTTTCGATCTGGTGGATCATTTCGGTATTTATGTGGAACCGGCGGTCAGCTATTATTTCGAGAACAAGCGCCAGCCTGCATCCTATCGGACGCAAAATCCTTGGAACGTCAATCTGGGCGTGGGATTCCGCTATAAATTCTGACGTTTCGCCGAGATTTGCCTTGCCTGATGCAACGTTTTGCCCGGGATGCGCATCTTACATAGTGAATTCGGTTTTGTAAAAGCGATTGCGAATGTATCCGAAGTTTCGATTTTATTGAATTATTTATCGCAGGATTTCATTATGAAGCGTATTATGATTAAATTTACAAAATTTTTCACTGCGGCGGCAGTCGTGTCGTTGGTTTTCGCCTCGTGCTTGGACGACAATGACGACGATCGTCTGTACGGCGAGGAATGTTACGGAATGGTCGAGGGAACGGGCAAGAGTTTCAGCGTGAAAACCGACGGGGGAAATACGCTGAACGTAACGGAAAACTTGGACGCGAAGTTTCAGGCGGAGGACGGAATGAGGGTCCGGATGAACTTCACCGTGCTGGAACAGAAGTCGGACAGCGAGTACGACGTGCGGGCCAATGCGATCGGCTCGGTGCTGACCAAGAAACCTGTCCGGTATTCCGAACTGACGCAACAGCAGATAGACAGCATCGGAAACGATCCGATCGAAGTGGGGAGTGCATGGTTCGGAGCAGGGAAATATTTGAACGTGATTTTTTTGATCTGGGGCAGCAATAGCGAGAAGAATCCGCATTATATCAACCTGGCGGTTGACGAGGAAAATTCGACGGACGACCACGTAATCGTGACGTTGAAACATAACAGCTTCGGAGATCCCCGCCTGATGCAGGGGTACGGCCGTGTCAGCTTTGACATTGCCGGGCTGGTGCCTGCCGGAAAGAAGCAGGTGAACGTAACGCTGAAGTGGATAGGCTATGACGGCAGCATGCGCAGCGACTCGGGCGTGTTCGAGTTGAAGGACGAGCAGTCCCCGACGTTCGCCGGTACGGGCGTGCAGTCGCAGGCCGCGAAGGTATTCTATGTACACTGAAACTATTTAAGAAGCTATAGAATATAATTTGTTGGGATTTGATTTGTGAAGGAGAGCGGCGCCGTGAGGTGCCGCTCTCTGATTTCGGACTTCCGCTCCTGTTCGGACTCAGTCCGAGAACAGGGATTGTCCGATATGCGCTCCGGCCGTTATGCGTTTCAACGTATAACGGATAGCGATTTCAATCCGTGGAAACCGGGTCTCCGGTCTCCTGAATTTGCCGATACAATACCCGATTCAAGCGCTGTCCGGGCAATGTAGCGGATATAAAACGAAAATCCGGACTCTGTAATCGAGCCCGGATTTTCGATCGGTTTGCGTCCGTTATTTGTTCCGCTCTTGCTTGGACTTCTCCGGCGTTTTTTTCGCCGCGGTCTGGGGCTGTTCGGCGGCCCTCTCGGAACGTTGCCGGTTCAGGTATTGTACGACGGCGTGCTTCGCCGCGGCGATCGTTTCGCGGTTGACTTTCTCGATCACGCTGCCCTGAGCCAGATCGTCGCTGCTGATGTAACCTTCGAGAATCAGCAACTGGACGATCATGTTGTTGATGTTCGTCTCCTCGCTGTATCCGTCGGCAATGTACAGCCTGTCGAGCTTGGCGGCGAACTCCTCGGCGAATTCCGGATAGTTCGGGAAGCTCATCAGTTCCTCGAACGTTTCGCTGAAGCTGCTCAGCTCGATGTTCAGGTTAGGATTGACGAGCAGCGGGCTGAACTCGTGATCGGGAGCTACCGGATGGAAATCGACCAGATTGGAGATGTCGACCCGCTTGTTGCGGTTGTCCATGCGGCGCAGGTCGGCCTTGCGCATGTTTTCCAACTGATACAGGTAGAAATTATAGCGCCACAGTTCCGAACTGTTCATTTCCCCGCCGAAAATGTGGTAATATTTTTCGTTGATCAGACGCTTGACCTTGATTTTGCCCTCGTTGATCTCCGGCTTGTTGACGCGCACTTCCTGAATGAGCTGCTTCAATGCGGCGGCGGCTTTCTGAGGACCGGTGATTTCGCGGCCTTTCTTGCCGATCTCGGTCGACAGTACGCCGCATTGGATATGGCGTGCTCCGCCGCGGCCGTCCTTGCCGCCTCGCAGGCATTCGATCAGCCGGTGTACGGTCTCGACCTGATCCTCTTCGGCGATGAACGGCTGCCCGCCCGGCGTGCTGGCCAGCGCGTCGAAGATCGAGCTGAAGATGCGGCGATCGAGCACGATGTCGGTATACACTTTCTCCGCTTCGTCCTCGTATACGGTCGATGCGGTAAAGCGGTTCTGGATCATGTCGAACGCGACGTCTTCGATCGTGTAGCGGATACCGTCGCGGGTGAAGCTGTGGCCGACGAAGATCATCCGGACGACTTCTGTGATGTCGATCTTATCGAGCAGCTTGTACGACGAGGCGAGGTAATACTGCCGGTCGATCGGATTGTAGTCCCAGTCGAGGATGTCGTCCAGGTAGTTGCCGTGCCGCGATATGACCTCGACGATGTTCTTGTCGGCCGTGTATCGCTTGAGCGTTCGCTGGAAGTTCGGGCCGTCGCCGCTGGTGGCTTTCTCCTTCCGCTCGCCGTGGGCGTCGATGTAAAGCAGAAAGTTCTCCGGATTGTCCATGCGCGTGATGCCGCCCTCGTCCTTCGAGTAGTTGCTGGCGCTCAGCATGATGTCGACGCGGTACGGCATCGTGATGTCGCACATGCCGCTGACGGTGCTGCGCGCGTTGCGGTCGTCGACGTTGCTGTCGGCGCTGCTTTCGAAAAGGAACTTGTAGTATTTGATGTAATCCGGATCGAAATCCGTCGTGCGCGAGAAGTCGCCCACCTCGGTGCCGATGCCGTACAGGTTGCCGTCGGCATCTTGGAACTCGTGGAACATGTCTCCGGCGATCATCTTGACCGAACGGATGCCCTCGAGGTTGTTGCGCAGCCATTTCAGTACGAAAGCCGCGATCATTTCGCTCTTGCCTACCCCGCTGTCGCCGTTGATTTCGATCACGAATACGCTGCCGTCGTTCTCCTCGACCAGAAACAGCGAGCCGTGACGCGGGATACCGCCGATCTCCTTCACCTTTTCGTTGATGACCGTCAGGCGCGGTTTCTTTACGTCGCCGAAATAGTCGGCTTCCTTTTTCAGCGGAGTGACGATCGTCTTGATATTGCCCGACGGACCCTTGATGTCGAAATAGCCTATCTGCGGGAACGAAATCAGCTTTTCGGGCGCTCCGAGCAGCGAGATCACGTCCGGGACGAAATTCACGATGTCCTTCAGGCTGATATCCTCGGTATAGTTGAGCCGGTAGTTGTCGGTCAGGTACTTTAGGTATCCCTTTTGGAAAATGACCAGCTCCTTGACGATACCGTGCTTGACGACCTTGCAACGGTAGTCGTCCGAGTCCATGTTCCGGACGAAGCGCGACAGCCGGTTCGTGAAGAAAGACGAGTCGGGGCGCGTATCGATGTAGCGGATATACTCGGTAGGATGGTCGTCCGAAGGCAGCGCCTCTGCCCGACGGCTTTCGGTCCGGTCGATCTTATGGAACGGGTATTCGCGCTTCTTCGCATCGGTCACGATCCGCGTGTGTTGCTGTACGGGCTGCTCGGAACTGATCACGCCGCATTTGCTCATCAGTTCGTTGATCCAGGAAATGCGGCCGCCTTCGAATGTCTCGAGCGCCTTGTTCTCCATAGCGAATCCTTTGTAGAGCGATATGCCGTGCTGCACCATTTCGTTGACGCTCGAGTTCTGTTTCTTGAACGCCGTCTCGACGATGCGGACCATCGTGTGCGCGTAACGGTTGTAATAGTCGGTTCCGCGCGTGCGCTTGATCATGCTGATGTAGAACCGGACCACGCGCCGCGTGACGGCATATATCTCGCTCTCGGCGATCTTGATGTCCTTCTTGCGCATGATGTAGTTGCTCAGCTCCTCAAGCTGCATCGGGAGGATTTCCGAAACGAATTCCTCGGTGAACATCCGCAGTTCGGCATCGTCGCAACTCTTGATCTTCTCGTTGAAGTATTGCAGCTTCTTGCAGACCAGCTTGTAGAACGAGTTGTCGTTGTTGAGCAGGTACAGATACAGGATCTTGTCCGTGATTTCCGGCGAGCGGGCGATGCCCTCGGCTACCGTATCCATGATGTAGCCGATGCTTTTCTGCGAGATCAGCAGCCCCTTGAACTCGGGCAGGTCGCGCAGGTTGCGCATGAATTCGTCGACCCAGATATTCAGGTTGAGCTCCGAAAGCTTGATTCCCGTGATCTCCTCGAAGCATTCGCCGGCCGTGCGGATGATCTCCTTGCGGCTGGGTTCCAGACTCTCTTTCTCGAAAGGCAGGTTGAAGTGGAGCAGGATCTCACGGATGTACTTCTTGATGATTGCGTTCAGGCCCTCGAGCTTCGCTTTGTCCAAAGCCGGGTCGCCGGTAGCGTTGATCGCGAGAATTTTCATCTTGCTGTCCGAGAAGAGCAGATTCTCCATTTCGATCAGTATCTCGCGCATCACGTTCTTTTCCTCCGGATTGTCCAGTACGTGATGGTTCGGCTGGAAGGTCTTCTTATTGGTGATGTATTTCAGGATCACGGCCTTGCTGTATCGCGAGCTGACCGTGTTGAAATCCATGTCGGACAAGGCGGGCACTTTCTTGTAGACCTGTGCGAGCAGGTTTTCGTAGATTTTCGTGAAAGCGGAGCTGCGTACGAACTCGAACACGTCCTTGCAGCTGCCGACGATGTCGCCGTGCAGCTCGATCACCGAGTTGGCCGACCGTCCGATCGTCGTGATCGTCACGCCGCTGCGTTCGGGCGACGTATGGTATAGCGAGCGTACGTCGCGGATCTGCAGCGATGGGGCCTTGTCTTTCTTGTACCGGGCCGACAGCTTATAGTCGCGGATCAGGCTGTCGATGAAGTCCTGATCTTTCGGGGAGTAGAACACGCGCTCGAGCAAGTCCTTGCTCTCGACTCCCTTGTTGGCCTCGTCGGCTCGCTCGGCGGCGAACCGGGTCCAGTAGCGGATGAAGATCGAGAAAGCATCCTCGATTTCGGCCGAGAAAATTTTCATGCCTTCCTTGCCGGCGGCGATGTACCCGCCCAGCGAGAAGCGCACGAGCCCCGTCGGATACGGGACCGTGGCGACGCCCCGGTACTTGGCCAGCGCGCGGCAGAACAGCAGTACGTCGGCGTAGGAGAACGGACCGAGAATCCGGAAGTTGAACAGATACGATCCGTCGGACTGTATGTAGCCCAATTCGGTTCCTTCGGGCGCCTCCTCCAACAGGCGGGCGGCGACGCTCTTGGCCATTTTCATCCGCTTGAGCGACTCGCTGCGGAAGTTCTTGTTGATCCGGAACCGGTTCAGGTTCTCGACCAGTTTGGCCTGATAGTAGACGAAGAACGGCTCGCCCTGATACTTGAAGTCGTCGGGGAGTCCCAGCACGTCGAGCTTGTCCAGCGCGATCAGTTCGTCGAGCAGGAACAGATAAAGCGGCGAGCCCTCGAAGCCGGCCGTTTTATGCAGCTGGCGGTTCGTCTTGCTGATTTCGTTCGACTGTTCGGTCTTGTCGATCTGGTTGACGATGAAGCGGACGATCGCTTTCTTGATCTTCGAACGCGAAGCGTTCTTGGGCAGTTCGGCTTCGATCTGATCCTTGATGCTTTTGGCTACCTGTGCCGTTTGCAGCGTGTTGTTGAGCATCAGCAGCGAGTTGTTATTTCCGTGCGCGGCGCTGTTGCAGCTGCGGGCGTACTTGGCGAAGTCCGACGCCTGAGGCGTCAGCGCGACGGCGCCGAGGCGTTCGCCGGTGGCGGCCAGATTTTTGGTCGTGGAAAGCGACGAGACCGCCTTGATGCGCGACTGCGCGTTGATGTTGTTCATGATGTAGCGCGACAGCGTCCGCCACTTGGGCATCGTGCGGTCCTCGATCTTGACGCTTTCGGCGTATGCCTCGTCCAGAAACAGCGTGATCTTGCAACTGTTTAGAAAACGCAGGAAATTGTTGACCGACTCGCTGTTGAAGTCGGAATATCCCGTCGGGTTGTTCGGGTCGTTGACGATGATCGTCGTGTTTTCGCAGAACAGGTCCCACAGGCTGCCGCTGTCGTCGAACAGCGCGAGCGTCGACTTGATACGCAGCAGTTTGTCGACCAGACGGTCGTAAGCCAGACGGCCGTCGGCGTCGTTCTCGATCTCGATGTCGAACGGATTGATGTCGAAACAGTCGTCGGGCAGCAGGTCCTTGTACTCCCATGCCTGCACGGCGTTATAGACGATATAGGGCTTCGGCCGGCCGTTCGGGTTGAACAGCAGGTCGCGGATGATCATCTGTACGGAGTCCGATACCGAGGTCTGGTCCAGATTGCCCAAAGCCGACAGGAAGTTCTTGACGATCTCCTTGTCGTCGTCGCTCAGCGCGAAGTACTTGTCGCGGATGCCCAGATCGATCAGGAACTTCTCGAAGCGTCCCTTGTTGTCGGCGTCGCGGCTCGTCTTGGTGATGTACTCCTGATATTTTTCGAGGAACAGATTGATACCGAAATTCTTGTGGAAATGGTTCTTCAGCGTCCGTTCGTAGCAACTCGGGATGATGTCCAGAATCAACCGGCAGGCATAGCGGATCTTGCTGCTGAGGTTATTGAACGTACGGCTGCGCAGATAGTCGCCGAACGTCTTGATCTGATGCCGTCCGCCGCCCTCGAGGATCGTGATCACGTCGATCAGCTTGTTGCCGGCGTAGAAATAGTTCTTCATCCGGCTCTCGAACTCGTCGATCAGCTCCTGAGTCTGAATCTTCTTGTTTTCCTGCTTGTGGCAGTTTTCCAGAAAGAAAATGAAGTCGCGCAGCTTTTCGAGCGAGTATTTGTCCTGCACGACCTGACGCGAGAAAGAGTCGAGCTTGAACAGCGTGATGCGTTTCTCGATGTCGGTGTCCGACCCGGTCTGCTCGAGCAGCAGCGATTTGATTTCGCGGCCGTACTCCTCGATCTGCATTTCGAGCTTTTCGCGGAATTCCTTCAGGTAGCTCGGGTTGACGTTCTCGAGAATCAGCCGCAGATTCAGTTGCGTGTTGGCCGGCGAGCCGAGCTTTTTCGTATGGACTTTGTTCAACGTGTTGATAATGCCGTTGTGGAAGCAGAACACGAGCGACGTGTTCGAGCTGCGAGACTCTTTCGAGTCGTCGACGATCACCAGTCGGGTCAGCAGCGGGAACCATTTCGGGCCCGAGTAATGGTTGATGCGCGCGTGCTTGACCTTGACGACGAAAATCGAGGTCGTATCGGCCGTCATCTGTTCGTACAGCGTTTCGGGCGCGGGGCTTTCCAGCACGACGACGGCGTCCTTGTGGAACACGTCGCCCTTGAGCAGTTGGACGGCCTTGTCGGCATTGCCCGAGACGACGGTTCGGATCATGCCGTTCATGCCCTTGAAATTGACGGCCCACTGGCTGCGGTGCAGAAAGTCGCTGATCTCGGCCTTGGTCGTGTAGTGCGTACTTTGGCTGATCATCTGCTCGAGCGTGTCCATCAGGTAGTTCCAGTGCGCCTCGTTGATGTCGCCCGTCACGCCGATCACGTCGCGGTACTTGCGCAGGTCGCGCACATGGCCGCCTAGCTGTACCTGAGACATGAAATCGATATGGCGGCTGTTGATCGGAGGCGTGCCGACCGACAGGTCGTGGCTGTCGCGGATATTACGCAGCAACGTCTTGATTTCGGTCGTCGTGCCGTCGGTGTCGAGCAGGGCCGATATTTTCTTGGCGAATTCGCCGCGCTTGCTGCTCAGCTCGAAAGCCTTCGAGTTGTTGTGCGGAATCAGCATCAGCGACACGTGCGTGTATCCCGGGATATCTTCGCGGAACTTCAGCAGATAGCGGTTGATTTCGGCCTGTTGCTTGGCCGGATCGTCGGGCTCCTCCATGCAGAGGCTCACGAAGCTTGTGAGGTTATCGAAGATGTGGCGCGGCAGGAAGATTTCCGCACGCTGTCCCAGTGATTCGTACAGGTTCAGAAGCTGCAGCGCCTCGTTGCTCAGAAACGCTTTCGGTTCGCCTACAATTTTCATCTTTGCGGGTTCTATTGGTTTTTCGTCGGCCTCGCGGGGCGACTTCGTGTTGTTTTATCTTTCTTTCGGAGGGCGTATGTCGCTTATTGACAGTGTATTTTTGTCCTATGTAAACGACCTTTCTCTACCTGTGCAAAGATAGCAATTTTAATTGAGAATCGGAATGTATGTTAAAAAAATATTTGATTTGTTAAAAATGCATATTGTTCGATAGCGAAAGCCGGGCCTCCTTCGTGTTTCTTAAGGAAGCCCGGCATGACCGGTCGGACCTGACGCGGTCTATAGCGAGAAGCTGTACAGGGCGGCTACGGCCGACTGGTAGTCCCGCTCGATCTGGAGCAGCGTTCCGCGGCTTTCGAACAGCAGGTTCGCCTCGGTGAAATAGTCGATCACGCTGATCTGCCCCGCATCGAGCGCCTTGCCGAGAATCTCGAGGCTGTTCTGCGATGCGAGGGCCGACCGCATCGACCGCATCGATTCGGAGAGCGCGACGGCCTGATCGTACAGCATCCGGAACTGGGACGCCGCGTTCGTCCGGGCGCTTTCCAATTGAGCCTGAGACGAGACGGCCGCCGCCTTGGCCGCCTTGACCTTGTTCTTGTTCTCGAAAAGCGGCACCGACATGCCGACCTTGAATCCCGTGGCGCGGCCTTCTCCGTAGTCGTGCCGGTATCCTACCTCGAACTGGGGCAGAGAGAGTCCCCGATTCAGAGCCACGGTCCGGCGATCGATCTCGAGCGTATTTTCCATGCTTTCGAGCAGCGGGTTGCCGCTCATGTATGCCTCGGACAACACGTCGGCCGGCGGCAGCGTTTCGACCGGGGGGTAGGTCACGTCCTCGAACGAGTCGTCGCTGTCTCCGGTCATCGTGTTGAGTTGCTGGATTTTGGCTTGCAGCTCAGCTCGGTTCAGATCGGCGGCCGTACGGGCCGAGATCGACTCGACGGCGATCTTGTTCGCTTCGAGGGAGGTCGCGTCGCCCGTCTCCATTTTTCGCCTGTACGCTTCGCTCAGTCGCTCGGCGTTCGATAACCGTTCGTCGAGCAGGTCCCGCTGACGGTAGAGGTAGACGATTTCGATACAGAGCTGCTTGGCCTGCAGCAGCAGCTGTTGCCTCTGGGATTCCCATTGCTTTTCATACAGGGAGCCTTTGAGCTTGGCGATCCGGTTGCGGGACCCGTAGACGGTCGGGAAATCGATCGTCTGGACGACGGCCAGCTCGGTGTTCTGCCCTGCTCCGGCCGCTCCCCACATCTTTTCCATTTCGACCGTCGGGTTGGCCATGTATTTGCCCGTGGCGGCGTCTTGCTTCTGCGCCGCGGTCAGTTGCCGTTGCGCTTCCAGCTCGCGGCTCGCGTTTTCGACCTGACGGAGCACCTCGTCGATGCTTCGCTGGGCCGAGGCTGCCGGAGCCAGTACGAGGAAGAACAGTATGATCGGTATGCGTTTCATGCTTTCGGTTTTTTACGGTTGACAATCAGGTAGACCGACGGAATGATGAATCCGTTGAGCAGTGTCGAGCTGAGCAGTCCGCCGAGTATGACTTTGGCCATCGGGCTCTGTATTTCGTTGCCGGGCAGGCTGCCTCCCAGCGCGAGCGGAATCAGCGCCAGAGCCGACGACAGCGCGGTCATCAGGATCGGATTCAGCCGGTCCAGCGAGCCCTGCACGACGCTTTCGTGCAGCGGCATGCCCTCGCCGCGCAGGTGGTTGTAGTGCGAAACGAGCAGAATGCCGTTGCGCGTGGCGATGCCCAGCAGCGAGATGAACCCGATGATGGCCGGAATGCTCACTTCGCCCGAAGTGAGCCACAGGCTCGCAACGCCGCCGATCAGGGCCAGCGGCAGGTTCAGCAGGATGACGCCGGCGATCTTCAGGCTGCGGAATTCCTGATACAGCAGCAGGAAAATGACGAGCAGCGCGACGAGCGACGTCAGCGTCAGCGTGCGTGAGGCCGCCTGTTCGCTCTCGAACTGTCCGCCGTATTCCACATGATATCCTTCCGGCATGGGCACTTGCGTCCGGATCGTTTCGCCGATTTCGTTGACGACGCTGCGCAGGTCGCGGTCGGCCACGTTGGCCGATACGACGATCAGGCGCTGGGCGTTCTCGCGACCGATCGCGTTGGGACCCGATGTCGACACGATGTCGGCCACGTAGCTCAGGGGGACTTTCCCGTCGGTTCCGTCGAGCATCAGCTCGCCGATGCGCTCCATGTCGTTCCGGCTGGCATCCGATGCCTTGACCGTCACGTCGAACGAGCGTCCTTCGTCGTATACCTGCGAGACGACCCGTCCGCCGAGCGCCACCTCGACGAATTCGGCGAAAGCGGGCAGCGTGATACCGTAGCGGGCCAGCATTTCGCGTTTGGGCCGGATTTGCAGCTGAGGCCGCTCGATTTGCTGCTCGACGTTCAGGTCGGCTATGCCGTCGATGTCCGCGATAGAGCTTTTGATCCGGTTGCCGAGCGCGAACAGGCGGTTCAGGTCCGGGCCGAACAGCTTGATTGCGATATTGGCCTTGGTGCCCGACAGCATCGCGTCGATCCGGTGCGAAATGGGCTGTCCGATTTCGATGTTGACGCCGTGAAGCACGCCCAGCCGTCTGCGCACGTCGGCCATGAATTCGCTGCGCGATCGGTCCGCGAGTTCGTACGGCGCTTCGATTTCCGATACGCCGACGCCCAGCGCATGCTCGTCCAGCTCGGCGCGGCCCGTTTTGCGGACGACCGTCCGGATTTCGGGTATTTCGAGCAGAATGCTTTCCACTTGGCTGCCGATCTTGTCGGACTCTTCGAGCGAGATGCCCGGCATCGTCGAGGCGTTGATCGTCAGCGAGCCTTCGTTGAATGGGGGCAGGAAGCTGCGGCCCAGCGAGAGGAAAACGGCGAGCGCCCCGGCGAACAGGACGACGGTCGAGCCGAGTACGGCTTTCTTATGGGCGAGCACCCATTCGAGCACGCGGCGGTAGACGCGCTTCAGAAAGCGCGAGACGACGGGTTCCTTTTCGTTGCGGCGGAGTACCCGGTCGCCGGTCAGCAGGTAGCTGCACAGCACGGGCGTCAGCGTGACCGCCACGATCATCGACGCGAACAGCGCGACGATGAACGAGATGCCCAACGGGCGCAGCATGCGCCCTTCCATGCCGTCGAGGAAGAAAAGCGGGACGAAGGCCACGATCGTGATGATCGTCGCGTGGACGACCGACGTACGGATCTCTTTCGACGCCTCGAAAACGATGCTCAGCGTCGGCAGCCGCTGGTCCTTGGGGCGCGCGAAATTCTCGCGCAGCCTTTTGAATACGTTCTCGACGTCGATGATCGCGTCGTCGACGAGCGATCCGATCGCGATGGCCATGCCTCCGAGGCTCATCGTGTTGATCGTGAGCCCCATCCATTTCAACGCCAGAATCGACACGAGCAGCGAGAGCGGCAGCGCGACCAGCGAGATGACCGTCGTGCGGAAGTTCATCAGAAAGACCAGCAGGACGATCACGACGAAGATCGCTCCTTCGAACAGCGATTTCTGAATGTTGTCGATCGAGCCTTCGATGAAACGGGCCTGACGGAACGAGTCGGTCGATACGTGCACGTCCGCAGGCAGCGTCTCGCTCAGTTCGGCGACGGCTCGGTCGAGTTTTTCGGTCAGTTCGAGCGAGTTCGTGTTAGGCTGCTTCGTGACGGTCATCAGCACGGCCGGCTTACCGCGTTCGGATGCCGTGCCCAGCCGGGGCGTCTTGGCTCCGATCCGCACGTCGGCCACCTGTTCGAGCGTAACGGGGAGGCCGTTCTCGATACGGATCACGGCTCGTCCCATTTCGTCCTCGTCGGCCGTCGAGAGCATGCCCCGGATGATGTATTCGTTGCCGTGCTGGTTCAGAATTCCTCCGCTCGAGTTACGGGTCAGGTTCTCGACCACGCCGAGCACTTCGCCCGTCGTGACGCCGAAATGTTTCATCCGGGCAGGGTCCAGCAGGATCTGGTACTCCTTGATATCGCCGCCGATGACGGTCACCTGGGCTACGCCTCCGGTCGAGAGCAGCCGGGGGCGGATCGTCCAGTCGGCCAGTGTCCGCAGTTCTTCGAGCGAAGTGCTGTCCGAGGTCAGGCCGATAATCATCAGCTCGCCCAGAATGGACGACTGCGGTCCGAGCGTCGGCGTCCCGACGTTGTTCGGAAGCGTTTCGTTCAGCGTAGCCAGCTTTTCGGATACGATCTGGCGGGCCAGGTAGATGTCGGTTCCCCAGTCGAACTCGACCCATACGACCGAGAAGCCGGAGGTCGAGCTCGAACGGACGCGACGCACGTCGGTCGCTCCGTTCACGGCCGTTTCGATCGGGAAGGTCACGGTCCGCTCGACTTCTTCGGCCGCCATGCCGCTCGCCTCGGTCATCACGACGACCGTCGGCGCGTTCAGGTCCGGGAAAACGTCCACTTCCATTTTGCGGGCCGTGTACGTGCCTGCGACGAGCAGCACGACGCCCGCGATCATTACCAACATCCGGTTGCGTAATGAGAATTCGATGATTCGGTTCAGCATGTCCGGACGGTTCTAATGGGAATGGGTGTGGCCGGGTATGGCACCTGAGAACGAGGCCATCTTGACTTGGGCGACTCCCCGGCTGACGATCGTCTCGCCGGGCGAGAGGCCTTCGAGGATTTGCACCCGGGTGCCGTCGGACGCGCCCAGCTTGACTTCCCTTTTGACGTATGTTTCCGGATCGAGCTGCACGAAAACCGAGTAGACGCCCTGGTCCTCCGTTACGGCGCTGAGCGGAACGGCCAGCGTTTCGGGCCGGGGCGCCGAGAGCAGAAAGACCTCGACGAAAGAGCCGGGGATCACCTCTCCGCCGTTGTTGAACTCGAACGTGACGGGAATGTAGGCCGACGTCCCGTCCGAGCCCTTGCCGACCGACAGCAGCCGTCCGCCCATCTCGGCGAGCGAATAGACGCGGCCGTCGTAAGGCGTTTCGAAATTGGCGCTCGTCACGGCGCGCAGTCTGCCTGCGTATTTCTGCGACACTTCCGCTCTCAGTACGAGCTTGCGGTTTTGCGAAACGGTTGCAAGCGATTGGCCTACCGTGACGTAGTCTCCTTCGCCGACCGACAGGCTCTTGATGAAGCCGCCGATGGGGGCCGTGGCGCGGGTTCCCTTGGCCGACGATTTGCTTGCGAGCGCATCGTAAGCCGTCTTGGCGTTTTCGTATGCCAGCCGGGCTTGCTCGTATTCGGTCTGCGTGATGATTCGGTCGCCGATCAGCTTTTCGGCTCGCCGGAAAGCGGTTTCTGCCTGCGTGTATGCCGAGCGGATGCGTTGCTCGTAATCGCCTTCGGCGATTTCCTTCGACGAGATGGTGAAAAGGGTTTCGCCCCGGGATACGGCCGCTCCGTCCGAGAGTTTCTTGTCCGCGAACGAGACGATGCCGCTGACGGGCGCCGCTACGGCGGCCTCGTCGCCTTGCGCTGCCAGAATCCGGCCGCTTGTCTCGATCACGTCGCGGAACGGGGCGGGCTCGACGGTCAGCAGCTCGAAATCGGTACGCGCGGCCTGTTCTTTCGTAAACGCGATTTCGCCGGCATGATCGTGCTCCTTTTCCTCGTGGTCGTGGCCCGTGTGATTCTCGCTGGCATGATCGTGCCCTTCCGATTCGTGATCGTGGAGCTCGGTTCCGTGGTCGCGCGCTTCGGCCTCGCGGGAGCTCCCCTGTCCGTCCGGGCCGGAGTGTCCGCAACTCGTCATGAGTGCTGCGGACAGTATGCTGATTATTAGTAATCTGTTCATGGTTTGAAAATTGGATATAATATACGGATGTAGTACGACTTTTCATCGGCGGATGAAAAGTCCGTTTTCCTGAAAGGGAAACAGTCGGGTTAGGCCGGGAAAACGGGAGGAGCCCGTAACGAGAGCGAATGCCCGTTGCCATGCGAGACGAAGGGTTCCGTGAAAGGCGGATAAGAAAGTCGCAGGCCCGAATCTTCCGGACCGGCGAATGTACGGAAGAAGGCAATCGCGAAAGTGTCGGGAGCGATAGGCGGAATCGGTTCGATATGCGATTGATCGTCCCGGCCCGACATGACGAAAATCTGATGGCAGTTGTCGACGTCCTGACTGCGTGCGTGCGTCGGATCGGCGCATCGGTCGCATGCCTGCGACGTCGCGAAGCAGATGCTGTACCCGTGATGGTGGTGGTGATGGGGAACAGCCAGCAAGGCCAGCATCAGCATGCCGGTCGCGATCAGTATGACTTTTGCCGCTTTTCCCCTCATGGTACGCCTGTGAATAACGCGTTTTCGCAAAAGTAGGAAATTTCTCCGAAATCGGAAAATTCGCTACTTTTGCCAATATTGAAACGTTGCATTCATCCGAAACGTATATGGCGTGGTTTTATCTGATTTTAGGCGGCTTTTTCGAAATGGGCTGGACGGTGGGACTGAAACTTTCCCAGTCCATGCAGCCTCGGTGGCTTTATATCGCGATGGCCGTGCTGTCGATGAGCCTGAGTCTGTTTCTGCTCTATCTGGCCCAGCGAACGATCGCCATAGGTACTTCCTATGTGGTCTGGACCGGGATCGGTGCCGTTTCGACGCTGCTCATAGGCATTCTTTTTTTCGGGGACTCGGCCGGCTTGTGGCGTCTTTTCTCGGCCGCGTTGATTATCGGCGGCGTAGTCGGGCTGAAGTTGACGGCCTGAGGGAGTTTACCGTCTTTTCTCCGATTCCAGCGTGATGACCGTGATCGAAGGGTTCGTCCCGATGCGCATCGGGTACATCACGTATCCCATTCCGTCGTTAATGTACAGGTGTTTGCCGTTTTCCGAGTACAGTCCGCTCCAGCGTTCGTAGAGGAATTTGGCGGGCGACCAGCTCCACGGGCCGAGCGTCAGCTTGAACTGCATGGCGTGCACATGGCCCGAGAGGGTCAGATCGGGGTCTCCGGCCGAGCGCGCTTCGTCCCATTGCTCGGGCGTGTGGGCGAGCAACAGGTTGTATGTGTCGGGGGGAACGTTCCGGAATACTTCCTGCATGTCGCATCCGGCCATGCCCGTGTCGCGTCCGTGATTGGTTCCGGTTTCAGGAAAGTTGACGCCCGTTACCAGAATGCTATCCGCTCCCCGGCGGATCGGAGCCGATTCGTTGACCAAAGGTTTCCATCCCATCGCCCGCTGCTTGGCGAGCAGTTCTTCTACGCTTTGGCGGGGCGTGAAATTTTCTTTCGGCCGCATGTAGAAACCCAGGTCGTGGTTGCCGAGAACCGAATAGACCCCGTCCCGGCCGTGCAAGGTCGAGAGTATGCTCATCACCCGGTCGTCCAGCTCGTGCGAATCGATGTTGACCAGATCGCCCGCGTTGACGACCATATCGGGATGTTCGCGGTTGATCAGGGTGACCATCCGCCGGATCAGGCGGCGGTTCCGGGGTTGCGTTCCGGTGTGCAGGTCGGTGAACAGGGCGATGCGGTAGCCGTCGAAAGCGGCGGGGAGCTTGTCCGAGCGCAATGCGATCCGGTGGACGTCTATGTGCGTGCGGCCGAAAGTAGCGCCCCAGATCAGGACGGACAGCGTCAGGGCTGCGGCAGCTAGTCCGATGCGCGAAAAGATACGCGAGGGACGCTTGCGCAACCGGGAAACCGGATAGTCGATCCATGCCAGGGCGGCGTAGACGATCTTGGGAACGATGCTCGCGAAGAAGAGCCAGATGACCCACATGATCAGCCGCATGTACTGTTCCGACTCGGCCTCCGAGGTGCGGCGGTAGAGCGCCAATGCGACGACGATCACCGCATCGATCGTGATCGATGCGGTGAGATACGTTCGCCGGAGCGCTCGGCGGGCAGGGTACTTTCGGGCCAGCCGACGGAACAGCAGCCAGTCGAGCGAGACGGATAGGACGGCCAGCGCAAGGATGAAATACGTGAGCATGCGAAGGTGAATTTCGGTTCTATGCCTCGGCAAATATACGGTTTTTCGATCAGTATATTGCGCAGGAGCGCTAAGCGTTAAGTCGTAATTTTCGCGGATTCTTTCTTCGCGCGGTTTCCGTTTCGTCCCGTTTTGCTATTTTCGCGCGTCGTAAAGGTTCATTAAAATATTGCGCATGACACGTTTTTTCTCCCGATTTCGCAACGAGGACTGGATGGCCACGCTGATCGGTTTGGCTCTGACCGTTCTGATCCTCGCGCTGCCGTCGTTCGTTCCCCGTTTCCCCGCCTCTTTGGCTACGCCCGGCGCATGGGTTGCCTTGGGCGGCATGTTTCTGCTGACGCTGGCAGGTTCGATGCTCGGTATGATTCCCTTGGGCATAGCCGTCAGGCGATTCGTCGTTGCTTTCGTGGCCGTATTCGCTCTGGCTGCCTTGGCCCAGACGGTTTCGGCTTGGAACCCCGTCAAGACATTGGGGCTCGAGTCGGTTTTCTTTTCCGTCCTGTTCGGTCTGCTGATCCGCAATACGGTCGGTCTGCCCCGCTGGCTCGAACCGGCCGTGCGCAGCGAATATTACATCAAGATCGGACTGGTACTGCTTGGCACTTCCGTGCTGTTCGGCGAGATCATGAAAGCCGGCTTTTTCGGGATCGCCCAAAGCGTCGTAGTGGTTTTCTCGGTTTGGTACTTCACGTTCTGGCTGGCTTCCAGAATGAAGCTGGACAAGGAGATGGGCGTCATGCTGGCCAGCGCGGTGTCGATCTGCGGCGTTTCGGCCGCCATCGCCACCTGCGGGGCGATCAAGGGCGACTCGCGGAAACTGTCGTTCGTCGTTTCGCTCGTGCTGGTCGTGGCCGTGCCGATGATGTACCTGATGCCCTGGCTGGCGCGTTCGCTCGGCCTGTCGCAGGAGGTGGCCGGAGCATGGATGGGCGGTACGATCGATACGACCGGCGCCGTCGTCGCCTCGGGCAAGTTCTTGGGCGATGTGGCCGAAACGTACAGCGTGATCGTCAAGTCCTCGCAGAACGTGCTGCTCGGCGTGGCGGCTTTCGCCATATCGATCTACTGGTCGCTCAGGGGGACCAATCAGGCCGAGCGGCCTACCGCGCGCGTGCTGTGGGACCGTTTCCCGAAGTTCGTGATCGGATTCGTGCTGACCTCGCTTCTGTTCAGTTTCTGTCTGGAGCCGGCGCGCGCCAAAGAGCTGGGCGCTTTGGCCAAGGGCGTGCGCGAGGCGCTGTTCTCCGTCGCTTTCGTCTGCATCGGGCTGGAGACCGATTTCAAGATTCTGCTGGGCCGCGAGAACCGTCGGAGCGTTTCGACTTTCCTGATAGCCCAGAGCTTCAATATCGTCGTGACGCTTGTCATGGCTCTGTTGCTTTTCAGCTGGCTGGCCGGGTAGGCCGGGATGCGGAAGTCGCAATAAAAAGCCAGGGCAATACGCCCCGGCTTTTCTTTTCTTAAGAATGACCCGAAATAGCAATCGCTTGCCGGCTATCTGCGCCGGATGACGATTCCGTTGGCGACGGGCCGCTCGCTGCGGAATATGAGCACCTTGTCCGACGGTACGTTGACGAGGTTCCTCGACTTAGTCCATAGCGTCGACGATCCGCCTCCGTCCAGATTGACGGCCTGTTCGAGGCCGAGCAGATGTGCGACGTACGCCAGTTCTTGGAAGCTCATGCCGGCGGCTTTCTCCTTGCGTCCGTCCACGGTCAGCAAAACGACCGTGCCGTCTTTCTTAACGCCGATGCAGGAGCGGGGATGCCTGTCGCGGGACGAGTTTCCGACGATCGTTCGTCCGTTCTCGATCAGCATGGGGCCGGCGACCAGAACGCTGGGAAAGCGGTCGAACCATTCCGGGTCGGTCGACGGTACGTAAGCGAAATGAAGCAGGCCCAGCGAGTCGATGCCCAAGGCGCCCGTGCTGCCGGCCGTATGGCTCTGGCGGGGATATTTCCCGTTGATCTTGATCAGATCTGCGGCTTCGGCCCGGGTAGTTTTCGTTTTGAAGTATCCGCCGTTGATCGCGGCGACCCCGTTGTTCTTGACGCCCATCTGAGAGGTTTTTTCGATCAGGGTATCCTGTACCAGAAGCGGATAATAAAGACTCGGATCGACTTCCACGACGGAAATCCGCTGCAGCGTGTCGAAAACGCGCGTCTGAAGCTTTTTGCACAGGATGCCGTTTTCGTCGATCAGCACCTTCCACGGGCCGTCCGTAATGGCCAAAGAGTCTTCGGCTCTTTGGGCCGAGGCCGCCGCAGCCGTTGCGGACAGCCAGAAAATAAGAAGCGCCTTGAATAATTTCATAATAGATAATTTGATTAGAGTGTTATGATTTTTTTGAGTATAGTTTGCTCAGGTTTTCCTGAACCCGCTCGTCGAACAGATAGTCATCGTACTCCATGTATTTGTCGATCATTCCGTTGGGCGTAATTTCGATGATGCGGTTGGCCACCGTGTTGATGAACTCGTGGTCGTGCGAGGTCATCAGGACGATTCCCTTGAACGAGACGAGCGCATTGTTGAATGCCTGGATCGATTCCAAATCGAGGTGGTTCGTCGGCGAGTCCAGTATCAGCGTGTTGGCTTGCTGGATCATCATGCGCGCGATCATGCAGCGCATCTTCTCGCCTCCGGAAAGCACGTTCACCCGCTTGTGGATCTCGTCGCCGCTGAAAAGCATCTTGCCCAGATAGCCGCGCAGATAGAGTTCGCTCGTGTCGTCCGAGAACTGGGCTATCCAGTCGAGGATACTGAGCTGGTTGTTGAAAAACGACGCATTGTTCAGCGGCAGATAGGCGGGCGTGATCGTGACGCCCCACTCCACCATGCCCGTGTCGGGCTTGTCGTTCCCCGCGATGATTTCCATGAGCGCCGTGACGGCCCGCGGCTCGCGGGACAGGAAAGCCACCTTGTCGCCTTTCTCGACGGCGAAGGAAATATTGCTGAACAGCGTCTCTCCGTTCACCGTCTTGCTCAGCGAGTCGACGGCCAGTATTTTCGTTCCCGCCTCGCGAGAGGGCTGGAAAATGATGCCCGGGTACTTGCGCATCGAGGGTTTGATCTCCTCGATATTGAGCTTTTCGAGCATCTTCTTGCGGCTGGTCGTCTGCTTCGACTTGGCCACGTTCGCGCTGAAACGCTGGATGAACTCGAGCAGTTCTTTCTTCTTCTCCTCGGCTTTCTTGTTCTGGTTCGCCAACTGGCGCGCCGCCAGCTGGCTCGACTCGTACCAGAAGCTGTAGTTGCCCGAGAACAGGTTGATGTCGCTGTAGTCAATGTCGATGATGTGCGTGCTGACCGAGTCCAGAAAGTGACGGTCGTGCGAAACGACCAGCACGGTATTCTCGTAGTTCGACAGGTAGTTCTCGAGCCACATGATCGTATTTACGTCCAAATCGTTTGTCGGCTCGTCGAGCAGCAGATTGTCGGGCTTGCCGAAAAGGGCTTGGGCGAGCAGCACGCGGACTTTCTCCTTGGCGTTCAGACTGCCCATTTTCTCGTAGTGCAGGGCCTCCCGGATGCCCAGTCCGCTCAGCAGCTCCGCCGCGTCGCTCTCGGCGTTCCATCCGTCCATTTCGGCGAACTTCTCCTCCAGCTCGCCGGCCCGGATTCCGTCCTCCTCCGAGAAGTCGGCTTTAGCGTACAGGGCGTTCTTCTCCTGCATCAGCGACCAAAGCGGCTGATGGCCCATGAGCACCGTGTCGAGCACCGTGCACTCGTCGTATTCGAAGTGGTCCTGCTTGAGTACCGAGAGTCTTTCGTGAGGCCCGAAGGCGACCGATCCGCGCGTGGGCGTCACTTCGCCGCTGAGCACCTTGAGGAAGGTCGACTTCCCTGCGCCGTTGGCTCCGATCACGCCATAGCAGTTGCCCGGGGTGAACTTCAGATTGACATCCTTGAACAGGACCCGCTTGCCGTATTGAACTTCCAAGTTCGAAACCGTAATCATCTTTTTGTCGTCGTATTTGATATCCGCGGCAAAAGTACTATTTCCCGAGCGTTATTCCAACCCCGGGCGGCAGGGTACGGGAGCCTCTCAATCGAGCGGAGTGAGGGTGATGTTGCGGAACTGGATGGGGCCTCCTTCGCTTTGCAGGCCGATGAATCCCTGACGGTTCGACAACCCGGTGATCCGGTTCTGGAGCCGGCCGTTGACGTGCACGGTGATCGTGCTGTCCGAGCAGACGATCTCGGCCGTGTTCCATTCTCCGACCGGTTTCTCCGTCGAGGGCTCGAGTTTCGGGAGTATGATCAGCGTCGAGTCGGCCCGCAACTCGGCGCTTTCCGTGCCCGAGGAGTGGATCAGGTCTCCGGCTTTGCCGTTCCATAACTGGCATTCGTAGCAGTTCGGCCAGATGCCGTCGCGCTGGATGTGCAGGAAGATGCCGCTGTTGGTCGCCGAATCGGGCCAGCGCCATTCGGCATTGAGCCGATAGTCGGCGTACGGTATTTCGGTTCGGATGTAGCCGAACTTTCCCGAGAGCGAGATCGCTCCATCCTCGACGGTGAATTCCGTCGAGGGATGGAGCGTAGAATCCTCGAGCACGGCGGTCCATCCGTTCAGGTCTTTGCCGTTGAAAAGCGAGATGGCAGCGGGTTTCGGTCCGCAAGAGATCAGGATCGCAGCGACGGCGACCGCAAGAATCGATTTTTTCATTATGCTGTCTGGTTTGAGCGTTCGTCGGAGGTTTCCCATCGTATGGCGGCTTTGCAGGCGGCGGTCCCGTCTTCGAACCTGATTTCGAAACGGTCCCTGTCGGTCCCGCGTTCGCAGCATACGACCAGTTGCTGTCCGTAGCGGGTTTCGTGCACGAAGTTGACGTCGAGCCGCTTCATCCGGCAGCCGGTCAGTTTTTCGAGCGGCAGCGCGTCGAGCATCCACTGGATGTATTTCATGCTGTTGGTGTGCTGGTTGAAGTCGATGTCGCTGTACCGGACGCGCCGGCTGTCGCACGGTACGCCTTCGATGCGGCCTATTTTGGCCGGTTTGTCGATCGGGCACGGGATAGCGAGCAGCGCTCGGGAATAGTCGACGTTATCTCTCAGATCCAGCGGCTGTCGGGTCTTCACGTCGATCATCGCCCAAAGGGTGGAAGCCGCCGCGATCCGTTGTCCTCCGGCATCCGTGACGATGAAATTGCGGGTAGTCATCAGACGGCCGATCTCGCCGACCCATGTGCCGACCGTATACCGCTCGTATTCGGCCGGCAGCCGGTCGATCTCGACGGCCATGCGCGACAGGACCCAGGTCGAGTCTTTGCTTTGCAGGTTGCGGATTCCGAACCCGATCCGGTCCGCGTCTTCGCCGGCGGTATGCAGAATACTGTCGCCGAGGGTGATGATCGTGGCCCTTTTGGTCAGGTCCACCTCGCGGGGCTGCACCGCATAGTCGTATCTTGCGTATGGAATTTCCTGTTTCATCTGGCATATTGAATCGTACCGCTTCGGAAAACGGTCCGTATGGCGGACCCGCTCCTGCGACCGGTGCGGCGGGATGCAACGGGCTCCCGACCGGTTCACGAAGATAGCAAAAGATTTTTATAATGGAATGCGGATCGTTCGGTTCTTCACTTTTGGAAAATCGAGGTTTGTTCGTATTTGTCTGAATATTATTTTTTTGGCTGTGAGCCCTTCTTCGAGTCGAGGGAGTCGATCGTTTCGAATACGCCTGCCGCCCAAAAGCCATGCTATATGGCAAGATTTATAATCTGCGGTTTGGAATTGTCGCTCTCGGTGCGAGGATTTCCGACCGCGTCAGAATAAGCCGCCGGAGGCCTGTTCCAAGGCCAGCAGACCTTTCTTGGCTTCCAGTCCCCCGCCGTACCCTACCAGTTTACGGTCGCTTCCGATGACCCGATGGCAGGGAACGAAGATCGAAATCGGATTGGCCCCGTTGGCGGCGGCTACTGCGCGCACGGCTTTGGGGCATCCCAGTTTTCGCGCCAGTTCGCCGTAGGAAACGGTTTTGCCGTAAGGGATATTCTGCAATTCTCGCCACACCGAGTTTTGGAAATCCGTTCCGGTAAATATCAGGGGAATGTCGAATGCGGTTCTTTCCCGGGCGAAATATTCGTCGAGCTGGGCGATCGCTCGATCGATCGTATCCGAAGCGCCGTCTTCGTAAACGGCGTGCAGGGCATGTCGTATTCGCCTGTCATTGACGTCTCTGCGTTTCTCGTGCGCCCAATCGCAGATGCACAGCTTGCCATCGAAGGAACCGACGAGCAACTCCCCTACCGGAGAAAGGTAGCGTTTGATCCGGATAGCGTTCATGTTTTCGTTTTTAAATCGTTATATTCTGATTTGAGATAAGTTCCCTCCGGCGTGTCGGACGGTTTAGGGGGCTTGTTTTTCCGTCGGACCTTGTTTTTCAAAGGTTTGCAATCTTTTATTCCGTCCACGGCTCCGCTCGCTACGGCCCAAAGGTATAGGCTGGCGACGGAGGCATAGGGAGAGTATCGCTTCCGGTAACGGTCGAACTTAGTCCGGTCGATGCTGCGGTGACGGTAAGTCATGCGCAGTCCGCGAATGATCGCCAGATCTTGGAAGCTGAATACGTCGGGACGCTGCATGGAGAATATCATCAACATTTCGGCTGTCCATACGCCGACTCCCTCGAGTTCCGTCAGTTTGGCGCAGACTTCTTCGTCCGGCAAGGTCTCGAGGGCTTGGATGTCGAACTCTCCGCTGACGATTTTCTTGGCTGCCGATTTGATATAAGCCGCTTTCCTGAAAGAGATGCCGAACCGTTGCAGTTCTTCTTCCGGCATGCGGTCGATGGCTTGCGGCGTAATTTCCCGCAGCCCGTGCTTCATTCTTGCCCAGATCGTCTCGTGCGCTCTGGTGGATATCTGTTGTCCGACGATGGAATGTACGAGCGCGGCGAACAAGTCGGGAATGACGGTTCTTTCGATTTTCCCGACCTTTTCTATGACCTCTGCCAGCCGTTTGTCCCGCCTTTTCAGGTATTCCGTTTCCTTATCGCCGTATCGGAAAAAATCGTCTCGTTTCATGGCTTTCGGTTCTTTCGTGTGAGGGTCTGGAAAGTATTTTATCGGCTTTTCGTATGAGGGCCGAGACGCGGCGAAACGGCTCGCATCGTTATCCGATGATTTACAAAAATACGGATTTCCACGCGATCTGCACATGAATGCGGTATGAAATCGCCGTATTCTTAAATATTTTTTCGCATTATAAAGCGGTGAGTTCGCGCAGGGGATGATTGGACGGCATGTGCGGGGCGCAGGGTTTATCCGTAGCGTTGAAAAGAATGTGAATTTTCGTCTTATTGTTATGACGGAATGATCGGAATGATTATTATGGCGAGGATTTTCGTATATTTGTGCAGGTGGCGGATAATACGATGAAGCCGTCGGCCGTTCTTATCGTGCGGACCGGCGAGGATCGGGCCGCCTGCGTTTTGATTATTAAAAAAGAAAGGACGATGAGAAAAAAGCTGTTGTTTCTGGTTTCTGTCTTTGTCGTAGCGTTGTTTACGATCTCGATGGCGCAAGGTCCCAAGAAAACGACCGAGCCTAAGACCAAGACTACGACCGAATGCTGCCCTCAAGATTGCGATCATAGCAGAGGCTACTGCGCGGACTGCGCCTGTGGCGACGAGTGCAGGAAAGACCGGTGCGCCGATTGCTCGACGTGCGCCTATGCGGAACACTGCAGAAGCGAATGTCCGTCGGACGCCAAACGCGATTGCCGGCCTGCGCGCCATTGCCGGCCTGCCGGTCATTGCTGCGGCAGAAGGTAGGCCCGCGGAACGGACTATGCCATGACGAAAGCGCGACCGTACGGTCGCGCTTTCGCTTTCAGTTCAACAGGGTTCGCGTTTTCGGACGGAATCATGCCAACGGGACGATTTCTTCGTCCATCGGCGTCAGCTTTTCGAGCCCGCCGGCCGTCACGGCGAAGCTGTTCTCGATGCCGACTGCTCCTACGCCGGGAATGACGAACTTCGGCTCGAGCGCGAAAACCATGCCCTCCGCAAGGATTTCCTTCGAGCGGGGAGCCAGCACGGGCATCTCGTTGATTTCGATGCCGATGCCATGTCCGACGAAGCCTGCCTGCTGGCGGTGCCCCATGAAGTATTCCGATAGTCCGGCCTCGGCGGCCGTATGTACGGCGATGACGTAAAGCTCGGATGCCGGCGTACCGGGCCGTGCGGCCTCGGCGATTCTGCGCTGAATTTCCAGAGAAGCGTCGTGGGCTCTGTATGCCAGATCCGGGAGCTCTCCCACCGAGAATACGCGCGTCATGTCGGTCATGTAACCTGTAAAATTGCCTCCCATATCAACCATGACGCTCATGCCGTCGCTCAGGACCGTGCCGTTCGCCCCGACCGGCAGCGACGTGTCGAGGCCTCCGCCGCCGAGCGCGAAATCGTAAGGCGATGGCGTGTCGGCATTGTCTCCGGCCAGCACGCTCCCGCCGAAGATTTCCATGCTTTGGCCGAATATGCGGAAAATGCCGCGCGAGCCTTTCAGACGGCTCTCCCGCTCGATCTCGACCGACAGTTCCAGATCGGTCATGCCGGGCCGGAACAATTCGGGAATTCTTCGGTAGACCTCGGCATGGAGCCGGCCCGACAGCCGGAGCCGCCCGAGCTCGAAAGGCGTCTTGACGCTTCGCACCGTGCGCAGCAGCCGGGTCCCGTTGCCGATCTGCTCCGGAGAGAAGATTTTTTCGTAGCGGAGGTATTCGCCCATCGGAATAGAGTCGGTTTCCAGCAACAGTTTCCGAGGGAGGGCGATCCCACGCTCCCGGAGGCGATCGCCTATCTCCTCCGGCTTGCGGATGTACAGGACGTTTTCCCCTTTCAGGCCGACAGGCCGGCGGACGAAAAAGAGCGGTTCGCCCTCGCTGGGGATATATGCCATGCCGGCGAATACGCGTCCGCTGACGTAGTACAGGTTGACGTTCGTGGTTACGAGCAGCGCGTCGGCCTGCTGTCGGGCGAGCTCTTCCCGCACGGAGCTCCAGCGTCTTTCCAGTTCGTTCTTCAGTTCGATATCATACATGGCGGTCGGATTTAGCGGGTGGATGCCCGATCGAAAAACGGGTTCTTCGAGGAGACGCTCAGCGGAATGGCGTAGATCGAGTGGCATCCGGCGAGCAGTCCGATGCTCGGGGCCGCCTTGCCTGCCGAGAACATCACGCGGTTGTCGACCCTCAGGTCGGCGGCCTTGGCCGTCATCGAGCCGATGGCGATGCCCAGATCGACCATGTTCAGCGCGCAGGGAGCGGCCGGATGGCCGTTCTTTTTCTCGCAGGTCGGATAACCGCAGTAACCGCAATTGAGCGACAGGGATTGCAGGCGCGTTCCGACCAGAATGACGGCGTCGGCCTGACGGATGTTTTCGGCGTCGCGCAGGAAAAATTTCATGCCGGTCTGCTCCGACGCGAGGCGGGTCGCCTCGGCCAGAGCCTCGATCGTCTCGCCGGTGACCGCGACGATCTCGATCAGGTCGATACCCTTGCCCTTGGGGGCCGTGCGTCCGGCGATCATGATCTGCCGGGCGACTTCCGCAACGGTCTCCTTGCGGCACTCTCTTTCGTCGATAACCATACTTTGCATCTGTTTTTTGATTCCTGTTATGCCTTTCGATGTCCGGGCGACGGAACCCGTTTCGGGACGGCCTGCTCCGTCTGCCCGGCGGCCAGTTCTCTGATTTTGTCTTCGGTCAGGCGGAAAACCGTCCATTCGTCCATCGGCACGGCTCCGAGCGAACGGTAGAAGGCGATCGACGGTGCGTTCCAATCCAGTACGACCCACTCCATCCTCCGGCAGCGCCGCTCGGCGGCGAGCTTGACCAAATGAAGCAGCAGCCTTTTCCCGTATCCGCGCCCTCTGTACTCCTCGTCGACGTATATGTCTTCCAGATAGAGACCGCGTTGTCCCCGGAAAGTCGAGAAGTTATGGAAGAACAGAGCGAACCCTACGGGTCGCCCGTTCAGCTCGCCCAGCACGACTTCCGCCTGTCTTTCTTCAAAAAGGGATTTGCGGAGTGCTTGCTCGGTCGTATCCACTTCGCTCTCGAGCTTTTCGTAGCGGGCCATTTTCATGATGAATCCGTAAATCGTGGCCGAGTCTTCCGGCCCGGCAGGGCGGATGTTCAGTTCGTTCATCGGTGAATCGGTTTTAGTCCTCTGATGCGCCGACCGTTTTCGGCTATGTAAACTCCGCTTAGGATCAGTGCGGCTCCGCCGAGAGCGACGGGCGTGATCCGTTCGTTCAGTACGATGGCCGAACTGATCAGCGCCACCAGAGGTACGAGATAAATATAGTTGCTTGTTTTGACTGTGCCCAAATGCTTGACCGCCGTATTCCAGACTGCGAAACAGAACAGCGAGGCCACAAGTCCCAGAAAGAGCAGGTTGCCCGCCACGACCGGATTGCGGAACAGTGCGGTGTCGAACCGGAGCGGCGTGAAGGCGAAAACGGGCAACAGGGTGACAACGCCGTAGAAGAATACTTTGCGCGTGATCTCGAGCGTCGAGTGGCGTCCGTCCAGCTTTTTCAGGCAGATGTTATAGAGCGCCCATGTCAGTGCGGCAGCCAGCGTGAGCAGATCGCCCGCAGGCTGTATCTTCAGAATGAAGCTCCCGTTGAAGACGACGAGCGCGACACCGGCGAGCGCCAGAACCGATCCGGCGGCAAGCGGGCGTCCGATTCGCTCGCTGCGGCCGAGCCATAGTCTCGAGAGCAGGACCGTCAGAATCGGAGCGGTAGCCAGCAGCAGCGCTACGTTCGAGGCGAGCGTTATTTGCAGGGCCATGTTCTCGGTCAGAAAATAAAGCGAGCCGCCCGTGAGGCCGGCCGCCGCGAATAGCGCTTCGTCCCGCCAGCTTTCGGGCAGTCTGAGAGTCGGCTTGTACAGTTTCAGCGCGAGGTAGGCGATCAGAAAGCGGTAAAACATGATTTCGGCCGGCGTCATCCCCTCGGCCAGCAACAGCTTCGTCGAAACGAAAGTCGTTCCCCATATTGCTACGGCCGTCAGAGCCAGTATGTGATATATTCCCTCTCCCCTGTCCATGAAGCCGACACTGTTTGGAGGCAAAAATAAGAAAAATATCGGTGCGCCTGCCGGCGAGTCCGTTTTCGGACAGTCCTGAAGTATATTCCCGCACGCCATTCCGGGCTGTTTTCCGCATACGGAGATATTTTATAACTTTGCAGAGCCGGCGGTTTCCTTTCCCGCCTTATCGAATCGGTGTGTATTCAAGCAAATATTCGGAATATCTATGAAAAGCGTATTGTCCGTTCCCTCCTTTCTGATCGCTATCTTCGCTTGGGGCGCGCTCTCCTGTTCGAGCACCAAGGATGACATCCGGGTCGTTCCCGACAGCAAGCTGCTCAAACTGATGATCGGTACCTCGAGTTTCGAGAACGATGCCGTGACGGCCGTCATGCGCAACGACTCGATCGTGCCCGATTTGTTGACGCTGAATTCCCCGGCCCATTCGATTGCGAAGGTTCACAGCTGGATATGGGTCGTGTGCGAGGGGTACGTTCGGGTCGTCAAACCTTCCGATTATTCGACGCTCGGTACGATCGCGCATATGTCCGAGGATCTGGATTTTCGGTATATCGTGCCGGTCAAAAGCGGGCAGGTGGCGGTCTCGGACGCTGCTCTGGGGGCCGTCTTCCTGGTCGACGAGAAAGATTTCAAGATCACGAAGGAAATCCTTTTCAACCGTCCGGTCGGACAAATGATCGTAACGGGCAGTAAGCTATACGCCGCAGCCGGCGACCGGATATGCGCTTTCCAGCTGGATAAGACTTACCAGACTTCCGAGCTCGGGATTCCTGCCCGGCCCGATTCCAAGCTCGTGTCCGATAAGTTCGGCGCGCTTTGGGCCCTGTCGGCCGATTATCTGTACTGCGTGTCCGACACGACGATGGCAGCGCATTACTCTTTGTCCGCGTTGGGAATCGATGCGTCGGAGGGCTATCTGGAGATCGACTCCGAACGCGACGAGATGTATTTCAACGCGCTCAAGAACGGCAAACTCTCGGTATTCGAGATTACGGTCGGGGATGAAAAAGGACGGATCGAGTTGAATCCGACTCCCCTTTTCACGCTCGACGCGGTCGAGGATATGACCGGTATGGTCATGTCGCCGCGCAATACGCTTTACATAGGAGATGCGAAGTCGGGAACCGGGAGCGGGGTCGTGTACGAGTACGACCTGTAC
Source organism: Alistipes ihumii AP11 (assembly GCF_025144665.1). Lineage (NCBI taxonomy): Bacteria > Pseudomonadati > Bacteroidota > Bacteroidia > Bacteroidales > Rikenellaceae > Alistipes > Alistipes ihumii. Next base: position 437,774 of record NZ_CP102294.1, on the reverse strand, counting down.
GGACGGATATTGAATACGTACGCCGTAAACGGTACGCCCGGAGCGCTCTTTGCCGACAGGTAGCGCGTATCCGGAAGGGTCTGCGGCGGGAAACGCCCGGCCGCCTCGGGGATGCTTTTTTAAGCATCCCTTTTTTCATGTTTCGATCGGCCGTTGCATCCCTCGGAAAAGAGCGGATGCCGGTAAGAATGCGCGAGGCGGAGCATAGGCTCCGCTTTTCGCAGACTGTGCAGGTGGCACGGTTTATGGAGTCGTCGAAGGAGAATCTATTCAATCAATTATATCGTATAATCCTAAAAATTAAAGGTATGAACAATGTGAACGAACAAAGGGCCACGATCGAAACGCCGATCTTCGGCTCCGAGAAAATGCGGAATTCTGCGCCGACAGAGACGATTCCGATGCATCCGACCTCGCCCGAGATCGCCTATCAGATGGTCAAGGACGAGACCTTTCCGCAGACCCAGCCGCGCCTGAATCTGGCCACTTTCGTAACGACCTATATGGACGACTACGCTACGAAGCTGATGAACGAGGCCATCGATATCAATTATATCGACGAGACCGAGTACCCGCGCGTGGCCGTAATGGCCGCCCGCTGCATCAACATCATGGCCAATCTGTGGCACTCTCCCGAGCAGGCCAAATGGAAAGCCGGGGCGCTGGCTATCGGTTCTTCGGAAGCCTGCATGTTGGGCGGCGTGGCCGCGTGGCTTCGCTGGCGCGCGAAGCGCAAAGCGCAGGGCAAGCCGTACGACAAGCCGAATTTCGTGATTTCGACCGGTTTCCAGGTCGTGTGGGAAAAGTTCGCGCAGCTGTGGCAGATCGAGATGCGAACGGTTCCCCTGACGCTCGAGAAGACGACGCTCGATCCGCAGCTGGCTCTCTCGATGTGCGACGAAAATACGATCTGCGTCGTGCCGATCGAAGGCGTGACGTGGACGGGTCTGAACGACGACGTCGAGGCGCTCGACCGGGCGCTGGAGGATTACAATGCCCGGACCGGCTACGATATTCCGATTCATGTGGATGCCGCCTCGGGCGGCTATATCCTGCCGTTTCTGGACCCGGACAAGAAATGGGATTTCCGGCTGAAGTGGGTGCTCTCCATCAGCACTTCGGGGCATAAGTTCGGACTCGTATATCCGGGCCTCGGCTGGGTCGTATGGAAGGACAAAAAATACCTGCCCGACGAAATGTCGTTCAGCGTCAACTACCTGGGGGCGAACATTACGCAGGTCGGACTGAATTTCTCGCGTCCGGCCGCGCAGATTCTCGGACAGTATTACCAGTTTATCCGCCTGGGCTTCGAAGGCTACAAGGAGATTCAGTCCAACAGCATGGACATCGCCCGTTACGCTCACGAGCAGATCGGCAAGATGGCTCCGTTCGAGAACTACAGCGACGACGTCGTGAATCCGTTGTTCATTTGGTACATGAAGCCCGAATACGACCGTACGGCCAAGTGGACGCTTTACGATTTGCAGGCGGCTCTTCAGCAGAACGGCTGGATGGTACCTGCCTACACGCTGCCTAACAATCTTCAGAACTATGTCGTGATGCGCATCGTGTTCCGTCAGGGCATGAGCCGCGATATGACCGACATGCTGCTTACGGACATGCAGAATGCGATCACCGAGTTCGAGAAACTCGAGTATCCTACGCAAACTCGCGTAGCCCAGAACAAACAGCAGAGGGTGGTCGGCAAGGTCTTCACGCATACCCATGTCAAGGCGGGTCGTTAGCCTCCGGCGGGAAAATGCAGGGCTATCTGTGCGCATCGTGCGTACGGATAGCCTCTCGTTGTTCGTTATGCACTGTTAATCAAAAGCTTAATAGAATTATCGTATGGCAACAAGTAAAAGTACCACAGCTACGGGTACAGGGTTCAAATTGAGTGTGATGACACTCGCGATTATGAACGTGACGGCCGTCGTAAGCCTTCGGGGACTGCCCTCGGAAGCCGTTTACGGGCCGTCTTCGGCGTTTTACTATCTGTTCGCGGCCATCGTTTTCCTCATTCCGACGGCTCTGGTCGCCGCCGAGCTGGCGGCGATGTTCTCGGACAAGCAGGGAGGCGTGTTCCGCTGGGTCGGCGAGGCGATGGGCGCCCGGACGGGCTTTCTCGCTATTTGGCTCCAGTGGATCGAGAGCACGATCTGGTATCCGACCGTGCTGACGTTCGGGGCCGTGGCGATCGCCTTTATCGGCATTCATCCGCAGCACGACATGATGCTGGCCTCGAACAAGATTTTCACGCTGATCGTCGTGCTCGTCATCTACTGGCTGGCTACGTTCATCGCGCTGAAGGGACTGACGTGGGTCGGCAAGATTTCCAAGATCGGGGGTATGATCGGAACGATCATTCCGGCGGGTCTGCTGATCGTTCTGGGCATCGTCTATCTGAGTACGGGAGGCCACAACAACATGGATATGAGCCAAGGGTTCTTTCCCGATCTGACCAAGTTCGACAACCTGGTGCTGGCTTCCGGAATCTTCCTGTTTTACGCGGGCATGGAGATGATGGGTATTCATGTGATGGACGTCAAGAATCCGAGCAAGAACTATCCGAAGGCCATTTTCATCGGCTCGCTGATTACGGTCTGCATTTTCGTTCTGGGCACTTTCTCGCTGGGCTTCATCATTCCGGCCAAGGACATCAACCTGACGCAAAGCCTGCTGATCGGCTTCGACAATTATTTCCAGTATCTGCATATGAGCTGGGCCTCTCCGATCATTGCCGTTGCGCTGATGTTCGGCGTGCTGGCCGGCGTGCTGACTTGGGTCGCCGGTCCCTCCAAAGGTATTTTCACCGTCGGCAAGGCGGGCTATCTGCCTCCGTTTTTTCAGAAGGCCAACAAGGCCGGCGTGCAGCGTAACATTCTGATTATTCAGGGTTGCGTCGTGACGGTGCTGAGCCTGCTGTTCGTCGTGATGCCTTCGGTCCAGTCTTTCTATCAGATTCTTTCGCAGCTCACCGTGCTGCTCTACCTGATCATGTATCTGCTGATGTTCACGGCGGCGATCATGCTCCGCTACAAGATGCCCAAAGCCGAGCGCCCGTTCCGTGTCGGCAAGGGCAACGGACTGATCTGGTTCATCGCCGGACTGGGCTTCTGCGGCGCTTTGCTGGCATTCATTCTGAGCTTTATTCCGCCCAGCCAGATTTCGACCGGCAGCAATGCCGTATGGTTCTCGGTGCTGATCATCGGGTGCGTCGTAGTCGTCGTGGCGCCTTTCATCATCTACGCTTCGCGCAAGCCCTCGTGGCAGGACCCCGAAGCCGCCAAGGAGTTTCAGCCCTTCCATTGGGAAAAAGGCGCTCAGGACGTACAGCCGGCTGCGGTTCCGGCCGGCACGAGTTCCGCAGGCGTGCCCGTGACTCCGACGGCTACCGGAACGGCTCCGTCCGGTGCAGCCTCTGCCGCCAAGCCGGTATCGCCCACGGCAACCGGTTCGACGGCGACCAACCGGAGCGAAAACGATAAAAAAATTTGATCATGCAACAGTTCGATACTCAACAAATGAACGAGGCCGTCAACGAGGCTTACGAGAAATTCAGAGGAGACGACGGCGGTAAGAATGCCGATTACATACCTTTTCTGGCCAATGTCCCGTCGCAACTTTTCGGCATTTCGGTCTGCCTGCCCGACGGAGAGATCGTCGAGGCCGGCGATACGGATTACGTGTTCGGCGTCGAATCGGTGTCGAAGGTTCCGACGGCTATCCTGGCCATGGAGCAATACGGGCCCGATACGGTGCTCGACCAGATCGGCGCCGATGCGACCGGGTTGCCTTTCAACTCGATCATGGCCATCCTGCTCGAGAACGACCACCCTTCGACTCCGCTCGTCAATGCGGGCGCCATCGCGGCGTGCAGCATGGTGAAGCCGGTGGGCGACGCGAGCGGCAAATGGAAAGCGATCACGGACTTTCTTGAAAAGCTGTGCGGCAGTCCGCTCGTGTTGCAGGACGAGCTTTACAAGTCGGAGTCGGAAACGAACTTCAACAACCGTTCGATCGCATGGCTGCTGAAGAATTACGATCGCATCTACGACGACCCGGACATGTCGCTCGATATTTATACCCGTCAGTGCTCCATGGGCGTGACGGCCCGCCAACTGTCGATCTGCGGCGGCACGATCGCCAACCGCGGGGTCAATCCGGTAACGCACGAGCGGGTGTTCGATGCGGCGATTACGCCGAAGATCGTCTCGATGATCGCTACGGTGGGCTTCTACGAGCATACGGGAGACTGGATCTTCTCGTCCGGCATTCCGGCCAAGACCGGCGTGGGCGGCGGGATCGTCGGCGTGCTGCCCGGCGTGATGGGTATCGCGGCGTTTTCTCCCAAGCTCGACGGCTCGGGCAACTCCGTGCGGGCTCAGCATGCGATCAAGTATATCACGAACAAGCTCGGATTGAACCTGTTCGGCTGATGCCTCTTATCTATCGGCAAGTATTCGGCGGTTCCGGACGGAAGGCGTTTTTCGGAGCGCATTCTTTCCGGAGCCGCTTTTTATGGGGTCTTTCCTCTCCCCCGTCCGGATCGTTTTGACCCTGAGAAATGAATCGTCCGACTCATCCGCACTCATTTTCGGCTCATCTGGCGCTGGTCGTCGCGAACGTGCTGTTCGGGATGAACTTTTCGTTTTTCGTATCGATCATCCGGCACTATATGGCGTTCGAGACCCTTTTTTTCGCAAGAGTCCTTTTTTCGGCGGTTTGTTTCATCCCGCTGACGTTTCTCTATAAGCGCTTCCGGATTACGCGAAGGGATTTCATCGGGATTCTGATTCCGACGGTGCTGGTCATTTACGGGCATGAATTCATGATGCTGTGGGGCGCGAAATACACCAATCCGCTCGATGCCTCGACGCTGGCTACGATGGCGCCGATCGTTACGCTCGTCGTGTCGTCGCTGATTTTCCGGGAACGGCTCCACTGGGCCAAGATCGTCGGTATCGGGATGGGTATAGCAGGCTCGGCCGTACTGATTCTGGGCAACGGATGGCCGAAAATGCAGAGCGAGGAGTTGGGCAACCTGTTCATGCTGGTCAGCGTCGTCGCCGCCGCAACGAACACGGTGTTCATCAAGCCCGAACTCGTGCGGCTCGGCACGATGACCGTCACGGGCTGGTACTACGTGATCGGCGTGCTGATCGCCGGGCCTTTCTTCGGGCGCGACGTTTTCGAGTTCGACTACGGCTCGCTGCCGCCGCTTGCCGTTGCGGAGATCGTTTACGTGCTGGTTCTCGGGACTACGCTGCCCAATTACCTGCTTTATTACGGGACGGAAAAGCTCACGTCCGTCCATACGGGACTGTATGCTTATCTTCAGCCGATAGCGGCTACGGCGCTCGGTCTGTACCGGCATCAGATCGAGCTCGGATATGACAACCTGGTCGCGGCGATTCTGATTTTCGTCGGCATCGTTCTAGTTATCATTACTTACGTGAAATTCAGATTTCCCGCTCCCGGCGCGGGAAAAACGTCCGGCGGAGACCGTTCGGAACCGGTGTCCGTACCCGGAGTTTCCGTCCCGCCGCCGGCAGACGGAGAAAGGGGACGGAGCGATGCTCCGCAGGGTCGTTCGGAACCTCCCGTCCCGTCGCAGGATCGATAAGGGAGGAGGCGGAATTTCGGGGGAAACGACGGGACGTTTGTGTCGTTTCGGATAATCGGAGTATGTTTAGGACGGAAAACCGGCAGCGTTTGCCGGAGCCGTGCATGCGTGGCGCGGGCGGATGTCCGAGGCCGTCGGCGGAATCTCTCGGCGGAGGCCGGGCGGAGAGGCGACGAGCAGTCCGGGTTCCGGTCCGGCGAAGTGCGAAAACGAATCGAATACGCGATGATGTTGAGGGAAAAGGGGATATCGATCAGAGAGGAAAATCCGGAGGATCGCCGGACGATCGGCCGGGTGGTCGAGCGCGCTTTTCGTGCCGAAGAGCGGAGCGATCATCGGGAGTATCTGCTCGTGGAGCGTTTGCGCGGTTCGGAGGCATTCGTCGGTCGGTTTTAAGCGTTGAACGTTCGTGATCCGTCTGCTGCCCTTTCAAAAATTGCGCCTGAACTCCGGAGCGGAAATCCGGTGTTTTTTCTTGGGGGACCGAACGGCGGGGCTCGGCCTGTTCGGTCGGGTCTCCTGAAACAGATATCGTTTGGATATTCGGCCGCAAACGTTTACCTTTAGCGAGAAATGGGCCGGGCCGGACGCGCTCGGCCGACGCATGAAAAATTATAATCGATGAAAAAAGGATTGCTATTTCTGGCGGCGTTTGTTCTGTTGACATTCGGCGCGCAGGCACAGAGTGCCGAATTCAAGGCTTCGGTCCGCAAACTGATGGCGGTTTCGGGCAGCGACGCCACGCTTAAAATGATTCCCGAGCAAATACTCTCGATGATCGAGCAGCAGGCACCCGCACTGCCCGAATCGGTCAAGGCCGAGATACAGGCGATGTTCAGCGAGGAAGCGCTTTTGTCGCTGATGGACCGGATGGTTCCGATCTACGCCAAGTATTATACGCAACAGGATATGGACGATCTGATCGCTTTTTACGATACGCCGCTGGGTAAGAAGCTGTCGACCGTTCAGCCTCAGATTACGCTCGAAAGCATGTCCGTAGCCCAGCAATGGGCCGCCGAGATCGGACAGAAAGTCGCTTCCAAGATCATGCAGAGCAGCACTTCCGAATAGCGGTGGTCTGCGGGAGCGTTTCCGATGCCTTCTCTTTCTTACGGGCCGGGATTTTGGAAAAATTTGATCGGTGTGAAAGCGAGTTTCGGTTGCAGTCGGAATTCGCTTTTGTATTTCCTGCGTTTTAGCAGGCGAATTTTAAAGACATATCGTAACAGAACGATGGGCAAACAAATACCGACATTCGAAAAAGCATTCGGTATTTTGGAACTTCCTGAATATTTGAATGGGTTAGAATGTCGACGGTTACGTCTTATGAAGTCTGATAAGGAGAAACCGATATTGATAGAAACGTGTCGTCGGTTGCAAGATCTGTACGATGAAATATGCGCTGCTCGCTTTGCTCTAATTACCGCTTGTCAATCCAAATATCCCGAATATATATCATCCGAGGATAACGGGGGCGGGCATTTATGGATACAGTCTCAATTTGTCAATACAGCTATCTTATGGTATGATGCCGCTTTTGACATATTGTTGCAGTCAATTTGGATATATTTTAAACTATATGAAAATTTGAAACGGCCGCTCACCCTGAATTCGGAAAATTTCGACTCGATATTGGCGAAATGTAAATTAGAAAATATTGACAAGTCCGTTATAGGTGAGCAATTGCATAACCGGTTGCTTGAATTTTCCCGTAATTATAAACCGACCGTATCGTTTTGGGCAAATACCCTGAAACACCGTAGAATGATTCGATACAGGGAGTTGTCAAATAGGAAACACGTACATTTTCTGACGATTCCGTGTCGTTCGGGTGAAAGTATGTTAGACGCTGTGAAAAGAGGTGCAGTCAGTGAGTACGATTCGATCAAAGCCTTGAATATCTATGATATGGGCGATGTGATAAACGAGCTTATCGACTATCATAAAGATCTGGACGGGTTGGCGAACTGCATGTCGGATTATATCGAAATTTGAAATATAAATCGATTGCCGGTGGTTTTTCCATGGAATCGAACGGTCGTTTCTATGCCAGACCGTTCAATGAATTGCATGTGGGGGAAATTGGGAAAAAGCCGCTAAGCAGTGAGCGCGTAGCGATAGAGGAAAGGCTTATTTTTGTACGGTTTCAGTTACAGCAGAAGCGACCGTCGGGAAAGGGCCTCCATGAAGCGTTCCTTGTACGATTCCGAGACCGGGATATATGTCTTGCCGAAGACGATGCGGTTGCGCTCGATCGTTTTCACCCGGTCGATCTGAACGATATACGAGCGGTGTACCCGCACGAAACGGTCCGGAGGCAGCGACTGCTCGATCGCTTTCATGCTCGTCTGCGTCACGAGGCTGCCTCCCTCGGCCGTATGGATGCGGACGTAGTCTTTCATACCCTCGATATACAGAATGTCGTCGAGCCGGATTTGCTGCATTTTGTAGTCGGTCCGCACGAACAGGTTACGGGCGGCCGGAATCGCCTCGGGCGAGGCCGGAGCAGTACCGGTCGTTCCGGCCTCGAACCAGCGGCGGGCCTTGCCGGCCGCCCGGAGGAACTCGGCGTAGCTGATCGGCTTGAGCAGGTAGTCCAGCGCATCGGCGCGGAACCCTTCGAGCGCGTACTGTTCGAAGGCGGTCGTGAAAATTACGCGCGACCGCTCGCCGAGCGTACGGGACAGTTCAAGGCCGTTCATCTGCGGCATCTGGATGTCGAGGAAAAGCAGGTCTGCCGGGTGCTCCTGCCACATGGAAAACGCTTCGACGGCGCTCGAACAGATGCCTTCGAGCGAGAGAAACGGCGTCTGCCGCACGTAATCGCCCAGCAGTTGCGCTGCCAGAGGCTCGTCGTCGACTACCATCGTGCTGATTCGGTTCATAGGTCGATAATGAGTTGTGCCACGAAACTCCCGTTCAGGTTTTCGGTCCGCAGGATATGGCGGTTCGGATAGAGCAGATTCAGCCGCTTGCGCAAGTTCTGCAGGCCGATGCCCGAACCGTTTCGGTCTGCGTCGGTTTTCGGGAAGTCGCTGTTTTCGATCGTGCAGACCAATGTCCCTTCCTTGACCATGCGGATCGAAATGTGCACGAACGACGGCTGCGACGGGCTGACACCGTGTTTGAACGCATTCTCGACCAGCGTAATGAACAGCAGCGGTGCGATCGTGTACCCGTCCGCCTGTTCGGGCAGATCGACGGTCGTTTCCACGCGATCGGGCAGGCGCAGCTCCATCAATTCGACGTAGTTGCGGACGAACTGAATTTCCTTTTCGAGCGGAATGTAGTTCTGGTTGTTCTCGTAAAGCACATAGCGCAGCATGTGGCTGAGGCTATGCACGGCGAACTGGGCTTTCGTCCGGTCGATGGGAATCAGCGCATAGATATTGTTCAGCGTGTTGAACAGGAAATGGGGATTCAGCTGGCTCTTCAGGTTCTTCAGCTCGGCCTGCGTTCTCTCCTTCTCGATTTGCTGCTTCTCGGCTTCGATGCGATACCAGTTGCCCGTCATCCTGATAGCGACGGCCAGCCCGACCGTCAGGGCCATCAGCATGGCGTTCCATGCGATGAAAAAGTAGACGGGCGGCGGATCGCCCCGGTTCTCGCGCGGCGGTTCGGTCTCGATATAGAAGCGGCACATCTCGTGCCAGATATGCTGTATGAGCAGGACCGTCGCGATCAGCAGCAGATTGGCCAGAATGAAGCGCCCCAGTCGTTTGCGGAACAGCAGTCGCGGGGTCAGTATGCCGTAGTTGACGTAGAAGACCGTCATGAAAGTCAGCGGCATGATGACGAAGCCGACGTACCGTTCGAGCGATACGGACGCGTTGTCGCCGTACGCGAACAGGAACGGGGAGCAGAACAGCAACCCCCATGCGATCGTGTGAATGACGATCCCGAATATTTTCTCTTTGGTCAGACCGGCTACTTCCATGATTGTTCCATGTAAAGATAATGAAAAACGCGATTATATGTTTTTTTTGTGCGACTGTATGCCGGCTTTGCCGTGCGTCCCGAATCGGGATTTATGCGCCGAGGCGGGCGAGGTCCGAGGTTGCGAGTTGCCGTCCGGCGCGAAAAGCGGGGGACGAGGCTCGGCGCGTACCTAAAAACGCTCGCAGGGTGCGCTCGATTGTTTCGGGGCGAAGGCGGTCTGCACGGCTTGCAGGCGCTCTACTCGTAGCGGATCGCTTCGATCGGGTCCAGATTGGAGGCCTTGCGGGCCGGGTACCAGCCGAAAAATATGCCGGTCACGGTACATACGGCGAACGACAGCACGACCGAATACAGCTGGACGTAGACGGGCCATCCGATCCAGTACTTGATGACGGCCGAAGCCGTGATTCCGAGCACGACGCCGATCACTCCTCCGGTCACGCTGATGATGACCGCCTCGATCAGGAATTGCCACAGGATGTGCCGCCCTTTCGCGCCGATCGACATTCTCAGGCCGATTTCGCGCGTGCGCTCGGTTACCGAGACGTACATGATGTTCATGATGCCGATACCGCCCACCAGCAGGGAGATGCCCGCTATGCAGGCCAGCAGCACCGTCATCAGGTCGGTGGTCGAGCTGAGCATCGAACTGAGCTCTTCCTGCGAGCGAATCTCGAAATCGTCCTCGTCGCCGGGCTTGATCTTGTGGTTCTGCCTCAGAATTTCGGCGATTTCGTCGATCGCCTTGTCCGACGCCTCCTCGGTCAGGGCCGAGAGGAAGATGCCGTGCAGGTAGGTGATCGCTAGCACCCGTTTCTGTACGGTCGTGTAGGGTGCGATGATCAGGTCGTCCTGGTCCTGCCCCATCGAATTGTAGCCTTTGGACGACAGCACTCCGACGATTTTCAGCGGGATTTTGTCGAAACGGATCGTCTTGCCGAGCGGGTCCTCGCCCGAAACGAACAGATTGTCGACGACCGTCTTGCCTACGACGCAGACCTTGGCGGCCGTTTTCACGTCGTGATCGGTAAACATCTCGCCTTCGCCGACCGAGTACTTGCGGATCGTCATGTAGTCGCCGTTCACGCCGTACAGCGTGGTCGGCGCGTTGTTGGCGCCGTAGATCGCCTGACCGCTGCTGCTGACCGTGGGCGAGCAGGCGCTGATGTACGATGCCTCGCGCTCGATCGTCCGGTAGTCCTCCAGCTTGAGCGTCTGCATGCTGCTGGCGCTCTGCCGCACTCCGCCGAAGCGGCCGTTGCCGGGGTGTACCATGATCATGTTCGAGCCCATTTCCGAGATCTGCTCGCGGATGCTCCGCTTCGATCCTTGGCCGATGGCCAGCATCGCGATGACCGAAGCGACGCCGATGATGATGCCCAACATCGTCAGGAACCCTCTGAACTTGTTGTTGGCAAGGGCTTTCAGTGCGATTTTTATCAGATTCTTGTAGTTCATCTCCTTGGTCGTTTACATGCCGTTGTCCACCGGAATCGTGTCGAGTACCGCTTGGGCCGACCGGATGTTCCCGTTACGGACGTCGTCGGTAATGTGCCCGTCGCGCAGCACGATATTCCGGCTGCTGAACTGCGCGATCTCCGGGTTGTGCGTGACGAATACGATCGTGCTCCCCTCGGCGTGCAGACGCTGGAACAGCGTCAGAATCTCGAACGAGGTCCGCGTATCGAGGTTGCCGGTCGCTTCGTCGGCCAGAATCATCACCGGATTGTTAACGAGCGCCCGCGCGATCGCCACGCGCTGCTGCTGTCCGCCGGACATCTGGTTCGAGCGGTGGTGGATGCGGTCCGACAGTCCTACCTCTTTCAGGGCTTCGGTCGCCCGTTCGCGCCGCTCGCGGGCCGATACGTCCGGATTGTAGAACAGCGGGAGTTCGACGTTCTCGAGCGCCGTGGTTTTGGGCAGCAGATTGTACGACTGGAACACGAATCCGATTTTGCGGTTGCGGAGCGTCGCGCGGTCGTTGCGCCCCATCTCGCGGACCGAGACGCCGTCGAGCCAGTATTCGCCCGAGGTCGGCGTGTCGAGGCAGCCCAAAATGTTCAGCAACGTCGATTTTCCCGAGCCGCTCGTGCCCATGATCGTCACGAACTCGCCCTTCGCGACCGAGAACGTTACGCCCCGCAGCGCGTGAACCGTCTCGCCGCCGACCTGAAAGTCCCGGCGCAGATTCTCGACTCGTATGATATGATTGTCCATGGTTTTGCGTTGATTCGGTTTCGTGGTTCTGAAACTTTCGTGTGTCCGGCGGCAGGACCGCCGGTGTAGTTGCGCCGTAGCGCGGCGTCTCTGTTCGTGGGTGCCGGAGTCACTCGTCGATACCGGCTCGGTTTGAATGATCGTTCCGGAGAAAAGCGGGGCACGGTTGCCGGCATTCTCTGCCGGGCGGAAGAGGGCCGCCTTTCGGGGGAGACCGGCGCGACTTGCTACTTCTTCTTTTGTCCGGGAGGCGACGGCATGAACGGATTCGACTGGCCGTTCATATCGCCTTCCGCTGCCGGAATTCCCAAACTTTCCGACGTGACGACCCGGTCCCCCTCCTTGATCGGGCCGGTCACTTCGGTATAGATGCCGTCCGTTTCGCCTATCGTCACGCCGACCGGCTCGATTCCGCTGCCCGTTTCGACCCACAGGGTTTTGGAGCGGCGGCTTGAAGAGTCGGACATCGCCGCGGTCGCGCCGTCGGGTGTGAAACGGAGGGCTTTCGAAGGAACGAGCAGCACGCCGTCTTTTTGGAGCGTGTAGATCGTGATGTTGGCTGTCAGACCCGGCTTCAGTTTCAGGTCGGGATTCGGAGCGTTCACGACCACTTCATACGTCACGACGTTCGATTCGGTGGTGGCTTGCAGCCGGACCTGCGTCACGGTCCCTTCGAACACGTCGTCCGGATAGGCGTCTACGGTGAAGGTCGCCCGCTGCCCGTCCTGCACGCTGCCGATGTCGGCCTCGTCCACGTCGGCGATCACGCGCATCCGGCTCAGATCGTTGGCAATCGTGAAGAGCGTCGGGGTCTCGAAGCTCGCCGCCACGGTCTGACCTTCCTCGACCTCGCGGCCGATCACGACTCCGTCGATCGGAGCGGTGATCGTCGCATAGCCCAGGTTCTGCCGTACCTTGAACATATCGGCCTTCGACTTGTCGTAAGCGCTTTTGGCCTTGTTATAGTTGTACTCCGCCGTTTCGAAGTCCGTATCGCTGACCATGCCCTTGTCATGCAGCCCCTTGATCCGGGCGAAGTTTTTCTCCTGATACTCGTATTCGGTCTTGTTCGATTCCAGCGTGGCCGTGCTCGACTCCAGCTCTGCCTCCAGCGTCGAACGGTCTATCTCGGCGATCACTTCGCCCTTCTTGACGATCGAGTTGTAGTCGACGTAAATGCGGTCGATGATGCCCGATACCTGCGTACCTACCTCGACCTGGATGATCGGCTCGATCGTACCGGTGGCGGTCACGCTGTGAACGAGCGTTCCCCGACGCACGGTCGCGCTGTTGTATGCCGTTTGGGGCTTCGAGTCTTTCCGCAAAAGCCGGAAGGCGGCGACGACCGCGACGGCTACGAGCAGAAGGACGATTCCGGTTTTCATTCCTTTTTTCATGGCGATATGCGTGTTTTTTGATTACAATTCGATGGGTACGTTGCGATAGAAGTCGAGCAGGCGGATCGACAGGACGGCCTGATACTTGGCCTGTATCTGCTCCTGCTGGGCCGCCAGATAGTTGTTCTTCTCGGTCAGCAGTTCGACGGTGTTTTTCATGCCGGCTTCGAATTGCCCGAGTACGAGCGAATAGCTCAGGCCCGCCGAGCGGACTTTGTCCGTCGCGGCCCGGTAGCGACTCTGAGCCGAGACGGCATCTTGATAAAGCGACTCGACGGTCGTCAGCAGGCTCTTTTCCGCATCGGCATAATTCAGTTCGGCCTGACGGGTTTCGAGCCTCGCCTTGGCGCGGGACGTGCGGGCTTGGCGGTTGTTGAAGATCGGTACGCTGACGGTGATGCCGGCGCTTTCGTTGAGCTTGTTGTTCAGTTGGTTGTAGAACGAGTAGTTGGTCCCCGAGGTGTTTCCGGTCCCGATGGCCGCGCTGGCGGTAACGGTAGGCAGGCCGTCGGCCTTGGCCACCCGCTCGCCGGCCAGAGCCGACTGGATGTTCAACCGGCCGCTTTCCATTTGCGGCATGACTTCCAGCGCCGTCCGATACACCTCTTCCATGCGGGGAACCTCGGCCAGTACGGTCGAGCTGTCTATTTCGGGAAATACGACGTCGAACGTACTGTCGATTCCCAGCTCGAGCAGCTGCTTGAGCTGCAGCCGTGCTTGCGCCAGATCGTTCTCGCTGACGGTTAGCTGGTAGCAGTCGCTGCTGTACTGAGCCTCCATTTGCGCGTAGTCGCTGCGGGCGATCGAGCCGGCTTCGAGCAGCGCTTTCGACCGTTCCATCTGGGCCGCCGACGACTCGACGGTCTGGGCGTTCGTCTTGACCGTCTCGTTCGCATACAGAATTTCGAGATAGGCCTGCGTGACGGCGATTTCGATGTCGTTGCGGGCGACTTCCACCTCGTATTCCCTGCTGCGGTTGACGATCTGCTGCTGGCGCAGCGAGTGTTTCAGCTTGCCTCCGTTGTAAAGCGTCAGGCCGGCATTGAGCGCGTAGTTGCCCGAGTAGGTGCCGTCGGAACTGAAGTTCTCGTTCTCCTTTTTCTGATGAATGACGTTCTGCGAGGTCGTGAATCCGAGCGTGGGCGTCCGGTCTGCCTTGGCCTGTTGCAGGTCGACCCGGGCGCTTTGCAGCGAAATCTGCGAAGACTGTACCTGAATGTTGTTCTCGCGGGCGTAGTCGATGCACTGTCTGAGCGTCCAGCCCTGTCCGGAGGTCTGCCCTGCGGCGGACAAGGCCGACATCAGGCCGAGCAGGCAGATCAGAGCCGTTCCGATTGTTCGTTTCATAGGGTCTGCAATTTTTCTTGCAGGCAAACTTAAGGCGGCCGTGCTTTCCGGACAATTGAAATAGACGAATCGGCCGATTTTGCCGACCGAGACGGGTTTTCTTCCGACCGGCGCTCGCATGCGGAAGGCGCTTTGCCCCGACGCGCGGAACCGGAGCGCAGCCGGAAGGACGATCCGTTTGTTCCCGTACCGGTCGAGACGTTCGGGAAAGTGCCGGTTCGCTGGCTGCGGTTTTGAAAGGCCGGGCGGCTTCCGTATCTTTGCCGTCGTCAAATGGCAAGGATATGGCAATGAAAACGATCGAATACGTCCCTGTCGGAGGCGTATGTACGAAATCGATCCGCGTGACGGTGAAGGACGGCCGGATCGCCGAAGTCGTCTTTACGGGCGGTTGTCACGGAAATACGCAGGGCGTCGCCTCTCTGGTTCGGGGAATGGACGCCGGCGAGGCGGTCCGGAGACTGAAGGGCATCGATTGCAGGGGCAAGGGCACTTCCTGTCCCGATCAGCTGGCCCGTGCGATCGAGATGCTCGCGGGAAAATGACGGCCTCCTGTGTGCAGGGAGCCCTCACATGTCCGTCGTATGCCTGTCGGGCGAAACGGTCGGCGATTCGCCTGAGGACATTCGGATAGCGCGGCAAGACGGCGTTTACGGTTATTCGTATGATAAAGTGCCTTATAGTTCGGAGGGCGGGAGACGCTTTGCCGGCAGGAGTCGCGCATGTCCGGTTATCCCGGGCTGACCGTTAACGGGCTTTGCCCGCCGTTTTTCGGAGTATTTTCCGCAATTTACTTTTCAGGCGTTCGGGGTATCGGAGTGGCAGAGTTCCGAATCTTTTCGTTCCTCCGATTTCGATGCTCTCGATCCGGTAGCCGCCCGTACGGAGTATTTCGCGTAGGGCGCGGACAGTGCCTCTGCTTTGCTTCATCCAGATGTTGAACGGGTATGGCGTGGTGCAAGCGGCGACGATCAGGGCTCGCTTCCCTTTCTGACGGGCTACGGGAATGCCCCGGGCGCTTTCGCCCATGAAGACGGGAACGTTCCGGTCGAACAGGTTTTTCAGCGGCGCGCTCATGCCTCCCCAATGGGTCGGCGATCCGATGACGAGCAAGTCCGCATTACGGATCTTGTCGGCCAGATCGTGTCCGTCGTCGTGCGGCAGCGAGCACTCGCCCGTTTCGCGGCATCGCATGCAAGCCGTGCAGGGAGCGATCCGGCAGTCGTCGATATGGACCAGCTCGGCGTCCGGCCCGAGAGTTTCCGAAGCGACTCGCATCATCGTGCCGATCGTCCCGTTTCGGCGAGGGCTACCGTTGATTATCAGCGATCTCATCCGATTGCTTTTCTTTTTCGCAGGCCGAACGCCGCGCGCATCCGTCGCATCCTCCGCAGCCGCATGCCCCGCAGCCGCACTGCGATTTTCTGCGACGACCGAACCGTCTGAATATTCGGTAGATCGCCCATGCCGCCGCTGCTCCGATAATGATTTTTGTTATGATTTCCTGCATGTCGTCGCTCCCGTTAGAAAAGGCTTCCTATCTGATAGACGAGCAGAGACAATAACCATGCTAAGGCCGTTGTGTAAAACAGGGTAAACAGCGCCCAACGTCCGCCTGCCTCTCTGCGGATCGCCGCCATGGCGGCGATGCAGGGGAAGTAGAGCAGGATGAAAATCATCAGCGTGTAAGCGACCAGTGGTGTGTAGACATGCTCTCCTGCTTTTGGGCCCGATGCGTAGGTCTGCTTTTGCAGATTCCGCGCGAGCATCGTTTCGTCGTCGCCGCTGTTGTTCAGTACGGCCATCGTACTGACAATGACTTCCTTGGCTGCCAGTCCGCTGGCCAGACTGACTCCGATCCGCCAGTCGAAACCGAGCGGTCGGATAGCCGGCTCGATGAAGTGCCCGATCCGGCCGATGTACGATTTTTCCTGATGTTCGGCGTATTGGCTGTTGTCGAGGTGCTGTATCTGCGCCTGTTTCTCCTCGGCGCTTTGGTCCGAGGCGGCGACCAGAGCTTTCTCGGCCGCGTAGTCGGTCGAGTATTCGACATTTCGCGGGTAGTGTCCCAGCGCCCAGATGATGATCGAGGCGAGCAGGATCACGGTTCCCATCTTTTTCAGGTACTGCGCGCCTTTGTCCCACATATGCCTTACGACGTTGTGTACGGTCGGGATGCGGTACGGCGGAAGCTCCATGACGAACGGAGCTTCTTGCTTGGCGAACAGCAGTTTCTTGAACAGAACGGACGAGAGTACGGCGATCAGGATGCCGATCAGATAGATCGAGAACAGCACGAGTCCCTGATTATGCGGAAAAAAGGCCGAAATCAGCAGTACGTACACGGGCAGACGCGCGCTGCACGACATGAAAGGAATGATCAGCATGGTCATCACGCGGTCCTTCCTGCTTTCGAGCGTCCGCGTGGCCATAATGGCCGGAACGTTGCAGCCGAATCCCATCAGCAGCGGGATGAACGACTTGCCGTGCAAGCCGATCTTGTGCATCAGCTTATCCATGATGAAGGCGGCGCGCGCCATGTAGCCCGTATCCTCCATCAGCGAAATGAAGAAAAAGAGGATCAGTATGTTCGGCAGAAAGACGATGACGCCCCCCACTCCGCTGATGATCCCTCCTACGAGCAATTCGCGCAGGGAACCCTCGGGCATAAGGTCGGTCACCCGGTCGCCGAGCCATTGCACGCCCGCTTCCATCCATTCGGCCGGTATGCCTCCCAGCGAGAACGTGGTCTGGAAAGTGATCCACATCAGCAGCAGAAAAATGGGCAGTCCCCAGATCCGGTGCGTCATCACGCGGTCGATTCGGTCGGCCGGGACATGCTTCTTCCCTGCATTTCGGGAGCGATAGGTTTCTTCGAGGGCGCCGGCGATAAATCCGTACTTGGCATCCGTGATGATCGTTTCGGCGGGTTCTCCGTAGCGGTGCTCGAGCTTTTCGCGGAGCCGGGCGGCCGTGGCGTCTATCTCGTCGGAGTTGGCGGCCCGGGAGGCGACGATCTCGCGAATGTTCTTGTCGTCGCCCAGCAGCCTGATCGCCAGATAGCGAGACGAGTAGCGTGCCACCAGATCCTTGTTTTCCCATATTTTGGCCTGCAGGGTCCGGATGCTTTGCTCTATGTCGGCGCCGTAGTTGATATGGATATGGCGCACGACGGGTTCGTTGTCCTCGAATACGTCGATGACCGTCTTGAACAGGGCGTCGATCCCTTCTTTCCGGTTGGCGACGGTCGGGATAATGGGTATGCCGATCATGCGGCCCAGATCGCGGTAATTCAGCGTATCTCCCGAGCGTTCCAGCTCGTCGTACATGTTCAGCGCGATGACCACTTTCAGGTTCATGTCGATCAGCTGAGTGGTCAGCAGCAGGTTGCGCTCGAGGTTCGATGCGTCGACGACGTTGACTACCACGTCGGGCATTTCGTTCAGCAGATGGGCGCGCACGTACAGTTCCTCGGGCGTGTACTCGGTAATCGAGTAGGTCCCCGGCAGATCGAACAGGCGGATCGTGTAACCGTCCTGTCGGAAATGGGCCTCCTTGGCGTCGACCGTGACGCCGCTGTAATTCCCTACCCGTTCGTGCGAGCCCGAGGCCGTGTTGAACAGCGAGGTCTTGCCGCAGTTGGGGTTGCCTACGAGCGCGACGTTGATCGTTTTCCCTGCTTCATGCAGAAAACGGTTGACCGACTCGTCTCGGAATGTGGCGTCGCCGTGTCGGCTCGAAGGCCCGAAGGCGTTCTCTGCCACCGTGACTTCGATAAGCTCCGCCTCGCTCTTGCGGAGCGCGATGCGGTAGCCCATGATCTCGTATTCGATCGGGTCGAGCAGCGGGGCGTTCTTGATGACCTTGACGGCCTTGCCCCTTACGAATCCCATTTCGGTGATGCGGTTTCGGAACGACCCGTGTCCGAATACCTTCGTAATGACTCCTTGTTCGGAAGTCTTCAGTTCGGACAAGCGTTTATATAGGATCGGTTTTTCCATGCGTGTCAGCTTCCGGTCAGTTTTCGAGGGCAAAGATAGTTCGTCCGCACGCCGGTCGGAATACCTGCATATGGGGAGAGTTCCGTCCGGAAATACCTACAAACGGTTATCTGGTCATTGCCGTGCAAAGATAGAACAGTATCGCGAATCGGCCGCATCCGTCGCAGAAAAAAATGTCCGGCAGATGGACGGTTTCCGTCCGGAAAATTCACGAAGGAGGGGCCGGAATGCGAATTTTTTCCGGAAAAAACCGTATTATTGTATTTTAGAGTTGCTGCGCCTCGAGAGGCGAGACAAGTATTACTTAACCTAAACTTTTAATATTCTATGCGAAGGAAGATTCTTGCCAGCCTGTTGCTGGCGGGTGCGCTGTCGGGTCTGTACAGGCTCGGCGCCCAGACTCCGGAACCGGTCGCATTGACCGTTCGTCCCACCGAATCGAAGGAATTTACATTCAAGCAAGTCGACCGCGATGTCTACGAGGTGACGACCGCGCCCGGCAGCGCGGTCATCCGCTTCGAGCCGGTCAAAGGTTCTTTGGCAGAGGGTATTTCGGTGCTCAGCTTCGACTATTTCTGCGCCAGCGGCATGGAGTTCATGGTCGTGATGGTCAACGACGACCGTTCGCGTATCGAGGAGAACATGATCCGGCTGCCGATAGCCGAAGGATGGAGCACCTTCTCGGTCGACGTGACCGACAAGCTGAAGAGGCTGCAAGGTCCTGACGATTATCTGAGCCTGCTGATCGTTCCGAATGCGGCGCGGCCGACGACGATGCGTATCCGCAATGCCCGGCTGAGAGCCTATACGGAGAAAGAACGGGAGCAGGCCCGGCTGAAGACCGAGCGGGAGCGGCGCGAGAAACAACTCAATGCCGATATCGAGGTCTATCTGAAGAAAAACTACCCGTGCGAGGTGTCTCGCGTCACGGTGAACGACGACCGCGTAGAGGTCAGCGGAGATATCAAGGGAATGTCCGGCGAGGTCTACCTGTGCGAGGTGCCGATGTTCCGCGAACTGACCGAAAAAGACTTTCTGACTGTTCAGCGTGTGAAAGGGCCGAAGAAGTTCAAGGCCGATTTCGACCGCTATGCGGAGGTGGACGGCCAGCGCTACGACCGGCTGTACTCGCGCTGGGTGCTGGCCCAGAAATCGCAGAACGGCATGCTGATCTGCTCGCACGGCCATTATGCCGACGACGTGAAGGCCAAGTACGATCTGCCCCATGAGGTTCCCGCCAGCAAGAAGGGAATCGGCGGTTTCGGAGCGAATCGTTTCGCTTCCGACCTCGACAGTCTGGACATTACCAGCGTCACGGTCAACATGTGGCTCGGCTTCATGAGCCTGACGCCCTCGGACGATGCGATTCCGTTCGACTATAACGGTCGGACGTATTATGCCGACCGCAAGGCGATCGAAGGTTTCGACAAGACGTTGCAGTATACGGCCGCCCGAGACGTAATCGTCAACGCGATCGTTCTGATCGCTCCCG
The DNA here is from genome assembly GCF_025144665.1 of Alistipes ihumii AP11. Classification (NCBI taxonomy): domain Bacteria; kingdom Pseudomonadati; phylum Bacteroidota; class Bacteroidia; order Bacteroidales; family Rikenellaceae; genus Alistipes; species Alistipes ihumii. The sequence continues at coordinate 417,755 of NZ_CP102294.1, read as the reverse complement.
AACGCTCGTTCGCCGACAAAACGGCCGGACGGCTGTTCGAGCATCCCGACTTCGATCCGGCGGGTATCTATACGATGCCGAACATGACGACGCTCGAGTCGCTGAACCTGTATGCCGCCGCGATCGATTTTCTGGCCGAGCGCTACAGCCGTCCCGACAAGAAGTACGGCCGCGTGCATCACTGGATCGCCCACAACGAGGTCGATGCGGGTTGGGTGTGGACCAACGCGGGTATCAAGACGCCGCTGCGCTTCATGGATATTTATATCAAGTCGATGCGCCTGTTGTACTATACGGCCCGCAAGTACAGCCCTCATCCGGAAGTGTTCATCACGCTGACGCACTACTGGCAGTCGCGCCACAACGAGTACTGCTATCCGTCGGCTCAGTTGCTCGAGCTGCTCGTGGACTATACGCAGGCCGAGGGCGATTTCAAATGGGGTGTCGCTCATCACCCCTACCCCCAGTCGTTGTTCGAGCCCAAATCGTGGCTTGACGATCAGGCGACGTTCGATTACGACACGCCTCAGATTACGTTCAAGAATCTGGAGGTGCTCGACGCATGGATCAAGCAGCCCCGCGCGCTGTATCAGGGCAAGATCAAGAGAACGGTTTTCCTTTCCGAGCAGAATCCCAACTCGAAGGACTACTCCGAGGAGGCTCTCCGGGAACAGGCCGCCGGTATGGCCTACGCGATGAAGAAGCTCGAGGCGTGCGACGGAATCGATGCTTACCAGATGCACGGCTGGTTCGACCAGCGGGCCGAGGGCGGCCTGCGGATCGGCGTGCGGCGCTTCATGGACGACGAGACCGATCCGGGCGGACGCAAGCCGGCATGGTTCGTATTTCAGGCTTTCGGGACGGATCGAGAGGACGAAGTATTCGAGTTCGCCAAGGACATTATCGGCATCGACGATTGGGATCAGGTGATCTACAAGGCGCCTATTCCGATGAGGCCCGAACTGAACGATTGAACCGAACTTTTGATAGAGATGAGTAAGTCGAATTTTCTGAAAATAGGCATATTGTCGGTCGCTTGCAGCTTGGGGTCGCTTGCTTTGCGGGCGGTTTCTCCCGAGCCGCTTTCGACACCAGCGAAGGATCTTCGGTCCGATACGTGGACGGCGACCGACGCGCTGGGCCGCGCGTTGCCCGGCTTCGACGAGTGCGGACCGCGCAAGGGGAACCGGGTGGTCGGCATGTTCTATTTCGTTACGCACAATAACAACGGCGCCAAGCAGGGGCCGTTCGACGTGACGAAGATTCTGGCGGCCGATCCGGAGCATCCGAAATGGGGAGGCGGCACGCACTATTGGGGCGAGCCCGAGGCCGGCTACTATATTATGAAAGACGAGTGGATCGTTCGACGTCATGCGCGCCAGTTGTGCGATGCGGGCGTCGATCTGATCGTGCTGGACAATACGAACGACCATATTTACGAGGACGTGTTCTGTTTTATCGCCGACGTGTTCCGGCGGATGCGCGCCGAAGGCGAGCCGACGCCGCAGATCGCGTGTCTGGCCAGTCAGAAATCGGTCGAATTGCTTTGGGACAAAATTTACAGCCGGGGCCTTTACGCCGACTTGTGGTTCCGATGGAAAGGCAAGCCGCTGCTGTTGTTCGGGCAGCATGTCACAGGGAATCGCCAGCAAGTGAACGACGTGCGTTTCCCGAAAGCGATTACCGATTTCTTCACTATTCGCCAAAGCTGGGCATGGACGACGCTCCGCTGGTACGACGACGGTCACGACGAATGGCCTTGGGTCGACCATTATCCTCAGTCGGTCGGCTGGAGCGAGTCGCCCGACCGGGCCGAATACGTACCTGTGGCCGTAGCCGAGCATCCGCTGTCGAACATCGGCCGCAGCTTCCATGACGGCGTGCAGCCCGAAACCGACCGTTACGACGTGACGCCCGATACCGACAAGGGACTCTATTTCGCCGAGCAGTGGAGCCGGGCTTTGGAAGTCGATCCCGAGTTCGTTTTCGTGACGGGCTGGAACGAGTGGACGGCCGGCCAGATGACCCGCCGTCATGAAGACTACGACGAGGAAATGCGTCAATGGGACTTCTTTCCGGGGGCGAACTGCGGCAAGGGGGGACGGAAGATCGAAATGGGCGAATCCTATTTCATCGACCAGTACAATCAGGAGTACAGCCGCGACATCGAGCCGATGAAAGGCGGTCACGGCGACAATTACTACTATCAGCTGATGGCGGCCGTCCGCAGGTACAAGGGTGTAGCCGAGCCGGTCGCGGCGGGACCGGAGCGGACGATCGACCTGAACGGCGGATTCGACCAGTGGAAGCAGGTGGAGAATTCCTATTTCGATCATGTGGGCGACACGTATCACCGCGACAGCCCGGGCAATTTCGCGGCCGGGCCCTATGTGAACCGGACCGGACGCAACGATATCGTCGAATCGAAGGTGGCCCGGGACGACCGCTTCGTCTATTTCTATGTCCGAACGGCCGATCCGCTCACGCCGCATACCGATCCGTTGTGGATGCTGCTGTTCATCGATGCCGACGGCGATCACTCGACCGGTTGGGAAGGCTACGACCTGCTGGTCAACGAGTCGTTGCACGACGGCCGCCGCACGGGCGTGAGAACCTATGGACGCGACGACTGGGGGAAGCCTGCGACGATCGATTATCGCTATGAGGGGAACGAGCTGATGGTGGCCGTGCCGAGAAAATTTTTCGGCTCAGGCAAGCTGTCGTTCGACTTCCACTGGGCCGACGGCATTCAGAAGTTGGGCGATATCGACGAGTTCCTGCTCAACGGCGATCAGGCTCCTTCGCGCCGGGCCAACTACCATTTCGAAGAATAGGATAAACCGAACGAACGATGAAAAAACTGATTATTTCGATAGGACTCGCCTCGCTTTGCGCGGGTCTGTGGGGCGTACGGCAGGTTCGTGCGGCCGACAACGGTTTGGAGCCGAAGTTCAAGCAGAGCAGCTATGTGAACGAGTCGGTTACGCTGAAAAACCGCTACGTTACGCTTCATTTCTTCAAGCGGATTAAGGGCTGGGGCTGGGCCGAGATCGAGACTCCCTCGGGCAAGTTGATGGCCGTGATGGATCATTTGGGCGAGCTGATGATCCGCGATCAGGACATTCCGATGCGCCTCGAGGCCGATTCGGTGTCCCGTGTCAGCACTCCCGAAGGCGAGAGTCTGGTGTTTCGGGTCAAGTCGGTCGTCGTGCGCGACATGCTGAAGGGGACCTCGTTCGACAACTGGATGCACTACCCGCTTGCCGAGCCGGCCATTACCGGCGTCGTGACGATTGCGCTCGAGGACGACTCGCCTTTCGTCAAGTTGAATTACGACCTCACCGCTACGGGCAACTATCATGTGCGCTATCTGCGCGGCCCGTGGCTCAAGGTCGGCGAGTCGTCGTTCGGCACGGCCAAAGACGACGCGATCCTGCCGGGAGTCGACTGGGCCGTAGGCGACGAATGGACGAGCGGAACGGACTTTTTCAAGGACCCGTGGGCATTGCGGGTGGCTCCCCACCCCAACAAGGTTTCCGTACCGGTCATGGCGATCAGCCATGACGGCGACGCGATCGGTCTCTCATGGAATCCGAATGAGGTGGCCGCTCGCTGGTTCAACTATCGTACGCAGCATCCGCAGCCGGTATTCGCCTCGCCGAACTTCGTCGACCGGATGAACAACCAGCTGATGGGCCTGATGATACCCGATGCCTCGACCGAAGGACACGAGAACGAGCTTTGGGCCGAAAATGCGCTCGAACTGCGCATCGGTCAGAAAATTGTTTTCAATGCCGAGCTCTGGCTTACGAAAGGCAACAGCGTCGACGTGGTGACCGAATGGGTGCTGCGCAACGGACTGCCCGAGCCCGCCGCTCCGAGATGGGACTATCGCGATGCGCTCGACCGGATGGCCGAGGCATACAACACGAACCTGTGGCACGAGGGGCGCGGTTTCGGCGTCGTGCAACGCTCGATCGAGGAAGCGGGCCCGAACGTGCCGGGTTTTCTGGTTCGTTACATGCAGGAGAATAAGAAGTCGGAAGTCGTCAAGCAGTTGCAGGCCAAGATCGAGTCCGTGAGACCGAAAGGCGGTTCGCAGCCCGAGACGGACGAGGCTCGGAAGAAACGTCTCGAAAAACAGGGTGACGAGATTCTGGCGATTCAGCGTGCCGACGGCTCGTTCGCATTCGAGCCCGACGGCCGCCATTTCCGTAAGGACGATTTCAAGGTGGCCACGTCGTTCGTCGAGCCGATGGGTCTCGACGGAGCGACGGCGCTCGACATCACGATTCTGCCCGCGATGGATCTGCTCCGCATCGGGCGGGAAACCGGCGAGCGGCGCTTCTTGGATGCCGCGCGCAAGGCGCTCGACTATTGCCTTCCGATGACCCGGCCGGAGGGCGGCGATTTCTGGGAGACCCCTCTCCATGCGGCCAACCTGTTCGCCGCCGGCCATGCCGCCATTGCGAACTATCAGGCTTACGAGCAGTTCGGCGACGAAAAGTACAAGCAAAAAGCCGTCTACTGGATTCGCACGATTCTGCCGTTCACGCACCTGTGGGAGCCCGAGGACATGCCGTCGCTCTATTACACGAAGCCGGTGCTCAGTTCGAGCGACTGGTATTTCGCCAACTGGGTGCGCGACCATGTGCAATGGGAAGTGCTGGGCGTATTCGCCCAGTCGGCCCGCGAGAACATCCGCTGGGACGAGATCGATCCCGAGATCGACTGGCTCAAGTTTCAGCGCGGTATCACGAACGCGGCGCTCCAGTGGATGAGCGTGCACACGGATGACAACTGGCGTCCGCACAACATTCCTGAGACTTACGAGCGTTACCGGCAGGGCGAGTTCGACTATTGCTTCCCCGATACGCACAATTCGGTGACGGGTCTTTTCGGCGGCATGTTCATCGCCCCGGGGCCGATTGCCGACAACATCTACTATCTGCTCGACCGCGAGGCCGAGGCTGCCAAAAGCAGGAAATAATAGCCGTTACGGACCGAAACGGGCGGGGCCTGCCTTGCGGGCGGGCCCCGTTCCTTTGAAACGAGATACCAGTATGGATTACCATAAAATGATTCTGGCGGCTGCGATGCCGCTGTATGCGGCGACGCTTGCCGCCGGGGCGGAGCCCGCTTCCCTCGTCCGTCCGATGATGGGAACCGGGGCGGCCGGCTGCGTCGTGCCGGTGGCGGCTGCTCCGTTCGGGATGGTGCAGCTCGGTCCCGACACCTATTTCACCTCGTCGGGCTACCACTACGACCACGATGTGATCTATGGCTTCAGCCATACGCACAAGTCGGGCGGCGGCGGAACCGATTTTCAGGACATTATGTTTTTCCCGGTGGCGGATAGCGCATGGCAGCGGCTGGAGGTTTATCCCGATCGTGTCGGCAGCCGTTTCTCGCATGAGCAGGAGCATGTCGAGCCCGGGTATTACCGGGTCAGGCTGCTCGACTCGGACATCGAGGCCGAGCTGACGGCGACTTCCCGCTGTGGCATGCACCGGTATGCTTATCCGGACGGCGCGGCGCGGCAGCTGATCGTCGACCTGAAGCACGGTTGTCAGCACTCGACGACGATATTCGCCGACGAGGATTTCGATACGGTGAAGGTCTCGAGGCTCGAGTGGGTCGACGAGCGCACCGTGCGCGGGTTCCGCATCTCGAACGGCTGGGCGCCCGAGCAGCATGTCTATTTCTATGCGGAGTTTTCGGAGCCGATCCGTTCGTGCCGCTTTTTCGACCATGGGCGGTCGGTCGAAGGGATTCGCGAGCTCGAGGGAACGGATGTCCGGGCCGTGCTGAATTTCGGTGGCCGGGACGGACGACCGCTCGTGGCGCGTGTCGGGATTTCTCCGGTCAGCATGGAAGGGGCCCGGGAAAATCTGTCGGCCGAAATCAAAGGCTGGAACTTCGACCGGGTGCGCTCCTCCGCCTATAGTGCGTGGAACGAGCAGCTGTCAGCCGTTCGGATCGAGGGCGGGGAACCGTCCCGCCGGGAAGTTTTCTATACCAGCCTTTATTACGCTATGCTCTACCCTATGCTCTATTCCGACGTGACGGGAGAGTATCGGAGCTCCGACTCGAAAGTGTACCGGGGCGACTTCCGCTATTTCGCAGGCGTGTTGAGTCTGTGGGATACGTTCCGGGCGCAGAATCCGTTGATCGCTATTCTGCGGCCCGACGTCACGCGCGATTTGATGAAAACGATGCTCGAGCACTATCGCCATTGCGGCCAGTTGCCTATCTGGACGCTTGCGGGAGTCGAGAATATGTGCATGATCGGGTACCATTCGATGCCGGTGATAGCCGATGCCTATAGCAAGGGAATCCGCGATTTCGATGTAGAGGCCCTGTACGAGGCGATGAAAGCATCGTCCGACCGCGATACCTTCGGCTATTTCCTGAAAGCGTTCCGCGGCGCGCGTCATTACAACCGCTACGGCTATGTGCCCTGCGATCTGGAGATCACTTCCGTGTCGAAGACGCTCGAATACTGCTACGACGACTGGTGCATCGCGCAGATGGCGCGCATGCTGGGTCGCGAGGAGGATTACGAGCGCTACATCGAGCGCGCCGGCCGTTACCGCAATCTGTTCGACAGTTCGCTGCGCTTCATGCGAGGCAGGCTTTCCGACGGAAGCTGGCGCACGCCGTTCGACCCGTTTCTGTCGAATCATTACCGCGAGGGGGACGACTTCTGCGAGGGGACCTCGTGGCAGTGGACGTTTTTCGTGCCGCACGATGGAAAGGGACTGATCGATTTGTTCGGCGGACGGGAGCTTTTCGTAGCCAAACTCGACTCGCTCTTCACGGTCAGCTCCGAGATACACGGCGACAATCCGGCGCCGGACATTACGGGCCTGATCGGACAGTACGCCCAAGGGAACGAGCCCGGTCACCACACGCTGTACATGTACAATTATGCCGGCGAGCCGTGGAAAGCCCAGCGGCGGATCGCCGACGTGCTTTACACGCTGTACGATGCTTCGCCCGAAGGAATCTGCGGCAATGACGATACGGGGCAGATGTCGGCTTGGTACGTGATGAGCTCGATGGGCTTCTACCCGGTAACGCACGGGCGGGCGGTCTATTTCGTCGGCACGCCCATTTTCCCCGAGGTGAAGCTTCGTCACGGGCGGGGCGTGCTGACGGTCCGAGCGAACGGCGTTTCGCGCGAGAACCGCTATATCCGGTCGGCTTCGCTCAACGGACGGCCCTTCACGAAAAACTGGCTGAGCCACGAGGAGCTTTTCGGCGGCGATGCGACCCTGACTTTCGAAATGGGAGCTCGGCCGAACCGCGATTGGGGAAGCTCGCCCGGCGATCTGCCTCAGTCGATGTGCGACGAGGCTTTTGCGGAATGAGTTCCGGAATCGTCGCCTGTTCGGCGGCCGGAGTTTTCGCGAGGCCCTTTCGGCGTTTTCGCGAACAGAACGTGGATTATCTGAATAAAATGATTCGATGAAAAGGATTAATTGTTTGTTTTTTATTGTATTGGCTTGCGTCGTCTCGCCTCGTGCATGGGCGTTCGCCCGTCCCGATAAGGAGTACAAGGTTTTCCAGTTTCCGCGTACGGCGATTCCGCGCATCGACGGCGATTTCTCGGACTGGGAAATCGTGCCCGACTCTTATTCGGTCGGATTGTCTGAGCTGTACGATACGCACGGCGGGCGGGGAGCTCGACTCGATCCGCGCGAGTTCGACCTGACGGTGAAGGTCGGCTGGGTGGCCGGCGAGAATCGTCTCTATTTCTACGTGGAGGCCTACGACGACTGCTGGGACTTTGCCGATGAGGGGCTGCGGCAGGATATTTTCGAATTGGTGGTCGATGCCGACCTGTCCGGAGGGCCGTTCATCAAGGAGGACAACGGCAATCGGAACAAGCTGCCGGTCTCGGACCTTCATTTCAAAGGACACGGAGCGCATGCGCAGAATTACCATATCTTCACTCCGGTACAGCCCGGCAAGGATTGGGCTATGGTGTGGGGCTCGACTCCGTGGATCAAGGACTTCCCCTATGCGAACGTGGCGTACGATTACGATTTCGCGCAAGGCGAGAGCGGTACGCTTCGCATGGAGTTTTGGATCACCCCGTTCGATTATGCGGCTGTAGAGGGCATTTCGCGTTCGGTCGTGTCGCGGCTGGAAGAGAACGAGCTGATCGGCCTGTCGTGGTGCATGATCGATTTCGATACGGATAAGCCTCAGGCCGACCCGGTCATGTGTCTGTCGCACGATTTCCGCATGATTCGCGACGGGTCGTTTCTGAACGCTTTCCGGCTCATGCCGCTGGAAGATTCGCTGTGTCCCGTGATCGAGGCCGATTGGTCTTTCGAGGAAATCGACCGAGACCGAAGGCTTATCCGTTTCGAGGACCGTTCACGAGGAAAGATCGAGAAGCGGCGCTGGAATTTCGGCGACGGGACCGGAGCCGACGAACCCTGCCCCGTTCACCGCTATCCGAAGGCCGGCGAATGGACCGTTACCTTGTATGTAGAGGGCCCCGACGGCTCGGATCGAAGGATCAAAGTCTGGGAAGTCGTTACCAAGTAGCCGGCTTTTACGATGGGTACGATCATGCCGTGATTCGGCTGCCGACAGAATTTTTTCGTACTCGGCCGGGGTGAGATCCGGCGAAAAACCTAATACAACGAAGCCGGGGAGCTGCTTTTCGGACTCCCCGGCTTTTTCTGTGCGCTGATCCGTGAATATGGCGGACGCGACGGAATCCAGTCGTGCGTATAGGCGTTGATGTATAGCGGTATGGGCAAAAGAGGCTTCGAGCTCGGCCGGCAACTCGGATTGTTGAGAAGCGTTACAGGGTGCGCAGGAAAATGCCGGACGACTCCACGGCTCGATATCGATGCCGCGGTCCGTTCGCGGCGTATTGGGGACAGGGCGTTTGCGGGAATCCGATGCTTGCCATGACTGCTAAAGGCAGAGCTTTCTGATGCGGCGATGCGGTTCTGAAAAGTACCTCCGTCTTTCGAAACGGGGTGATAAAAAAAAGCATGCAGACACGACGCGCGTGTCTGCATGCTTTTTTACGGAGATTCGCTCGTATTATTTTGCAGAGTCTGCGGGTGCAGGGTTCGCTGCCGGCTCTGCGGACGGGAGAGACGAGGGCAGCAGATTCTGATTGCTTTCGATAGCCTGCTCCAATGCCTTCTCTACACCGCTTTTGCTCGAACTGATATTGGCCGACGGCATGGTCATCGTGGCCAGCAGGCTGAGGATGACGATCGCGATGGCCAGTCCCCATGTGAACTTCTCGAGAAAATCCGCCGTCTGACGGACTCCCATCACTTGGTTCGACGCGCCGAAATTAGCCGCCATGCCGCTTTTGGGACTTTGGGCCAAAACCGCAAGTATAATCAGAACACTCGCTATCAGAATCAGTACTATGCAAAAAATATACATCCTGTAAGGTTATTTAAACGTTTGTAATTTTCTTCCCATTCACTTTCCGGACTTTTTCGTGTCCAGCCCGGCAATAATCTCGGCAAAATAAACACTTTTTTCCGGATATAGCAAACTTAATCGGGCATAAATCTCTTTCGCTTTGGCGTAAAGCCCCTGCCGCGCATAGATGTCGGCCAGCTCTTCCGAGATGAGCTCGGGATCTTCGCGGACCGATTCGCGGGCGAGGTCCTCACCCGCCGGGAAAGACGCCGGGTCGGGGACGATGCGGCGGAATTCGCGCGACAGAAACCGGTCGATCACGTCGGCTTCGCTCCGGGCGGTGTCGGGGCGGGCGAGCAGAATTTCCGGCCATCCGGCGATTTGCAGGCGCAAGCGCAGCTGCGGGTCCTCGGCCGTCGTCCTGCTTTGCAATATCAGCCGGGCCGTGTCGAACCAAGGGTAACGCTTCAGGACGTCGGCCAGTTGGTCGTCTGTCAGCCGCTCGAGCCGGGCCGGCTGAACGACAGGGCGTTTCATTATACGTGTTACCATTGAGATACGGCTGCGTTGAATATGTCTTCGACCAGTTGTTCGACGATTTCGGGTATCAGCGTAGGCTCGGCGTTCTGGAGCAACTGATCGCTGTTGTAAGGGGCGAAGGCGGAGAACGTCTTGTCGTAGTTTTGCGACGGATCGATCGTGTTGGTGAAACGGACGCGTACGGTGATCGTCAGGTTGTTCCGGACGGCGTACTCGTTGCCCGATATGGCGGCCGGCGTCGATGTGTAGTTCGTGATCTCGCCTTCGAAGTTCAGGTCTCCGCCTTCGGGAACCAGCGTCAGCCGGGTCTGGCGCGAAAAGCGGTCCTGCAGCGCCTCCGTCAGCGTGGAACTGAGTATGGGTGCGACCAGCAGCGCGTTATTCGGGAAGCGGGGGATGCTGACGGTCTTGACCTCGGGCGAAATGGATGCCCCGGAAAAGGAATAGGTCACCTTGCATCCCGCAAAGAGCAAAGTGCAAGGTATCAACAATATCGATTTCTTTATATTGATCATCGCTTTCGTTTTGTCGAGTGATGGGTTACGACGGAGAAACGTTTTGGAAAGGCCGCTTATTTCATGGCTTGATGCAGGAATCGTCGATTCCCAGCTCTTTCATTTTTCTGTACAGCGTTCTTTCGGATATGAAAAGCTCGCGGGCCGCGTCCCTGCGCTTGCCGCCGTGGTGACGCAACGCGCGGACGATCGCTTCGCGCTGGGCTTTTTCCTTGGTCATTTCCTCGTGCGGAGGCTCGTCGATCACTTCTTCCGTATCGGTGAATATTTCTTCGGCCGGCCTGACAGGCGAGGTTACCGGATAGTTGCTGCGCGGAAGCAGAGCCGCGATGTCGCTTTTCGGGGCCTCGTACTTGCGCTCGGCGATCAGTTCGGCGAGCATCCGCTTGACGTCGTTCATGTCGCTTCGCAAGTCGAAAAGCACTTTATACAGCAGCTCCCGCTCGTCGCTGCGGTCCTTGGCTGCGGACGGCTCCGTCAGCATGGGCACGCCGCTGCGCTCGGTTTCGGCGGGCAGGTAGCGGCGCAGAATCTCTCCGGTGATCGTTCGGGTCGGCTCGATAGCCGAAATCTGCTCGGCTACGTTTTTGAGCTGGCGGATATTGCCGGGCCAACCGTAGCTTTCGAGCATTTCTCTTGCCTGCTCGTCCAGCGAAATGGCCGGCATGCGGTACTGCGTTGCGATATCGACGGCGAACTTTCGGAAAAGCAGATGGATGTCTCCTTTGCGCTCCCGCAGAGGAGGAATGAGTATGGGGACCGTATTGAGCCGATAATAGAGGTCCTCCCTGAAGCGCCCTTCGGCTATGGCATTGCGCAGATTGATGTTGGTCGCCGCGACGACCCGAACGTTGGTCTTCTGCGCTTTCGACGATCCGACGCGGATGAACTCGCCGGTTTGCAGCACGCGCAGCAGCCGGACTTGGGTCGTGTGCGGCAGCTCGGCCACTTCGTCGAGGAAGATCGTGCCTCCGTCCGCTACTTCGAAATAGCCCTTGCGGCTTTCCGTCGCGCCCGTGAACGCTCCCTTCTCGTGTCCGAAAAGCTCCGAGTCGATCGTCCCGTCGGGAATGGCTCCGCAGTTGACCGCGATGTAGTTGCCGTGCTTGCGGCTGCTGTTGGCGTGGATTATTTGAGGGAAAAACTCCTTTCCTACCCCGCTTTCGCCCGTCACGAGGACCGACAAATCGGTAGGAGCCACCCGCAAAGCCACCTCCAGTGCCCTGTTCAGTGCGTCGTTGTTGCCTATGATTCCGAAACGCTGCTTTACTATGGTCAGATCCATGGGTCGTAATCTACGTGTTCGGTACGGTTATTCCGCTATCGGCTGAACCTGCGTCGTGTCGGGCGACGAGGATTCGATCAGCGGCAGGATATCGGGTCCGCCGTGAGTGACCGTCAGCCCGAATATGATGGCGGCCAAAGCCGCTACGGCGGCCAGAATGGCTATGACGATGAATCCGTCGGCTTTGGACTTGGGGGCTTGTCTGCCCACCGGGCGCGACGGACGGTATCCCGTGCCGGCGGGCCGTCCTTGGGGCGGCATAGGCGGCCGGGGCGGCTGGATTCCGGGGCGGACATTCGGCATGGGTGTTCGGAAAGTCTGTTCTTGCCGGTCTGCCGGAGCTTGCATGGGGGTAGGACGGGGATTGCCGTAAAGGGCGTCTTGCACCGACCGGGAAGTGACCGGGTTGCTCGGGCGGGTATCGGGCGGATATTGCGCCTCCGGCTTGCGGGCGGGCGATTGCGGGGAGGCTGCTGCTGCGCCGAGTTTGTCGGTTTTTTCCGTCGGACGCGCCTGCTGCTGAATCTTCGTATGCCGTGCCGGCTCGGCCGATGGTGCCGGGAACGAGGCCGGGCCGACCGGGGATGCCGTATCGGCGGGCCGGACGGCTGCTGCTTGCGCCGGCGCGGCGCCGAGTTCCAAATAGCATATTCCGTTGGAGTCGGTCATCAGCCTGCCGACGCCTTCGATAACGTACGCGCCCCGCGCGGCTATGCTTTCCTTGATCTCTGCGATATATTCGTCTATGACCGCCTGTGCGTCGGCCGAGTCCATACCGTATTCGGAAACGAGCAGTTGTTGGAGCACGCCGTCGTCCTTTTTCAGAAAAGGCACGAACACGATCGCCTCGCTGTTCTCTTTTCGGATGAACGCTCCGAAGTGAGGAACAACCAGTCGCTTGTTGGTTTGCAGGTATTCTGCTATGATTTTGTTGATCATGTTTCGGAGGTATTAAAATTGTTTTCAAAAATATGCTTTTTTCATTACAGTAGCAAACGGCTCTGCAAATTCGGAACGCAAAATCCTTGCGGAAAAAGCGCGAAGCGCGCGGATCGGATTATTTCGGTCGGATTTTCGGTCGGATTGTTGTTTTTGTCGTAAGGAATTATCTTCTTTGCATCATTAATTATATTGTCAATGTAATCGAGTCGGATCGGCTTTTAGTTGGGGATGTAGCTGATCCGGATCGGTTCGAGCAAATCGAATTGACTGATGAAGAACAAGTATATCGATCTGATCGAGCAGACTTTCGAGTTTCCTCAGGATGAGTTTTCGGTGACGGACAACGAACTGAATTTTCACGAGGTTCCGCTGATGGACGTAATCAAGCAATACGGAACGCCGCTGAAGATAACCTATCTGCCGAAGATTACTTCGCAGATTCAACGCGCCAAACGCCTGTTCAATGTGGCGATGGCCAAGGTTGACTATAAAGGCAGCTATAACTATTGCTATTGCACCAAGAGCTCGCACTTCTCGTTCGTGCTGGAGGAGGCGCTCAAGAACGACATCAATCTCGAAACGTCGTCGGCCTACGATATCCATATCATCAATGCGCTGTACGACGGCGGCGTGATCGATAAGGGCATTTACATCGTATGCAACGGATTCAAGCGTCCGCAGTATGTCGAAAACATCGCCTCTTTGGTCAACGGCGGCTTTGAGAATACGATTCCGATCATCGATAATAAGGAGGAGCTCGAGTTGCTCGACGCGGCGATCGATACCCGGTGCAAAATCGGTATCCGGATCGCCTCGGAGGAGGAGCCGAAGTTCGATTTCTATACGTCGCGGCTGGGTATCCGTTATAACGATATCGTCGAGTATTATCGTGCGAAAATCAAGGGGAACAAGAAATTCCGGCTCAAGATGCTGCACTTTTTCATCAATACCGGAATCAAGGATACCGCGTACTACTGGAATGAGCTGAGCAAGTGTCTGAACGTTTATTGCGAGCTGAAGAAAATCTGCCCGGAGCTCGACTCGCTGAATATCGGAGGCGGTTTCCCGATCAAGAACTCGCTCGCTTTCGACTACGACTACGAGTACATTACCGAGGAGATCGTCGCCCAGATCAAGAACATATGCAATCAGGCCGGAATCGACGAGCCGAACATCTTCACCGAGTTCGGATCGTTTACCGTCGGCGAGAGCGGCGCGACGCTTTTCTCGATCATCAACCAGAAGCAGCAGAACGATCGCGAGTGCTGGTATATGATCGACAGCTCGTTCATGACGACGCTGCCCGACATCTGGGGGATAAACCAGCGGTACATTCTGCTCGCCGTCAATAACTGGGACCGCGAGTACCAGCGGGTTTTCCTCGGAGGGCTGACCTGCGACAGCGAGGACTATTACAACGGGGAGTCGCACTCGAATGCGATCTTTTTGCCGAAACTGGGGGGAGGACCGCAGTATATCGGTTTTTTCCACACGGGGGCCTATCAGGAATCCGTCGGCGGCTACGGCGGCATTCAGCATTGCCTGATCCCTGCGCCGAAGCACATCATCATCGACCGCGACAAAGGCGACAACGAGTATTATACCCGGTTGTTCGCCAAAGAGCAGAGCTACCGGTCGATGATGCGGATTTTGGGCTATTGATCCTCCGAGCGGAGACACATGCGTGCGAGGCGGGAATCCCGCCTCGTTTCGTAATCGGGGCTTGCCGGTTTTTCGCGTGACCGGATGCGTCGCGGCCGGCTGGCGCAGGGCTCCTTGTCGTTGGGAAACAGAGGAATCGATGAAAGAACGGTTGCCGGCATGGGGGTAACCGGCCGATTCTGAATAAAGAATGAATATCGTCGTGTGTTGTCGCTAACCGACCGGACGGATGTCGTAATCATGATTCCGTACCAGGCTATGCAATGAGGAACGCTTCCGGGGGATGAAATGTGCCGATCCCGGAATCCCTGTCGGATATGGTAGAGGTTTCGCTCGTGCCGTGTCCTTATTGTTCGTGCAGAGACGAAGCGAGCTTCTCGCGCCAAGGGGCAGGGATTTCGATCGATTCCTGACGTTCGAAATCGAATGCGACTAAGACCGTCGTGCACTCGGTTCTCACTTCGCGAGTGCGGGTGTCGACGATCTGTTGCCTGAGCGTAAAGCTCTTATGACCGATCCGGTCGACGCATGTCGTGACGACGATCGGGTCTTCCATCCGAATCTGTCCCCGGTAATCTGTGCGGGTCGAGACCATGATCAGTCCCTCGGATTTCCATACGGGCTTCATGCCGAGCACGCGGCGGAAAAAGTCGCTTTTGCCCAGGTCGAAATAGTGCTGCTGGTTGACGTTATTGACGTGTCCCAGCATATCGACGTCGGCAAAGCGCATTTGGATTTTCGTTTCGATCATCGCTTACGGGCGGATTACGTTCACTTCGCCGGAGAGGCCTACGCGGATGATCGAGGAGGCTTTGCGCGTAGGATGTCCTTCGAGCGAAGGGTCGACGATCAGGTCTACTCCCTGCCTGATATCTTGCGAAATTTCACTGTACGTGCGCGGAGCGGGCTGGCCCGAGATGTTGGCCGAGGTGGATACCAGCGGCCGGTTCAGCTTGCGGATCAGCTTCTTGCAGAACTCGTGCTCGGGAATCCGGATGCCGAGCGTACCCTCCTCGGGAATCAGATTCTCGGCGACGGCGCAGGCTCCCGGCAGGATCAGCGTCAGCGGCTTGTCGGCCACTTCGTACAACTGCCATGCGATATCGGGGACTTTCCTGATATAAAGCGACACTTTGTCGGGGTGATCCAGCAGTACGAGCATGCTTTTTTTCTCGCCGCTTCGCTTGAGCCGGTAGATGCGCTCGACGGCTTCGTCGTTGGTCGCGTCGCATCCGATGCCCCAGACCGTGTCCGTCGGATAGAGGATGATACCGCCTTTGCGCAACACTTCGAGAGCCTGATAAATCGGTTCGTCAGTCATATTCTCACATCGGTTTGAGCCGCACAAAAGTACGCTTTTTTTTGTCTATTTTTAAAAAAGGGCTTAGCTTTGTACTCCTGAAAAACAAAAAACGAACCGGAACACACTATGGGAAGAGCATTTGAATATCGTAAGGCGCGCAAGTTGAAAAGATGGGGCAACATGGCCCGTACGTTCACCAAACTCGGCAAGGAGATCGCCATAGCCGTCAAGGCGGCCGGTCCCGACCCGGCGGGTAATACGCGCTTGCGGGTTCTGATTCAGAATGCCAAGGCCGCCAACATGCCCAAGGAGAACGTCGAGCGGGCGATCAAGCGGGCCACCTCGAAGGAGATGGGCGACTACAAGGAGATGGTGTACGAAGGGTATGCTCCGTTCGGCATCGCGATGGTGATCGAGACGGCAACCGACAATACGACCCGCACGGTGGCCAACGTGCGGAGCTATTTCAACAAGGCCGGGGGCTCGCTCGGCACGACAGGATCGGTGGATTTTCTGTTCGATCATAAGTGCGTTTTCAAGATGACCAAGCAGGACGGTATCGATCTGGACGAGCTGGAGCTGGAACTGATCGACTGCGGGGTGGACGAAGTGTTCGCCGACGGCGAGGAGATCGTCATATACGGCCCGTTCGAGGCCTACGGCGCGATTCAGAAATACATCGAGGATCACGGTTACGATCTGATCAGCGGTGAGTTCGAGCGCATTCCGCTCGATACGAAGGAAGTGACGCCCGAGCAGCGCGAGTCGATCGAGAAGCTGATCGAGAAGTTCGAGGAAGACGAGGACGTGACCAACGTGTTCCATAATATGAAAGAAGCCGAGAGCGAGGAGTAAGCCCTCGTGTGTGAACTCAAGGAGAGCGGGAGATACGGTCATATCTTCCGCTTCTTGTTTTCCGGCTGTTTTTCGGTTCGTGCCGTGCGTACGTTTGGTCCTGTCGGCGACGTATGTGGGCGTAGGGTTGCGGCGAAAGGCTGTATCGGCTCCGTTTCTCGGCGAAAAATCGCGTGCTGTCGGGCTGTTATTGCCACGTTCCGTTTTTTTGCCAACTTTGTATTGTCGCCGTGCGGAGGAAAAGCCGGCGCTTAACCGATAAATCGAAAGAAAATACCGCATGAGACGGATCGGAGTTCTGTTGTTCGGCTGGCTGACGGCGTCGGTGGCCCTGTTCGAGCCTTTGCGTTTGGAAGGAAAGGTATCGAAGTCTGTGGACGTATGCGTATACGGGGGAACGTCGGCCGGAGTTATTGCCGCGTACGCGGCCCGGCAATCCGGCAAAAGCGTATTGTTGATCGAGCCGGGGAGGCATTTGGGAGGCATGAGTTCCGGCGGGCTCGGCTATACCGATATAGGAAACAAATATGTGGTCCGGGGCCTTGCCCTCGATTTCTATCGTCGTCTGGGCCGGCATTACGGCAAGTTCGAGCAATGGATTTTCGAACCTAAGGCGGCAGAGGCGGTTTTCAACGAGTATATCGAGAGAGCGGGAGTCGAGGTTTGGTACGAGAGCCGGATCCTGAGCGCCGCCGTTACGGACGGGATGATCCGTAGCATCCGGTTGGAGAATTCCGTTTCGCCGAGCCGGCGACTCCGGCGCGAAGTGCGCGCAAAGGTATATATCGATTGCAGTTACGAGGGCGACCTGATGGCCCGGGCAGGAGTCGGCTATTCCGTCGGTCGGGAGGACAACGGGCGTTACGGCGAGACTTACAATGGAGTTCAGCTGATGGACAGACATCAGTTTCCCGACGGAATAGACCCTTATGTGATCGAGGGCGATTCGTCCAGCGGACTGTTGTACGGAATCAGCCCGGAACCGGTCGAAGCCAACGGAACGGCCGACCGGAAAGTGCAGGCGTACAATTACCGTATTACGTTGACCGACCGGCCCGAAAACAGGGTGGAGATCACCAAGCCGGACCATTATGATCCGCAGCGATACGAGTTGCTTCTGCGGCTCAAGCGGCATCAGCCGTGGCAGTCGCTTCGCGATGTTTTCATCTGGAACGAAATGCCGAACGGCAAGACGGACATAAATAACTTCGGAGGGTTCTCGACGGATGTGATCGGCGAGAACTGGAATTATCCCGAGGCCGGATATTCCGAGAGGGAGCGTATCAGGAAGTTTCACGAAGATTACACCAAAGGACTGCTCTATTTTATCGGTCACGATCCGCGTATTCCCGATTCCGTTCGGCACGAAATGCAACGGTGGGGCTATCCGGCCGACGAGTATGCCGACAACGGGTACTGGTCTCATCAGTTGTATGTCCGCGAAGCGCGGCGCATGGTCGGCGAACTCGTCATGACGCAGCATCATTGCGAGGGAAGGCAGGTCGTGCCGGATCCGGTCGGTTGGGCCGCTTACGGAATGGATTCGCACAATTGCGATCGCCATGTGGTCGGCGGTATGGTTAAGAATGAAGGGAACGTGGAGATAGGGCTCACCGCTCCCTACCCCATTTCCTACCGCGCTATCACGCCGAAGCGCGACGAGGTCGGGAATTTGTTGGTTCCCGTGTGCTTGTCCGCATCCCATATCGCGTACGGATCAATCCGGATGGAACCCGTTTTCATGGTTTTGTCTCAGTCCGCTGCCATTGCGGCCTGCCTTGCGATCGACCGGCACGATGGATGCGTTCAGGATGTCGATGTCGCGACCGTCTTGGAAAGATTACTCCGCGATCCTCTCGCAGACGGGAGCCTGCCCGATATTTTCGTCGATAACCGCGATGCGTCGTCGGTTGTCGTGAACGGCGAATGGGAAACGGTCGCGAATCCATGGAGGGCGTACGGTCCCGATTATCTTTCGGACCGATCGGCCGGCGCGCTTCCGAAATCGGTGCGCTACGTACCGGAGATCGTGTCGGAAGGGCTGTACGACGTATACCTGTACGTTCCTAAAATACCGGGCGGCTCTTCCCTGCTTCCTGTCACCGTATACGACGGCAAGGAATCGAGTCGGACATGCATTCGGGCGGGTGAAATCGTCGTGACGGGACAAACCGGAGGCGAATGGGTCCGGGTCGGCCGATACAGATTCTCCGCCGGGAACCGGGGCTATGTGGAGGTGTCCAATAAAGGGGCCGACGGAACGGTGGTGGCCGATGCCGTCTTGTTGGTTCATGCCGATTCGGGCGATCGGTAGGCAGCGGATGCGCGTGCGGTGGCGTGTCGGCTCGGGCCGTCCGTGTGCGACATGCGGAGAGTCGCTCGGTTCCGAAACGCGTTCTTCTTGCGGTAGCGGACGGAAAGCATCCGCTTTCCATTCGGGGCGAACGAGTGTGCGATGCTCCGTGCTGCCGGTTTCTTCGTTATCGGGCGTCGCTTCGTTTGGAGCGCTCGTATGAGCCGATGATCAGCCGGATCGGCAGATCGTGGCCGAGATAATTCCATACCCATCCCCAGAAAACCTTGACCTTGCCTTGTATTCCGAGCAGGAACATGATATGTACGAAACTCCACGTAAGCCATGCGACGAAACCGCCGAACTGAATGTTTTTCCATTCGACGAACGCGCGATTGCGCCCCACCGTCGCCATGACGCCCATGTTGCGATAGCGATACGGTTTCATCTCTTTCCCCCTGAAAGAGGACATCAGGTTTTTGGCCAAGTGCTTTCCTTGCGAGATGGCGACTCTCGCCAGCTGCGGATGTCCGTTTTCGTACGACAGATCGTCGTGCATGATGGACAGATCGCCGATAGCGAAAATATCGTCGTATCCCCTGACCCGGTTGAAGGCATCGACGCCGATGCGGTTTCCTCGCTCGGGCTTCTCTTGATCGATCCCTTCGATCGTACTGCACTTGATGCCGCTGGTCCAGACCAGGTTGCACGTCGGAATGCGCTCGCCGTCGTCGAAAACGGCCTGGCCTTCCCTGTAGTCGGTCATCTTCTTGTTCAGCAGCACTTCGACTCCCTTGCGTTTCAGCGTATCGAGCGCCTCGGTCGAGGTTTTTTCCGACATGGCGGCTAAAATGCGGTCCTGACCTTCCACCAGATAGATGTGCATGTGAGACATATCGAGGCGCGGATAGTCGCGCGGCATGACGTACCGGCGCATTTCGGCCAGCGCCCCGGCGATCTCGACGCCCGAGGCGCCGCCCCCGACGATCACGACGTTGAGTCTCGATACGCGCTCGGCGTCCGTGGCGGCCGTCACGGCCAGCTCGAAATTGCGCAAGACCCGGTTGCGGATGTTCAGCGCGTCGGTGATGTTCGACATGGCCAGCGCTTCCCGCTTGACCGCGTCGATACCGAAAAAGTTCGGCACGCAGCCCGTGGCCAGGATCAGATAGTCGTATTCGACCTCTCCGGCGGTAGTCAGCAGTATTTTGCGGGTCGGATCGACGCTTTCGATGTAGGCCATCCGGAAATAGAAATCCTTCCAGCCGTTGAATATCTTGCGGAACGGAAAGGCGATATCCCCCACATTGAGCTGCGAGCTGGCCACCTGGTAAAGCAGCGGCTTGAACATGTGGTAATTGTGCTTGTCGATCAGTACGACCTGACAGCGGGTACGGCGCAGGGCCCGGATGACCGCGAGACCTGCGAATCCGCCGCCTACGACGACGATGCGTTTTTTGCTTGTGTGCGGAATATTGAGTGCCATGATCGGTGTCATTCGGTTTGCATATCGTCCGTTTCGTGCAAAAAGTCTGCCGGTCGCTCTGCGCGTCGGACCAGTCCGCGCTCGGCGGCGAGGCGTTCCATGAAAGCGAACGCCTCGTCGTAGTCGTTGGCGATCGCGCCGTCGAGGATCGCGTCCTTGATCGCGCTTTTGATCTCCCCTACTTCCCGGCATGGCGGGAGGCCGTATAGCTGCATGATCAGCTCCCCGGTGATCGGCGGCTGGAAGTTGCGTATGCGGTCTTTTTCTTCGATTTCGCGCAGTTTGGTTCGCACGAGCTTGAAATTCCGCAGATAGCGCCTGACTTTGGCGTCGTTGGCCGAAGTGATGTCGGCCTCGCAAAGCGTCATCAGGTCGTCGATGTCGTTTCCGGCTTCGAAAAGCAGTCGCCGGACGGCCGAATCGGTCACGATCTCCTCGGAGAGAATGATCGGTCGCAGATGCAGGAAAACCAGCTTCTGGACGTATTTCATCTTTTCGTTCATCGGCAGCCTCAGCGAGCGGAAGACGGAAGGAACCATTTTGGACCCGACGACCTCGTGGCCGTGAAAGGTCCAGCCGGCCTTGGGGTCGAAAGCTTTCGTACGGGGCTTGCCTATGTCGTGCAACAGGGCGGCCCACCTCAGCCACAGGTCGTCGCTGCGACGGGCGACGTTGTCGAGGACTTTCAGCGTGTGAACGAAATTGTCTTTGTGCGACCGTCCTCCGATTCTCTCGACGCCTTTGAGCCGGGCGAGTTCCGGGAAAATCAGCGGAAGAAGCCCCGTGCGGTCGAACAGATCGAACCCGACGGACGGCACGGGCGAGAGCATGATCTTGTTCAGCTCCGTGGCGATCCGCTCTTTCGATACGATAGCGATCCGCTCCTTGTTGCGCCCGATCGCGTCGAACGTTTCGGAGTGGATGTCGAAGCCAAGCTGGGCGGCGAAACGCACCGCCCGGATCATCCGCAGCGGATCGTCCGAGAACGTGACGTCCGGATCGCAGGGAGTGCGGATCAGCCGGCGCTCCAGATCGCCCGTGCCGTCGAACGGATCTACCAGCTCGCCGAACGTCGCGGCGTTCAGGGAAAAAGCCATCGCGTTGATCGTGAAGTCCCTGCGGAGCTGGTCGTCCTCGATCGTGCCGTCCTCGACGATCGGCTTGCGCGAGTCGGCCCGGTACGACTCCTTGCGCGCTCCGACGAACTCCACTTCCCACGCTCCGCAGCGCAGCATGGCCGTGCCGAAGTTCTTGAACACCGACACGCGGCTGCCCGTACGGCGGCCCATCGCTTCGGCCACTTCGATTCCGCTGCCTGCGACGACGACGTCGATGTCGGTGCACGGCCGGTGCAGGAACCAGTCGCGCACGTAGCCGCCGATGACGAATGCCTGCACGCCTTTCGCATCGGCGATTTCGCCGATGCGGCGGAAAAGCGGGTCTCGGAGGGCTGCGTTCATCGGGCGTCGGCTTTCAGCTGTTTGAGGTAAAGCTGGATCGTGTTCTCGAATCCGAGATAGATCGCGTCGCATATCAGCGCGTGCCCGATCGATACCTCGAGCAGGTTCGGGATTCGCTCGGCGAAAAAGCGCAGATTCTCGAGACTCAGGTCGTGCCCGCCGTTGACTCCCAGCCCGCAGCGTACCGCCTCGCGGGCCGTCTCGACATACGGGGCGATGGCCGCTTCGCGGTCGGCTGCGTAGCCTTTGGCATACGCCTCGGTGTAGAGTTCGATGCGGTCGGCTCCGGTTTCGGCCGCGGCTGCGACCAGCTCGGGACGCGGGTCCAGAAAGACGGATGTCCGGATACCGGCGCTCCGGAACCGGCCGATCACCTCGCGCAGGAAGCTCTTATGCTTCACGGTGTCCCATCCGGCGTTCGACGTGATTGCATCGTGGGCATCGGGTACGAGCGTGACCTGCGTCGGACGGACCTCGAGCACCAGATCGACGAAAGGGCCGATCGGATTTCCCTCGATATTGAGCTCGGTGGCGATCGCGCGCTTGATATTGCGTACGTCCGCGTAGCGGATATGCCGCTCGTCGGGTCTCGGGTGGACCGTAATGCCTTGCGCTCCGAAACGCTCCGCGTCGAGAGCCGCCTTGACGACGTTCGGCAGATCGCCTCCCCGGGAATTGCGCAGCGTGGCGATCTTATTTATGTTCACACTCAGCTTTGTCATATTTTTCCTTAATTTTGCGTGGGTAAAGTTACACACTTTTTAATTAATCGGCGTTTTATGGATATCGTTTTGTACAGTCGTCCGCAGTCCTCCTATACGGCGGAGGATGTCGCCGCGCTTTTCGATGCGCTGGACCGCAGCGGCATGGGCTGGCGGGTCAACAGGGACTTTGCCTCGCTGGCCGAATCGCTCGCCGGCCGGTCGTTCGCTCCGGACGGATTGTATGACGACGCCTCGCAGATCGACGACCGGGCTCAGGTCATGGTCAGCTATGGCGGAGACGGAACGTTTCTCGATTGCGTCCGGATGCTCGGCGGCCGTCCCGTGCCGATCATCGGGATCAACTCAGGACGGTTGGGCTTTTTGGCTAACGTGTCGAAAAGGCATTTGGAGACCGCATTCCGGGACTTGAGGGAGGGGAACTATTCCGTGGTGTCCCGGACGCTGATCCGGGCCGAGGGCGATTTCGGAAGCAGCCCGGAATATCCGTTCGCATTCAACGAGTTGGCTATTCAGCGTCAAAGTCCGAACATGATTTCGACCACGGTTTTCGTCAACGATGAGATGATAGCCACCTACTGGGGCGACGGGGTGCTGGTCTCCACTCCTGCCGGGTCGACGGCTTATTCGCTCAGCGTCGGCGGCCCGGTCGTCGCGCCGGACTGCCGTTGCTTTCTGATCTCGCCGATCGCTCCGCACAATCTGACGATGCGGCCCGTCGTCATTCCCGATACGGCCGTCATCCGAATCTGCGTGGCGACGCGGGGTACCGATTTCTCCGTCTCGCTCGACAATCAGACCTATTCGGCCGCGGACGGGGCTTCCTTTCGCATCGTCAAGGCCGATAAGTCGATTTTTTTGGTCCGTCTTCAAAATATATCGTTCTACGATACGTTAAGGAATAAAATGATGTGGGGAATCGACAGCAGGGAACCGTGTCGAACCGGGAGGTAATCGGACGAATCTCCCGGACGTATAGGATATTTCACGGTAATAATGCTATATTTGCACTTTAATCGAACGTAACCGAATGAATCAGGCAGACCCCGAAAATATTCCCCGACACGTAGCCGTCATCATGGACGGCAACGGCCGATGGGCCAAAGAACGCGGACAGGAAAGGGTCTACGGTCATGTCAACGGGGTGGAGAGCATGCGAAAAGTGATTCGCGCCGCCATGAAGTGGGGAGTGAAGTATCTGACGGCCTATGCCTTCTCGACCGAGAATTGGGGGCGTCCCCGAGAGGAAGTCGATGCGTTGATGGAGTTGCTGTGCAGGACGATTGCCGATGAGACCGACGAGCTGGATGCCAACGGCGTGCGGATACGCTTTATCGGACAGACGGACGTGCTGTCGGACGTCGTGCGGGAGTCGATCTCGCGCAGCGAGCGGAGTACGAAGCACAACGACAAGCTCCACTTGATCATCGCGCTCAATTACAGTTCCCGCTGGGAGATCGTGCGTATGGCGCAGCGTGTCGCGGCGCAGGTGCGCGACGGCGACTTGCAGGTTTGCGACATCGATGCCGAGGTCGTTTCGCGCAATCTCGAGACGGCCGGTATTCCCGATCCCGATCTGCTGATCCGAACGAGCGGAGAATTGCGACTGAGCAATTTCCTGCTGTGGCAGCTTTCGTATAGCGAGCTTTATTTTACGGAGACTTACTGGCCCGATTTCGATGAGGCTCAGTTCGACCGGGCGATCGAGGAGTATCGGAAAAGAGAGCGCCGGTACGGAGTATTAACCAAATAGTGTACATTACATTCAGCGTAGCAAATGAGAAACAGACTAAGGATTCTGACGATCGCTTTGTTTTCACTGGCAAGCGTTCCCGCAGCGGCTCAGATAGACTCGACGGCTCAGGTTCGGAATGCTCCGATGCTCGATTACGAACACCCCAAGCAATATATTATCAATAAGGTGAAAGTCAGTGGGATCAAGTATCTCGATCCGGAGGTCGTGGCTTCGATATCGGGCCTTACCAAGGGCGATACGATCATGATACCGAGCGACTATCTGTCGTCTACGCTGAAAACAATGTGGAACCAGCGGATCTATTCCGACGTGCAGATACTTACGGAGCCCGTAGGCGACAGCGTCAATATCGAGATCGTCCTCAGGGAGAGACCCCGGGTTTACGACTGGAAGATCGAGGGAGTCCGCAAGGGACAGATGAGCGAGTTGCTCGAAACGCTCAAGCTGAAGAAAGGCGGCGAGCTTTCCGATTTTGTCCTGAACAGCTCGAAAGACGCCATTCGCAAGTATTTCGCCGAGAAAGGGTTTTACAATGCGGACGTCAGCGTGCGGCTCGAGAACGATACGACGCTCGAAAACGTCGTGAACGTATTTTTCGTCGTCGACCGCAAGAACAAGGTCAAGATCGGCAAGATCGATTTCGAGGGCAACACGGCGCTCTCCGACCGGCAGTTGCGCCGCTCGTTCAAGAAAACGCACCAAAAGAGCGTCAACATATTCAAAGGGGCCAAATATAAGGAAAAGGACTACGAAGAGGACAAGGAGAACCTGATCGACTTCTACAACTCGCGGGGTTACCGCAATGCGACGATTCTCAGCGACTCCGTGTACCGGATCAACGACAAGCGGCTCGGAATCGCCCTGAAAGTCGACGAGGGGAATAAGTTCTATTACCGGAACGTGTCGTGGACCGGCAACAGCGTCTACGAGACGCGGCAGCTGAACGACATGCTCGGAATCAGCAAGGGCGAGACTTACGACAAGAAGACGCTCCACAAGAGACTGGGTATCGGCAAGCATGCCGATTACGAGGACATGTCCTCGATCAGCTCGCTGTATCAGAACAACGGCTATCTGTTCTCCAGCATCGATCCCGGAGAGGTGGTCGTCGGAGAGGACTCGATCGATATCAACGTGAAGATATTCGAGGGCAAGCAAGCCAAAATCAACGAGGTCAGGATTTCCGGAAATCACCGGGTCAACGACCGGGTGATTCGTCGCGAACTGTACGTGCGGCCCGGCGAATTGTACAACCGTGCGCTGCTGATGCAGACGATCCGTCAGCTGAACCAGATGCAGCACTTCGACCCGGAGAAGACGAGTCCTGGCATCGATTTGGTTCCCAATTCCAACGAGCTGGTCGATATTTCGTTCCCGCTCGAGGAGGTGGCCAGCGACAAGTTCGAGATATCGGGCGGTTGGGGCTCCAACATGTTCGTCGGCTCGGTCGGCGTGCAGCTGAACAACGTGTCGCTGAAAAACTTCTTTAAGGGAAGCGAGTGGCGTCCCTACCCTCACGGGCAGAACCAGCAGCTGGCTATCCGGGGACAGACCAACGGTTCTTACTACAAGGCTATTTCTCTGAACTTCACCGAGCCGTGGCTCGGCGGCAAGAAGCCCAACTCGCTGACCGTCGGCCTGTACTACTCGGACGAGACGGACGCCTATTACGCATGGCAGTCCGGAAACCGGCACTTCCGCACGATCGGCGTGTCGGTGGGTATCGGCCGCCGGCTGTCGTGGCCCGACCGCTATTTCACCATATATAACGAGATCAGTTATCAGGCATACAATCTGAAAGACTGGTCGAGCTTTCTGGTAACCAACGGTACGTCGAACATTTTCGCGCTGAAGACGGTGCTCGCCCGCAATTCGGTCGACTCGCCGATCTATCCGCGTACGGGTTCCGAGTTCTCGCTGTCGCTGACGCTGACGCCGCCCTACTCGCTGTTCCAGAAGAATGTCGACTATGCCGACCCGAACCTTCCGGACTACAAGCGGTACAAGTGGATCGAATATCACAAGTGGCAGTTCAAGGCCCAGTGGTACTACCCGCTGACCAACAACAACAAGCTGGTGCTGATGGCCCGTGCCGAAATGGGATATCTGGGCTCTTACAACAAGAACAAGCCGTCGCCTTTCGAGGGATTCGACGTGGGCGGCGACGGCATGTCGGGATACAATGTATACGGCGTGGAGATCGTCGGCCTGAGAGGCTACGAGAACAGCGCGCTGACTCCCTATACCTATACGGCCGACGGTCGTGCGGACTATGCTCGCGCCTATAACAAGTACACGATGGAGATACGCTACCCGTTTATCCTGAAGCCGTCGTCCACGATCTATGGTCTGGTATTTGCGGAAGGCGGTAACGCATTCAAGTCGTGGAAGGAGTTCGATCCGTTCCTGATCAAGCGGTCGATCGGCGTCGGCGCGCGGATTTATCTGCCGATCGTCGGCATGCTCGGAATCGACTGGGGATACGGGTTCGACAAGGCGGTCGGACAGACCGAACGTAGCGGCAGCCAAGTCCATTTCATTATCGGTACACAGTTCTAACTTAACGGGATACGGCTATGAAAAAGCTCATTGTTTTGTTTGTTTTGGCCGTGGCTGCTACGGGCAGCGCACTGGCACAGAGTAGTTACGTATTCGTCGATTCGGAAGCGATTTTCAAGTCGCTGGACGATTACAACGCGGCTATCAAGCAGCTGGACGACCTGTCGGCCCAATACCAGAAGAATATCGACGAGGCGTATGCTACGCTCGACCAGATGTACGAGACCTACCAGTCTCAGAAGGGCTATCTGTCCGAGATCAACCGTAATGCGCGGGAGGAAGAGATCATCAAGCGCGAGAAGGATATCAAGAAGTATCAGCAGGAAGTTTTCGGTCCCGAAGGCGATTTGATCAAGAAACGCCTCGAGCTGATCAAGCCGATACAGGAGCGCGTCTTCGCCGCCATTAACCAGTATGCCGAGACCAACCAGATCACGATGGTGATCGATAGGGCGAACAATCAAACGCTTCTTTATTACGCTCCGGCCTTGGATAAAACGAATGCAATTATTACCTTGCTGAAACAATAATTAACTTAATGTCATTTATGAAAACACTTTTTAAGCTGACTTTGGCCTTGGCTGTTGTCGCTGTATGCGGTTCGACCGCTTCAGCTCAGAAATTCGGATACATTAACATGGCCGAGTTGGTGACTCTGATGCCGGAGAGCGATTCCGCTTCCGTGAAACTGCAGGCATTGCAGAAAGAGCTGGGCGACCAGCTGGATGCCGTACAGGTAGAGTTCAATACCAAGTATCAGGAATACCAGAAGAATCAGGCGACCTATTCCGAAGCCGTCAATCAGCTCAAGACCAAGGAACTGAACGACCTGCAGAACCGTTATCAGGAATTGCAGCAAGTGGCTTCCCAGCAGTTCCAGAAGACGCAGGGCGATCTGCTCACTCCGATTTACGACAAGGCCCAGAAAGCCGTTGAAAAGGTGAGCAAGGACAATGGCTTTACGCTGGTGTTCAACGTTACCTCCGACCCTCTGGCCTACTACAATTCGGCTACGGTGACGGACGTGCTTCCGCTGGTGAAAAAGGAGCTCAATCTGAAGGATAAGCCGGCTGCCGAGCAGACGACGGCACCCGCTCAGTAGTGCCGATAGTAATCAAGCCGAAAAGACCGGGCGCGTTCGCAAGAACGCGCCCGGTCTTTTCGGTACTGTATATTCCCCCTCGGATCGGAATGCTATCCGACCCAGTCCGTCCATTTTCGGTCCGGATCGGAGCCCGAGCGGACCATGGTTTCGATGAACTGCATGCCTCGGATACCGTCCTCGACGGACGGGAAATCGGTCCATTCGGGCTGCGGCTCCCTACCCTCCCGGCGAGCCCGGACCGTGCGTGCGAAATTGCGGTAGATGTTGGCGAACGCTTCGATGTAGCCTTCGGGGTGACCGCCCGGCGTGCGAGTATTGGCCCGCGCGGCAGCACCCATATAGCCGTTGCCCGTGCGCACGACTTCCATCGGGCGGTCGGGCCATTTGACGTACAGCGAATTGGGCTCTGCCTGATGCCATTCCATGCCGCCTTTTTCTCCGTATAGGCGGATCGAAATGTCGTTTTCTTCGCCGGCAGCCACCTGTGTGGCGATCAGTACGCCGCTTGCACCGCCGTCGAAGCGGAGCAGGGCCGCTCCGTCGTCGTCCAGCGAGCGACCCTCGACAATGGCCGACAGATCGGCGCACAGGCTCGCGCAGCGCTGTCCGGAAACATATTCCGCCAACTGAAGGGCATGCGTGCCGATGTCGCCCATGCAGCCCGCCTTTCCGGCTCTCGCCGGATCGGTCCGCCATCCGGCATTCGAACCGGGTTGCAGTTCCGCTCGGTCGGACAGCCAGCCTTGGGGATATTCTACGTATATTTTCCTGATTTTCCCGAATACGCCGCTTGCAACTCTTTCCCGAGCCTCTTTGACGGCCGGATAGCCCGAGTAGGTATGCGTGAGCGCCAGCGTGCGGCCCGTTTCGCGGATTTTTTCCCGCAACCGATAGGCTTCGTCAAGACTGTATGTCATCGGCTTGTCAAGCACGACGTCGAAACCCCGGTCGAGCGCGGCCATAGCCGGATCGAAATGGAGAAAGTTGGGCGTTACGATCGATACGAAGTCCATTCGCACGCCTTCGGGCAGCGCGGCTTCGCGCTCGATCATCTCGCGGAACGAGGCGTAGATCCGCTCGTCGGATAGAAAGTATTCCCGCCCGGAAGCCAGCGAGACGTCGGGCCTGCTGCTGAAGCAGCCGCAGACCAGCTCGATCTGGTTGTCCATCAGGGCTGCCGCCCGGTGTATGGCTCCGATGAATGCGCCGTTGCCGCCGCCGATCATGCCCATTCTCAGTTTTCTGTCCATCTTCTGAAATATTAATGATTTCTAACAAAGTTAAAAAAAACTTCACAATCCGTTCCTTTCCGTCTCGTTTTGCCGGGAACTTGCACTATCTTTGATTTGAGCCGATAGGATATATTATGGAAGCAAGCATTTTCCGGATACCTTTACCCGATGATTACGAAGGTAGCGTGGCGGCGACTTTGGTCCGCTTTGCGGCCGGGCGCGCTCCGTCGCGGGCCGTATTGTATTTGCACGGATATGTCGACTATTTTTTCCAGACGCACATGGCGCGATGGTTCGTCGCGCGCGGATGGAGCTTCTATGCGCTCGATCTGCGCAAGTACGGCCGCTCGCTGGAGGCCGGCCAGACTCCGTATTATTGCCGCGATCTGCATGAGTATTATCCCGAGATCGACCGTTCGATCGAGCGGATGCGTCAGGACCGGATCGAACGGATCGTTCTGATGGGCCATTCGACCGGAGGATTGCTCGCTTCGCTGTACGCTTCCGACGGCCGGCGTCGTGCCGACATAGAGCGACTGATTCTCAACAGTCCTTTTTTCGAGTTCAACGCGTCATGGTTCAAAAGGCGCGTAGCCGTTCCTGTTGCCGCCGTTCTCGGACGGCTGTGGCCCTATGCTCATAAGAAAAACGAGCTCTCTCCGTTCTATTTCGACAGCGTTTATCGGGGGGCGCGCGGGGAATGGGATTTCGACACGCAGTGGAAACCGCGCGACGGCGTACCGCTCTATTTCATTTGGCTCGGCGCGATCCGCAAGGCGCAGCGACGATTGCGGCGCGGTCTCGGACTGCGTATTCCCGTACTCGTTCTTTCTTCGGCGGATTCGTGTCGCGCCAAAACATGGAACGATTGCTTCCGTTCGGCCGATGCCGTGCTGAACGTTGCGGATATAAGGCGTTATGCAGGTTGTCTGGGCTCCTGCGTGACGAGTGTGACGATCGAGGGAGGATTGCATGATCTGGTGCTTTCGGCCGCTCCGGTCCGGGAAAAAGTCTTGGAAACGATGACATCCTGGCTCGATTGCCCTGAAAGCCGATCAGACCCTTCGTCCGGAGAATCTTCGGCATAAATGCCGTTCACGCAGAAAGAGGCAGCGTTTTTTTTCGGCCAAGCCGGATGATCGTCGTGCTGTTTTCCTGACATTCTCTGTCATGCTTCTGAAATCGATTCGCATAGACGGGTTCGATATGCGGCGGGTACAGACTTGTATCATCGGATATTTTCTAATACCGTTCAGGAAACCGGAGGGTGGACCGAACTCCTTGTTACCCCCGTTGAAAACGACGAACCGCGTGCCGTTTGAAAGGCACGCGGTTCGATGCAGGAAACGGGCCTGCCGTTTCTATTTCCGCTTGTTTCTGGCGGCGGCCTGCTGTCGCGCCAGTTGCTCGCGCTGCTTCATAAGCTCTTCGTAGCGTTGCTGGAACTTGCTCATCTTTTTCGGTTTTCTCGCGTTCTCCTTCATCCGCTGGTGAAGCTTGTCCTCGTTGACGATATAGCGGAATCCGAAGGTCTGCCCCATCGTGATGATATTGCTGACCAGATAGTAGTAGCTCAGGCCGCTCGAGTAGTTATTGAACCAGAAAAGCAGCATCAGCGGCATCAGGTAGAGCATCATGAACTTCATGCCGGCCATCTGCGGACCTGCTTGGGCGGTCTGCGAGTAGCTGATCTTCGAGGTGATGAAAACCGATACGGCCATCAGCAACGCGAACAGGCTGACGTGGTCGCCGTAGAACGGGATGTCGAACGGAAGATGCAGAATGCTGTCGTAGGACGACAGGTCGTCGGCCCAGAGGAACGATTTGCCGCGCAACTCGATCGAGGCCGGGAAGAAACGGAACATCGCGATCAGGATCGGGAACTGGATCAGCAACGGGAGGCACCCGCCCATCGGATTGACGCCGGCGCTCTTGTAAAGCGCCATCATCGCCTGCTGCTTTTTCATCGCGTCCTCCTGCTTCGGGTATTTCTCGTTGATCTTGTCCATCTCGGGTTTCAGTAACCGCATCTTGGCCGTCGAAAGGTAGGACTTGTAGGTCAGCGGCGAGATGATGATCTTGATGAAGATAGTCAGCAGCAGAATGATCAGGCCGTAGTTTGCGATGTACTTACCCAGAAAGTCGAACGTCGGAATCACGAGCCAGCGGTTGACCCAGCCGATAATCCAGCCGCCCAGCGGCACGAGTCGCTGCAAATGCAGGTCGTCGTACTTTTTCAGCGTCGAGTACTTGTTCGGACCGAAGTAGAAACTGAAGCCGTAGCTGTCGGTCTGCGGAGTGTACGGAACCGAAAGCTGGGCATGGAACTGCTTGATATTTCCGCTGCCCGACGCGAATGTTTCGTATTGCAACGTGGCGTTCTGGAAGTCGTTTCCGGCGATCAGGATCGACGAGAAGAACTGCTGCTTGAAGGCCACCCACTTGATCTTCGAGTTGACCGTCTCGTCCTTGGTCTCCTTCGACATGCCCAGTTCCTCGATCGTGTTGTCGCCCGGGAAATTATAGGCGATCGTCGTGTAGTTGTTCTCGTTATCGAAGCCCTTCTCGTTCTGAGGCCCCACGTTCTGCCAGTTGATTTCCAGATCGCCCTGATTCGGCGCCAGCAGGTCGTCCATTCCCACGAACCGGACGTCGAAGTCGATCATGTAGTTGTCCCGACGGATCGTATAGAGGTATTCGACATACGATGCGGAATCGACGTTCAGCCGCATGGCGAAGTTTTTCTGTTCCTCGCCGGACGCGAAAGCCAATCCGTTCGCATCGACCGGTTCGAAATAGTACTCGCTCGTGTTGATCTGGGTGTTGTTGTATCCTTTCTTGATGAAGAAGGAGAGATCGAACACCGAGGTAGAGTCGGCGAACAGCAGGAGCGGAGTTTGACGGTAGGTCTTATAGTCTTTCAGCTCGACCGACGCGACGCGGCCTCCCTTATTCGAGAAGCGGATTTTCAGCAGGTCGTTCTCGATCGTGTAGAATGTTTCAGTGCCTTCGGTCGCCGCGTACAGATAACGGCCCAAATGTTCCTCGCGCTGTTGTTTCTCCCGCAGAGCCGCGCTGTCCGCCGTCGGGGAAGGCGATGCGGGATCGATTTCGGACGCGACCGTCTCGACCGGCAGCGAGGCTCTGGCCGCCGAGTCGATCGAAGCCTGCTGCCTTGCTATTTCCGCCTGCTGCTTGCTGCTATGCCATGTGAATACAAAAAGAATGACGCCTATGATAAGTAGACCCAATAGCGATTTCTTGTCCATGTTCTGTGCGTGAGATTATTTGCTGCCGTTGTTATCTTTACAGTACTGGGTCGACGCTTTGACGAACGATACGAAAAGCGGATGCGGATGCAGGGCCGTGCTCTTGTATTCGGGATGGTATTGTACGCCGATGAACCACGGATGGTCCTGCATTTCGACCACTTCGACCAGATTGGTGTCCGGATTGACGCCGACCGGTTTCAGACCGGCCCGAACGAACTCCTCGAGGTAGTCGTTGTTGAACTCGTAGCGGTGGCGATGACGCTCGACGATGTCCTTGCGGCCGTATGCCGCATAGGCCTTCGATCCTTTCTCGAGGGTGCACGGATAGCCTCCCAAACGCATCGTGCCTCCTTTCTCGGTAACTCCCTTCTGCTCTTCCATCAGGTCGATGACCGGATGCGACGTGCTGGCCATTTCGGTCGAGTTGGCGTCTTCGTAGCCCAACACGTGACGGGCGAACTCGATCACGCAGCACTGCATGCCGAGACAGATGCCGAAAAACGGGATTTTCTTTTCGCGGGCGTACCTTACGGCCAGTATTTTGCCCTCGATGCCCCGGTGTCCGAACCCCGGAGCCACCAAAATGCCGCACATGCCCTTGAGCTGTGAGGCGATATTTTCCTCGGTGATTTTCTCCGAGTTGATGTATTGCAGCTTGACCTTGGTATGATTGGCCGCACCGGCATGAATGAACGACTCGGAGATCGACTTGTAGGCATCCGGAAGCTCGGTATACTTGCCCACCAGAGCGATATTGACCTGAGTCTGCGGGTGCTTGACCTTATCGACGAACTCGATCCATGCTTTCAGGTCGGGTTCTCCGTTGTCGGGTAACTGCAATTTGTTGAGTGCCACGATGTCGAGCTTTTGGTTCAGCATCATCAGCGGGACCTCGTAGATCGTCGGCACGTCGATCGATTCGACTACCGCGTTCACGTCCACGTTGCAGAACAGCGCTACCTTACGGCGGATCTCGTTGGTCAGATGCTTTTCGGTGCGCAGCACCAGAATGTCGGGTTGCAGCCCGTTCTCGAGCAACTGCTTGACCGAGTGCTGCGTAGGTTTCGTCTTCAGCTCGCCCGAGGCTGCCATGTAGGGGATCAGCGTCAGATGCACCACCAGCGAGTTGCTGTACCCCAGCTCGTAGCGCAGCTGGCGGACCGCCTCGATATACGGCAGGGACTCGATGTCGCCGACCGTGCCGCCGATTTCCGTAATGATGACGTCGTAGATTTTCTTCGCGCTGAGCAGCTTGATGCGGCGCTTGATTTCATCCGTAATGTGAGGAATGACCTGCACGGTCTTGCCCAGAAACTCGCCCCGTCGCTCCTTGTTGATTACGCTCTGATAGATGCGGCCCGTGGTCACGTTGTTGGCCTGAGAGGTCGGAATGTTCGTAAACCGCTCGTAATGTCCCAGATCGAGGTCGGTCTCGGCGCCGTCCTCGGTTACGTAGCATTCGCCGTGCTCGTAAGGATTCAGCGTGCCGGGATCGACGTTGATATACGGATCGAGTTTCTGGATGGCCACCTTATAGCCGCGAGCTTGCAGCAGCTTGGCCAGCGAGGCGGAGATGATGCCCTTGCCCAAAGAGGAAGCCACGCCTCCGGTTACAAAAATGAATTTCGTCTTGTTCGTGTTAGCTACAGCCATGATGTTACTCTCCTTGCTTGTCTATCAGATTAATCTTTTCGATGATGGTCGCCATTTCCTGCTTGGCGCGCTCGATCTTGTCGTTCACGTCGCGGATCATTCCCTCCGCGTTCTTGCTTTTCGAGAAAAAGCCGATGTTGTTTTCGAGCAGCGCGATGTCGGCTTCCAGTTGCTTCATCTTGTTGTACAGCCGGTCCCGTTCGTGGCGGATGCGGCGGTCGCCTCCTTCGGACAGGCTCGACAACTTGCCCCGGAAACGCTCCATGTGGCGTTCCCGCTCGCTGCCGCGAAGCCGCGCGAAGATATCGTCCACCAGCGAGCGGTACTCGCTTTGGATCGCGTCCTTCTGTTTGATGGGAACGAACCCGATCTCGGCCCAGCGGCGTTGGAGTTCCTTGATCGCCTCGAAGCCCTTGTCCCGTTCCTCGACCGAGAAATTTTTCAGTTCCTCGAGCAATTCCCGCTTTTTCGACAGGTTTTCCTCGTATTGGGAGTCGATCTCCGAGAAATGGGCCGCCTTGCGCTCGAAGAAATGGTCGCAGGCCGTGCGGAAGCGTTTCCAGACGGCATCGGAATGGCGGCGCGAAACGGGACCGATCTCTTTCCACTTTTTCTGCAGGGCGATCAGCTCGTCGGTCGTCTTTTTCCATTGCTCGCTGTCCATAACGGCTTCTGCCGCCGCACAGATTTCGTTCTTCAGGAGCAGGTTGTTCTCCATCTCGGCCTTAGTCTGCAGGTAGAAGTTCCGCTTGTTCTCGAAAAAGCGGTCGCAGGCCGTGCGGAAGCGCTCGTATATTTTCGTGTTGTCCTTTTTGGGAGCGAAGCCGATCGTTTTCCATACCTTTTGAATTTCGATCAGCTGTTCCGACGCCTTGTTCCACTCCTTGCGGGTCGTCGGCGAAGCCTCCGAGAGTTCCTCGGTGCGGACGCAAAGCTGGGTTTTCAATTCCAGATTGCGCTTCTGCTCCTCCTTGATGTTGTCGAAATACTCCTGATGCCTTTTGTTGATTTTCGAGCTCGCCTCGCGGAAACGGTCCCACAGCGGCTCTTTGTATTCGTTGGCGACCGGTCCGATCTCGCGCCATTGCTCGTGCAGTTTCTGCAATTTGTGGAAAGCCGTGATGACGGAAGTTTCCAGTACGAGCGCATCGGCTTCCTCGCAAAGCTGCAGCTTGGCCTCGTAGTTCTTCTTCAGGTCCAGATCGCGCAGTTCCTTGTTGATCTTGATGAAATTGTAGAAATTCTCAACGTACATGTTGTACGTTTCCCACAAGTCTTTC
The DNA here is from genome assembly GCF_025144665.1 of Alistipes ihumii AP11. Taxonomy (NCBI): domain Bacteria; kingdom Pseudomonadati; phylum Bacteroidota; class Bacteroidia; order Bacteroidales; family Rikenellaceae; genus Alistipes; species Alistipes ihumii. The sequence continues at coordinate 382,424 of NZ_CP102294.1, read as the reverse complement.
AGGTGGGTCTGGGGCACGGGGCCCGTCTCCTTCCAGCGACGCTGCAACTCGCGGAAGGAATTGAACGTATGGTTGAGCGTTTCGTTGCTGTCGATCAGTTCTTTGAGCTCCTCGATGATCTGCAGCTTGGTCCGGTAATTGGCTTCTTTCTCCTCGTCCAGACGGGCCATGTACTCGTTCCGCTTGCGGCGGTACTCGGCGAACAGCTCCTTGAGGCGCTGCTCGGCCGCGTCCGTAGGCGGTACGAATTGCTCGATCAGGCCGCCCGACTCGACGAACTGCCGGCGCAACTGTTCCGTCTCGCTCCGGTATATTTTGTAAAAGGCTACCTTGATCGCCTCCGCGTCGTTGCGTATGATCTGTACCGGCTGGGTCGAGAGCAACGTTTCGAATGCCGACAAGAGTTCCTCTTTCGTTTTGCCCGTATAGTCGCCGGATTCTTTTTTCAGGTCGGCGCTCTCCTCCTCGCTGGCTTCGCCCAGATCGAATTCGGGAGCGCTCGCGGCCAGTGCGGCGTCCTCGTCCGAGAAGTCGACTCTTTCCGCGGAAGTATCCGCGTCCGTTTGCGTATCGCCCGGCTCTGCGGCTTCGGACTGCTGTTCGGTTGCAGCCGCGTCCGGCCGTTTTTCGTTTCCGGCTTCAGTGCTCGGCGCCGGATCTTGGGCCGGTTGTTCTTCATCGGCGATCTCGGAGGATGCCGGGGCGGATTGAGGCATATCTTCAATGCCGGGGGCATTGACTTGTTCCACGGGAACAGACGGATCTTTCTTGTCGGTGTCCATCGCTTTGCTGTTTATTGTTGAGTATTCTTTTCGTAGCCTGTGGCTAAAGTGACAAATGTACATGATTTTTCGGGAAAAATCACACGGCGTCTCCAAAAAGTTAAGGGATGGGAGCGAACCCGCGAAATTCGCCGGGATTCTTAACGTTATGTTCACATTAATTGATTAAAATTGCAACGTGAAACCGTATGCGGCTCGATGTGCCGATACTACAAAAACAACCATGGCCTATCGCATCTTGCTTGTCGACGACGAAGCCGACATTCTTGAATTCATACGCTACAATCTGGAAAAGGAGGACTACGAGGTATTTACGGCCTCGAACGGACGCGAGGCGGTCGAGACGGCGCTGCGCGTCGTGCCTCATCTGATTCTGCTCGACGTGATGATGCCCGAGATGGACGGGGTCGAAACCTGCCGCGAGATTCGCTCCCACGACTCGCTGCGCCGGACGCTGATAGCCTTTCTGACGGCTCGGGGCGAGGACTATTCCCAGATTGCCGGGTTCGATGCGGGCGCCGACGACTATATCGCCAAGCCGATCCATGTCAGGGTGCTGCTCAGCCGGATCAGGGCCATGCTCAAACGATTCGACTCAACGGTCCGAGATGCCGACGGGCAGTCGTGCGGCGTCGTGATCGATCGGGAGCGCTATCTGGTCTTTTGCGAGGGCCGTCAGTTGACGCTTCCGCGCAAGGAGTTCGAGCTGTTGAGCCTGCTCTGTTCGAAACCTCAGAAGGTATTCTCGCGGGAGGAAATTTTCGCAAACGTTTGGGGCAGCGACGTGATCGTGGGCGACCGGACGATCGACGTGCATGTCCGCAAACTGCGGGAGAAGCTCGGAGACAGGCATATCGTAACGGTCAAGGGCGTAGGGTACAAGTTCGAGGATTAAGACGCGAAGGCGGGTCGCCGGAGGCGTCCGTAGCGCATATTTGTTATGGAATACATTCATTATCTGATCGATTTCGTTCTGCATATCGACGTGCATCTGGCCGCGCTGGTGGCTCAGTACGGAATATGGGTTTATGCGATTTTGTTCGTCATCGTATTTTGCGAGACCGGGCTGGTCGTTACTCCTTTTTTGCCTGGCGATTCGCTGCTGTTCGTAGCCGGGGCTTTGGCCGCCCTGCCGACCAACGGCCTGAACGTGCATCTTTTGGCGCTCGCGATGGCCTTTGCCGCCGTGCTGGGCGATGCATCCAACTATGAGATCGGGAGATTGTTCGGAACCAAACTTTTCCGTAATCCGAACTCGAAGATTTTCAAGCAGAGCTATCTGGAAAAGACGCATGCCTTCTATGACAAGTACGGCGGGAAGACGATCGTCATCGCCCGCTTCGTGCCCGTCGTCCGGACTTTCGCGCCGTTCGTCGCGGGTATGGGGCGGATGAGCTACCGTCACTTCGCGGCATTCAACGTGACGGGAGGCATTCTGTGGGTGGCGCTGTTCATCTATGCCGGGTATCTGTTCGGGGGACTGGATATCGTACAGCGCAACCTGAAGCTGCTGATCGTGGCGATCATCGTTCTCTCCGTGTTGCCCGCCGTCATCGAGGTATGGCGGGCCCGCAGGGGAAGAAGGAAGACAAAATAGTTAGGAAAACCTTTTTGTTTCGTCGGCAAATCATTACCTTTGTATGATATTGCAGACGAATATGAAAGCTCTTTTGCTGGTCGGTGCCGGCGGCTTCGCCGGAAGCGCGCTGAGATATCTCATTTCGCGGCTGATGCTGCCTTGGGCGGTGTCGTCCGGCTTTCCGTTTTCTACGTTGACGGTCAATGTGGCGGGCTCGCTGCTGATCGGCGCGCTGATGGGTCTCGGATTGTCCGGCGGTTGGGCCTTGCTTTGCATCGTCGGTTTTTGCGGAGGGTTTACGACGTTTTCGACTTTTTCGCTCGAGACCGTCACGTTGCTTCGGGCGGGCAGCTATCTTCCGGCCGCGCTGTATATGTGGTCGAGCATGGTGCTTTCGATTGCGGCCGTCTGCGGCGGCTACTATCTGGGAACTAAATTCAATACCTTTGAATAAATTACAATAGCGATGGAATTTGTTGAAAAAATCAAACAAAAGGCCAAGAGCAATCTCAAGACGATCGTATTGCCCGAGGCCGAGGAAGAGAGAAACCTGAAGGCTGCCGACCGGATTCTCAGCGAAGGCTTCGCGAAGCTGATCCTGATCGGCAATCCCGAGAAGGTGCATCACCTGGCTTCCGAACTGTATCTCGAGAATATCGCCGGCGCGGAGATCGTCGATCCCAACGACAATCCGAAAAAGCAGCAATACGTCGATCTGATGCTGAAGCTGCGCGCCTCGAAAGGCCTGACCGCCGAGCAGGCCGAGAAGCTGATCGTCAATCCGCTCTATCTGGGTGCGCTGATGGTCAAGGCCGGCGATGCCGACGGCGAAGTGGCCGGAGCGAACAATCCGACGGGCGACGTGCTCCGGCCCGCTTTCCAGTACGTGAAGACGCTGCCGGGCATCAGCGTCGTGTCGGGCGCTTTCATCATGATGCTTCCGGATACGATGTTCGGCGAGAACGGCATGATGGTTTTTGCCGACTGCGCCGTGCATCCGAATCCGACGGCCGAGGAGCTGGCTCAGATCGCCGTGATGACCGGACGCACGACCCGCGCGATTGCCGGGTTCGAGCCTCGTATCGCGATGCTGAGCTTTTCGACGAAAGGATCGGCCAAGCACGAAATGGTCGACAAGGTGGTCCGCGCTACCGAACTGGCCAAGCAGATGGACCCGTCGCTCGCGATCGACGGCGAATTGCAGGCCGATGCGGCCATCGTTCCGGGCATCGGGGCCAGCAAGGCACCGGGCAGCAAGATCGCCGGCAAGGCGAACGTGCTCGTCTTCCCTACCCTCGAGGTGGGCAACATCGCCTACAAGCTCGTACAGCGCATGGCGCATGCCGAGGCGATCGGCCCGATCCTGCAGGGAATGGCCGCTCCGATCAACGACCTTTCGCGCGGATGCTCGGTCGACGACATCGTGTCGCTGGTAGCCATTACGGCTTGTCAGGCCGGGGGAATGGAGTGATTTGTTTTTTCCTTGACAGACAGAATTTAATACATGATTATATAAAGCGATGAAAATCCTTGTTCTGAATTGCGGCAGCTCGTCGATCAAGTATCAGGTGATCGACATGAAGAGCGCCGACGATTATACGCTGCTCGTGAAGGGAATCGTCGAGCGAATCGGTCTTTTGGACGCGATACTGACCCATAAGCCGACCGGAAAGTCCAAGTATGAGATCGTGAAGAGCATTCCCGACCATACTTCCGGAATCAGCCTGATTCTCGACGCGCTCGTCGATCCGGAGCACGGCGTGCTGGAAAGCATTTCCGAAATCGCGGCGGTCGGCCACCGGGTGGCCCACGGCGGCGAGTACTTTAAGGATAGCGCGGTGGTGGATAAGGCCGTCAAGCAGAAGATCGAGGCATGTTTCGAACTGGCCCCGCTGCACAATCCGGCCAACCTGAAAGGTATTTTGGCCATGGAGAACATTTTGCCCAATACCCCGCAGGTCGCCGTGTTCGACACCTCGTTCCACCAGACGATGCCGCCCAAGAACTTCATGTACGCGCTTCCCTACAGGTATTACGACCAGTACCGCGTGCGCCGCTACGGATTTCACGGTACGAGCCACAAGTACGTCGCGCAGATGGCCTGCCGGCTGACGGGTGTCGATTACGGACATTCCAAGATCGTGACCTGCCATATCGGCAGCGGCGCGTCCGTTACGGCCATTCTGGACGGCAAGTCCTACGACACGTCGATGGGATTCACTCCGGTCGACGGCCTGATTATGGGGACCCGGTGCGGCAGCACCGATCCCGGAGCGCTGATCTACATCGCCGAGAAGGAGGGACTGAATCTGGATCGTCTGAGCGGCATGATCAACAAGGAGTCGGGTATGTTGGGCATCACGAACGTCTCGTCCGACATGCGCGACATCCGCGCGGCCGCCGAGAACGGGAACGCCCGTGCGCAGCTGGCGATCGAGATGTTCGCCGCGCGGATCAAGAAGTTCGTCGGCTCGTATGCCGCGCTGATGGAGGGAATCGATCTGCTTGTCTTTACCGGGGGGATCGGCGAGAACGATCCGACCACGCGCGAGCTGGTATGCCAAGGCTTGGAATTCATGGGTATCCGGTTCGATTTCCAGTTGAACAAGCAGGTGCACGGCGAGGATACGCTCCTGTCGACGCCCGATTCGAAAGTGAAGGTGGCCGTGATAGCCACCAACGAGGAGCTCGTGATCGCGTCGGACACGTTCCGACTGACGAAAAAGCGCTCCGAGTAGTTTCCCGCCCGCCGTTCCGTTGCGGGGCTGGCAGGGCTTTGCAGATAAGTTTCCGGGCCGGTTCGCTGTCCGGTCATTGTTCTCCGGCCGTTTGGCCGGAGAATTTTTTTCGTTACATTTCGTCCGTTAAACAGGCAAATCATGATAACGAAACTCGATCAGATCGTCCGGGCCGTTCAGGGCCGGGGCAGGAAGAAGCTGGCAGTGGCTTACCCCCAAGATTCGCACACGCTCGAGGCCGTGAACGCCGCTACGGACATGGGTATCGTCGAAGCTATTCTGATCGGCGACAGGGAGCAGATTGTCAAAGTCTGCATGGCCGACGGGATCGACCCGGAGAAGTTTTCGATCGTAGACGAAAAAAATGATGCTGTTTGCGTCGAGACCGCGGTGCGAATGATACGCGATTCGATGGCCGACGTGCTGATGAAAGGGCTCGTGTCGACGGACAAGTACATGCGCGGTATTCTGAACAAAGATTTCGGACTGCTGCCGCCCAAAGGCGTGCTGAGCCATGTCGCCGTACTGGAATTGCCTATGTATCACAAGCTGTTGCTCGTGTCGGACGTGGCGGTGATACCCTGCCCCGATATGAATCAGAAAATCCGTATCGCCAAGTATCTGATCGGAACGTCCCGGACGCTCGGCATCCGGGCTCCGAAATTGGCCGTCATCGCACCGAGCGAGCAGATGTTGCCCGGCATACAGTCGTCGGTCGATGCGGCGATACTCGCCAAAATGGGCGACCGGGGACAGCTGGGCGATGCGTTGGTCGACGGTCCGCTGGCGGTCGACGTCGCGCTCGTTCGCGAAGCGGCCGAGACCAAAAGGCTGACGAGTTCCGTCGCGGGCGATGCCGACTGCCTGCTGTTTCCGAATCTGGATGCGGCCAATGCCTTCTTCAAGGCGGCGACCAAACTGTGCGGCGCCCGGTTGGCCGGTATGGTCGTAGGAACGCGGTGCCCGTGCGTATTGACCTCGCGCGGCGACTCGCCCGAGTCGAAGCTCTATTCGATCGCGCTGGCCGCTTTGTCCGCCGATTAATTACCCGGCAGAAAGAAGCAATGGATAGGCAATATGTCATACTGGTCGTCAATCCGGGGGCCACGTCGACCAAAGTGTCGGTTTACGACGATCTGCGCGAGCGCGTGTCCCGCACGATACGGCACTCGGCCGACGAGCTGAAGCCTTATGCGTGCGTTGCGGACCAGTTCGGCTTTCGGCGCGATCTGGTTCTGGAGGCTCTGCGGGAGGAGGGCGTCGAGTTCGCTTCGCTCTCGGCCGTGATCGGCCGGGGAGGCTTGGTCAAGCCGATCGAGTCGGGAGTCTACGAGGTAAACGACGCGCTGCGGCGCGACTTGGGCCATGCTCCGCAGGGCGAGCATGCCTCGAATCTGGGCGGGTTGATCGCGGCCGATATCGCATCGCGTATTCCCGGAGCGCGGGCATTCATCGCAGACCCGGTCGTCGTCGACGAGCTGGACGACGTGGCGCGCGTGGCCGGCCATCCGCTTTTCCGGCGCGTGTCGATTTTCCATGCGCTGAATCAGAAGGCGACAGGCCGGCGCTATGCACGGGAAAACGGCCGGGCATACGAGGATATGAATCTGATCGTCGCGCACATGGGCGGCGGTATATCGGTCGGCGCTCATCGCCGGGGGCGGGTCGTCGACGTGAACAATGCGCTGGACGGCGACGGCGCACTCTCTCCGGATCGTTCCGGATCGCTTCCCGCCGGACAGTTGGCCGATCTTTGCTTCGGCGGGAAATTTTCGGCCGAAGAGGTGCGCCGAATGATATGCGGTCGGGGAGGATTGTCTGCGTGGGTCGGTTCGAACAGCGTGCGCGAGATCGTCGAGCGGATGAAGGCCGGCGACGACGATTGCCGCCGAGTGATCGAAGCTATGGCCTATCAGGTGGCCAAGCAGATCGGCGCGATGGCTGCCGTGCTCGAAGGCCGGGTCGATGCGGTGCTGCTGACCGGCGGTATCGCTTATAGCGAAACGGTCTGCGATCTGATCCGCCGGCGGACGGCGTTCGTCGCGCCCGTTGTCGTCATGCCGGGCGAGGACGAGATGGGCGCATTGGCCGAGAACGCGCTGCGCGTGCTGCGCGGAGAGGAGCGTCCGAAAATTTATGAATAGAGGGCTCTTTCGGAAATCGGCTTGCCGGTCTGAAGTCGGGCAGTCTCCCGAAGAGTCGCTCCGCTGTTTCGGCTGTCCGATACCGGAACCGCTTATTCCGTATGATTTTCCATAAAAAGCGCGCCTATGCTCGAGGCAGAGGCGCGCTTCGCTCGTATCGCAGAATCTTCCTCCGGCAATCAATCCTTTCTGTAAGCATTGTATTGACTCAGGGCTTTGTGCTCCAGATTCAGCACGTTTCCTATTTCGAGGAAAGACGCGCCTGTAGCCGCTCCGAAGCTGCCGCCCAATACGACGATCAGGTCTTCCTTGGAGAGCCATTTCCGGTCTTCGAGATAGTAGAGTATGTTCAACAAGAAGCCTTCGCGGCTGACGGAAGGCTCGCAATAGATCGCATGGACGCCGTACGAGAGAGCCAGTTGACGCATCGTGCTCTTGCGGTAGCAGACGGCATAGACCGGCATCTGCCCCCGGAACGCCGCTACGTAGCGTCCGGTACGGCCCGACAGCGTGTCGATGACGATCGCCTTGACGCGCAGGTTGATCGAAGCCCGTACGGCGGAGCGCGCGAGCTGAGCCGTGATTTCGTTGTTGATGCGCACCAGATTCATATCGATGTTCGGACCGTTGTTCACTTCGTCGTTCTCGATCTCTCGCGCTACGCGGGCCATCGTGGCGACGGCCTCGACCGGATAGAGCCCGTTGGCCGTTTCACCGCTCAGCATCACGGCGTCCACCCGCTGATAGATCGCATTGGCCACGTCGCTGATTTCGGCCCGGGTCGGCCTCGGATGCTCGATCATCGTATGAAGCATCTGCGTGGCGATGATGACGGGCTTTTTGCTCTCGATGCACTTCTTGACGAGCAGCCGCTGCGTGACCGGAATCCGCTCGGCCGGAATCTCGACGCCCAGATCGCCCCGGGCGACCATAATACCGTACGTCTCGTCGAGTATCTCGTCGATATTGTCTACGCCTTCGCTGTTCTCGATTTTCGAGATGATTTTGATCGAGCTGTTGCGGTCCTTGAGTATCTTCTTGACGGCCAGAACGTCCGACTTTTTCCGGACGAACGAGTGGGCGATGAAGTCGATATCCATGTCGATCGCCCAATTGATGAACTCGTGGTCCTTGTCCGTCACCGAGGGAAGGTCGATCGGTACGCCGGGAATGTTCACGCTCTTGCGGGGTTTGATTACGCCGCCGTTATGCACCTCGCAGACCAGCTCGTCATCGGCTTTGTCGACCACTTGCAGTTCGAGTTCGCCGTCGTCTATCAGGATGATCGATCCGGTCGGAACCGCATCGTATATCGTCGGGTCGTTCAGATATATCGTTTGATCGCTCGACGGACGGTCTTCGGCCGTGCCCTTCATCCGGACAAGCTGTCCCTTTTCGATGGGAATGCCGCTCTCGAAGCCGGCGGCCATGCCGGTCAGGCGGATTTCGGGTCCTTTGGTGTCGATGATGATAGCGATCTTCTCGGAGACGCGGCGGACGTTTTCGACGATCGTCGCCGCGCTGCGGGTCGTGACGTGAGCCGTGTTGATACGCACGGCGTTCATGCCGGCCTCGTACAGGGAGCGGATGAACTCTACCTCGCAGCGCTTGTCCGAGATCGTGGCGATTATTTTGGTTCTTTTATCCATAGCTTTCGATTTCCGTTTGTCTGTTCCGGGCGCGCCGGCGGCCGGAGACGGTTCATTCCATGAAACTGAGCAGACCGAGCCGGTACGAGTCGAGTCCGAAGCCCATGACCGACCCCTTGCATTTGGGCGCGATCAGCGAGACGTGGCGGTACTCCTCCCGGGCCAGAATACAGGAAATGTGCACCTCGACCACCGGCGTGCGGATGCCTCCGATCGCATCGGCGATTGCGATCGAGGTATGGGTATAGGCTCCGGCATTGATCACGACTCCGTCGTAGACGTCCTGCGAGGCGTGGAGCCGGTCGACGATCTCGCCTTCGATGTTGGACTGGTAGCAGTCGATCGTCACCCCGGGGAATCGTCCGCGCAGTTCTTCCAGATAGGACTCGAACGTCCGTTCTCCGTAGATGCCTTTTTCGCGTTGTCCGAGCAGATTCAGATTGGGACCGTTTATGATCAGCAGTTTCATGGGATCTTCTTTTTAGGCGGCCTGAGCCGTTTGCGAAATTCATTGCAAAAATACATCAGCGAATCGAATAATTAGCATATTTTTGCGATAAATTAACCATTTGAAAATACGGGCCCATGCAACTGAACGAATTGGGCGAATTCGGCCTGATCGGCCTGATCCGGGAAAAATTCGCTTCTGTTTCCGCCGCCGGGTACGAGGGTATCGGGGACGACTGCGCGGTGATGCCCTGCGGCGACGGCACGTCGCTGGTCGTGACGACCGACATGCTGATCGAAGAGGTGCATTTCCGCCTGTGCACGACCGATCCCTATCGTTTGGGACGCAAATCCCTTGCCGTAAATCTGAGCGATATAGCGGCCATGGGGGCCGCTCCGGCGGCTTCTTTTCTTTCGATCGCCTTGCCTCCGGACACGGCGGTCGAATGGGTCGAGCGGTTTTTGGACGGCTATCGCAGCCTGTCGTCCGAGTTTTTCGTTCCGTTGCTCGGAGGAGACACGACCGCTTCGCCGGGGCAGCTCGCGATTAGCGTGACGGCTGTCGGGCGCGTGCCCGACAGCGAGATCAAACGCCGCGCTTCGGCTCGTCCCGGAGACCGGATTTTCGTCACGGGTACGCTGGGCGATTCGGCTCAGGGGCTGGCCGATCTTCGGGAAGGCAGGCCCGGGACGGAGTTCGTCGCGGCTCATCTCGACCCGAAACCGTACGTGCGCGAAGGCGTTTGGCTCGGAAAGCAGCGGGCCGTCCGAGCGATGATGGACCTTTCCGACGGGTTGGCTTCGGATCTGGGACATATACTGAAGGCTTCGGGGGCCGGAGCGGAGATTTCCGTCGAGCGCATACCGACCCGTACGACGGTCGAACTGGCCGTAACGGGCGGAGAGGACTACCGTTTGCTGTTGACGACCGATCCCGATGAAGCGGACGCGCTGATCGAGCGGTACGCGCAGAGGTTCGGGACTCCGCTTTACGAGATCGGCCGGATAATCGAAGGTAGCGGTATCCGGTGGAAAGAGAACGGCCGCGCGATCCGTCCGCGTTGGCAGGGATTCCGCCATTTCTGAAAACGACCGCAAATTCGTACATTCGCGCTATGGAACGATTCAAAAGGGTACTTTCGGTCGCCGGCTCGGACAGCGGAGGCGGAGCCGGCATTCAGGCCGATCTGAAAACGATCGCGGCCTGCGGCTGCTACGGCATGACCGCCATAACGGCCGTGACGGTTCAGAATACGCAGGGCGTACGCGGAGTGTATGCCGTTCCGGCAGACGTAGTCGCAGGACAGATCGATGCCGTGCTGGAAGACATAGGGGTCGATGCGGTGAAACTGGGGATGCTTCCCTCGGAGGAGATAATCGCCGAGACGGCCCGCCTGATCCGGAAGTACGGGGTCTGGCATGTCGTGATGGATCCCGTGATGATCGCTACGTCGGGAGATCGCTTGGTCGCCGAGTCGGCCGTCGAGGCGATATTGCGCCATATTTTCCCGCTGGCGGCTCTCGTAACGCCGAATATTCCGGAAGCTGAGTATCTGACCGGACTGAAAATTCGCTCCGAAGACGACTTCCCTCGTGCTGCCGGCCGGCTCGTGGAGAAGGGCGCGCGCGGAGTGCTGCTCAAGGCCGGGCATTTGCAAGGAGCCGAACTGACCGAATACCTGTACACGGCGGACGGCGTCGAACAGCGTTACCGCTACGAGCGGATCGACACGCCGAACACGCACGGCACGGGCTGTACGCTCTCCTCGGCCGTCGCGTCGTTTCTCGCGCAGGGGCACGAGTTGCCGGAGGCCGTCCGTCGTGCGGAGGACTATGTGCATGGGGCGATCATGGCCGGGCGCGAGTATCGGACCGGGTGCGGGCACGGTCCCGTTCATCATTTTTACAGGTTCTGGAAATAGGCTTTTGTCGCATAAACGCTATTTTTGTAAAAACCGCTGACTCGGATGATTCTCGGAAAATTCTTCAAGGACAGGCGCCTGTGGCTGATTACGATCGCCGTGTTCATACTGGTGATAACGGTATTCGACAAGAACAACCTGATCGAGGCATGGCGTCTCAAGCAGAAGATCAACGAGCTGGAGGCGCAAAAGGACTATTATCAGAATAAGATCACCGAGGACAGCACGATTCTGGAGAACCTCAAGGACGACTGGTTTCTGGAGCAGTACGCGCGGGAACACTATCTGATGAAACGCGAGGATGAAACGATCTATTTGCTCAAGTGACGCTCGACCGATGACGATCGGAACATGGATAGGAAAATACGCGATCGTCCGGCATGTGCTGGTCGGAGGCACGGCTACGGTTGTTCATTTCGGAACCTATTATGCGCTGACGGCCCTGAGCGTGAATTATAATCTGGCCTTTACCGCAGGCGTCGCGCTGAGCCTCGCGTTCAATTTCGTCGCCTCGAGCCGGTTTACGTTCCGAACCGGACTTTCCGCCGGTCGCGGGCTTCGTTTCTGCGGAGCTCATGCGGTCAATTATCTGTTGAGCGTCGGTCTGCTCAATCTGTATGTCCGGCTCGGAGTCTCGGAATACGTGGCTCCCCTGCTCGTCTGGCCGGTTGCCGTTCCGATCAACTACCTGATGGTCCGCTATTCGCTGACCGGCGGGGCGGGAAGGCGGTCTGAGGGTTCCGATACCCGTAAACCGATATCCGAATGAAAAAAATCTGCCTGCTGATTCCCTGTTACAACGAGGAGGCGACCGTAGCCAAGGTCGTGTCCGATTTCCGCCGTTGTCTGCCGGAAATGGAAATTTACGTCTACGACAACAATTCGACGGACGGGACGACCCGCGAGGCGCTCGGGGCCGGAGCCCGCGTCGTCGCCGAACCCGCCCAAGGCAAAGGTAACGTCGTCCGCAGCATGTTTCGCGACATCGATGCCGACGCCTATGTCATGGTGGACGGAGACGATACGTATCCGGCCGAGGCACTGATGCGGGTTTTGCAGCCCGTGCTCGACGGCCGGGCGGACATGGTGATCGGCGACCGGCTGTCGAACGGTTCGTACGAGCGGGAGAACCGCCGGAATTTCCATTCGCTGGGGAACAATCTGGTCCGGTCCGCCGTAAACCGCTTCTTCGGGACCTCGCTCTCCGACATCATGACCGGCTACCGGGCGTTCAGCCGCCGCTTCGTGAAAAATTTCCCAGCCTTGAGCGGCGGGTTTCAGCTGGAAACCGAGATGACCATTTTCGCGCTGAGCCATCACATGCGGATCGTCGAGGTGCCGATCGATTTTACCGAGCGCCCCGAAGGGAGCTTCTCGAAGCTCAGCACGTTCCGCGACGGAGCGAAAGTGCTGTTGTGCATTTTCAACATGTACCGTCATTATCGGCCGCTGGCCTTTTTCTCGTGGGCGGCGCTGTTGCTGGCGCTGTTCGCGATCGCGGTCGGCGTGCCGGTAGTGATCGAATACGTCCGCTTCCATTTCGTGTACAAGGTGCCGTCGGCCGTTTTGGCCAGCGGGCTTTTCGGCATCTCCGTAATGGTTTTCCTGTGCGGGGTGATTCTCGACACGATCTCGCACAACGAGCGGGCAGCCTTTGAGCGTCAATTGAAAAATCGGAATACATGACAAGACGGATTCGGACCGGAGAAACCAAGACTTTCCGGGCATTCATCGATTTTATGAAGAAAAAGCCGCAGCGCGTCGAGCTCGGCATATGGGCCGCTGTTCTGCTCGCGCTGGGGGTTGCTCTGCATCTGCTCTATCCCGCCCCTTTCGTTTTTCCCGACTCGGGGTCCTACGTGAACTCGGCCGCGAGCGGTACGTTCAATGTCTACCGTCCGATGGGCTATTCGCAGTATCTCGGCCTGCTGCACGGAATCTCTCCGAGCCTGACTTTCGTTTTTGTCTTTTCCTATGCGATCCACGCGCTTTCGACGCTGTGGCTGCTGTTTTCGGCCAAATACCTGCTGGAAATACGCGACCGGCGGATATTCGGAATCTTTTGCCTTTTCGCCGTCGCGGCGCCCCGGCTGCTGTTCTGCACCAACTTTCTGATGAGCGACAGCCTGTTTCATACGCTGACGGTCCTTTTCGTTACGACGGCTCTTTGGGTCGCCTGCAGCCGGAATCCGATGTGGCTGATATGGCATCTGTCCGTTTTTGCAGTGCTCTACGAGGTGCGTTATGCCGGCATGTTCTATCTGCCGATCACGCTTTTGGCCGTCTGGTCCATGCCGTCCGGCTCGGTCCGGACCCGCGTGGGGTACATGGCCCTTCCGGTGCTGGTCTTCGGATTGCTTTATATGTCGGCCAAGCGCACATACATGCAGCAGACCGGCGTCGACACCTTCTCGGCATTCAGCGGGTGGCAGCTGCTCAACAATGCTTCGGTGCTGATTCCGGAAGCCAATCGGGAGCTCACGCCGGAAAGTTTCGCGTCGCAGGATTTGCAGACGCTGCATGCGTTCATGCGGACTTGTCCCGACTCGGTGTTCAGCGAGCGGAATATGCTCGAAACATTTTGCATGTGGGATAACAAGTTGCCTTACAAGTATTTCCTGTTTCATGTGGTGAAAACGACCGGACGACCCTATGCGAACGCATGGGTCGCCTTGGGCGTGCTGTACGGCGAATACGCTCGCGAGTTGATCCGACGTTACCCCATGTTATATGTCGAGCGTTTCCTTTGGCCGTCGGTCGCCAGTCTGTTCCGGCCGATGGATATTACCGAGGAACGTTTCGCACTGGAGAACGAGCCGATGTACCGCGACTACTACGGGCTGACGGCCGAACGCTACGAACACGCTCATCGGGTTTTCGCAGCGCTGAATCCGGTACGCAGGGCGATGCACTACGTTTATTGGAGCGCGCTGGGCCTTAGTCTGGCTTGTTTGGCGATAGCATGGAAATCGCTCGGAAGAGCGGACCGGAAAAGGAGGCAGCTCCTGTTGATGCTGGCGGCTTTCGTCGTGGTCTATCTGGGAGCTTCTGCTCTGGCTTCGCCCAATACGGCGTGGCGTTACACGATGCCCGTCTTTCTGCCTTCGCTGGCGCTGACGGCCTCGCTGGCGGATTATTTCCTCGATATGCGGCGCAGCAGGCGATCGGCTGTCAAGGAATCCGCATGAATTTGTGGGCCTGTACGGAGATGTTCCATCGGGGATTCGCCTTGGCGTATTCGACGACCGGCCCGACGATCCGGTCGTAACGGCTCCATTCGGGTTGCAGGTACAGTCTGCACCCGGCGGCTACCCGGGCGGCGTTGGTCTCGGCCCATCGGAAGTCTTCCTCGCTTTCGACGATCACTTTCAGTTCGTCGGCTCTCGGATAAATACTGTCTACGGGGGGCTGCTGTCTTTTGGGAGAGAGGCAGATCCAGTCGAAACGGCCTGTCAGTTCGTGCGCACCCGAGGTTTCGAGGAATATTTCGAGACCCCGTTCCGTCAGCCGCTCCGTCAGATAGTCCAGCGGATAGAGCGAGGGCTCCCCTCCCGTAATGACGATGGCCTGCGCCGGATAGCTGCAGGCCCTCTCGACGATCGAATCGACTTCGACCGGCGGGTAGAGCCGGGGATTCCACGTCATTTTGGCGTCGCACCAGCGGCATCCCACGTCGCATCCGCCCAAACGGATGAAATAAGCCGGCTTGCCGGCGTGGAAGCCTTCGCCTTGTATCGTATAGAAATCTTCGACGAGCGGCAGTTTCCTGCCCCCGCAAAACGGATCGTTATTCATCGGTTGCCTCGTAAATATCTTTCAGATTGCGTCCCAACTGATCGTAGTCGAGCCCGAACCCGACCAGGAAGCGGTTGGAAACTTTCAGCGCACAGTAATCGATCCCGATCTCCTTGCGGTACACTTCCGGCTTGAACAGCAGCGTGGCGACGGCGATGCTCGCGGGAGCCTTCGCCTTGAGCAGGTTCACCGTGTGCTCGATGCTGGCGCCCGTATCGACGATGTCCTCGACGATGACGACGTGCCGTCCGCGAATATCGGTGCTCAGCCCGATCAATTCATGTACTTTCCCGGTCGAAGCGGTGCCGCTGTACGAGGCGATTTTGACGAAAGACGCTTCGCAGTCCAGCGTGATGCGTTGCATCAGCTCGGCCATGAACATGAACGAACCGTTGAGTACGCCGACGAAAAGCGGCGTCTCTCGTCCGGCATAATCCTTATTGATACGGTCGGCGACCCGGCCGATCGCATCGCAGATACGCCCGTTGGGTATGGCGAGCCTGAAATTTTTGTCGTGAAGCCGGATCGTTTTCATGGGCGAACGGATTAATGGGAAGATCGTCTGAAAATTTGCGCCGTCCCGTTGCGGTATTCGCGGGTTTCTTCCTTATCTTTGCGCAAAAGTAATACGAATCGCAGAATAATCAAACGCCATAACGCAATGACACCGAAAGTCAGTATCATCATGGGCAGCACTTCCGACATGAAAGTCATGGAGGCTGCCGCCGCTTTTCTCGACGAAATGGAGATTCCCTACGAGATCAACGCCTTGTCGGCGCACCGGGTGCCCGAAATGGTCGCCGATTTCGCCAAGAACGCTCACCGGAGAGGTATCCGGGCGATTATCGCCGGAGCCGGCGGAGCGGCCCACCTGCCCGGCGTGATAGCCGCCCATACGCCGGTTCCCGTAATCGGCGTGCCGATCAAGTCGTCCAACTCGATCGACGGCTGGGACAGCATCCTGTCGATTTTGCAGATGCCCTCGGGTATTCCCGTGGCGACCATGGCGCTGGACGGGGCGCGTAACGCCGCGATTCTGGCCGTTCAGATTCTGGCTGCCGGAGACGAGGCTCTGATGCGCAAACTGATCGCCTTCAAACAGGACCTCGCCCGGAAGATCGAGCGCGCCAATGAGGAGCTTTCGCAGGTCAGCCGGCCTTTCAAGACGAACTAAAGCGCGATGGAAGCGCCTGTGCTATACGCGTTCCTGCTGACGCTCGGGGCCGGTCTGGCTACGGGTATCGGCAGTGCGATCGCGTTTTTCGCGAACCATACGAACCGGAAATTCCTTTCCTTCTCGCTCGGCGTATCGGCCGGGGTGATGATCTACGTGTCGTTCGTCGAAATACTGCACGGTGCCCAGATCTCGCTGGAGGAGATACTGGGCGTGCGCGGAGGCATGTCGGTCTGTGCGCTCGCTTTTTTCGGAGGTATGTTGCTGTCGGCCCTGATCGACCGGATCGTCCCTTCGGCCGAGAACCCGCATGAGTTCAAGAGCGTGGAAAATATGGACGCTCCCGCGCCGCCCCGGCACAGAATGATGCGCACGGGATTGCTGACGGCGCTGGTCGTGGGCATTCACAATTTTCCGGAGGGAATAGCCACATTTATGGCTTCGGTCGATTCGACCGAGATAGGTCTCGCTATCGCCGCCGCCATAGCGATTCACAACATTCCGGAAGGGATCGCCGTCTCTGTCCCCGTCTATTATGCGACCGGCAGCCGCAAGAAGGCGTTCTGGTACTCGTTTCTGTCGGGAATATCCGAGCCGGTCGGCGCGTTGGCAGCCTACCTCGTGCTGATGCCTTTCATGTCTCCCGTGCTGCTGAACTGCGTGTTCGCCGCCGTCGCCGGCATCATGGTCTTCATTTCGCTGGACGAGCTGCTGCCTGCCGCGCGGGAGTACGGCCAGCCTCATATAGCGATTTACGGCTTGTTGAGCGGCATGGCCGTGATGGCCCTCAGTTTGATTCTGCTATCCTGAGAAAGAGCCGGCATCGGCGTATTTCGGCGCTCCCTTCCCGGGAGGGCAATGGCCGTTGCTCTGATTTCCGAAGGGAAGCCGAGCCGTGCGATCGTCGGTCGGATACCGGATTCCCTATCGGTAGTCGACAGGGGCGGCTTGCTCGGGGATGTAACGGAGCGGATCTTTACGCTGCTCGCTGCTGATATGGAAATAGTCGGCCTTCCTGAACCCGTCTCCGCTGAGGGCTATGCCCAACCGGATATTGATCGTGCCGAATACGAGATTTTCGTTCTTGATCCGCACGCCTACCCCTATTGTCGAGAAAAAACGGTTGCCGAACAGATTCATGTCGTTGCCGATCAGGCCCAAATCGGCGAATCCGTACATCGCGAAACGGAATTCGTGAATCTTCCACGGCGTGAAAACGACGGTTTCCGAGGTTCCGACCAGGCGATGACAGCCGTAGACATCCTCTCTCAGTCCGCGCAGGCGCGCCTCGTCGACGAAGCCGATGCTCTCGCGGAACCCGTCGAGCCGGTTCCAGCCTCGGGTGTAATTGAAATTCAGGAACTGCCGGACCTTGTAGCGCCCTGTTCCCAGCAAATTGGAGAAATAGTTGATATTGGAGACCAAGGCCGTGCGGTAGAACTTCCCGTCCCGCGTGTTGATGTAGCTGCCCAATTCGATGCTCCAGCGCATGTAGCCGAACGAGGTGAAGTAACCCGCGCTGAAATCTCCCCCGACGTACCACCGGTTTCCGAATTCGCCCCATGTGTGGCCGCCGGTCAGCGTGAACCGGAATCCGTAGGCGATATCCTCGTTGACGCCGTAGCCGTAGATCAGATTGGACGTACGGAATCGCTCGCGGTACAGTCCGACGCTCAGCAGAACCGACCGCTTGTTGTGAAAGTACGGGTTCAGCGTGTCGGCGACATCCGGTCGCTGGGTAAACCGCAGGTCGTTGTAGCGGCCCGTAAAAAAAAAGCTGCTGTTCAGCCCCCTGATATAGCGGGATTTGCCGAACCATAGGTTCCACTCCCTGTCCCGACTCTGCACGGTGCTGTCGAGCGGATAGATGCCGATAGGCTCTTTTTGGTAGTAGAAGGAGGCTCCGGCTCCGTAGTCGGTCGGCCGGATGAATTCCTTTTTTATCTCGGCTCCGTAGTCCGTATGGTCGAAACCGTGCCCGGCGATCAGGCGGCCGCTGAAAAAGGTTCCCATGATATTCGGATTCTCGTACTCGAATACGTTTCCTCCGTAATGGCCGTTCTTGTAGTTGATATAGGTGCTTATTGCGAACATGTGTCCCCAGCCCAGTATGTTGTCGTCGTACAGTTTCACGAACGAGTTGCCGTTACTGCTGACCTCGGCGTCGAGGCTGATCGTCCATTTGTCGCGCGTGGTGACGATCAGATCGACCGTCGAGGTGTCCGCATCGGCCGGAACGGCTTCGATACTCACGTCCGATATGTAGTCCCGCGAGCGAATCAGTCGCCGGTTCCGTATGATCGTGGCTGCGTCGAAGACATCTCCCGGCCGGATGAACAGGTCCTTGCGTATCTGGCTTTCGCGGGTAAGCCTGTGGATGGCGTTGACTTTCCGCTCGCCCCATCGCTCGGTATCGCGGTCGAAGACGTTGTTGCGGACGATGACGACTTGCCCGATCGTTTTCCCGTCGTACCGACTGAAATACTCCATATCTTTCCGGGCGGCTTCCAGCTCGGCCTGTCGGTCGCGTTTAGGAGCCGAAATCGTGTTTTGTATCAGCCGGGACAATCCGCTCCTTTTCTTTTCGTCGGCGACGGTGTCGGCTGCCGCAGGCATATCCGTCCCGCTGTTCGCCCGGGCGTGCGGGCAAAACAGCAGGATAGCCAATATGATCGGAGCGAGTTTCCCCATCGGACGCAATCTACACTTTAAAGATAACGCAAATTCGACGCAAAATGTTACGGGCACAGGAAGCGATTCGCTTTTGTGCCCGTAACAATATCCGTTCCCTGAATCGAAGCGCTATCTGACCAAGCCGGAAAATCCCATGAACGCCATAGCCAGTATGCCTGCGGTGAGCAAGGCGATCGGCATCCCTTTCATCGCGGCGGGAATATCTTCCATCTCGAGCCGCTCGCGCAAACCGGCGAACAGCACCAGAGCCAGCGAGAATCCGATCGCCGTGGCCGTCGCGAAGACGACCGATTCGCCCAGATCGTACTCTTTTTGGACGAGCAGGATAGCGATGCCCAATACGGCGCAGTTGGTCGTGATCAGCGGCAGGAAAATGCCCAGAGCCTGATAGAGCGCGGGACTGAGCTTCTTGAGGACGATTTCGACCATCTGTACCAGCGCGGCGATCACCAGAATGAAAATAATCGTCTGCATGTACTCGATATGCAGCGGTACGAGCACGTAATATTGGATCAGATAGGCCACTACCGACGAAATGGCCATGACGAACGTGACGGCCGCCCCCATGCCCACGGAGGTACTTACCCTGCTCGACACGCCCAAGAACGGGCAGATGCCCAAAAACTGCGACAGGACGACGTTATTGACGAAAATGGAGGCTATGATTATGACGAAATATTCCATGACTATCCTTGTTTGTGTTTAGCCGTCAGTTTGTTGAAGATCGTCATCAGGTAGGCCAGCGCGATGAACGCTCCGGGAGCCAGAATGAAGACCAGCATGCCGTCGCCCGCGATGAGTTTATGGCCGAAAATCGCTCCGGCTCCCAGCAGTTCTCGGACGGCTCCGAGGAGCGTCAGCGACAGCGTGAAACCCAGGCCGATGCCCAAACCGTCCAATGCCGAGTCGAGCACTCCGTTTTTCGAGGCGAACGCTTCGGCGCGCCCCAGAATGATGCAGTTGACAACGATCAGAGGGATGTAAACGCCCAATGTCTTGTACAGGTCGGGCATGTAAGCCTCCATACAGAGCTGGACCACCGTGACGAACGATGCGATCACGACGATGAAAGCCGGAATGCGTACCTTGTCCGGGACGACGTTTTTGATCATCGATATGACGATGTTCGACAACGTCAGGACGAACAGCGTGGCCGCTCCCATGCCCATGCCGTTCAGGGCCGAAGTGGTCGTGCCGAGCGTCGGGCACATGCCGAGCAGCAGCACGAAAGTCGGATTTTCCCGAATCAGACCCTTGATCAGAATTTGCAGTTTACTCATGGCTCGTTCCCGTTTGATGTATCGACTCGAAAACATGATAGGCGCGCGTCAGCGCGTCGGCATATGCCCGCGATGAGATCGTAGAGGCCGTGATAGCGTCTACATCGCCTCCGTCCTTTCGGACGGCCAGCCGGAACGTTCGGGGATTCTTCCCCTCGAACTGGACCGAGAAGTCCGACTTGCTGCGGTCGATCTTGTCGCCGAGTCCGGGCGTCTCGTTGTGGGACAGCGTTTCGACCCGGTGAATCGTACCGTCGGGAAGGAATCCTACCATCAGGCGGATTTCACCGCCGAATCCGCTGTTGGAAAATGTCTCGATCGCATATCCGACCGTGTCCTGTCCCGACAGGGCCGTATAGACCGTAACGGTCTTGCCGTCCAGCGAGTCGATCGTTTTCGTCTCGTCCGGATTGTTGTCGAACGGCGGCACGACCAGCGCGACCGCACTGCCGATCTTCGCGCTCTTGGCTGCGGCGATGGGCTCTTGGGTGATCTCGTAGATCGTTCCCACGGCCGCCGCCGAAACGAAGGTGATGGCCAGCAGCGTAAGAACCATATTTTTCAACGAACTCTCCATATTCGTATTCTTTGAATGTTACCGGACCGCAGCGGCTCCGAAGCGCTTCGGCTTGACATACTTGTTGATCAGCGGCACGACGGCGTTCATAATCAGAATAGCGAAAGACATGCCTTCCGGATAGGCGCCCCATACGCGGATCAGAATCGTGATGATCCCGATCCCCGCTCCGTAGATCAGCATGCCCCGCGACGTCATCGGCGAGGTTACGTAATCGGTGGCCATGAACAGGGCGCCGAGCAAAGCGCCTCCCGTCAGCAGATGGAAGAGCGGATTCATGTAGTGCAGAGGATCGGCAACCCATAGAATGCCGGAGAAAACGGTCATCGATCCGAGCACGGCTACCGGGATATGCCAGGTGATGACCCGGCGGCAAAGCAAGTAGATGCCGCCGAGCAGCAATGCCAAAGCCGCTATTTCGCCCAGCGACCCGCTGCGGAAGCCCAGCAGCATGTCTCCGTAAGAATTCAGACGGTCCGTCAGATCGGCCGTCGTCTGACCGCCGGCAAGCGCTTCTTTTACATAGCCGAGCAGCGTCGGTCCCGATACGGCATCGACGCTCATCTCGGCGCTGATCTCTACCGGAATCGAAGCTCCGGACAGCGAGTCGACTCCGGACGGAGTCACATAACTGGTCATTTGAGCGGGAAACGAGATCAGCAGGAAAACCCGTCCCACGAGCGCCGGATTGAACGGATTTCTTCCCAACCCCCCGAATGACATTTTTCCTACTCCGACGGCTACCAAAGCGCCGATCAGCACGATCCAGATAGGAAGCGAGTTGGGCAGGTTGAATCCGAGCAACAGGCCCGTCACGACGGCCGAGTAGTCGCCGATGGTGACGGGACCTTTCAGCATGAAGCGTTGGATCAGATACTCGAACGCTACGCAGGCTGCCACCGACACTCCCGTCACGATCAGGGCGCTCGTCCCGTAGACGATCGTAGCGACGATCAGCGCAGGAATCAGCGCGATCACCACGTCCTTCATCAGCCGGCGGGTCGTCATGGCTCCGTGTATATGAGGCGACGGGGATACGATTAGTTTTTTCTCCATGAATATATGCTTGGTTCTTCTTGTTTGCGCAATCCGTTTTTGCCGGTCTCCTAACCTATCGGGCTTTTCGCGCCCGAAGAATTTTGGCCACTTCCGACTTGCCCAGCCGGATATAGTCCAGCAGCGGCAGGTAGGCAGGACAGGTGTACGAACAGCAACCGCACTCTATGCAATCCGTGACATGGGCCGCTTCGAGCTCCTCGTAGCGTAACCGGCGGGCGAACCCGTACATCAAGTAAGGTTCGAGTCCCATGGGGCATATGCCGACGCATTTGGCACACTTGATGCAACTTTGCGGCGTTTTTCTCACGGAGCCCTTACGACGGATCAGCAGAATACCGGACGTTCCTTTGGTGACGGGAGCTTCCGGATTGGCTACGGCCCGGCCCATCATCGGGCCTCCGTTCACGATCTTGCCGGTGTCCTCGGGCATTCCTCCGCCGTATTCGATCAGCGACGAGATCGGCGTGCCGATCCTGACCTTCAGGTTCGCCGTACGGGACATTGCCCGGCCGGTAACGGTCACGACGCGTTCGATCAGCGGCTTGTTCTTCTGCACTGCCTCGTATACGGCCAAGGTCGTACCCGCATTTTGCACGACGGCCCCCACGTCGATCGGCAGGCCTCCTGAAGGTACTTCGCGGCCCAGTACGGCCTCGATCAGTTGTTTTTCTCCCCCCTGCGGATAACGTACTCGCAGCGGGACGACTTCGATATCCGGATAACCGGCGCTCAGTTGTCGCAGATGCTCGATCGCGTCGGGCTTGTTGTTCTCTATGCCTATGTAAGCCTTGTCGACTCCGAGAGCCCGGGACAGAATGTCGGTTCCGACGAGCATTTCGGCTCCCCTCTCCAGCATGACGCGATGGTCCGCCGTCAGGAACGGTTCGCATTCCACTCCGTTGACGATCAGAAATTCGGCTTTTTTCCCTACGGGGACCGAGAGCTTGACATGCGTGGGGAAAGTGGCTCCCCCCATGCCGACGATCCCTGCATTTTTAATGCGCGTTATGATCTCGTCGCGAGTCAGATGACATTCTTTAACTAAAGATTCGCTTCGGTCGATGATGTCGAGCCACTGGTCTCCTTCGACGGCGATCGTAATAGCCGGCCGGCGGACTCCGCCCGCATCGGGAACTTCCCCGACGGCTGTCACGGTGCCCGAAACCGACGAGTGGACGTTGGCCGATACGAATCCGTCGGCCGCAGCGATCAACTGCCCCGTCACGACACGATCCCCCTTGGCTACGCACGGTACGGCCGGAGCTCCGATATGTTGCGATAGCGGAATGACGGCGACCGTAGGCGGCGGTAACTCAACGATGGCCTCCGCTCGGCTTATCTTGAATCCGGGAGGATGAACACCACCTTTGCTGAATCCCTTCAACATACTGTATTTCGTTAAATTTCGGTTTGCAGTCTAAACTGATGGAGCAGATGTGCTTGCCTTTATTTCCGTTCCGCTTGGAGCGGGCCGGGCCGGAAAGTTGACCTGAAGGATCGCTCCGGTCGGACATTCTTCCACGCATTTACGGCATAAGCGACATTTGTCCGCATCGATATATGCTAAATTGTTCTGTAATGTAATCGCATCGAAAGAACATGTTTTCTGACATTTGCCGCATCCGATGCAGGCAGAGGCGCAGGCTTTCCGCGCTATGGCGCCTTTGTCCTTGTTTACGCACCCGACGTAGACCCTGCGGCCTTTCATTCCTTTCTTGCGAAGCTCGATAATTCCTTTGGGACAAGCCTTGACGCACGCGCCGCAGGCAGTGCAAAGCGCTTCGTTCACAACGGGCAACCCGCTTCGCAGGTCGATCGACAAGGCTCCAAAAGCGCAGGCCGACACGCAATCGCCTCCTCCGAGGCAGCCGTACGAGCATCCCGTTTCCCCGCCGTACAGGGTCGCCTCGATCGCGCAGGAGGCGGCTCCGTCGTATATATTGGTCCGGGGACGCTTTTCGCAATTGCCGTTGCAACGAACGACCGCGACTGCCGGTTCTTTTTCCGGGGCGACTTTCCCCAGATATTCGGCGATCTTCCTCATCGTCTCGGCGCCTCCGGCCGTACAATACAGCGACGACAGATCGTCGCTGCCTACCAGCGCGTCGGCCAATCCCCGGCAACCCGGATATCCGCATCCGCCGCAATTGGCTCCGGGCAGCATGCTTTCGACGGCATCGATACGAGGATCTTCGTAGACCTTGAATTTCTGTGCGACGAAATAGAGCACGACCGCCGCGAGAACTCCGACGATACATAGCGTCAAGACAGTGAATAACAGCACTTCACTCATGATGTTTTTCTGACTTTAAACGTAATTTCCTTTTCGAGACGGTGTCGGAGCAGGTAAAGCACGCAATAATACAACGCCAATATCCCCAGCGACGTCAATCCCGAAACCAATTCCCCTGCTCCGGCTTGCAGCAGAACGAGCAAGGCGGTCATGACCGACAGAAAAGGAAGCACATAAGCCCATACGACTGCTTTGATACCCATGGCTTGCTCGGTGACGACCTCGACCGTTTCCCCTTTTTCGAAATAGGAAGCTTGTGCCGAAGGAATAGCCAGCGTTTTATCTTCGCTCTCACCCATGGCGCATTGTTTCCGAACACGGCAACCGCCGCAGGCGCTCTCGCTGCGAATGGTGACTAGTATGGCATCGGGGAAAATCTCCGTTACGACTCCCCTGTGTGTAATGACTCCGCTCACGGTCGACTCGCTCTTTGATATAAACCGTCTAGCATCCGTATTTGTTAGTCAGCGGCATGGTGCGTCCCGTTCTCATCGGACGGGTCGACAGCCGTAACGTGGGACAGCTTTGGTATCGTTTGAACTCGCTTTTGACGACCAGATTGTATACTTTGTACACTTCGTCCTCGTCGAAGCCCGCGTTGATGATTTCTTCCCGGCTCTGGCCCTCTTCGATCATTCGGTACAGTATGGCGTCGAGCACATCGTAGGGCGGCAACGAGTCGGAATCTTTCTGCTCGAGCCGCAACTCGGCGGACGGCGCTTTCATGATCGTGTTCAGCGGGATGATCTCGCGTTGACGATTGATATAGCGGGCCAAATCGTATACCTCGCTTTTATACAGGTCTCCTATGATGCTCAGCGCGCCGACCGTATCGCCGTAAAGCGTGCCGTAGCCGACCGCTATCTCGCTCTTGTTGGAGGTGGCGAGCAGAACGTTGCCGAACTTGTTCGATATGGCCATCATCATCATGCCCCGGATGCGCGCCTGCATATTTTCCTCGGCTACGTTGAAAGGCAGTTCGCCGAAGACCGGACCGAGCGTTGCCGTAAGCGCGGCGAACGTCTCGTTGATCGGAACGATCTGGTATTCGACGCCCAGATTTTCCGCCAGCTCGCGCGCGTCTTCCACCGAATGGTCGGAGGAAAATTGAGAAGGCATCAGTAGAACCCGGATGTTTTCGGGACCCAGCGTTTCGGCAGCCATCGAAAGAACAACGGCCGAATCGATACCTCCCGAGAGGCCGAGACAGGCCGTTTTGAATCCGCTTTTTGCGAAAAAATCGCCGAGGCCGAGCTTAATCGCCCGATAAACATTATAGGTTTTGTTTTGCTCGGGTATCTTTTTCGGCGTTTCGTTGCCGTCCACATCCACTGTCTGAAAGTCCTCCTCGAAACTTTTCAGCAGGGCGATCGCCTCTCCTCGGCTGTTGAAAGCCGCCGAAGAGCCGTCGTAGACAATATCCGTTTGTCCGCCGACGCTATTGACATACAGAATGGTCTTGCCTGTCATGAAAGCCAGTTGTCGGTAAAAATCGTAGCGTTTCTCAACGACTCCGCGCGAATAGGGACTATGGGCCAAATTGACGATCAGGTCTGCGTATTCGCCGTATTCCTGCTCGGTCTTGATATCCTCCCCCACGACGACGGCGATCTTCTTGCCGCGAATCTTAATGTACTCGCAGCCTTTCGACGACGATATATGGCACATTTCGTCGCGTGATTCGATCGTCTTTTTCCCGACGTACCGCTTGATTTTCCGATCCTCGATCAAAGCCGCCACGCTGATCGTCTTGTTCATGCACTGCGCGGGCATGCCGACCAATACGGAAATGCCTTCGCAACAGCGCGCGATCTCTTCGAGAGTCTCCTCGCACAGTTCCAAAAATGTGACTTTATTCAGTAGATCGTATGCCGGAGCGCCGCTGATAGCCTGTTCTGAGAATACGACCAAATCGGCCGATTCGGACTTGGCCTGCTCGATGCATCGGACAATTTTTTCCTTGTTCGACTTGAAGTCCCCAATCGTGTAATTTTGTTGGGCAAGAGCTATTTTCATTGCGTCCGGGTTTTATCATTGGATAGACTACGCAAAGATATAATTTTTAGTCTAGAACTAAAATTTGTTCGGAATATTGTTTAATTGAATTTTATGTATATCTTTGCACCGTCAAACGGAAAAGGTGCCATAGCTCAGTTGGTAGAGCAAAGGACTGAAAATCCTTGTGTCCCTCGTTCGATTCGTGGTGGCACCACTGGAAATCAAGGAGTTGCAGAAATGCGACTCCTTTTTTTGTGCCTTTCCCGAAGCGGTTGTACGGTGGTTTGGGACTCAGAGTTAAACCGAGAGTTAAACCGAGAGTTAAACCGAGAGTTAAACCGAGAGTTAAACCGAGAGTTAAACCGAGAGTTAAACCGAGAGTTAAACCGAGAGTTAAACCAGGCTCCGCAATGGGTACAGGTGTATTAATGTTTTGTGTTACAAATCCAAAACACTCTCAAATAGTGAGCATCCTTTAATGATTTAGGGCGTGCAAAAACGGCAAAAAGAAATATGTCAGCCTTGGCATATCTGTTTTGCCTCAGTATTGGGATTCCGATAAGAATAAGCCCAAACGACACTGTCCTAACAAGAAAAGGTCATAGCTGAGAAAAGCAGGCTGTATTCGGAGCGCGTCATTGAATTGATTAGTGAACACAGGGAGTTTACTGCAACAAGGTTGGTTGAACAAATCGACAGTTATTCGCCCTGTCGGATGGTTGGCGATATGTTTTTGTTGCAAATACAGCGATTGAAAAAACAACATCGTGAAGGTTACGTCCTATCTCATCAGGAAATCCATCATTCATTGCTATCATTCATTGCTAAAATTCAACGGCCACTTGAATCTATTTCTCCGATATTGATACGGCATGGCTGAAGCGTTATGAATCGTGGTTGCGTGGACAGGGATTTTCCGAGAATACGATAGGCCGACGTTTTCGCACGTTGCGGTTGTATATAATGTCGCTATTGAGGGAAAGGTGCCAAGTCGGAACACTACCCTTTCAAGTCTTATAAAGTGTCGAAATTGCACCGAGCGACCGCTAAACGTGCTATCGGCAAAGCGGAAATATTTCGGATCATCAACTATGCCAGCGATCGTCCTTATGTCCGACTGGCCGTCGATTTGTTCGCTTTCAGCTATTATATGGGAGGAATCAATTTCGTAGACATGGCTTATCTTACCCAGCAAAATATAGTGGAAGATAGATTGATCTATATAAGGCGCAAGATGCATAAAATGATAAAATTACCTTTGTTATCTCAAGCAATGGAGATAGTTGTCCGTAACCGTCGAGACCAATCGCCTTATCTGTTTCCGATTTTGTCGTTTTATCACACGACGGAGCAACAGCAACGGAATCGTATTCATAAAGTAATTACTAAAGTAAATTCGTGTTTGAAGTTGATAAACAAATAATTAAATATTGGTGTCAATTTGGCCACCTACGTTGCAAGACATTCATTTGCGACTGCGCTTAAACGTTCGGGTGTTTCAATTACGAATGATCTGCATACGGTTCCGGCAGATTACAAGGCGGAACAGACTTTGTAAAGGGGACTTGAATGATCCCCTTTACAAAAATTTGTCCTTATCGGTTTTTAACGCAACATGGCATAATCACGTTCGATGACTTCTCTAAATGTGGCTACACCAGATTCGGATAATTCAACATTCATGGTTTTTCCTCCAGGCAGATATACCCTGACCGTATTGTCGTCAAGGAAAGTCATAAACTCTACGGGTTTGTTTTTAGCCATTGCGGACCATGTCTTCGTACCTTTGTCATAGATTAAATCGACACTGGTTTTGGTGTTGCGATTAACGATGCGATAGCCGTTACGTTTGTACCGTACCAAATATTCCCCCTTTTTACCGTGAATGGATTTTTCTGTTTCAGTTTCTGCCAGAGGATTGTCGCCGCTCCAAAACTCGATGCTGTTGACGACCAAAACATCGGCGATTGTGGTTACTTCATATACAGGTATTACCCAGAAACAAAAGAAGACGACTTCATTGACGAACTTGCTATTGGAAACTTGTTTGTTCCAACTCAATACTTTATTGCTCAGTTTGAACGATCCGATACAAGAGGTGAAGGCGATACAGGAACAAAGTAAAGTCACCATCATTACCGTAAATGTTTTTCTTTTCATGTTGACAAAATTTAAGTTAATAATGAGTTCTATTCAAAATGCCAGAGCGTAACCGTTTTTGCAGAAAACATATCAAAAATAAGCCAAAAAAGTCTTATGAAGGAAGGATTTATTTTTTCATGGTTTAATTACTTTTATTACAAGGTCTATAAGGATGAATTTGTCACCTAAAACGAACCTTGCTCTATGCTTGTTTTGAAATAGTATGCGTGCCACCTTGGTTTTAAGAGGGGAAGATATAATGAATATTTCGACATAAACGGCTTTATTATTCAGTCCTGAATTTGTTACGCAATTAGACCATATTTAAGTTACCTGAAAAAAATGGAGATACTTGCCAAATTTTTTCGCAATCGATTAAAGAGTATAAAATTGCTGCCGAGAAATATGAAGCGTTACTGAAAAAAGGCTCTTGACAAGTATCACAACCGCAGCGCGAAGCTGTTACTCGAAGAAGCTTTTGCAGAGATGAGATTATGAAAAATGCGACACAACAGACACTTGATATTCTTGCAGGATTAGGATAGAACAAGGATAGTTTCCGCAAATTGGGTTTGACATTTGAAGGAAAAGCTTTCTATGATATTCTTGCGCACCCGTACAACAAACACAATTTCGAGTATGGCGAAGATAAGAATGTAGAAGGTGTGATAAGTGTAAGACTTTTTCCGGGAAAGATCAAGGAGCTTATTGACGTTCAATCATCATATGCAGATTGACTGAACAATTCAAATATTAAGGGCTGAACTGAATCAAAAAATATTCTTCTGTCTCGTTAAACAAAAGTTATCCTCCGCAATATAACGACGGAGTCTTTGACCAAGTTATGGAACATTAAGAAGAACAACAAGTAACAATATACGGCGCAGGGAAAGCATAAATTATCGTTCCACTTATATTCGTTTTGATACCATAAACAAACAATCCACCTCGCAAAATACGAGGCGGATTCGGGTTGTTATCCCTCTTGGCGGGAATTAGCAGGGTGATAATATATTATCTGAATTACTTTCCGCTTTGATATCCTAAGTATCAAAGAATAGAATAGACATAGAAATATCTCCTAAATTATTTTTGAAAGGTAGAATTCGACAGCAAAATCAAATCGGTACGATTGAGTTTTCAAATACGCGATTCTCGAAGGGGTAACGACCCGTCCCGTTTCGTTGCAAACACATTTTCAGTGGTAATCGAAAGATCGGCTCCCCGGGTTCTGCAGAGCTTGCGGCTTCGTAACGATCAGCATGTATGGGACTTTCTGCGGATCGAACCATTGCAGCACCTCGACGGTTTTGCGTCGGGTGACGCTGATGCAGCCGGCCGTACCGCGGTCGAAGCCGCTCTCGATATGGAAGAAGATCGCGCTTCCCTTGTACTTTTCGATCGGGCGCATGTTGTATTCGACCACGGCGGCATAGCGGTATACCTCGTCGTCGCGGCGAAGGTATTCGAAATTGTCGGTCCGGGGCGTCTGTTGCGTCATCTGGTTGTAAAGCGGATCTTCGGGATCGCTGATCCAATAGTGCTGTTTGCTCACGACGACGAACGGCCACGACAGATCGATATCGCGCTCGTATCCGAACGCGAATCCCATCGGATAGGCTCCGCTGGGCGTTCGGCCGTCTCCTTCTCGTTTCTCGCCGTAAGGCGCGATGCCGGCCCGGCCGACGTTCGAGCGAAGCGGATAGGCAGTCTCCCGCCATTGTCCGTTCTTTTTCTCGTAACGGCGGAAAACGCAGGAAACCCGGTCGGGCCGGTCGTTGTATACGAGTATCAGCTGACGGCAACTGTCCGGCAAACGAATCTGCTCGTTCAAGAAACTTTCGACGAACGCGTCGTCGCGGCCGGGCGCCTCTAAAGAGGCGACATAGGTTCCGATCCGGTCGATCCGGCTGCCGAGCGTTTCGGCGAGCCGTCTGTCAGAGCCCGCGAGGCGGCGGTATCGGACAGCGGCAGCGCTCAGGGCGGCCGTATCCTGAATCGCATAGCCGAAGCTCTCGCAGACGATACCCGATACGAGATCCGAGCGCGGATCGGAACAGCCGGAAGCGTTCAGCAATCCGGCATCGTCCGCCGATTCGTACAGACGCATCCGGTTTATTTTCTCCATGTAATCGTCCGCCGGGCAGGGATCGTAATGATCCATAAGCGCAACGGCCGGGTCCAGCGCCGTCCATACGGCGGTTCCTATTTCTTCGAAAAACACGGGCCAGCGACCGAGAGGGAAACGGTCGGCCGTCATGATCGATTCGCCGAGAAAAACGGTACATTGAGCCGTATCGGGAGCATCCTTCCGAAACGTCAGCGTCAAATCGTTCGTTTTCCCGAACCCACGCCGGAGCGACTTCTTCAGCGTTTGCATCCAGTCGGACGAACCGTCGATTCCGATGCGTTCGCCGTGTATCGCGGAAGCCAAAGCCTCCGTATCGAACGGCCGTATTTCCGAAACGGGGATTCGCGCCGGGTCGGAAAGCGCCGCCAGCTTGAGAGCAACGGTATTGCGGCAGTTCATCAAGCCTTCGCGGAGACTGTCTGCAAGGGCGTGGCAACCGGGCAGGCTGTCGGGAAGACCGAGCGTTCGTACGAATGCGATCCGGGCAGGGGCAAGCACGCGTGCGGCCCACAGGACGATCAGAGCCAGCGCAAGGCCGGACGCTATCATGCCGAGACGGCGTACGGAGCGGCTGTGCCGCTTGGGCTCGTTAAGGTTAGTCATGATTGTTCTGTATTCGTGTGAGCGGAAATAACCGTTTCGGCGGATTCGGATCGTTCGCCCCGCGAGACGACGCATGCGGCCATCGCATCGCCCGAGACGTTCACCGCCGTAATCAGCATGTCGAGCGGACGGTCCATCGCGATAATCATGGCGATTCCTTCGGCCGGTATGCCGACCGAGACGAGTACGAGCGTCAGCACGGCCATGCCTCCGCTGGGTATGCCCGGCGTTCCGATCGACGAGACGGTCGTCAGCACGACGATCGAGAGCATCTGAGCGAGCGAAAGCTCGATGCCCATCACCTGCGCGACGAAAACGGTGGCGATGGCGTGGTAACAGCTCGTGCCGTTCATGTTGACCGTCACGCCGGTCGGCAGCACGAACGAGATCACGTTATGCGGGAGTCCCAGCCTGCGCATCTGCTCGATATTGACCGGCAGACAGGCCGCGCTGGAGCAGGACGTAAAGGCGAGCATTTGGACCGGCAATACGGCGCGGACATAGTCCGGGAGCCGAATGTCGGTAAAAAAACGGATGATCAGCGGATAACAGACGAGCAGGATGACGCATAGTCCGATGACGACCGTCAGCGCATAATAGCCCAACGCCAGCAGCAGGTCCGAGTCGCCGGCGAAACCGACGATCAGGTCGGCCATCAGCGCCATGACGCCCAACGGTGCCAGCTTCATCACGTATCCGATGATCTTCAGGATGATTTCGTTGAGCGACTCGACCAATTTTTTGACTGGGGCGGCTCTTTCCCTGCCGACAGCTACCATGGCTATGCCGAAAGCGATGGACAGCAGAACGATCTGAAGCATGGCCGAATTGTCGCCGGCCGAACGGACGACGTTTTCCGGAACCATATCCACGAAAAATTGGAGCGGACTGTCTTCGCGCATGTTCTCGGCTGCGGTAGCCTTTTCCGAAACAGACTGTTCGTAACGGCTTCGGAACTCGGCGGTTTTCTCGCGAGGGAATACTTCTCCGGGACGGATCAGATTGACGACGACCAGACCGATGACAATGGCGAAGACGGTCGTCGACAGATAGATGCCCAGCGTCTTGAGCCCCATGCGCGACAGATGCTTCGTATCGCTCAGATTCGTGATTCCGCTGATCAGGGAAACGACTACCAACGGAACGGCGACCAGTCGCAGCAACCGGATAAAAATTGTTCCCCAAGGCTTGATCCATTCCGTGAGCAGATGCTCCCACCCTCCCGTTACGGCCCAGAAGCCGAGTCCGGTTCCCACGAGCATTCCGATCAGAATCGTAATGTAAAGCGGCAGTTTTTTCATAATAGTCATAGCCGGGAAACGGCCCGGTCCGGAAATACGTTCCGCTTCCCGTCGGGGCCTGTCCGGCGCTCGCAATGCAAAGATGAAACAAAATTCAGGATCAGACAATATCTGCAAGAAATATAACGATTCGTCGCAGAACGACCGAAAATTCAACAACTTTTTCCGAAAATTCGCTGGAAATTACCCGACTTGTCCTGTTCCATCGGCAATAATATTTTCTTTGAAACGTTTATGCTCAGGATTGCCTCGAAAGCCGTACGCATTTTCAACGGAATGTTAAGAAAATATTGCGGAAGCATCTCCGATCCGTAAAATTATTAGCATCTTTGTGCGATTAATTTGATTTCAGATATAATTCAACATGATGAAAATGAGCATTTTGTACAGCTTGTTTGCCGTTTGTTCGCTGGCTTTTTGCCAATGCGACAAAGACGGAGGCTCTGCGAGCGGCGGAAATCTGCCTTTCGAGCTATCCGTCAGTCAATGGAACGTACCCTCTCAGGGGGCGACCGAGGAGGTCGACCTGCAGGCCCCGGGCGAGTGGAAAGTCAAGACCGATTACATCGCCGGAGGAGAGCGGTGGCTCTCTGTCAGCAAGACGTCCGGCGCCGCCGGGCAGCACAAGCTGACGCTTTCGGCAGGCAATAATCCGTCCAACAGTACGGACCGCGAAGCTTTGCTGACGGTTACGTGCGGCAATGAACAGAAGACAATCTCGGTCACTCAGCGCACGCACGAAGAAGTCGTTCCCGAACAAGGGCGCTATGATGTAAAGGCCGGAGATACGCTGCTTACGGTCAACGTATCGGCCAATGTAGCTTATCAATGCTCGATTGTTCAGGAAGGAAACTGGATCGCGCAGGTTCAGAACAAATCGGCAATGGAAACATCTTCGGTGCGGTTCCAAATATCGGCCAATACGGACGAGCAAGAACGTACGGCCGTGGTGAAATTTACGGCTGACAACCTCGCGCCTACGGAAATCACTATCGTACAGGCCGGCCAGACCGCCGGTAAGGAACTGACGCTTTTCCAGCTCAATATCTGGGAGGAATGCGGGCACAACTCGACGGACGGTTACAGCGCGTTCCAGTCGCTCGTGGACCAGATAGTCGCTCTCGAACCCGACTTCGCGACTTTCTGTGAGCTGTACAAAAACGGGGACGACATGGTCATGAAGAAACTCGTGGCAGCCTTGAAGGAGCGGGGGCTGACCTATTACGCCGAGACCGGGTTCGGCAAAGGCGGCGGCGGAGCGCGCGGACTGCTGTCGAAATATCCGATCGAGGAAACGGAGCTGATCAATTCATGGATGTTCAAGGGCGTATGCAACGTGGACGGCAAGCGGATCGCTATTTATCCGTCTCATTCCAACTACGTTTACTATTCATGCTACTATCCGCGCGGATATAACGACGGCGGCGGAAACAGCGGTTGGGAAAAGTTACCCGACGGTCCGAATACCGACGTAAGCGAGATTCTCGAGCGCAATGCGCTTTCGGGACGTCCGGAATCGGCTCGGGAGTTCGTCGAAAATGCGAAAAAAGAGTTGGATAAAGGGGCTATCGTCATTCTGGCAGGCGACCTGAACGAGCCCTCGCATCTGGACTGGGTCGAGTCTACGAAAGATATGTTCGAGCATAACGGTTGCATCGTACCTTGGCAGACCTCGCTGCTGCTGACCGAGAGCGGTTTCATCGATGCTTTCCGGCAGATGTATCCCGATCCGGCAACGCACCCGGGCCTGACGTGGCCGGTCAACAACGAAGGCATTCCCGTATCGGATCTGGCATGGGCCGCCGAAGCGGACGAACGCGACAGGATCGATTACATTTACTACTATCCCGACAGCCGATTCAGTCTGGTGGATATCAAAATGGTAGGTCCTACCGGAACGATCGTCCGGGGCGAACGCGTGGCTGCCGATACGCAGGAGCCCATTATCGATCAGGCCGGCGAGCATTGGCCGAGCGACCACCGGGGACTGCTGATGACGATCCGATGGAACGAATAAGCTCGGGGTAAAACCGATTGCCGAAAGCCTTTCCGACTTCATGACGGAAAGGCTTTCGTTTTTACGCCCGCATCCTTTCCCGGCCGGGCATGCTCTTGCGGACTACGGGCTGAGTCCGAACGTATGCGGATACAGAGCGGGAAAATATCGGGCGATCCGTCGCACGGACCGAACCGAATCCGTTAAAAATCCTTATTTTTGCCTCGTCATCGCACTGAAATGGAAACGGATGTCTTGTCGAAGCTGTCCAAGGAGCAGCTCGAAGAGTTGGTGAGAACGTACGCGCGCAACATGCTGGCTTTGGACGGCGTGTGGTTCCAGTCCGTCGAGCGCGAGCTCGGAATGGACCGGGCCATGAGGCACGACGAGCGGGTGTGGCAAGCCTTCACCCAAACGGAGGCACGGCGCATCAAAGGATTCCTGCAGTTGCCCGACAGGCCGGGACTGGACGGACTGGAGCGGGCGCTTTCGCTCCGCTTCGCGGCATTCGCCAACCGGCAGGTCGAACTGATACGGGAAAGCGATTCCCTGACATTCCGTGTGGTAGATTGCCGGGTACAGTCTGCACGCAAGCGAAAAGGGATGCCGTTGCATCCGTGTCTGTCCGTAGGAATCCGCGAATACGCATTTTTCGCCAAAACGATCGACGATCGCATAGTATGCGAACCGGTAAGCTGTTTCCCTCGGGTGAGCGACCCCGGATGCGCCTGCTCGTGGCGCTTCACGATGGGGAATCCGGGAAACGGACAGGAGGAAGCCCCGGACGACAACGGTCAAGGAAAAGTTTAACCGGCCCGACGCTGTCCGAGAACGAGGACAACAGGGAACGCTTCGGCGGTCCGAACGGGCGTAATATTCGAAGATATGATGAAATACGGTTTGAAATGGATGCTGCTCGCGGCAGCGGGAATCCTGCTGTCCGCACAGCGGTCCGAGGCGCAGACGTACGTAAAGCTCAACGGGCTGTACGCATTGGTCGGGGTGATCAATCCGGCCGTCGAGTTCCGGCTGAGTCCCCATTCCACTTTCCAGTCCGAGTTCGTTTGCTCGCCGTGGAAATCCATCGAGCATAACGGAGCGCACAAGCCGATGCTTTTCGGAATCTTCATGAACGAGTACCGCCGCTATTTCAAGCAACACAATACGGGGTGGTATGTCGGGGCGAATGTCGGCATGATGGCGTTCAAGATGTCGAAGCCCACGTTCGCCGGCGGCAAGCTCGGGCTACAGGATCGCTACAGCAAGGGTTACGGTCTGATGTTCGGCGTCTGCGGCGGATACGAGTACCGTTTTGCCGACCGGTGGCTGCTGGACGTCTATTTCGGGTGGGCTTACATGGCAAGCTGGTACAACGGATACAATCTGGACGGCACGGTCCAGTGGCATCCGCATCGCCGGGACGAGCCCGAGCATCCCGACCCGTTCAACGGCTCGGGCGAGTGGCTGCCCAATAAGATCGGCGTATCGATCGGTCTGATGATTTTCAATCCAGACAAGCACCGAAAGAAACGGTAGCCGGCAAGCGATCGCACGACAATCCGGCCCTCTGCATAAGAAAATGCAGAGGGCCGGATTGTTTTGTACTCGGAATGCTTTTGTCGCGTCGACTACCGGAACCGCCCATATGTGTTTTCCGTTTTCAACTTTTGTAGCGGAAATCGAAGCAAGGTCGGATCCGGAGACAAGTCCGCCGCTTTCCTGTCCGATCGACGCACGGGCCGAAATCGCATATCGAAGCCACGAAGCGGGGGCGAAACATGGCGTGAAAATTGAACGTTCCCCTCGACGACGAAAGAGTCGGAACAAGAATCGAGCACAGCGCATGGAAACAGCAGACATAGGCCTGATCGGACTGGCCGTCATGGGAGAGAATCTCGCTTTGAACTTCGAAAGCAAGGGCTACACCATAGCCGTGTACAACCGTCGCTCGCCGGGACGCGAACATGCCGTAGACCGGTTCGTCGAGGGGCGTGGCCGCGGCAAGCGGCTCGTCGGAACGCATTCGATCCGAGAACTGGTCGAATCGGTGAGACGGCCTCGGCGGATTCTGATGATGATCCGGGCCGGGGAGCCCGTCGACGAGGTGATCGGACAGCTGATGCCTTATCTGGAGCGGGGAGACGTGGTGATCGACGGGGGCAATTCCGACTATCTCGATACGCAGAGACGGGTCGCGCAGGCGGAAAAGGCAGGGCTGTCGTTCGTGGGATGCGGCGTATCGGGAGGCGAACTGGGCGCTTTGCACGGTCCTTCGCTTATGCCGGGCGGATCGGCTGCGGCATGGCCACTGATCAAAGAGCCGTTTCAGGCCATCGCGGCCAAGCTCGACGACGGCTCGCCGTGCTGCGAGTGGATCGGACCGGGCGGATCGGGTCATTTCGTCAAAACGGTCCACAACGGCATCGAATACGGCGACATGCAACTGATAGCCGAGACCTACTCGTTGCTGAGAAATCGGCTCGGCATGGATAACGAGTCCCTCGCCTCGCTGTTCGAATCGTGGAATCGAGGCGAACTGAACAGCTACCTGATCGGCATCACCGCCGAAATTTTCCGCTTCAAGGACGACGACGGGGCATATCTGCTCGATCGTATCCGCGACGTGGCCCGGCAGAAAGGGACGGGCAAATGGAGCGTGTCGGCCGCTCTGGACCGGAACGATCCGCTGACGCTGATTGCCGAGGCGGTATTCGCCCGCATGCTTTCCGCCTTGCCGGACGAGCGCAGGACCGCTGCGGAAAGCTATCCGGACCCTCAGGCCCAGTCCGTAGTCGAGACGCTGACGGCAGGACAGATCCGGGCCGCGCTGTATGCCTCGAAGCTGGTCTCGTATGCGCAGGGATTTTCGCTGATGCGCCGCGTGTCGGAACTTTACGACTGGCGACTGGACTACGGAACGATCGCGAGGATATGGCGCAACGGCTGCATCATCCGCTCGGCCTTTCTCGAAAAAGTGACCGAGGCTTTTCGGACCGATCCCGATCTGCGCAGCCTGTTGTTCGACGATTTTTTCCGGGACAAGATCGGACAGACTCTGCCGGCATGGCGTCGGGTCGTGGCGCACGGTGCGCTGGGTGCCGTCGCCCTACCCTGCATGAGTTCGGCCCTGAGCTATTTCGACGGGTTGCGCACGCTCCGTTCTCCGGCCAATCTGCTTCAGGCCCAGCGCGACTATTTCGGGGCGCACCGCTACGAGAGAATCGACCGGGACGACGGGACGACGTTTCATACCGACTGGACGGGCCGGGGCGGAAATACCAGCGCCGAAAGCTACGAGGCATGAGTGCGAATAAGGAATCATACGACCAATTGCTGGTCATTTTCGGCGCTTCGGGCGATCTGACCTCCCGTAAGCTGCTGCCGGCCTTTTCCGAGCTTTTCTCGCGAGGGCTGCTGCCGGACCGCTTCGCGATTCTGGGTGCCGCGCGAAGCGATTTTTCCGACATCTCGTTCCGACGGTCGCGCCGTCAGGTATTGAAGGGCGACCGCGCGGACGAATTTCTCGGGAAAGTCTATTACCTGCGTTTCGATCCGGCCGATCCGAGGGCCTACCCAAAGCTTGCGAAGCGTATCGTCCGGCTCAGGGGGGAATTGCGTCTGCCGGATCGGATACTCTACTATCTGGCCACGCCGCCCTCCATGTATCCGGTGATCGCGCAGGGTCTTCTCGAAAGCGGACTGAATGTACCGGAAGGGGAAGGCGGATGGCGCCGGATCATCGTCGAAAAACCGTTCGGCAGCGATCTGGAGACGGCGCGCAGACTGAACGGACTGCTCCGAGGAATATTCGCCGAGCGCGAGATATACCGGATCGACCACTATCTGGGGAAGGAAACCGTCCAAAACATTCTGGTACTGCGTTTTTCGAACGGAATCTTCGAGCCGCTGTGGAACCGGAACTACATCGACCGGGTGGAAATACGGGCTACCGAAACCCTCGGCGTAGGAAACCGGGGAAAATACTACGACGGAGCCGGCGCCATGCGCGACATGGTGCAGAATCATCTGATGCAGCTCATGGCCTTTGCCGCTATGGAAGCGCCCGCCGTGTTCGAGCCGGAACCCATGCGGGACGAGATCGTCAAGGTCTTCCGCTCGCTGCGTCCCTATACGGCGCAGCGGATGGATCGCGACATCGTGCGGGCGCAATACCGGGGATACCGCGAGGAAAAGGACGTTTCGCCGGACTCGACGACCGAGACGTTCGTCGCGATGAAATTCTACATCGATAACTGGCGCTGGGGCGGCGTGCCTTTTCTGCTGTACACGGGAAAGAAGCTGGACCGGAAAGAGTCGGAAATCGTCGTCCGCTTCAAATCGACGCCCCAGCGGCTGTTCGCCGGCCAATGCTCGGGCAGCTCGTGCAACAAGCTGACGATCAGAATTCAGCCCGACGAAAGCGTGTCGCTGGGCTTCGGACTGAAAATGCCGGGGGCCGGATTCCGAGTCAAGCAGGTCAGTATGGATTTTCGCTACGATTCGTTGTCGCACAACTATTTGCCCGACGCTTACGAAAGATTGCTTCTCGACGCCATACTGGGCGATTCGACGCTTTATGCGCGAAGCGACGCGCTGGAGGCGAGCTGGAAAATCATCGATCCGGTTCTGCGTCACTGGGCCGAGCATCCGTCCCGCGGACTGCGCTTTTATACGCCGGGTTCGCAGGGACCCGAGGAGGCGCTGGCGCTCGAGAGGCCGGACGACTCGCTATTGTGCGAGGAAAACTGAAAAAATATGCAACTATGAATATTCACTCGTATTCCGTCGCCCACGAGGCGATCGAGGCACTGACCCGGCGAATGGCCGACCGGATGCTCGGCTCCGCCGGAAGCTTCCATGTGGCCTTGTCCGGCGGAGAAACGGCCAAACGGCTATTCCAGTTTTGGAGCGGACCTTTCGCCGACCGGCTCGATTGGGATCGGATTCGCTTTTACTGGGTGGACGAGCGCTGCGTGCCGCCCGACGATCCGCAAAGCAACTTCGGGACCGCCGAACGCCTGCTGTTCTCGCCTCTGACCGTGCCAGCCTCGCATGTGCACCGAATCCGGGGAGAACAGCCTCCCGAAACCGAAGCCGAGCGCTATACGCATCTGATCGGACAGGAGCTGTCCGGCCCGGACGGCATGCCCCGTTTCGACTGCATCGTACTCGGCATAGGCGAAGACATGCACACGGCTTCGATATTTTCGGAAACGTCCTTTCTGCTGACAGCCGAACCCGGCTATCGGGTGTCGATCCATCCCCGTTCTGCTCAAATGCGCATCACGATGACCGGGTCTCTGATTCTCGCCGCCCGCCTGCTGCTGGTCCCGATGTTGGGAGAGCGTAAGATTGCAACGGCCCGCCATCTGGCCGAAAGACCGAACGACCGGTCTCCTGCCGGCTATTTGCTGTCGCGGGCCGAACAAGCGGAGCTTTTCGTCGGCGCATAGAGCGTATGCTTTGCAAAAAACGGGCTCCGGACTGTTGCGGCCGATGCAAATTCGTCTGCCAGAATACGCGTAGCGGCTGCATAAGAAATATGCAGCCGCTACGCGTTCCGAAGATCGGATTCAGAGCAAGTCGAGCAGTTGAGCGGGACAGTCGATGACGAACGTCGCTCCGTTTTGTTCCAGTTCGGCGCGCGGACGAAATCCCCAGCTCACGCCGACCGAGCGCAGACCGCCGTTGCGCGCCGTCTGCATATCGACGCACGAATCGCCGACATAGAGCGTTTCGGCGGGAGCGAAGCCCGTCCTCGAAAGAATATCGCGCACGATCGTCGGGTCGGGTTTCGGCGCGATCCCTTCCCGCTGGCCCAACACGACGCGGAACGTTTCCTCGCCGAAAAAATGAGCGACGAGCTTTTCCG
The DNA here is from genome assembly GCF_025144665.1 of Alistipes ihumii AP11. Taxonomy (NCBI): domain Bacteria; kingdom Pseudomonadati; phylum Bacteroidota; class Bacteroidia; order Bacteroidales; family Rikenellaceae; genus Alistipes; species Alistipes ihumii. The sequence continues at coordinate 342,248 of NZ_CP102294.1, read as the reverse complement.
TAGCGGCCTGATACTTGTTCGACGCTACGGCCCGGACGATTCCCCGCCTTCCCAGTTCCGAAACCGTTTCCCTGATACCGGGATAAGGCTTGGTCAGGTCGGCGCTATGTTCCGTGTAATATTCGACGAAGTCGCGGCGCAGCCTTTCGACGTTCTGCGCGCTCCTTTCCGCTTCGGGCAGCGCGCGCTCGATCAGTTTGGCGACGCCGTTGCCGACGAAATAACGGTACGCCGCGAGCTCGTGCTCGGGATAACCGTTCCGGCGCAGCGCATAATTGGTACTCGCCGCCAGATCGTCGATCGTATCGAGCAGCGTGCCGTCCAAGTCGAAGATGACCAGTCGTGTCATGTCTTTGTCGTTTTAGCAGGGCAAAAGTAATCATTTCGGACCGAATTCCCCAACATGCCGTTGCGACGGCAGCGGGTTCGACCGGGAGGCGGAATGCCGGTCCGGAAGTGTCGCACGGCGACCGGTGCCTGCAGGCAGGGCGTCAGAACGGATAGCCTATGGCCAAATGGAATCCCAACCCGTCTTTGAAGCTCGATATGTTGTAGTAATGGGGCTTGTCCGGGTTCGGATAAGGCGTATGGATCGCTATGCCGAGGTCCGCCCTGAGGATGATGAATTTCAGATCGTAGCGCAGTCCGAATCCGGTCCCCAAAGCCACTTCGTTCAGCAGTCCTTTCCACTTGAGCGTTCCCCCGGGACGGTTCGGGTCGTTCTTGAGCAGCCAGATATTGCCTGCATCGACGAACAGCGCGCCGTGCAGGTCCCCCATCAGCGGGAAACGGAACTCGACATTGGCCTCCATCTTGAAGTCGCCGGTCTGATCCAGATAGCTATTCCGGTCGCTTTCTTTCGGATGATAACTGCCGGGGCCCAGCGAGCGGACCGTGAAAGCCCGGATGCTGTTCGCTCCGCCGATATAGAACTGCTCGCTGTAGGGCATGACTTTCGAGTTGCCGTACGCATAGCCCGCGCCTATCAGCAAACGGGTGACCAGCCAGCTTTTCCTGCCTGTCTTGAACGAGTACCGGATTTCGCTGACCCCTTTGATGAACTGGGAAAACTGATTTCCGAACAGGTATTTCGCTCCCCGCTTGCCGAACAGCTCCATGGCCCCGTAGAGCAGGTTGCCGGCCGAAGTAATCGAGTTTTGCCAGAATATGCGCTTGTTCTGCCTCGGCCCGAACGTATTGTCGTAGGTATAGGTGTAATTCATCGAGGGAATGAACTGATCGCGGAAGCTCAGCGCGATGGCCGGGTTCTCGTCCATCGTCCGGTCGAACTCGGCGGTCGTGTGCAGCAGCTTGTTATACACCAACTTCAGGACGGTGAACGAGTGAAAGCTGCGCGGCGATGTCTGGAAATCGTAGCTGGCCGAGCCGCCGAACGAGATCAGCTGAAAGAACTTGGGCCGGTTCATCAGATCGACCCCGATCTGGAACGACGTTTTGGCCGGATACCTCGTTCCGCGCGAGATGAACTGCGGGACGAGCAGGCGCTTGATGTCGAGCATCGCGTTGAGTCCGAACTCGTAGGAGTTGAGCAGCGACGACTTCTCGTCGCCCCGCTTGCTGTTGCCCGTCTGCCACTCGTAGGCTCCGTTCAGGGCTACGGTGAACACCTCCCCGCCGTGAAAGAAATTGTTGTTGCTGACCTTGAACGAGGCTCCGGGCCCCAGAAAGCTGTTCGACTTCGACGACACGTTGACCTCCAGCTCGGCCTCGAGCGGATAATCGAAGCCCGCGTCGATCGTCACGTCCAGTCTGTCGCCGCCCTGAAGCGAGTCGAGAGGAGTCACGCTCAGGTTGACGTACCGGAAAATGCCGAGCTTGTTCAGATTGGTCTGGGTCGCGTTCTGAGCGTCGACCGTAAAAAGCTCTCCCGGACGCAGGTTCACGTTGCGGGCGAGCACTTTCGGGCGGATTTTCCGGGGCGTGTCGAAAAAGACCCGCATGTCCCGCACGCGCATCGAATCGCGCGATTTCGGACGGATATTCTGCAGGTTGACCGTGATATCCCCTATCCGGTAAGATCGGGTCGCCTGAGCAGGGATGCCAGGTTTGAGCAGCAGACGCAGGTCCACTTCGCGGCGTTTCCGGGTCGTATCGGCCTGATATTCGAAATATTCGGGACGGAAATAGTAGTAGCCTCTGTTGCGAAGAATCCGGGAAAGCCGGGTGCGCTCCGCAGCCAGCGTATCGATATTGTACTGAGCTCCCGTTTTCAGCAGCGACGAACTCTGCAGGCTGTCGACCAGCGCGGTCAGCGGTCCCCGGACGGCCGGATAGGCGATCCGGCTGTAGCGCCACGGCGGCGCTGCGTAGACACGGTAACTGAGCCGGGCTTTCCTGCCGTGCTTCTTATAGCGCGTCTCGTACTCCGCCCGGGAGCCGAAATAGCCGTAGTTGGCCAGAATGTCGCTTACCATTTGGACGCGCAGCTCAGGCTGTACCGAAGAGACCAGCACGGGGTCCTTGGCCAGACGCTCGTAAAGCCAGTGCTTGAATCCCTTCGTCTTTTCGGTATGCAGATAGTTGTACGCCCACAGTCCGACCGGAAGCGGAGTTCGTATGTAGGGACTGTACAGAGGATTGTTCGGTTTGACCGAGAGCGGGTTCTTGACGGCGGATTCGACATAGGAAGGCATATGTACGCCGGAGTCTGCCTCGATCGTGATTTTGCGGACTCCCGTATAGAGCACTTCGTCCTGCCCCAAACGCTTGGTCGTGGAACAGCCGGCAACGAGGGCGGCGGCCGTCAGAAAAGCGATATGCAGTCTGTATCGTTTCATCTGTTTAAGGTTCGTTTGCCGGCGGAACCGGTACGGGTTCTTCGACTCCTGTCGTTTCGTTTCCGGCCGCGTCCGTCTTGCGTACGACATCGCCGGCGGACGCAGCGTCGTTCGTCGCAGGGTTTTCCGTCTCGACGGAATCGGGGGCCTGCACGCGGTTGCGCATGATCCGGAACAGGTCGGAAAGCTTGAGCAGCTTCTTGCGGATCACGAAGCCGAGCCCCGTCTGAGTGACCTCTCCTTCCAGAATGCTTTCGTACCCGGTGTGCCGGAACAGCTTGAGGAACATGTTGTCGCGCTTGGTGAGCCGATATTCCAGCGAAACGTCGTCGATCAGGTTTTCCTTCAGGTTTTCGTCCGGATCGGCATCGGAACTGATTTTGCCTCCGATCACCGCTTTCAGCCGATTGTTGAACAGACTTTTGGACAGCTGATAGGAGTAGTCGGTCCGGTTGCCGCGACCGCCGGTCGCCTCGTCGTCGTAAGAGTCGATTCCGAAGCTCAGATCGACGCCCTTGAGGCTGTTGGCCGCCCATTGGTTCAGCTCTTTCTCGATGAAGTTGTTCAACGGGTTCGACGAGTTGGTCTTGGCGGTCGTTCCGGGACCCGTGTAAGTATTGTATATCAACAGGTTCATTGCCTGAGTAGCCCGCTGTTCGGCCGTCAGGGACGACAGCTCGTTCTGCATGGCCAAATCCTCCGGAGCCGACAGATCGAACGTAATCGATAGATTTTCGAGCGTATTGCGAATGCGGATGCTGATATTGAAGTTGACAGGACGGCTGCTCTGTCCCTCGGTCGATACGTTCGTGCGCATCGTCTCGACAGCCGTGATGTTCAGCATCGGATCCTCCATGTTGCCGGTCCACTCGACGGAACTGCCCTGCGTGATCTTGAAGACGAGTTCCGAGATGACGGGCGGGCTGTAGCGGACGGTTCCGCCGCTGACGACGTATTTGCCCGAAAAGCGCGTGTCGCCGAGGCGGTTCATCGTATAGGTGAGGTCTCCCCCGCCCTGCAAATCGATTCGATTCTGACCGTCGTCGGACAGATCGACGGCCAGCTTGGCCGAACTGTTCACGCTCACGTTGACCAGCATGTCGATGCCTCCGATCCGGATCGGAGCGACCGAATCGGCCGCCTGTACGGCCGTCGTATCCCGGAACGAGACGAACGTGACCAGATCCTGCTTCTTATTCTGCACTTCGAGCGGCGAGTCGCGCATGACATAGGTAATCTCCGTCCCGTTGAGCAGGCTGGCGTCGCCGCGCACGGTCAGCTCGTCCAAAGGCCCCTTGACCGTCGCGTCCAAATCCAGATAGCCCGTGCCGTATACCATCGAACGGCGGTTCTTGCGCACGTCGATCATTTCGAAATCGCGGGCCTTCATGCGCAGGTCGGTCGTGATCTGCGAAAAATCCCCTAAAGAGATCCGGCCGTCGATCGTAAGCGGCTTTTTGTTCGGCGAAACGATCGCGAAATTCGTGAACAGCACTTCGTTGTCGCGGATTACGATCGGCGTTTCGGACAGGCCGAACGAAGTTCCGATCATCGGCACGCCGACGTTCGTTCCGGCGAATGTCAGCTCGCCGTCGATGCGCATGTCGGAAGTTTTTCCCCGAATGCCCGCCTCTCCGCGCAGCATGCCGGCGAGCGAAACGGTTCCGGCCGGCATGAAGGCATTGGCGGCCGCAAGCGGAATCCCCGGAACGGTCACGTCGAAGTCGAGCGGGCTGTCGCTTCCTGCGCGATAGACGCCGTTCGCGGCCAAGGCGCGCTCGCCGTCTATGTCGACGCTCAGACCGGCATTCTGTCCGAGACTGTCCGGTCGGTAGTTCAGCGCGACTTCCAGATCGCCTATCCGTTGCCTGTCATAGGTAAGACTGTCGACCGTCAGCGTACCTCCGATCTGGAATCCGGCCGCTCGGGTCCGGAGATCGAGGTTTGTGCCGAACCGGCCTCCGAGCGGAGGAGCTCCGGGAAAGAGCGCGAGCGTCGAGCCGATATCTATGCCGACGATATTCAGTGTCAGCGCCTGAAGCGTGGAATCCACCGAAGGCAGCGTGCGCAAGCTGAAACGTTGTCCGGGACGGGTCAGAGTCAGGTCGGCCTCGATTTCCCCGCCGGCGCGGTAAGCGATGCGGTTATCCTCGTTGACGCTCCATTTTTCAAAACCGAGCGTCGGATGCTCCGGGAACATGCTGATCGTCAACACACTGTCAATCCATAGCGCGTTCAGTCCGAAATCGAACCCGAGCTCGCCGGAGCGCGTCCGCTGCCTGCAATTCAGGCTGGCCCGGTTGCCCTGAGCCCGGCCGAACAGGGCGATCTGGGCCACGTTATCCATGTTGCCCGGACTGTTGGCCAGTCTCAGGAGATAGTTCAGACCGGAGCCGTTCTGCCATATTCCCGTCGTGATCGTATCCAACACGATGCCTCCGCTCGAGAAACGATCGATCCGGAGAATCATCCGCAGCGGTTTCGGTTCGATCGTGGATGTTTTGACCGACAGCGAGTCGAAATGCATACCCTTGCTTCTCAGAAAATTGTTGACGATATTGTCCGGACCGGCCGTCAGGCTGAGGCGCAGCGACGGCATGCTGTCGCGTATAGGCCGCATATCGAGGCTGCCGATCTGCAATTGCTCGGCCACCCGCTGCGACGTGCGGTTCAGGTTACGAACCAAGGAGTCGGTTCCCTCGGGAGAGAAAAAGTCCATGCGCAAGTCTCCCGAGCGCAACGCGGCCTCTACCCGATCCCGGCCTGCATAGGCTTCCAGCGATATGGGACGAATCTTGTCGAGCTGCCACTTGTTGCGCACCTCGATCCGATCCGTGGCCAGACCGAGCGTATAGCTCCCGCTGTCCGTAGCCGAAGCGGTCAGATCGAGCGACAGGGCACAGGAGAGTCTGTCCCGGGTCAGATTCATCCGGTGCAGATCGCAACTGTCTATACGACCGTTGATACGGACCTGTCGGAATCGTTCGGTCAGACGACCGCTCAGATCCAGTCCCAGTTGCAGAGCCTCGTTCGAAGCGGAGATTCGCCCGGTCAGGTCGTTGTTCCGGAGAGCCGCTTTCAGACCGATTCCCCTGTAGTCGAATCCGTTGTAGTCGAATTGCCCGATCTCCAGCGAAGCATCGGCTGCGGTCGACGCCGCTAGCGGTTCGAACCCGCGGCCGTCCGCCTCGAGGCGCATGCCGAGCAAGCCGAGAGAGTCTTTCGGCAGGAAACGTCCGACCGGGAATCGCTCGGCGGTCAGTTCGGCTCGGTATCGCTCCGTCCGGCGATCGAGCATGCCCTTGACAGCCAGCAGGCCGGAATCGACGGCCAACTCGACGGCGGGGTACAGGGTTCCGGCATCGGCTTTCAATGTCCCCGAGAGCCGGATGTCCTTCGGTATGGAGACTCGGTTCCTCAGCGAGGTGTCGGACAGCAGGACCGTTACGAAGCCGAGATCGTCGAATAAGCCCTTCAGCCGGAGGTTTCCGGAAAGCCGCTCGGGCTCGGTCGGCGAAACAAGCGTTCCGTCGAGCGAAAGGGAAGCGATCCCGGGAACGGCCACTTCCGCCGGAGCGATGCGAAGCCGTCCGAGCGTACCCGAAAAATCGGCTCCGGCACGAAGCGTTTTGCCGGCAGCCAGATTTCTCAAAGTGTCGCCGACCGGAAACAGATGCGCGATTTCGGGCAAATCGACGTCGGCTTTCAGACTCAGGCGAAGCCGTGCCTGCGGAGACCGATCGAGAACGGATGCGTCGGCCGAAGCATCGGCACGGACGGAGGAGGAGGCGGTCCGAAGCCGGAAATCCGTTAGGAACAACCGGGCGCTGTCCATTCCGAAACGTCCTTTCATGGAACGGACTGTCAAGCCGCTGCGCTCCTCGAGAGACAACCGGTCGACGTCGATCCGGACAGCGCTGCCTCGATTGTAGATCGAATCGGCAGCCAAATTCAATCGGGAAACGGCCACATGGCTGAAGTCAAGTCCGGCTTTAGGTGCCCTGTATAAAGATCCGTATTTCAGAGAATTGTCGGTTATCTGTACGTGATCGACACGAATGATCCAAGGCAAAGTATCGGAAGTTTCGGGCGTAACGGTATCCCCCGTAGCCGGGGAAACACGAGTCGTATCGGTCAGAAAAACGTAGTCTCCCTGTCGCAGATAGACGGTCCCGACCGCCACTTGTTGCGTGCCCAGATCGACGGCGGCCTGTGCTATGCGGCCCGACTGCAACGCGACGCCGAGCCGCATCGAATCGGGAGAGGATCCGCTCATCGAAAAACGGATGTCGGTCAGCTTCAGTCGTCCCGCCAGCAGTTTCCATGGAAGCGAGGTCGTATCGGCGGCGACCGTGTCGGCCGGAGTTTCCGGTTTGCCGAGCATAATGGCGATATCGCCGCCGGTCAGCTCGGCCGAGGCGATGTCGGCCAGCCGCTCCCCCAAATCGACCCGGTTCGTCCGTAACAAAAATGCGTCCAGACGCGCCCTCAGATCGAAAGCGGAGGCCGTGTCCCTATAATGCACCTGCGTACTGTCGAGCACGAAGCGGCGGATGACGACCTCCTTACGCAGTAGCGGCCATAGCGCGACATGCGCGTCCAGCCGCTCGCAGCGAAGCAGCGTGTCGCCGTCGGGCCGGACGGCATATGCCCGATCGACGACCAGTTTCAGCGGAAAGGAAAGCCGTATGCGCTCGGCCGAGAGGTGCATCTGCGTTTTTCGCTGGATGTAGTCGAATCCCTCGCTTTTGACGAAATCCTGCACGAAAGGCATGTAGAGCAACAGCAGGATGAGGAGAACGATCGCCACGAGGACCGAGACGACTTTCAGCGTATATTTCAGAATCTTTCCAATCATGATCGACGGCTCGCTGGCAGACACCGGACTGCTGAAGGCCTTGCCAATTTTCAGGCCAAAGTAACTCTTTTTCATCGATTTTTACAATCCGTCTTGCACGGAGTGCGCAAACGGCTGCCGTCGTATGCGCCGCGCTTAAAAAAATTGCGGACGAATTCGAATCGTAAATCGAGCCTGTCTGTGAAAAAATCGCTACTTTTGCAAAAAATCGAACGTTTTATGCCGATAAAGAGCGAGGTGGCGCAGTTGCTGCTGCATTGTCCCGACAAGCCGGGAATTCTAGCCGAGGTGACCGACTTCATCACGGTCAACAAAGGCAACATCGTTTATCTGGACCAATATGTCGACCATGCGGAAAACGTGTTTTTCATGCGGATCGCCTGGGAGCTGGACGGTTTTTTGATTCCCAAGGAAAAGATCGAGGACTACTTCCAAACGCTTTACGGCCGCAAGTACCAAATGATTTTCCGGCTCTACTTTTCGGACGTCAAACCGCGCATGGCGGTCTTCGTTTCGCGCATGTCGCACTGCCTGTACGATATGCTGGCCCGGTATACCGCCGGAGAATGGAACGTGGAGATTCCCCTGATCGTCAGCAACCACCCCGATCTGGAACATGTGGCCCGCCGTTTCGATATTCCGTTTTACCTGTTCCCGATCACCAAGCAGAACAAGGAGCGGCAGGAAGCCGAAGAGATGCGTCTGCTGGCGGAGAACCGAATCAATTTCATCGTGCTGGCCCGCTACATGCAGATCGTTTCGGAGAAGATGATCGAGGCGTATCCCAACCGGATCATCAATATTCATCATTCGTTTCTGCCCGCATTCGTCGGCGCGCGCCCTTACCATGCGGCCTACGAGCGGGGCGTGAAAATCATCGGCGCTACGAGCCACTACGTGACCACCGAGCTGGACGCCGGACCGATCATCGAGCAGGAAATCGTCCGGATTACGCACAAGGACACGATCGAGGATCTGGTCAACAAGGGAAAGGATCTGGAAAAGATCGTGCTGTCGAGAGCCGTCCAAAAGCACATCGAGCGAAAGGTACTGGTGTACAAAAACAAGACGGTCATTTTCAACTGACGACCGTTACGGCTCGGGACGGCATAGCATGAAACCGTTCTGAAATCAGTCGGGATAGGCAGTGACTTCCGTAAAAAGAGTTATGACCGTCCCTTCCTTGCTCCATGCTCCCAGCGCGCGGTCTCGGCTCACCAGCGTATATTTCGACAAAGGCGCGACGGTAATCGGAAATTCGAGTCCCCGGAAGGCGGACTCGCCCTGTTTTCCGTCCAGAAAAGTCATCGTCACGGCAAAGTCTCCCGCCTTCACGTGCACGGGACATTCGCTCAGGTCGAGATCGACCCAGCCCGTATAGCCGTCGGGCAGATCGAAACGAATGTCCTTATCTCCCAGAATATCTTTCGGCAAGCCGTTTTCCGCAGAATAGAAAGTCAGCCTGAAAGAGGCGCTTTCAAAACCGTTCTTTCTGACGAAAAAGGACAGCCTGTTCACCGTGCAGTCGTACCGACTGCTGAGCAGCATGCCGCACTCTTCACCGAGAGGCTCCGGAGAGCTGAAACAGACGGTCGCGGCCGACAGCAGATCGGTCCCGATCTTGCTTCGTCCTATTTTCATACGTCGGCTTCGGGAAGTACGGACTACGGTTTCGGGAATCGGGCTGTCGTTCCGCTTCAAAGCGAAGGAGAATTCCCGAGAAAAATCGATCTCCGATACGGGAATTTTCCGGGGAGCGTATCCGACGCAGGAGAACAGCAGCGTATCGGCATTGCCCGCCGCATCCGCTACAGGCAGCACGAAATTCCCCTCGGCATCCGACATCGTTCCGACATTTTTCCCTTCGATGCCGATACTGACGTAGGGCACGGCCGAACGATCCGCCGAATCGAGTACGCGACCGCGCAACAGGTCCTGCGAACGTGCGGAGGAAAGACAACACGCCAGCACGGAAATACAAATGCAAATTCTCATACCGTATCGGGTTTACACCGAGAACGATACGGCATGAGAATTTATTGTGAATCAGAACGGATATTTACTCCGGTTGCGTTTCGCGGTCGAATACGTTGACTTGCAGTTTGGCGTAGGCGCGCGCCGTCTTTTCTCTCGCCTGTTCGACGCTCTCGGCGCGCGCGAGCAGAACGGCCATGCGCCGGTGGCCTTCGATCTCGGGCTTACCGAAAATCCGAATCTGCGTATCGGGTTCCGAAAGCACGTTCTCGAGGTTGGCGAATTCCATCCGGTTTGTGTCTCCCTCGACCACGACGGCCCGCGACGCTGAAGGGCCGTGAAAGGCGATGTTGGGAATCGGCAGTCCCAGCACGGCGCGTACGTGAAGCGCGAACTCCGACAAATCCTGCGAGATCATCGTCACCATGCCCGTGTCGTGCGGACGCGGAGAGACCTCGCTGAAAATAACCCGATCGCCCCGGACGAACAGCTCCACGCCGAACAGTCCCCAGCCACCGAGCGCCTCGGTAATCCGGCGGGCGATCTCCTCGGCCTGCGCACGAACGGCCGGATTCATCGGCTGCGGCTGCCACGACTCGCGGTAGTCTCCGTCCTGCTGATAATGGCCGATCGGCTCGAGGAACGAAGTCCCGCCGCAATGACGTACCGTGAGAAGCGTGATTTCATAGTCGAAATCGACGAACCCTTCGACGATCACGCGTCCGGCTCCCGCCCGACCTCCTTTCTGCGAATTCTCCCAGGCCAGGTCGATCTCTTCGGAAGAACGGACGACGCTTTGCCCGTGCCCCGACGAGCTCATTACCGGCTTCACGACGCAAGGCGTCCCGATTTGCCCGACGGCTTCGACGAACTCCTCGTAGTCGGAAGCGAAACGGTACGGCGAAGTCGGGATGCCGAGTTCCTCGGCAGCCAGCCGGCGGATGCCTTCGCGATTCATCGTGAGGCGGGTGGCCCGGGCCGTCGGGATCACGTTGTAGCCTTCCTTTTCCAATTCCAGCAGCGTATCCGTGGCGATCGCCTCGATCTCGGGAATGATGTAGTCGGGCTTTTCCTTCTCGATGACGGCGCGCAACTGCGCCCCGTCGAGCATCGAAAGCACGTAAGAGCGATGAGCTACCTGCATGGCGGGAGCGTTCGCGTAACGGTCCAGCGCGACGACTTCGACGCCGTACCGCTGCAACTCGATGGCGACCTCCTTGCCCAGTTCGCCGGAGCCGCAAAGGACGGCTTTCTTTCCCAGCGGGGATAATGTTGTTCCTATTTTGACCATAGTGACGTATTGTTTAGGGCAGACAAAGTTAGCAATAAACGACATAATCCGTCTTTTTTCGGCGGATAAATATCCCGGAGGCCGTTTCTATCCGGAAAAATAATCGGTATATTTGTACGCTCATCAAAAAGCGAACGTCATGGAGGATACCCGTCAAAGCGTCTCGAACGCGGAAGAGATCGATTTGCTCAAACTTGCCAAGTCCGTTTGGCGCAAACGCGCGTTCATTCTGAAGATTGCGGCCGCCGGTGCCGTTGTCGGGCTCGTGGTCGCGTTCAGCATACCCCGGGAATACACTACGACGGTCAAGATGGCTCCAGAGGGCGTGAAGACCTCCGCTGCCGGCGGCATGGCCGATCTGGCCGCTATGGCCGGCATCAATCTGGGCGGCCAGAACCAGTCGGGAGACGGCATCAACCTGATGCTCTATCCCGATATCGTGAGCAGCACGCCCTTCATCGTGGAGATGAGTCAGATTCCGGTCCGGGGAAAAGAGATGCCCTCGCCGGTTTCGCTGTACGACTATGTGGACCAAGAGTTGTCGGCGCCTTGGTGGAGTCATGTCATCGGGGCTCCGATGCGTCTGATCGGCTGGATTTTCTCCTCCGAGGACGACGATACGGCCGAAGCGCTGAATCCCTATGCGCTGTCCCGCAGACAAAGCCTTGTCCTGAACGCGTTGCAGCACAGAATAGCCATCTCCGTAGACAAGAAAACCGGCGTCATTACCGCGACGGCCACGATGCAGGATCCGCTCGTAGCTGCTCAGACAGCCGACTCGATGGTCGGCAAGCTGGAAGCGTACATGTCCGAGTACCGCACCGAAAAGGCCAAACGCGATCTGGCCTTTACCCAAAACCTGTTCGACGAGGCGCGGCAACAATACTACGAAGCCCAGCAGCACTATGCCCGGGCCGTGGACGCTAACCGCAACATTGCGCGCCAGTCGGCGCAAGTCGAATTGGACCGGTTGCAGAACGAGCAGCAGCTGGCATTCGGCGTTTACAGCCAACTGGCGCAACAGCTCGAAAATGCGAAAATCAAAGTGCAGGAGCAAATGCCCTGCGTCACGATCATCGAGCCGGCATCGGTACCTGTCAACCGCTCCAATATGGGAAAACCGACCATACTCTTTATCTTCGTTTTCCTCGGCTTGATGGCGGGGATAGGCTATGTCGTCATCAAAGAATTGTTTTTCCAGCCCGCCGATTCCGAATAGAGCCGCGCCCGACCGCACGCCAGCCGTCAGTTGAAAAGCAGCATGAAAGTCGTCTTGCCTGCCAGCGAATGCTTCAGCATGATGCTGCCGTTGTGCATGCGCATGATTTGCCTCGATACGCTCAGGCCGATGCCCGAACCGTTCGGCTTGGTCGTAAAGAAAGGAACGAAAATATTGGCCGCCACATCGGCCGGTATGCCGCAGCCGTTGTCGGTCACGTCGACGGCCACCTGCTCGGCCTCGGTACAATAGGCGGTTACGACGATCTCCCCGTCCGGTTTTCCGGCCACGGCATGAGCGGCGTTTTTCAGCAGATTCAGCACCACCTGTCCGATCAGGTCCTCGTCGGCATAGACCAGCAGATCGCTCGGAGTAACACGAAGCCGAACGGAAGCATTTTCCTTTTGCATGTACGGTTCGGCCAGTTTCGCCATGCGCTCGAGAAACGGTTTTACATAAAACGACGTGGGCCGGGGAGTCGGAATGCGGGTTACCTTGCGATAGGCTTCCACGAAGCGGATCAGGCTCCTGCCGGTCGAATTGATCGCTTCCAGTCCCTCGCGAACCTCTCCCTCCACTTTGTTTTCCATTCCCAGCAGCGTATCGCTGAGCGACGTGATCGGAGTGATCGAATTCATGATCTCGTGCGTCAGCACGCGGATCAGGCGAATCCACGACTCGGTCTCCCGCTCGTCGAGCTCGTTGTTGATGTCGTTGACCGCCAGAATGCGCAGCCTCTTCCCCCGGATCGTGATTTCCGACGCGTTGACCGCCAGATAGACCGTACCGCGCTCGTTCGAGTAGGAAGCCTGTTTTCTCTCCCCTCCCCGGATCGCGAAGAAAAGTTCCCGCAGCGAGCGATCTATCGTGGCCAGTTGATTGATATGGGTAAACCGGGGAAGTCCGATCAGCCGCCGGGCTTCGTTGTTGATCTGGTACACGTTTCCGGTCTCGTTGAGAACAATCACGCCCGTATGAACGCTATTGAGAATCAGTTCGTAGTACCTTTCCTTGTCGATAACTTCGTTCTTAGCCTTGACCAACAGATCCTTGATGCGGTTCAGCGTCAGATTCAGCAGGTTGTCGCTGACCGGAGCGTCGTACTCGGTGAACTTGAACGAATAGTCTCCGTTTTCTATCGAGTTGAACATGAAAGTCATCTTGCGGATATTCTGGAAATGCAGCCTGAACAAGGCCGAAAACAGAAATATAAGCGCCGGAACGGCCACGAGCAGCAGCATCCATTGGCGATAGACGACCGACAGCGTCGTGCCGACTATCGCGGCAGTCAGCAAAAGCAGCAGTCTGGCCAACCGGTATGTCGATCCCTTGAACATAACAAATGCTACAACCCGTATTTCTTGATCTTGTTATAAAGCGTCTGCCGTGTAATTCCCAACTGGGCGGCCACTGCGGACATATTGCTTTCGTGGAGCCGGATGGCTTGGCGAATCATGTTTCGCTCCATTTCCTCCAACGTGGAAACGCCGCCGGCATTCGGCTCTTCCTGCTGAGGCGTCATCAGCAGGCTCTCCTGACCGATGGTCATCGAGTCGCAGATGATGACGGCTTTCTCGACGGTATGCTGCAATTCCCGGATATTGCCGTACCAGTCGTATTCTTGCAGTTTCCGGCAGGCTTCCCCATCGATCCTTATTCCCTGCTTGCCGTATTTGGCCGCGTATTTTTCCAGAAACAGGCGGGTGAGCGGAACGATGTCCTCGCGCCTCTGCCGCAGAGGCGGAATCTCGATATGAATCGTGTTGATACGGTAAAGCAAATCCCGGCGGAATCGCTCCTGAGCGACCATCGCCTGCAAATTCTGGTTCGTGGCGCAGATCAGTCGCACATCGGTCTCGACGGGCCGGTTGCTGCCCACTCTCACGATCGTACGGCTCTGAATGGCCGATAGCAATTTGGCTTGCAAATGATAAGACAGGTTGCCTATCTCGTCGAGGAAAAGCGTCCCGCCCTGAGCGATCTCGAACTTTCCGATCCGGTCGGTATGAGCGTCCGTAAAAGCGCCCTTGCAGTGTCCGAACAGCTCGCTTTCGAACAGCGACTCGGGCAACGCTCCCATATCGACGGCCACCATCAGCTCGTCCCTGCGCAGCGAGCGACGGTGTATTTCCCGGGCCATCACTTCTTTTCCGGTCCCGTTCTCGCCGGTAATCAACACATTGGCATCGGTCTCCGCTACTTTCTCGACCAGCCTGCGGATACGGCGCATTGCTTCCGACTCGCCCCAGAACATCGCCTCGGAAGACGAAAGCCCTTGACTGACTTCCGTCAGATACTTGACTTTCCGTTTCGACTGGCCCAGATTGTAGACCGACAGCAAAGTGGAAATCAGCTTGTCGTTGTTCCACGGCTTGACGATAAAATCGGCGGCCCCGTCCTTGATGGCATTGACGGCCAGATCGATGTCGGCATAGGCGGTAAACAGCACGACCGGAAGCGACGGATTGGTTTTCTTGATCCGGGACAGCCAGAACAGACCTTCGTTTCCGTTGTTGATTCCTGCCGAGAAATTCATGTCGAGCAGCACCAGATCGATCCTCTCTTCGCGCAGAATCGTCGGAATCCGGTTCGGAGAGGAAATCATGACCGTTCGGGCGAAATATTTTTCCAGCAATAGCTCGAGAGCTTTCAGAATGCTTTTATTGTCGTCGACTACCAGAATGGTTCCCTGCCTGCCCATATGCGTTCCGTTTTCAACTCTCGTAAAGGTAAGCATTATTACCGGAATACGGCTTCCCCTGTCAAAAAACAGGACACGCCTGTCTAAAAAATTGACAACAAAGAATTTGCAAAATCAGCATATAGTCCTAACAAACAATAAGATACGCACACAGGCACGATATTGGCACCGATATCGAATCATAAATTAAAAAAACAAATATCGGTATGAGAAAAACCGTCCTCGTCATCGTATGGTCTGTTTTACTTATCGGCGGACTACAGGCTCAATCCGCAGAGAAAGTCTGGACGCTGGAAGAATGTATGCGCTACGCGATCGAAAATAGTCACGAAGTCAAAAAGCAGCAATATACTAACGCCAACTACCGCCAAGACTACATCTCGGCCGTGGCTCAAATGATGCCGTCGGTCAGCGGCAGCGTAGACGTTTCGTCGAATTTCGGCCGTTCGCTGGACCCTGCGACCAATACCTATGCCTCGAATGTCAATTTCAACAACTCGTACGGAGTCGGCGCTTCGATCGGAGTATTCGGCGGATTCACCGCGATCAACAATCTTCGATTGACCAAGGTCGCCCGCCGGCAGGGAGAGGACGAGCTGCAAAAGGCTTCCGACGACATATCGCTCAGCGTCATGGAGAACTATTTTCTGGTGGTCTACTACGAAGGCGTCGTCCGCATGTCCGAGGAGCAATTGGAGGAAAGTCGCCTGAAACTGCGCCAGACCGTGGAACAGGAGGCTTTGGGACTGAAGAGCCGGGCGGACGTGGTGCAGGTGGAGGCCGAGGTGGCGACCAACGACGCCGCACTGACCAGTGGCCAGAATAATCTGACCAATTACCTGACCCTGTTGAAAACGAAAATGAACTACCCTTTGAACGACACGCTTCGGATCGACACGCAGGTCGATCTGCTTGCTCAAGAAATGTCCGAAACGGCGGAAAGTATCTATTTCGACGCCCGGAGGCAAAATCCCACGGCCAAGATCGCCGACTTCAACCTTCGGCAAAGCCGATTGAGATATTCGATCGCCAAAGGCAATTACTATCCTTCCTTATCCATATCGGGCGGATACCAGACCAACTATTTCATCGCGGACATGGATCATACCGATCAGTCGCCCTCGTTCAAAAATCAGTTCCGCGATAACCGGGGGGAATATATCCAGGCCTCGCTCAGCATTCCGATTTTCAACTCGCTTTCGCGCCGCACGAACGTCAACCGCTCACGCAACAACATGCTGATTCAGGAACAGAACAGAAACCAGACCCTGCAACAGTTGCAAAGCGACATCCGCAAGGCCGTCGACGACTGCCAAGGCTATGCCAAGCAGTACGAGCAGATGAAAAAACGCGTCGAGGCGAACCAACTGGCATACGACGTCATGCGTCGCAAGTACGAAGAAGGGCTGGTCAGTCCGCTCGATTTGCAGACGAGCGCCAACCTGCTGCTGTCGGCCAAGGCCGACCAACTGAAAACGAAACTCGACTACATCATCCAGTGCCGTCTGGTAAAATATTACAAGGGAATTCCCCTGATCGAGCAATTGCAATAGCAAACCGAACCTAACATAACGAAATAAAACGCATATCATGGACATCGCTATCGAAAAGAAAAAAGGATTCAAAAAGAAGCATATTCCGTACGTATTGGGAGCCCTGTTGCTGGCATTCGTCGTCTGGCTGATTGCCAGCGACCACTCGTCCACGCTGAAGGTGGACAGTCGCTCGGTCACGATCGGGAAGGCCGAGAAAGGCCCGTTCAAGGACTATATTCGCATCAACGCGCAAGTACAGCCGATGACGACGATTCACCTCAGCACGACCGAAGGCGGAGTCGTCGAGATGCGCAACGTGGAGGAAGGAGCCGTCGTCCGGAAGGGAGACGTGATCGTCACACTGAGCAACCTTTCGCTCCGCGTGTCCATTCTCCGCTCGGAGGCCGAGCTGGCCGAAAAGGAAAATATTCTGCGCGATACCAAACTGAAGCTCGAGCAGGACAAGCTCGACCTGCAACAGCAGCGACTGGATGCAGAGGTGAAATTCAGACAGGACAAGCGCAAATTCGAGCAATACGAAAAACTTTTCGAGGAACGACTGATCTCCAAAGAGGAATACCTACAAGCCAAAGAGGCTTACTCGCTCGCCGAACTGAGGCTCGAGATCCTTATCAACAGACAGAGGCAGGATTCGCTTCAGAGAGAAGTGCAGATCGAGCAGCTGGAAAACAGTCTCGACAACATGCGCGAAAATATGGTGCTCGTACGCCAGCAACTGGAAAATCTGAGCGTCAAGTCTCCGATCGACGGCCAGGTAGGCCGGCTCGACGCAGAGCTCGGACAGTGGATCTCGGCCGGCACGAAGATCGCCCAAATCAACGACCTGACCGATTTCAAGCTGCAGGCTCAGGTCGACGAGCATTACATCGACAAGGTACAGACGGGACTCAGCGCAAGCTACGAGGAAACCGGCGGCACGAAATATTCCCTGCTCGTCAAGAAAGTCTATCCCGAAGTGCAGAACGGCCAGTTCAAGACCGACCTCCATTTCGTGGGCGATCGGCCCGAAAACATCCGCACGGGCAAAAGCTACTATATCAATATCGAGCTGGGCGAGCCGACCGAAGCGGTGATGATTCCGCGCGGGACGTTCTACCAGAAAACGGGAGGCAACTGGATCTACGTGCTCTCGCCGGAAGGCGACCGGGCTTTCAAGCGGCCGATCAGGATCGGTCGCCAGAACCCGCAGTCCTACGAGGTAATCGAAGGACTCGATCCGGGCGAGAAAGTCATCGTTTCGAGCTACGAAACCTACGGGGATAACGACATTCTCGTACTGAAATAGGAAAGGAACGAGCGTCCCGCGCAGCATCCGAAATCTCCATGCGTATTCGAAATATGAAAATTCATTCCGACATACCGGCTCCCGTTGCAGCGGCAGGTTCTACGGCTTCCGGACCGCCGCTGCGATGCAGCCGCATGTTATCCGCGAATCAACGGCGCCGTATTCTTCGCATGCGGACCGAATTAAACGCACCCCGAACGACATGAACTTTCTTCCTCTTTTTCTCAAGCAACTTCGCAATTCCCGGGCCTCGACTTTATTGAACCTGTTGGGTCTGACAATCGCCCTGAGCTCTTTTATCATTCTGATCGCTCAGGTACGGTATGAACTGACCTACGACACGCATTTTCGAGATGCCGACCGGATTTTCCGGATCGAAATAGACGTGCCGACCGAACTCGGCGTTTATTCGCCGCTGTTATGCCGGCCGCTCGGCGAACGGATGCTCGCTTCGTCGCCCGACATAGAGGCCGGCGGCGTCATGGCTATCCCGCGACGCGTTTCCGTTCACGATTTCGCCAAAGGAGAGGAAGACGGAGCAGGACTTACCCTATACCGAATATCCCGCTCCATGTTCGACGTCCTCGGAACGGAAATCGTTGCGGGCGACATCGACCGGTTCGACGACCCGCAAAGAACGGTCATTCTGTCTCAGAGCGCCGCCCGCTCGATTTTCGGCTCGGCCGATCCCATCGGGAAATCCGTAGTCGTCAACGGCGACGAAACCCATCCCGGAGAAGTAATCGCCGTTTGCAGGGATTGTCCGGACAATTCGAGTTTCCGAACCAACAGCTTGTTCACGAATATTTTCGACGAGTCGATAGAAGACTACGGAGAGTTCAGCTATATTTATTTCATCAAAGCCGTGCGCACCGGCAATCCCGCTCGGATCGCAGCCGATCTCGGGCAAAGCGTCGAATCCCTGAGCGCCCGCTCTCAAGACGAAAGCGCCTTTCGAGTCCGATGCACACCCGTGTCGCAGATGCACTTCATGCGCGATATCCGTTTCGATTTCGTAGACAAGAGCAACCCGGCTACGGTCTATACGCTGCTGACGATCGCCGTACTGATCCTGCTGATCGCAATCATCAATTTCGTCAACTTCGCTACGGCCCGGCTACCGATGCGAATCAGACAGATCAATACGCGCAAAGTACTGGGCGAGTCGAACGGATCGCTTCGTCGGGGATTGCTTGCCGAGTCGGTTCTGACGGTCTTCGTCGCCTATCTGTCAGCCCTGATACTGACCGAATATCTTTCCACGACCGCCGTCGCTTCTTTGGTCAATGCGCCGATCAATCTGGCCGAAAATGCGGACGTGGCGCTGGGCACGGGGCTCGTCGCGATTGTCCTCGGAACGCTGGCCGGCTTGTATCCTGCCGCTTACAGCACTTCGTTCCCGCCCGCGATGATTCTGAAAGGCTCGTTCGGCCTTTCGGTCCGGGGGCGCAGGCTGCGGACGACGCTGATCTCGTTCCAGTACGTCGTCTCGATCGTCCTGATCGTAGCAGCCTTGTCGGTGTGGAAACAGAATCGTTTCATGCTGGCTTACGATATGGGGGTCCCCCGCGAAAACATACTGGTCGCCGAACTCGGCCGACCGGCGGCTAACTCGGCGGAAACACTCGCTCAAAAGCTGAAAACCGATCCGAGAATCGTCGACGTGACATTCGCCAACGGTCCGCTGATAGCGCCTTCGCGCATGAATTGGAGTATGCAGTACCGAAACAAGCACATCTCATTCGACTGCTATCCGGTCGCCCCGAATTTTCCGAAATTCATGGGAATCGATATAATCGAAGGGCGCGATTTTACGGCGAACGACGAACAGAAAGAGAACGCGAGTCTGATTTTCAACCGAACGGCTCAGCTGCGCGACGGCATAACCGTCGGAGACCGGATATGGGGCGACGAAATCGTCGGCATCGCCCGCGATTTCAACTTTATGCCCTTGCAGTACGCGATCGATCCGTTCGCATTCATGGTACGCGGAAAATCGTACGCATTCAAGTCCATGAATTATCTGTTCGTCAAAACCCGGACGGCGGACTATCCCGAGCTTTTCCGACATATTCGGGAGACGATCCGGCAATTCGACGGAGGATGGAACGACGACGTGCGTTTTCTGGACGAACACATCGGCTCGCTCTACCAGAAAGAAAAAGCCACCGCCCGGCAAATCACGCTGTTCTGTCTGTTGTCGGTATTCATCTCGCTCGTCGGAATTTTCGGCCTGATCCTTTTCGAAACGGAATTCAGGCGCAAGGAGATCGGACTGCGCAAGGTTTACGGCGCAACGACA
The DNA here is from genome assembly GCF_025144665.1 of Alistipes ihumii AP11. Taxonomy (NCBI): domain Bacteria; kingdom Pseudomonadati; phylum Bacteroidota; class Bacteroidia; order Bacteroidales; family Rikenellaceae; genus Alistipes; species Alistipes ihumii. The sequence goes on along the minus strand of NZ_CP102294.1, from coordinate 322,264 downwards.
GGCGAAATTCTCGGAATGATCAACATGCCCTATATCCGTCTGGTACTGATATGTTTCGCCCTCGGAGCCCCTATCGGCTATTTCGTCTCGCGCAACTGGATCGACAACTTCGCGTACCGGACCACGATCGGCCCGTGGATATTCGTGTCGACGGCCGCTATCGTACTGCTGCTTACCGTTGCGACGATCACCGTCCGAAGTTACCGGACGGCCGCCGAGAATCCCATCAAGTCAATTAAAACGGAATAAATTATGTGTGAGAACCTCTTGCGCTACTACAAGCAGAACAAGTTGGCCGTATCGCTCAGCATAGCGGGCCTGACACTCGCTCTGACCTCGTTTATCGTAATCATTGCTCAAGTCAGCTATGAACTGACTTTCGATGCGCATTACGAAAATGCCGACCGGATTTTCCGGGCGGAATATACGGACGGTACGCTCGAAGGATTGTACGAATCCGGACTCAAGCGCATGCGCGGCGACGTACTGCTTGCCTCCTCTCCCCATATCGAATCGGGAGGTATCGTATATAGCTATGGCAATACGCGAGTTTACGACGAACAGGAAGGAAAAACCGGATCGCTCGGTATCGACTTTTATCTCGTCTCGCCTTCGCTGCCCGATCTTTTTGAATTTGAAACAGTCCAAGGCGACCTGAAGCGTATCGGAGAACCGCAAGCGGCCGCTTTGTCCCAAAGCGCTGCGACTGCGCTGTACGGCCATAGAAATCCGATAGGACGCCGTTTGGTAATCGACGATGAGACTAAGGAGATCGTAGCCATATATCGGGATTTTCCGAAAAACTCCAGTTTCGTTCCCTGCAGCATCATCGGAGCTTTAGGAGATCACGGAATCGAAAACGGATATGGAGCCTACGAATATTATATCCGGGTTGATGACCCGGAGCATTTGGAAACGATACGAAAAGCGGTTAATCCGCTTTGGATCGAACAGGAACAAGACGAAACGCTGAAATTGCGTTTCACGGCTCTGCCGAAAATTCACTTCACGCACGACATGCTCTATGTCAGCCAACAGACGGCAAGCTATGCGACCGTATATTCCCTGTTGACGATCGCCGTATTGATCATACTGATCGCGATGATCAATTTCGTCAATTTCACCGTGTCCCGAATCCCGTCCCGCATTCGTCATATCAATACCCAAAAGATTCTCGGCGAAACCAATGCGAGGCTCCGACTGCGTTCTATCGCCGAGTCGGTCGTTTTATCGCTCGTTTCATTATTCCTCGCTCTGCTGCTCGCCCGATATTTGTCGACGACCCGGGTAGCTTCGCTGGTCGACGCGTCGATTGATCCGCTATCGAATCTCCGACTGATTTTCTATGGCATACTAGCCTCGCTCGGTGCGGGGATCATCGCAGCCCTGTACCCTGCCTTTTACAGCACGTCGTTCCCTCCGATTTTCGCACTCAACGGATCGTTCGGCCTTTCACGCAAAGGAAAGATCATGCGAATCATGCTGATATCGTTTCAGTACGTCGTTTCGATCGCGCTGATCATAATCTCTCTCTCGATCGGCGAGCAAAACCGATACATAAGGAATTTCGATATGGGATTCAGACGGGACAATATTCTGACGACCCGACTGTCGTTTCAATTCGACCGGCAAGACGCTCTTGTAGAAAAGCTGAAGAGCAATCCCGATATCCTCGACGTCACTTTCGCTTGGGCCCAACCGGTACTCGAGTCCCGACCGTATTGGTCCATAGATTACAAAGGGGAAAACTTTCGCTTTGACTGGTATCCCGTTGCGCCGAATTTTCTGTCGTTCATGGGCATTCCGATACGGGAGGGGCGCAATTTCAGCGATTCGGACAAGAAACACCCGAATGGACATTTCATCTTTAACCGAACGGCCCAGTTGCAACGAAACGTGTCGGTAGGCGACCGTATTTCGGACATCGAAGTGATTGGAATAGCGGAAAACGTTCATTATCAGCCATTGCAATATGCGGTTAGTCCTCTTGTCTACTATGTCAGCGGAAATATGAAATTGACACACATGTTCGTCAAAGTCCGAACGACGGATATCCCCGAAATTTCGGCCTTCATACGCGAAACGGTCCGCTCGTTCGATCCCGATGCCGACGCGGACATACGCTTCCTCGACGAAAATATCGGCGCCCTCTATCAGAAGGAGGACCGACTCGCCGCGATGCTCACGCTGTTCAGCCTGCTGTCGGTCGGCATCTCGATCGTCGGCGTTTTCGGGCTGATCCTGTTCGAGACGCAGTTCCGCCGCAAGGAGATCGGACTGCGCAAAGTCTACGGCGCGACCATCGGAGAAATTCTGCGCATGTTCAATAAGCGCTACATGAGAATCGTGCTGGCATGCTCCGTCGTGGCGATTCCGGCCGGCTGGTACGTCGTCGACCGCTGGCTCGAAAGCTTCGCGTACCGGACACCCGTAAAGTGGTGGATTTTCGCCGTTGCGGTGGGAAGCGTCGCGCTCGTCACCGTGCTGACCATTACGCTGCAAAGCTATCGGACCGCTACTGAGAATCCGGTCAGGTCGATCAAGACCGAATAGCAGCCTACCCTGCCGATATGAAAACTACGATCAAACGACCTAAAACCGAATAACTCTCTGTCTTATGAGACACACATTCAATCTCAAGTTTTTTCTGCGCTTTCTGAACCGTCACCGACTCTATACGGCGATCAACGTGTTCGGATTCTCCGTGTCGCTGATGTTCGTGATTCTGATCGCGGCCTATGTAGCCAAAGAACTGTCGGCCGACCGTCATCACGTCAACGGCGACCGGATCTACCGGTTCGAGCATCAAGACTTCGCCTACAGCGCTTATGCGGCAGGGCGAGTGCTTCAGGATCGTTTCCCGGAAATCGAAAGTTACTGCGTCGTCTCTTACGAAAACAAGACGTTACGTATCGGCGAGGAATATATGCAAGTAGCGGTCGACTGCGTCGACTCGTCGTTCTTCCATATGTTCACGATCGAACTGGAGCAAGGCGATCCCCGTCACGTGTTGGCGACCCGGGACGGCGTCGTCATCAACAGCAAGTTCGCCAAAACGCTCTTCGGCGAAGAATCGCCGATGGGCAAGGTGCTCGACATCGACGACCGGCAACTGACCGTCACAGGCGTATTCGCCGACTTCCCGTACGGCATATTCCGCACTCCGCAATTGATTACAAGCATTTTCAATACGGATAACCTTTGGTGCATAGAATCTTATATGGATTGCCATTCATGGGAATTGTTCCTGATGGCACGCCGGAACGCCGACTTGCCGGCCAAAACCGAACCGATCCGGCAATGTATCAAGGAAACCGGCGACTACGCTTTCTCGCACGATGAAAAAGCGATACTCCGGCCGATGAAGGATATTTTCTTCGACGGTTTCCATTTTCAGAACGGAGGCAATAAGAAGTTCGTCCTGATTCTGGCGGTCGTCGGACTGCTGATCCTCGTTTTCGCCGTCATCAACTATATCAACCTGTCGGTGGCCCAAACCGGTTTCAGAGCCCGCGAGATGGCCATGCGGCGCATGCTGGGCGGAACGCGACGGCAACTGTACTCGAGCATCGTGGCCGAATCGATTCTGCTGTGTCTGTTTTCGTTCTTGCTGGCTTTGCTGTTCTCTGTGGCTGCGGAAAATGCCTTTGGCTGGCTGGTCCGTACGGACGTTTCCGTCCGGGAAGCGATCGATCCGTACACGGCGGCGGGCGGTCTGCTGTTCATCCTGTTGCTGGGGATCGTTTCCGGAAGCATTCCAGCCGCGCTGATCTCAAGCTACCGGCCGATCGAAGTGATGAAAGGAACGTTCCGGCAGAAAACCAAAATGGTTTACAGCAAGATTCTGATCGTGTTCCAGTATTTCATCACGATCGCGCTGATCGGCTGCACGCTCGTGATGATCCGCCAAATCCGGTTCATGCTCCGCTTCGATATGGGCTACGGGACCGAAGCGCTCATTCAGGCCGACGTTCCCGGCAATCTGATGTCGAGCTACGCTCCGCTGAGAAACGATCTGATGACAATCGGCGGAGTGGAGAGCGTGTCGCTGGCGACTTTCACTCCTTCGTCGGGCGGTAACAACGACACGGATCCGTCGGACCCGGACCATCCGATCAGTTATCAGGTTTTCATGGGCGATACCGCGTTCATTCGCACCTGCGGATTCGAGATCGTCCGGGACAACGACGCGCGAACCGACCAGGGGACATGGCTGAACGAAGAAGCGATCCGAGCGAACGGACTGACCGTCGATGCGGATGAGTTCAGCAAAAATCACATCCCGATCGCCGGCGTCCTGCGCGATTTCCGCTTCAGGGACCTGAGCCAACCGGTAGGCCCCGCAAAGGTGTATGTCGTTGGCGACGACAATTATTGCATGAACGTTCTGGTACGCATCAGCACGGCCAACGATCCGGCGCTCACGTTCCAGCAGGTCAGCCAAACGATCGAAAAGCATACGGACGGACGGCCTTTCTCGTGTCACTTTACCGATCAACTGATACGCGACTGGTATGAAAACCAGTTGAGAACAGCCAACGCCGTCGGTTACCTGACTCTGATCGCTATTCTGATCGCCGCGCTGGGACTGCTGGCCATGTCGACCTACTATATCCGTCAACGCTCGCAGGAAATCGCCATGCGGAAGGTGTACGGCTCGACGAACGCCGAGGTGCTGCGGCTGCTGATCGCGGGTTTCATGAAAATGGTCGCCGTGGGATTCGTATTGGCCGTGCCTGTCACATGGTATATCATGCGCGAGTGGCTCAGCGCCTACACCGAACGCATCGCTATCGGCTGGCTCACGTTCGCCGCCGCCGGACTGACTGCCGCCGCGATCGCGCTTCTGACCGTCTACTGGCAGAGCTGCCGGGCCGCCAACGCCAATCCGGTCGACTCGGTGAAAAAATAATGGGCAAAGAACTATCCGATAGTTTACACCAATAAATTATATTCAATTAACCTCAAAAAAATCGTACCATGTTAAAAGTCGAAGAACTGAGCAAAAGTTTCCGTACGGAAGAGATCGAAACGATCGCGCTGAACAAAGTGTCGTTCGAGGTGCAACAAGGCGAGTTCGTCGCTGTCATGGGTCCCTCGGGCTGCGGCAAATCTACTCTGTTGAATATTCTGGGCCTGCTGGACAATCCGACTTCGGGCAAGTATTTCCTGCTCGGCAAGGAAGTCGGTACGCTGAAGGAGCGCGACCGGACGCTCTACCGCAAGGGAAAGATCGGTTTCGTGTTTCAGAGCTTCAACCTGATCGACGAACTGAACGTCTACGAAAACGTGGAACTTCCGCTGATCTACCTGAGAGTCAAGGCTGCCGAAAGAAAAAAAATGGTCAATGCCATTTTGAACCGAATGAACATCAGTCACCGTGCGCGCCATTTTCCTCAGCAACTGTCGGGAGGCCAACAGCAGCGAGTCGCCATCGCCCGGGCCGTCGTATCGAACCCGAAACTGATTCTGGCCGACGAGCCGACCGGTAATCTGGACTCGAAAAACGGCAAAGAGGTCATGGCTCTGCTGACCGAGCTGAATAAAGAAGGTACGACGATCGTCATGGTGACTCACTCCCAGCACGATTCGACGTTCGCCCACCGAGTGCTGAACCTATTCGACGGCGAACTCGTTACCGACGTGAAGGCTTTCATGTAAGCTCTCCGCCGGTGGATTTTTCCCAAACAGGCCGCAGCGAAAACTGCGGCCTGTTTGGGAGTTGTCCTGCCGAAACGGCTTACATCGATTTTTTCACTATCTTTATCGTTCGAATCAAACATTTCACAACCCGAACGATCATGAAAAAACAACTGCTGACCGCCGCGATCCTTTGCTGTCTTGTTATCGCCGGATCGACGGCCGCCCCGAAATCCGCGAAGAAAAAACCGAAAATTCCCGTTTCGCGGGTACAAACGCATATGGACGGCTATCTGGGCGATCGGATCGACGCTTGTATCCGGGTCCGCGTATGCAGCGAAGACCCCGATCTGCTGGTCGCTCCGATGCGCCGGCAAACGGAAACCAGCCTGTGGCAGTCCGAATTCTGGGGTAAATGGACTCTCGGAGCCATCGCATCCTACCGTTACAACAAAGATCCCGAGCTGTTGCGCAAAATAGAGGGCGGAGTCGAATCGCTGCTCGCCGCCCAGCAACCCGACGGATACATCGGCAACTACGCGCCGGAGGCCCAACTGACCAACTGGGACGTGTGGGGCCGCAAGTACACCATGCTCGGTCTGCTCGCCTACTACGACCTGACGGGCGACAAGAAAGCGCTCGACGGGGCGGTACGTCTGGCCGATCATCTGCTGACGCAAATTCCGGCCGTCAGGCAAATCGAGCGGACAGGCATTTACCGGGGCATGTCGTCGTGCTCGATTCTGGAACCGATCATGCTGTTGTACAACCGCACGCTGGACGAAAAGTATCTCGACTTCGCGCGGTATATCGTCGATCGTATGGAATCGGCCGACGGACCGCAACTGATAGCCAAGGCGCTCGACGGCGTTCCCGTGTCGGAACGCTTCCCGCTCGACGATCCGTCTCGGGGATGGTTCGTTTGGGAGAACGGACAGAAAGCCTACGAGATGATGTCGTGCTACGACGGACTGCTCGAACTGTATAAGGTTACGAACGATCCCCGCTATCTGAAAGCGGTCGAGGCGACCGTGACGAGCATCATCGCCGACGAGATCAACATTGCCGGATCGGGGAGTTCGTTCGAATGCTTTTACAAGGGAAAGGCTCTCCAGACGGAACCGGCCTATCATACGATGGAGACCTGCGTCACGATGACATGGATGAAACTGTGCTACGATCTGCTCCGACTGACCCGCAATCCGCTTTATGCCGACCAGATCGAGCGAAGCGCCTACAACGCGCTGGCCGCCTCGATGAAGGAGGACGCCTCGCAAATAGCCAAGTACAGCCCGCTCGAAGGCGCGCGGTCGGCCGGCGAAGAGCAGTGCGGCATGCACGTCAACTGCTGCAATATGAACGGGCCCCGCGCTTTCGCTTTGCTGCCCGAGGCTGCCGTAACCGACTACGGCGACGAACTGTTCGTTAACCTGTATGGTCCCATGTCGTCGACCGTCAGACTCGACGGAGGCGAGGTGCTGCTCGAACAAGCGACGAGCTATCCCGAACAAGGCGATATCGAGATCATGATCGACCCGCGCAAAAGCTTCGAGTTCACCGTTTCCCTGCGCATACCGGCATGGAGCGCCGTCTCGATGGTCACGGTCAACGGCCAGTCCGTGGACGGCGCGACTCCCGGCGAATACCTCCGCCTCAAGCGGAGATGGGAAGCCGGCGACCGAATCGGGGTGAAGCTCGATATGCGCGGCCGGCTGATCCGTCGGGGAGGATTTCAGGCGATCGAGCGCGGACCGGTCGTATTGGCCCGGGACACGCGTTTCGGGGACGGTTTCGTCGATGAGACAGTCGTCGTTCAGGCAACGGACGGTTTCGTGACGCTGCTGCCTGTCGAGGAAAAACCCGAGAAAATGTGGATGGCGTTCACCGCCCCGATGATCTTGGGGACCGACCTCGAAGGCGAGCTGGCTGAGCCGCGCCAGATCATGCTGTGCGATTTCGCCTCGGCAGGCAATACTTGGAACCGAAATATCCGTTACCGGGTATGGCTCCGCCGGACGCTTAACCTGATGAAACCCGACGGCAACGAACGATAAACGCTCTCGTATTCAGTTCCCGCAGAATGCTTTCGTAGAGACAAGACCGTTATTTGTCATAGAGATGCCGGACCGTACGAGTCCGGCATCTTTATGTTTCTTCATGCGATTGAACGTAAAATGCACATATAGCCGTTAGGAACGACATATCGACTGACGATAAAATCAATCGATACGTCGCCTCCGCAGACGGGATCGGTACGAGTCGCCTCGCTTCCTGTCGTGAATGCGAACCACAGACAGGACAATACTGTCCGGTCGCGGCTAAAAGGAGAAAACCATTTTCCGGCTCAGACTCAGCCGATCGCAAAGCGCCATTTCCCCGTTTCGACAAGAAAAAGGCCCCGATTTCAGTCGGGGCCTTCCAATCTAAATATCTCCTTATACAGACCTATATTTGAGACAGCGTCCCTTCGAACTCACCCGAAACAGTATGAGGCGTTTCGGCATTATCTTTCAACTCGAAACGCAAATGAATCGCATTCGTTTCGGCATCGAAAGAAAGAACTTCCACCTCTCCGTCCACCAGAGGATTATTGGTCGCATAATTGGTCACGTACCAGCAACCGTAGCGGATCATCGGATTCGTATCGGTCTTGATGGCAAATGCGGCGACTGATGCTTTGCTCAGCGAAGCAAATTCGCTCGGATAACGGTTCATCATGGGATACTTCCCTACCGGCAGTGTCTCTCCGTCAGACTTCGTTTTGTCGACGATAAGGCCGAGATCGATGCAATTCATGTAGTTATTATCGCTATAAAGCTGGATATATACGTAATCGAAATCGGGATATTCATAGAAGAACGAAGGCCAGAAAGTCAGGTATCCCTCGGTAGGCAAAAGCGTAACCGTCACATCCTCGGCCAGCTCGCTCTGAGGAAGTTCCAACTCGTCGGCCGGCCGGCCTTCCGAGGAAAGATTGTCGACGACGAGCGCTCCCGAATATGAAAACTCGAGTTCCGTACCGTCCTGAAGCTCCAACCTGCCATTCACGTCGAACATTTTGTTCTCCTTTTCCTCGACGGTAAACTCTCCGCCCGTTACAAGCGAAATTTCCTGATTCTGAGCATCGGACAGTTTCATAACGATCGAACCGCTCAAATTCTCGCCGTCAATTTCACCGGGATAAAACTTGCCTGCGACGAATTCCCCGTCAGCGGCCATGGTATAAGTTCCCGCTTCGATCTCCAACGACGCCAAATCGGTCACGGGCGAACCGCTCAGCATGAGATACAGATACTCGACAGGAGGATTTTCATCCATCACGCCTTTCGTCGAAAAACGTATCTGATAGGATGCGATCTGTAGTTCGCTGTCGGTTCCGTAATAACTGCCCACAGCACTCTGATAGGAAATCGTTTGCGGAGGAATCGGCACTAAATTCTCGATCTCGATAACACCGCTGTAGCGCACTTCCACCTGTGAGCCGTCCGAAAGCGTAAAAGAGCCTAAAAGCGTATAGCTCGAACCCGAGCGCACGACAGTCAGTTGACCGGTGCTGATCAACAGAGCGGCCGAACCGCTTCCGAAATAGGAACCGCTGGGCGTATCCCCTGCTTTTGCACCCTGGGCTATTTGGCCCGCCGTCAATGTCGATGACTGAACTACGGAATAAGTCCCTGCAGCGATCGTCAGATCGTTCACATCACTGACCGCTCCGGTCGCAAGCGTAATGACCAGCGGCTCATAACTCGCCGAAGAGGCAGAGCTAAGGCTTATGCGAAACAGAGCCATCTGCTCCGTACCTTCCAGATAACTGCCGGAAGCATTCTGATAAGCCACTTCGACAGGCAAAGCAGGTCCTTTCTCATCGTCGTCGCATGATACTGAAAAAAGCGCGCAGCCGATCAGCAATGCCCCATAGATAAACTTTTTCATAACGTCATAAATTTGATGAATAGTAAGATAATACAAATATAACAAAATTTCAAATTTTAAAAAGCCGATCAAACTTTCTCAACCCAGTAAAACGTTCTGTTCTCCCCATATTCGGACGAACCGAACGGAGCACGGGCTACCTCCCCTCCCCTCGCAAAACGGCCGGCAGACCGTTATGAGCATTTCACTTTACCGTTATTTCGTTATGTCATTCTTTTCGGCTACGAACAACAACGGGGAAATACCCCGGCGCTTTCCGGGAAATGCTCGGGGAAGGAACCGATTGCATGCGGAACATCGGAAAACGCGCCTCGACCCACACGCATTGATCGGGAAGGAACAATATTGTTACAGCCGAACGCACATAGACTGCCGTTGCCAAAACTCCGATATCACCAACATCTTTATCATGACTATTTTCCATTTCTCCGCCCTGAATTGCACGGGATTTTTCTCTCAACCGTCAAGTTTCCGCCGGAGATTCTGCCCGAGAAAAAATAGCAACCGCACTTCGAGAAACACATATGCCTCAATTTTACATATCGGATCAAATACGGTCTTCTTATATCAACATATGCATATTGACGAAAGCATACTCGTAGTAACACTGTGAACAAAGACAAAGACAAACACAGATTACAATTTGAAACAGCAAACCGCATATCCTCAATTTTGTAATATAACCAAAATAGAAACAATAAGAGAATATTTTCTACAAACAGCGGATCATTGGCATACGTACTTTGAGTTCAAAATCAATCGGTTAATACTGAAATGCAAATCCTTTCCAAACAGAATACATCAAGATTTATCCTCCGTTTTTCCTCTATTTTTTCAGACGATATCTTTTTTTTAGAAAATCGTGCACAGGCTAAAAATCGGGGGAAGAAGCCTCGAAATCGGCATTTCGACTCGCCGAACGGTATGTTTTTTGACGAATCGGCAGAACAAAATTCGATTCCATGAAAAATGTCCGTACCATTTTCTTATTTCCGATTATCTCCGCTGTCATGATCTGGGGATGCCGTCAAGAAAAAAGCGTATCTTCTCCTCCGCTCCGCTTGCCGGTCGCCGAAGTCATCGCCGGGGACGTCCCGGTTACGATGAGTTTCGTGGGGCAGACTTACGGACGCAACGACATTTCGATTCAAGCGCGGGTCAGCGGCTTCCTCCGCAGCATCCATTTCAAGGAAGGCTCGTTCGTCCGCAAGGGCGAGTTGCTGTACGTGATCGAGCCGCAGCCTTACGAAGCGCAAACGGCCCGCAGCACGGCCGCAGTCCGGCAAGCCGAAGCGGAAATGATCGCCGCCAGACAGAACTACGACCGGGTCAAACCGCTGGCAGAGACCAGCGCCGCCAGCAAAAGCGATCTGGACCAGGCCGTAGCTCGCCTCTCGGCCGCCCGCGCCTCGCTCAACGCAGCCCAAGCCTCGCTCGACTACACACGCATAGAGCAGGGCTATACGCGCATCTCCTCTCCGCTCAACGGCATTATCGGCCGAACGCTGGCCCGCGTGGGAGACTATGTGGGCGAAGGGTCTCAGTACACCGTTCTGAACACTGTCTCGCAGGTCGATTCCATACGCGTTCTCTTTTACATACCGGAACAGACCTATTACGACATGCTCAGCCGGGACAGAACCCGGATGTACGATATTACGCTACGTATCGCAGGCAATGTCGTCTATCCGCAGAAAGGCCGTTTCGACTTCATCGGCCGGGCCGTCCAACAACAAACCGGATCGCTGGATGCGCAGGTCACGTTTCCCAATCCCGACACGCTGCTCCGGCCGGGACAGTTCGCCCGGATCGAGGTCGTGGCCGACACGGTTTACGGAGCGCTCCTGATTCCACAGACGGCCGTCGTCCAGACGCAGAACGTATATAGCGTCTACGTGCTCGACAAAGACAACCGCGCACGGCAGCGGATCGTCACGCTCGGAGGGACGTACGGCGACCGACGGATCGTCACTTCCGGAGTGAACGCCGGCGAACGGATCGTCACCTCCGGATTCCATAAACTGCGCGAAGGGGCTGTCGTCGAGCCGGATCCGACGGCCGATTCAACCGTAAAGCATTGAAAAATATGGGAAATATCTTCGTCAGACGTCCGATCTTCGCAATGGTCATAGCCATTATGATCGTCGTGCTCGGACTGATCGCCATACGGAACATGCCGATCGAGCAGTATCCGGACATCACCCCGCCCGTGGTCGAGGTATCGGCCGAGTATCTCGGAGCCGACGCGCTGACGATCGAACAGAGCGTCGCCACGCCGCTCGAAGAAAGCGTCAACGGCGTGAGCGACATGATCTACATGCAATCGACCAACTCGAACAACGGCAGCATGTCGCTGCAGGTGTCGTTCGCCGTCGGCACGGATCCCGACATGAATACGATCTTCACGCAGAACCGCGTATCGTCGGCCACGCCCATGCTCCCGCAGGTCGTCATCAAGCAAGGAGTCACGACCGAGAAAACGATGAGCAGTTTCATTCAGGTACTGTCGCTCTACTCGGACGGCAGATACGACGAAAACTTCTTGGGCAATTACGCGATCCTGCATATCAAGGACCGGCTGGCGCGGATCAACGGTGTGGGAAGCGTCCAGGTCATGGGCGGAGGCGCCTATGCGATGCGCATTTGGGTCAAGCCCGACCGAATGGACTATCTGGGAGTGACCGTCGCCGACATCGCTTCGGCCATCGAACAGCAGAGCGAGGTGATACCCGGCGGCCAGCTCGGCGCCGAGCCTAACGACGGCTCGGTCCAGTTCACCTATACGGTACGCATGCCGGCCCAGTACAACACGGTCGAGCAATTCGAGCGGATCGTTCTGCGCGCCGAGCCGGACGGGTCGCTCGTGTATCTGAAAGACGTGGCCGACGTCGAGTTGGGCTCGCAGACTTACGACGTCTACTCGACCTACCAGCAACAGCCCTCCAGCATGATCATGATCAACCAGTCGCCGGGCAGCAATGCCGTCGAGGTAGGTAAGGAGGTCAACGCCGCGATGCGGGAGCTCTCGCAGTCGTTCCCCGAGGGAATGCACTATCACACGATCGTCGACTCGACCCGGACGATCCTGCTCGGCATCCACGATATCGTCGTCACGCTCGCTCTGGCACTGCTGCTGGTCGTCTTGGTCATCTACCTGTTCCTGCAGAACATTCGGGCCACGATCGTGCCGATCATCGCGATTCCGGTCTCGCTGGTCGGGGCATTCATGGTCTTTCCGCTGTTCGGCTTTTCGATCAACGTCTTCTCGCTGCTCGGTCTGGTGCTTGCCATCGGCCTGGTCGTCGACGACGCGATCGTCGTCGTGGAAGCGGTGCAGGTCAACATCGAAAAAGGCATGAACGGGAAAGACGCGACGATCGCCGCGATGAAAACGGTAGCCTCCCCGATCATTGCGACGACCACGGTACTGATGGCCGTCTTTCTGCCCGTCGGCCTGATGCCCGGAGCGGCCGGCAAGCTGTACGGACAGTTCGCCATCACGATTGCCATCAGCGTCGCGCTGTCGGGTATCAATGCCCTGTCGCTGAGCCCTGCGCTCTGTTCGATCCTGCTGCGACCTCAGAGCGGGAAAAAAAACAAAGGATTTTTCGGCTGGTTCAACCGCCGTTTCGGCCGGAGCGTAGACAGCTACCTGAAAACCAGCAAAATCATGGTTCGACACAGCGCCCGAACACTGATTTTCATCGCGATATCCGTCATAGCCGTGCTGCTTCTGCTGAAAACGGTTCCCACCGGATTCCTGCCCAACGAGGATCAGGGCTATCTGATGGCGGACGTACAGCTGCCGGAAGCCGCCTCGCTGAACCGGACCAAGGAGGCGATCGACCGGATCAACTCCATCCTGCGCCGGAACGACAACGTTCAATCGGTGACCTCCGTTGCCGGATTCAGCGTTCTGTCGGGCAACCAATCGCCGAACAGCGGCCTGATTTTCATCCGACTGAAAGACTGGAGCCAGCGCAAGATGACGGCCGGGCAGATCACGACCCGGCTCAACGAGCAGCTCTACTATGAGATCAACTCGGCTCAGGTATACACGTTCGGACCTCCCTCGATACCGGGACTGGGCCCCGGCTCCGGCTTCACGATCATGATCCAGGACAAAGGCGGCAACACGCCCGGCTATCTGGCCGACTATACCGATCGCTTCATAGCCGCCGCCCGGCAGCGGCCCGAAATAGCGACTATCAGCACGACCTTTCAGGCCGACGAGCCCCAGAAGGCCATCTCGATCGACAACGAGAAAGTGCTCAAGGCCGGCATCTCGCTCGACGAGCTGCACTCGCAGATCAGCTCGTATCTGGGCGGCATGTACGTCAATAACTTCAACCGTTTCGGCCGCATGTACCAGACTTACATTCAGGCCGAGGACGAGTACCGGCTCAACGAGTCGAAGCTGGACATGTTCTATCTGACCAACGACCGAGGCGAAAGCGTGCCGCTGTCGGCCTTCATTACCGTGAGGGACACGACGGGACCGCAGTTTACGAATCGCTTCAACCTGTACCGGGCCGCCGGCGTGACGGGACTCCCGGCGTCCGAATATTCGACGGCTCAGGCCATGAAGGCACTGGAAGAAGTCGCCGAGGAGGTGCTTCCCTCGGACATGGGCTACGCTTGGAGCAACATGTCGTATCAGGAAGCGCAGAAAAGCGGAGCAGGCACGGTATTCCTGTACGCGGTCGTCTTCGTTTTCCTGATCCTCGCAGCGCTGTACGAAAGCTGGACGCTTCCGCTCAGCATTCTGCTGGGTATTCCTTTCGCGGTATTCGGGGCTCTGGCGTTCACTTATCTGGGACACCTGTTCAATCCGGTCTACATCAACGACATCTTTCTGCAAGTATCGCTCATCATGCTGATCGGACTAGCAGCCAAGAATGCGATTCTGATCGTCGAATACGCGCGCGACAAGTTCGACGAGGGAATGGACCTGCAACAAGCCGCGCTGGAAGGAGCCAAGCTGCGTGTCCGCCCCGTCGTCATGACGGCCGTAGCCTTCCTGATGGGCGTGCTTCCGCTGATACTGGCCACGGGAAGCAATGCCGTCGCCCGCAACATCATGGGCCTCGCGCTTTTCGGAGGCATGCTGGTCGCTACGGTCATCGGGCTGTACGCCTACCCGGCCCTGTTCGTACTCGTCGGCCGCATGAGCCGATACGAGCAGAAACGAAAAACGAAAAACGAAAAACGAAAAGTCATGAGAAATCCGAAATACCTTCCTCTGCTCCTCGCCTCGGCAGCCCTGTTCGGCTGCACGGTAGGCCCGCGGTTCGAGCCCCCTGCGGTCGCAATTCCGCAGCGCTACATCGGTCAGGCATCCGATGCGGCCTCGGACCTCGGGTGGTGGGAACTGTTCAACGACACGACGCTCGTCAGGCTGGTCTCGACCGCCCTCAGAAATAACCGCAACATAGCCGTAGCCCTGTCGCGCGTCGAGCAGGCCCGGCTCACGCTCAAGGCCACGAAAGCGAGTCTCGGACCTTCGGTCGGATACGGTCTCGATGCCCAGTACGGCACCGAGTCGTACGTGGGCCTGACCACCGACAAGCCGGAACAGAGCTACATGATCAAGCCGACGATCAGCTGGGAGGTGGATCTGTTCGGCAAAATCCGCCGGATGAGCGAAGCCGACCGCGCTCAGATGCTTGCAACCGACCGGGCAGCACAGGGCGTGATGGTTTCGCTGGCGGCCGAGGTGGCGACGACTTATTTCGACTACCTGCAGTACGAATATGCCGAATACATTTCACGCTCCACGCTGCGATCCCGCGAAGATACCTACCGGCTGATGGAATCGAGCTACCGAGCCGGCACGATCAACGAAATGGAGCTGAGCCAAAGCAGAGCGGCCGTCGCAACGGCACAAGCCGCCATCCCCCGGTTCGAGCGAGCCCGGCAACAAGCGCTCCACGCGCTCAGTCTGCTGCTCGGGCAAAACCCGTCCGACGATCTGATCGGAAGACACGCGTCGCTCGCCGAGCTGGATATGCCGGAGGAAATTCCGGCGGGCCTGCCGTCCGATCTGCTCGAGCGAAGGCCGGACATGCAGGAAGCCTACTATCAGGTCATGGCCGCGAACGCCGAGATCGGAGTGGCCCAAGCCATGCGCTTCCCGAGCATCGCGCTGACAGCCAACGGAGGAACGCTCAGCGACGACGTCTCCCGGCTGTTCGGCAGCAAGTCGTACCTATGGTCGGTAGCCGGAAACCTGACCGGCCCCGTCTTTCAGTTCGGAGCCAACAAAAGGCGCGTGCAGATCGCAAGGGAAAAGCACAGGGAAAGCGTGCTCAATTACGAGCAATGCTACTTGCAGGCGCTTCGCGAGGTAGAGGATGCGCTGACAGCCGTCAACACCTACCGCGCCCAGATCGAAGCGATGAAAACGCTCGTCCGGTCGGCCGAGCGCGCCGATACGGTAGCCATGCAGCGGTACCGAGGCGGACTGACCGATTATCTGGACGTGCTCGACGCCGAGCGCACGCTGTTCGAAGCGCAAACCGACTATGCCGATGCGGTCGGCAGCGCGATGAGCAGCTACGTAACGCTATACAAAGCTCTGGGCGGGGGAATTACCATGCCTGCGACGGAGGCGAACTGACCCGCGGTTCATTGCCCTCCTGCGCCCATCGCCCGGGCCCAAGCCGTCGAGCGATACGCTTCGTTATGCGAAGGCAACCCTGGTTGCGGGATATAAGTGGACAAGCCGCAACACGTCCGCACGTCGAAGAACCCGTAACTGCCGTATTCGACCGCGCTGTATATCCGGTCCGTATAGTCCGAGAAAAGCACCGTCCGGGACAGTTGCTCATCGAAGTCCGTGTACTGAGGAACCGGCACCAGACGGGAATAATAGTCGGCCAGATCGAAAAATTTGTGCGTATGCATCCTCTCGAACGGCTGCACCTCTCCGGCGCTCACATCAGCGAGATTCCCTGCCGACCATACATCGCGGGCAGCGGCGGCCAGTCCATCGAGCTGATCGGCCCGAATCAGGGTAATACTTCCCGACCGGTTGTAGCCCGACTGCGCGCGGTAATAGGCCATAAACTGCCGGCAGACTTCCTCCAGCTGCAACCGCTCGGAGAAAATAAGAGGAATGATTCGGTCATAGGGAAACCCGCTGCCGAGGATTTCGGCCGGCGAGGCGATCAGATAGTGCGCGGCATGGCGCATCTCGTACAAGACTTCCACCCCGCCCATGAAACAGGCATCGAACAGAATGAAATCGAAAGTGAGGCCGTCGGGCAGCGCGGCTACCAGGTCCGGAATTTCCATATGCACGGACGAACCGTTCTCCGTGTCCGCGCCGAAATGCTTCGTCACAGGGTATGCTTCGGTGTCTCTCGGACAGCACAGACCGCTGCTCGTACCGGTCTCCTCTATCCCGGCCGGAATCCACCCCATGCCATGAGACCAAAGAATCAGACCGTACGACTCGGCCGGATATAGCGTCAGCGCACGGTCGACCACCCGTCGGAGCACGGCGGCCGAAGCGGAATTTTCCTTTCCGTAGGTTTCGATCACGCGCTCCGTCCCGTCGCTCTCGATCTTCGACAGACGGGAAGTTCCGTTCGCCTCGTCGATATAGACGAGCAAGTTACCGTCCAATCCCTTCATGGCCGACTTCATATCGTTCAGGTTTTGCAGGGCAAAACGGTACAGATTGTTGTCGGACGCCAGATAAACCAGCACCGTGCGATCTACGTCGGGAGCCGGAAAGTCGTCGTCTTTCTCGCAGGCAAACGTGAAAAAGGCGAGCGTCAGAAGCAACAGGCAACGGTATATTTTTCCCATGACAGTTTCATTACAGCCGAGTGCCGTCGCGCGCCTCCGCGCTTCGGCATACCGATCCTCCGGAGAGATGGTTTCATCCGCAAATATACGAAAATCTTTCCAAGGAAGAGGGCGAAAGGCGCTACCACGAACGACCGGCTCCTCCGCCACCGGAAAGGCCTCCTCCGAACCCGCCGAAACCTCCCGGCCCGAAGCCGCCTCCTCCTCGGTGCGATCCGCCGCCGAGAATGATCGGAGGAATCCAGCCTCCGCCCCGGCTGCCGCTCGATCCTCCCCCGCGACCGCCTCTGCGGCCGGCAAGAATCATAAAAAGAATCAGAGGTATCAGGACGAACAGCACCGCGGCATCGGCTCCGTCCCCGCTCCGTTCGTCGTATTGCTCGGCCGTGAACTCCCCGCGAGAAAGCTGCATCAGCACATCGGCCGTCCGGTCGATCCCTCCGTAGATATCCCCCTCCCGGAACCGGGGAATCATTTCGTTGTCGAGTATCCGTCCCGCCGTAATATCGGGAATGACCCCTTCGAGACCGTATCCGACCGAAATATAGGCCTCGCCTCTCGAACCGGGAACAGACGGTTTGACCAATACCAGAATGCCGTTGTTCTTACCTTCCCGACCGACGCCCCATTTGTCGTGCAACCGTTGCGCGAAATCGGAAGGGGCATAGTCCCCCAGATCGTCGACGGTCACGACGGCGATTTGCGTGGAAGTCTCGCGGTCGAAATCGACCAGTTTCCGCTCGAGCGCCTGCCGTTGGGAGTCGCTCAGCAAGCCTGCGAAATCGTTGACCAACCGGCGCGGAGACATCGGCTCGGGCAAATCCTGAGCCGAAATACCGGCGGGCGCAAGCGCGGCCCAGAACAAGAACATCCGCAAAAAACGCAATATCGGTCGCATCATGCCTTTCGATTAGAATTGCACTTCCGGAGCCTTTTCCGCTCCTTGCTGCGCTTCGAAATAGTTCAGCGAAGCAAAACCGAACATGCCGGCGAGCAAATTGCGCGGGAACATTTTGACATAGGTATTGAACAACTGGGCAGCCTCGTTATACTTGCGGCGCTCGACGGCAATCCGGTTTTCGGTTCCCTCCAGCTGCGTCTGCAAATCGCGGAAGTTCTGACTGGCCTTCAGATCGGGATAGCTTTCCGAAATGGCCATCAGACGGCTCAGTGCCGAGGAAAGCTCGCCCTGAGCCTGAGCGAACCGGGCCATCGCGGCCGCGTCGTTCACGTCGATACGGGTCTGAGTCGCCTGCGCCCGGGCTTCGACAACCTCGCTCAATGTATTTTGCTCGTGAGAGGCGTAGCCTCTCACGGTATTGACCAGATTCGGGATCAGGTCCATTCGGCGCTGATACTGGTTCTCGACATTTCCCAATTGAGCCGTCGCAGCTTCGCGGCGCAACACCATGTCGTTGTAACTGCTCTTGAGCCACGAGTACGTGCCGATGACAAGCACCGCCGCGACAGCCAGGATAATCCACCCTTTTCGTTTCATATGATTTCCGTATTAGTTCGTTGCTTTGCCATTCACTCGACCGTGCGGACTTCGGGAACCACCCTCCTTTTCAGCGGGATTCCGTTGATTTCCCAGCCGTTGCTACGCTTCTCGGGCAATTTGTCGGGTTTGTGCCAATAGATGCGGCCGAAATCGAAATAGTATCCCTTGACGCCTTTCTGCTTGACAAGCGGGGGCATCCATGCCACCGTACGGCTGATCACTTTCTCCTTGCCGGCCGCCAGATTCATGCTGGCAAGCAAGTCTCGGGCATGAGAAAAGTAGAGAACATGCCAGGGCGACTGTTCGCTGAGCCCGCCGCCCGATGACTCGATAGCCGCCAAAATCCCTTTCAGACGGCTGTAATTGATCCGCTCGTTGACCGAGTCCCCGACGGCACCGTAAGCATATACCAGAAAATTAAGCGTGCTCGGATCATACGGTTCGCTGCGCATCACTTCGCGGCCGTACTCGACGATCTTCAGATAATCGGCCTCCGCCAGCGAATCTTTGGCCAGAATGTTCAGTATACGGTCTTTGGCAGCCGGAGTCTCGAAAGGCTTATAACCCGGCTGCCAGGCATAACCGTAGTACAGATGGCGGTAATCCTCGAGCGTCAACGTCGTATCGCCCGACATATAGCGCATATAGATCGCCGGATAGTAATAGGGCGAGCCCTTGTCGATCGTTTCGCGCAGAATCGCGTCGTTGTCCGGCGCTTGCTGAGCGGCGAGCGGAAGGGCGGCGAAAGCCAGCAGGACTCCATACAGTAAGGCCGTACGCTTCATATTTTCCGTGTTTTACTGTTCAAACGGCAAAAGTATAAAAATATTTGACGACGGCGAAACAAAACCCGGAGCCGGGGATTCAGGCTCAGGCCAGCTCGTTCTCCTCGATCAGCCGCGACATTTTCCGTTCGAGCGACTCGGACGCACGGACCAAAGGCAGACGGAGCCGGTTACGAATCAGGCCCATGCAAGAAAGGGCGCACTTGATTCCGACCGGATTTCCCTCCTCGAACAGCGCGTCGATCGCTTCGATCATCTGCATATGCAGCGCGGAAGCCTCGTCGAAGCGACCGTCGAGCGCCTCATGGGCCATCCGGCAGAATTTGCCGGTAAACGCGTTTGCCGCCACCGAAATAATGCCGTCGCCTCCCAGCGCCGCCATCGGAACGGTCAAACTGTCGTCGCCGGAGATCACGGCAAATCCCTCGGGACGGTCTTTCAAAATGTATGCCGCCTGCGACAGGTTGCCGCTCGCCTCCTTGACGCCGATGATGTTTCCGCAATCGTGCGCGAGCCGCAGCACGGTCTGGGCAGTCATGTTCACGCCGGTACGGCCCGGCACGTTATAAAGTACGATCCCGCAAGGCGAGGCTTCGGCCAACGCCTTGTAGTGACGGTAGATTCCTTCCTGCGAAGGCTTATTGTAATAAGGTGTCACCGACAGCACGGCATCGACCCCGTCGAGATTCGCCGAACGGAGGGCCGAAACGACATCGGCCGTCGAATTGCCTCCGAGGCCCGCTATCACGGGCACACGCCCTGCGCTTCTCTCGACGACGAAGCGTAGGATCGCTTCTTTCTCGCTTCCGCTCAGCGCGGGAGTCTCGGCCGTCGTGCCGAGCGCCACCAAATAATCGGCTCCGCCGCCTATCACACGCTCGATCAGTTTGTCCAATGCCGCGAAATCGACCCCGTCTTCGTCGGTAAAGGGCGTGACCAAAGCTACTCCGACCCCCCGAATGTTAGTTTTCATCGTAAAATGTTAATTTTACAGCAAAAATACATATTTTATCAAAACAATGTGCCTTGCTTCACATTATTTTGATCGGAAGCCGCCATTTTATCGACCGATTCTTCCGGAGGCTCCGGGCCCGGCGGGTTTTCTTTGTCTCCGGGAGCGACCGCCGCATCCGGCATATCGCCCGAGAGCATCCGCACGAAGTCTTCCTCGCCGATAATCCGCACGCCCAGTTTGCGCGCCTTGTTCAACTTCGCCGGACCGATACGGTCCCCGGCGAGCAGATAGTCCGTATTGGCTGAAACTCCACTCTGATTTCGGCCGCCGTGCGATTCGATCAATTCCTTGAGCTGATCGCGCGAATGCTCGGAAAAAGTTCCCGAAATGACGAATTTCAGTCCGTCGAGCGCATTGGAAAGCAGTTGCTTCTCCCCGATCTCGAACCGCAAGCCGCTTTCACGCAAGCGGGCCACGATCTTCCGGTTCGCTTCGTCGCGAAAATAATCGACGATGCTGAGCGCGATTTTGTCGCCCACCTCGTCCGCCGCAGCCAGCTCTTCAGGCGTAGCGTTCATCAGTGCATCCATGCTGCGGAAATGCAAGGCGAGATTTTTGGCCGTCGTCTCTCCGACGAACCGGATGCCGATCGCGAACAACACCCGCTGAAAGGGCACATCGCGCGAGGCGTCTATGCTGCGCAGAATGTTATCGGCCGACTTGTCGCCCAATCGGGGCAGATCGACCAGATCCTCGCGCCTGAGCCGGTACAGGTCGGCCACGTCGGAAATCAGCCCCGCGTCATAAAGCAACTGGACGGTTTCGTCTCCCAATCCGTCGATGTTCATCGCCTTGCGGGAAATGAAATGGACCATGCGGCCGACGATCTGCGGAGGACAATGGCTCTGATTCGGACAATAGTGGCGGGCCTCGCCCTCGTACTTGACCAGTTCGGTCCCGCAGCACGGGCAATGCGTGATAAATCGGAAAGGCTCGCTTTGCATCGGGCGCGACGAAAGATCGACTCCCGTTATCTTAGGGATGATCTCGCCCCCCTTTTCCACATACACATGGTCGCCCAGCCGGATATCGAGCAGCGCGATCTGTTCGGCATTGTGCAGCGAGGCGCGCTTGACGACCGTACCGGCCAACAGAACCGGCTCCAGATTGGCTACGGGCGTAATCGCTCCGGTCCTTCCGACCTGAAAATCGACCGACAGCAGCCGAGTCAGCGCCTGCTCGGCCTTGAACTTGTAGGCGACGGCCCAACGCGGCGCCTTGGCCGTATAGCCGAGGCGGTGCTGAAGCGCGAAACTGTCGACCTTGATCACGACGCCGTCGGTTGCGAACGGCAGCTCCTTCCGGGCCTTATCCCAACGACGGATGTACTCGTCGATTTCGTTCATGTCACGGCACAGGGCGATCTGGTCCGAGATTTTGAATCCCCACTCACGGGCCGCCATCAGGCTGTCGTAATGCGTTCCGAACGGCAAGTCGTCGCCGACGAGCGAATAGAGCGTACAGTCGAGCTCGCGCCGGGCCGTCTCGGCCGAGCTCTGCTGCTTGAGCGAACCGGCGGCCGCATTGCGGGGATTGGCGAAAGGCGTCTCGCCTATATCCTCCCGCTCGCGATTCAGTCGCTCGAACGAACGGAAGGGCATCAATATCTCGCCCCGTATCTCGAAATAGGCAGGATAGCCCGCCCCCCGCAACTGCAACGGAACGGAACGTATCGTCCGGACATTGGCCGTCACGTCATCCCCGCGCGTACCGTCGCCGCGCGTCACGGCCCGCAACAGACGGCCGTTCTCGTAAGTCAGGCTGATTGCGGTTCCGTCGAACTTCAGTTCGCATACGTACTCGGCCTCGCCGACCTCCTTGCGAACCCGCGCGTCGAACTCCCTGATCTCGTCGAGCGAGTAGGTGTTGGAAAGCGACAGCATCGGATAGCGGTGCTCGACCGTAGCGAATTCGTTGGTGGAGTCGCTCCCCACGCGCCGGGTCGGCGAGTTGGGATCGTCGAACTCGGGATGGGCCGCCTCCAGCTCCTGCAACTCGCGCAGCAGGGCGTCGAACTCATAGTCTCCGATCAGCGGATCGTTCAGCACGTAGTACCGGTAATTATGCTCGTTGATCTGTCTTCTCAACAGCTCTATTTTCTCGCGCATTTTTTCAACAATTAGGTAGTAAAGGTATTCATTTTGCTCCGAATTCAAAGCCGACCGGCCGATCGAAATCGGCCGTCCGTCCCGCTGCACGCCGCATTTTCGCAAGCCAAATGCCGGATTACGACAAATTTGAGTTTTTTTCCGGGGTTGCTGTTTTGATTACCAAATTTTGCTTATACTTGCAAAAAATTTTTTTGAAGCAATGATTTCCGAAAAGAAGCAAAAGAGAAGGGTAGTAGTCAGTTATAAGAACCTCTCTGCTGAACTTCGCGAAGAAGTGAGGAAAAAATATCCTTTCGGCTACACCGACCATATGATCCGGATCGACAAAGGACCGGGCGACTTTTTTTATGCCATCGTACTCGAGACGGAAGACACCAGCTACCTGATCAAAGTGGATGTGAAAGTCGACGATCAAGTCGAAGAGGAGGAAGACAAGGATTTCTTCGGCGATGAGGAAATTAAGGACGACGAAGGTATCATGGAAAGCGACGTAGCTGACGACAGCGACGAATAGATAGCAATCGGCACAGGCATAGCAAAAGGCGGGTAAGTTTTACCCGCCTTGCTTATTTCGCTTCGCCGGCCATATCCGATCCGCACGAGCCGAGAACCGGCTACCTCGCCCTTCTGTCCCGTCTGCCGGAATCTGCCGCTGCGCCAGCGGGCCCGGAGACACGGAACGCAAGCAGAAACCGGCAGCCCGCCCTCGGCATTTTTCGGCCGTCCGCTCTCCGAACCGACCGGAAACGGCCTACTTCTGAAACACCTTGGTCGACCGGATCACCAGATCGTGCACGGGCCGGTCGCTCGGATCGGTCTCCACGCGAGCCATTCTGTCGATCACGTCGAACCCGTCGACTACTTCGCCGAAAACCGTCAGCGAACCGTCGAGATGGGGCGCTCCGCCGATCGTCCGATACGCTTCGCGCCTCTCTTCCGGAATCCTGTAACGGCCCAGCAGGCTCAACGTATCTTCCACCATGCGCCACGCGCGACGCTCCAGTTCGCCTTCTTCGGCGGCAACCGTCGTCGAACGGCCGCTCAAGCGCTTCTTGAACAGATGAAAAAGCCAATTCCTCCGAATCTCGTTGATCTGCTTTTCTGCTTCGTCCAGCTCCTCGTCCGTCATTCTACGTCCCTGAACGAAGCAGAACTGGGTTCCGGCCGAGGCTCGTTCCGGATTCGTCTCGTCGCCGGCCTTCGCATCGATCAACGCTCCCCGCTTGTTGAAATGCCCGGAACGTATTTCGGCCGGAACCGTATATCCCCCGTCGTTGCCTCCGTAAAGCACGCCGGGTTCCCGTTTCCGACTGTCGGGATCGCCGCCTTGCACGACGAACCCTTCGATCACGCGGTGGAAAAGCACTCCGTCGTAGGCGCCCGAACGGCACAGTCTGATAAAATTGTCCCTGTGAAGCGGCGTATCGCCATACAGCTCTACGGTCACGTCCCCCATTGCGGTGGAGACCGTCACGTACACAGGCTTCGACATATCCAGCGGCTTGTCCGCACAAGCCGCAAAAAGCGGTCCGATCAGCAAAGAAAGCCATATCGTTCTCATAAGGATTGTATTTAGTATGAGCGTATATTTCGCTCCGGCGCGGCGGCCGGACCGAGTCCGGATTCAAACAACGGGAGCGGCCTCCCGATGAAGCCGCCCCCGGATCGTTTCTCTCGAAAGATTTATTTATCCCACTCCAGAATCTTACGGAAGTCGTAAACCGCCGGATCGGCCACGTACTTCTTGGCGGCCTCGTAGTCGGCAGGAGTGATATAGTTCAGGATATTGTCTACGACCATCTTGAACTTGTCCGAACGGATGTCGACCAAACGGGGCGGAATCTTGCCCGTCTCGGGGTCCTGCAGATCTTTGAGATAGAGCGGTGAGATTTCCCCGGCCGGATCGGCATAGACCATGCAGCCCGTCTTGCCCTCGCTGAACAACTTGTAGGTTCCCATCCCCAGCAGGGAGCAGTAAACCAGGTCGTAAGCTACCGGCGTCTGGCAACGGACCTCGTATCCGATCTCGACCGGACGCGACTTGACCTTGATTTTCAGCTCGGCGAGCTTCTTCTCGAGCATTTCGTTGAAGATATGCGCCTTGGACACCTTGCCGAGCTCGGGATGCCCGTGATCGTCATAGGAGAAGTGGATACCCGACTTCTTGATCTCGGCATCGCTCAGCGAATGGAATACGCCCTCGGAAATCATCGCGGCACCGTAATCGATTCCCATGATCTTGCGCTTGATGATCGACGATACGACCAAATTGACGATCTTCTCGACGGTGATCTCCGTTTTGTTGAACATTTCGGGAATCACGATCATCGGATAATGGCAGGCCGTGCCGATACCGAAAGCGAGATGTCCGGCCGAACGTCCCATAGCAGCCACGACGAACCAGTTGCCGCTCGTGCGGGCATCGGTATAGACCGTGCGGCCGATGATCGACCCCATGTCCTTGGCCGACTGGTAACCGAACGTAGGCGAGCCGGCCGGAAGCGGCAGGTCGTTGTCGATCGTTTTGGGAACATGAATATTGGCGATCGGATATTTTTTGGCCTCGAGGAACTTGGCGATGCGGTTGGCCGTCGACGCCGTATCGTCGCCCCCGACGGTGACGAGCAGTTTGATGTTATTCTTGACGAACAGGTCCAGATTGAAATCCTCCTCGAAGTTCTTGTCCGTCGGTTTGAAGCGGCTCATCGTCAGGAACGATCCGCCCCGGTTGAAAATATCGTCCGCCAACAGGAAATCGATCTCCGTAATACGCGGATTCTTCGTAAACAGGCTCGAATATCCGCAGTGCAGGCCCAGCACGCGATAGCCCTTCTCGAGGAAAGTCTTCGCCACGCTGCCCACAACGGTATTCATCCCGGGGGCGGGACCGCCGCCCGTCAAAATTGCAATTGCATCCATCTTCGCTTACTTTAAAGTTTAAGTTCGTTAGCACACCCGCGAAAACCGCCGAAACGGCCTCGGGCGATCCAAAAATACGATTTATTTTTAATATTTTTTAACAATCGGCCGCTTTTTTACCCGTTGCTGCGCTAAAAATACCGGCATCCGCAAATCCGGCTACACGTTCGGCGCCACCCACGCATACGGAAACCAAGGGCAGACGGTCATCTATTTTTTCAGCCTGCACGCCATGGCATCGGCCAACGCATCGCATGCCGCGTATTTTTCGCAGGTCGGTCGGCCGAGGATCTCGGCCGACGGAGCGACCGTCTCCCACCCTATCTGTTCGGCGAATGCGTTCAGGTTCTTTACGCCGCCGCCGTTCCAACTATACGTTCCGAACACGCCTAACAGCCTGTCTTTCGGGCCGGCATGCAGCAGATCGCGGGTCAGGTTCTCCATGAGCGGGAACATCTGCGTGTTGTAGGCGCAACTGCCCAGCAGCACGCCCCGGCAGCGCCATATCTCGCTGATAAGATAGGATACGTGCGTCTTCGACACATCGTAAACCCGAATGTCCCGTACTCCGGCCTCGGCGATCCGGCGGGCGACATGATCGGCCATCTGCGCCGTATTGCCGTACATCGACGCATAGATCACGACGGCGGCATCGTCCGCCTCGTAGCGGCTCCAGCGATCGTACAGGCCGATCACGCGGGCCGGATCGCTGCGCCATACCAGTCCGTGAAGCGGACAGATCGCGCCGATCCGCGCCGAGGAAAGCTTCGCGAGCGCCTTCTGAACCATTCCGCTGTACTTCCCGACGATATTCGAGTAATAGCGGCGCATCTCGCTTTCGTAGCGGGCGAAATCGACTTGGTCGTCGAATACGCCGCCGTCCGTCGCGCCGAACATGCCGAAAGCGTCGCCCGAGAAAAGCACGCCGTCGGTCGTATCGTAGCTCATCATCGTCTCGGGCCAGTGCACCCAAGGCGTAAAGACGAACTTCAGATTATGATACCCCAGCGAAAGCGTGTCGCCGTCCTTGACCTCGACCAGATTGGGCAGCTTGCCGAAGTAGGCTTCCAGAACGCGGAAAGTTTTCGCATTGCCCACGATCCGCACGTCGGGATATTGGCGGATCAGGTTCTCGATCTCGCCCGAATGGTCGAGCTCCATGTGATGAATGACCAGATAGTCGAGCGGGCGTCCCTCGAGCGTATCGGCCAGCCAGTCCAGATAGCTGCGGTCGCTACCGCTCTCGACGGTATCCATCAGGGCGCACTTCTCGTCCTTGATCAGGTATGAATTGTACGAGACGCCCTCGGGCAGAGGCCACATGTTCTCGAAAAGATGCTTCCGTCTGTCATAGACTCCGGTCCAGTAAATTCTCTCGCTCAGTTTTTGTCCACAGTACATACGCGATACGTTTTGAATGAATGCCGAGACCGTCAGCGGCCCCGACGACATGGCAAACGCTCAGCGGACTCCCGCCCGCAAGCGAGCAGAAACCGTCCCGCAGAGGCCCGGGAGCCTTCGTCGCAACAATTCTGCCGTCCCGCCCGTTTATAGAACGGCGGACACGGTCTCGCGTCGCCATTTTTAATTACCTTTGCAAAGGTACGAATTATTTGGGAATCGGGTATGAAGAAAGCGATACTCATCGCGATACTCCTGTTGGCCGCCGCACGGCCTTCGTCGGCTCAGGCTCTGACCGAGTACGGGCAGGCGAGGAATGTCGTTATCGACGGTGATACCGTCGTGCTGATACAGCTCAGTCCCTCTTTCGTATTCCGGAAAGCGGTCGACACGCGGCGCTTCGCGCGCCTGATATACAACCTCAAGCGGGTCTACCCGATCGCCAAAGAGGCCAACGCGACGCTCCACGCGATGGAAGCCCATATGGAAACGCTGGCGACCAAGCGGGAGAAGCAGATTTTCGTCAAGGAGATGGAGCGGGCGCTGAAAAAGAAATACACGCCCGTGCTGAAAAAGATGACCCTCTCGCAAGGCAAACTGCTGATCAAGTTGATCGACCGGGAGACGGACCAGACCTCCTACGAACTGGTCAAGGAACTCCGGGGCGGCTTTCGCGCGTTTTTCTGGCAAAGCATCGCACGGCTGTTCGGCGCCAACCTCAAGGACACGTACGACAAGGAAGGCGAAGACATGATGGTCGAGGAACTGATCAGGCTGTACGAGGCCGGGCTTCTCTGAGCAAGAAACTCTCTCTCGAACCGGAGACGGTTTTCGTATAAAGAGGAAAAGCCGACCGGCACGCCTGCAAACCCGGAGCGTACGCGACAACAGACCGGCCGCACGTGTCACGGACAGACACGGACCGACCAGCATATCGCCGGAACACGTATCGGCAGAAACTCCTATTTCTGAAATATATCCGCGTACTTATTGATGAAGTACACCGGCGTACAGCTCCATGCATGGCAATAGCTGTTGACCGGGAAGAAGTTGTAAGGCGACTTGAAATGGTCCGTCGGATCGTATACCTCCCAGAACGTATCGGCACCCAAAGCGGCCATTCCGCCCCAGTATTCCGTCAGTCTCCGCCGGGCTTCGTCGTTCATGCCGCATCGGATCATCGCCTCGATCAGATAATGATAGGCATAAGGCGATCCGGGATAGCACGCATCCGGGTCGGCCAATACGGTACGCAACGCGCGCTCCCCTTCCCGAGGCGACAACGTGCCGGAAAGAATCATCCACACCTGTCCCAGATACGAGCGCTGACGGTCCGGACCCGAAACGACGACGCCTTCGAGACGGTCATAGAAAACTCGACGGGAAGCCGCCTTCATTCGGGATACGATCCGGGGCCAACCGGCCACCTCGCTCTCGCGTCCCAGCAGCTTGGCCAATTCATAGCTCTGCTCTATGGCGAAAGTCATCAGGCCCTGCATCGGAGCATGCCGGTTCAGGTCGTCCTTCCAGTCGAACACCAGCCACCAGGCCGGCTGCTTCTCCATATCGTACACATCGTCCCGCAGATAGGTCATCGCATGCTCCACCTGCCGGACCACGACCGGCCACAACGCCTCGGCCGTCGCCCTGTCGCCCGTAGCATTCAGATACTCGTAAAGCGTCACGCCGTACAGCAGACTGTAATCCATGCAGTGCTGCCCGGTCTGGGGATGCGGCTCCGGATACTCGAATACCGTGGCGTGCAACAACCCCTCCTCGTCGGCCAAAGCGGCGAGCAGATAGAGGCAGCGGCGCGTCAGGCCGTGATTCCGGAACGAATACGTATTGGCCAGCGATTCCAGGTAAAGGTCCCCGATCCAAAGCCGCCGGTCGCGCTTGGGCCCGTCTTCGTACACGGTCTGCATGCACTCGGCGAGCGTGGCCAGCCCGATGCGGTTGATCCGGACGATCGTCGGGTCGGCGGTCGAAGCCAGCGGCTTCGGCTCGCCCGATGCCGAAGTGACGGACCGGAACCGCATGCCGGTCACGGCGAAATCGAACGAGGACCAAGCCAACAACTCGATTTTCACATAGCGGAACGCCACCCGGCGAGAGAGTTCGACCGTCGCAGGCGCGTCCATGACGGTCACCACCTCGTCCTGCAGCCAAGCCCGGCTCAGCCCGCCGGGGTACGGATCGAAAGGCGTGTTCAGCTCCGCAGGAACCTCGGCGAACGTCAGCCGGAAGCGCAGCGGGGCATCCGCATCGGCGCTCAGCCGTCCTATGTCGAAAGAGAAATAGCCGGTCATATGTCGTCCGAAATCGACGATTACTTCCTTACGCTCCTTGAAAGAGTGCCCGTAGAGGGAGTCCATGTCGCCCGCCGGAATCATCCGCCACCCCTGAAAAGCCCCGGTATCCCGAACGCTTTCGACCAGACCGACCGGAGTCTCTATCCGTTCGGTCAAAGGGGGAATGCTTTCCGCAGCCTCACGCAGCCAAGTATCCCGTTCGGAAGCGAACCATGCCCGTTGAGCGCCGGCCGTCGTCGCGACCAGCAGCGCCATCGCCCAAAGCGACTGTCGTATCATGCTCATAATTCTGAATTGTTATGGACAGCAAAGGCCTGTTCCCGAGGGACAGGCCTAACAAAGATAGCTTTTTGACTTCAATTTCCCAACGAGCGGACGAATTCCTCGGCTTCGGGGGTGATCCGGCGGTCCGTGCGATCGTTCCACCCTTCGGAGGAGAGACGCTTGCGCGCCTCATCGATTGCTCCGGTGATCGGATAAGTCGGCTTCGGCATACTTTCGTAGCGCTCGCGCTGGGAAGGCTTCACCGAGCGGTCGAACACATCCTGTTTGGCCGGTCTCCGCACGGCCTCCCACCGGAAGCCCTTCATGACGAGCGGCTGGGTCTCGGGAATCTTGTCCATCGGATAGATCGTATAGGACGGCTTTCCCTTATAGACGATCTGATCGAGTTGCCTGTCGATGAAATGGAATGTGATGTCGGCGCATTCCGCGACGAGAAAACCGTTGACATAACGGTCGGTACTGTCGCCGTCCTCCATGAAATAGTAGGTCTGTCCGTTTCCGTTCACATCCATCTTGTATATTTCGCCCTTTCGGAAATAGGCCTCCATGACCTTTCCCTTCACCTGATTGTAATACCGCTCGGGCTCCACCTCCGAGCACATCAGCGGTTCGCCCGTAAAAACGGCCTTGTCGATCGTCTGATTCTTGGTAAATATGTCGACGACTTGCGAAGTAATCTGATTCTGCTCGCTCCACAGCACCGGATCGACGTACATATGAATGGTCGAGTCGGCCGAAAAGGCGACCAGCGAGTCGCACACGGCCTGAAAGTCGGTACGATAAGTACGGACCTTGTTGTACGCCCTGATAATCCGGACCAGCGAATCGCCGGCCTGCGGCTGTACGGAATCCGAGGCGATCTCTTCCCGGGACGAAAGAGAATCCGCGGCACGCAGGGACGAATCGGCAGCCAGCGCAATCGAGTCCCGTCGGGCCTGAGCGGCCGAATCGAGCGCATGCAAAGCGAGCGTGTCGGCGCTCGTCGATTTGCCCTTGGCAAAGCGCCGGGCCAACTCGCGACGCTGACGCTGTTCCTCCTTCTCCCGGATTTTCTCGGCCTCCAAACGGGCCTTTTCCCTTTGTGCCTTGATTTTTTCTTTGATACGGACCGCGCGCTCCTCCCGTTTCTGTTTCTTGGCCTGCTCTTTTTCATAACGGAGACGGGCCGTCTCCAGTTTCTTGAGCTCTTTCTCCGTCAACGGGCGCCCCACGCTGTCGGCAGGCTGAGCGGACTGAAGCGAGTCGACGGCCATGACCGATCCGGTCGAATCGGCCTCCGAAGAAACTTCGGCCGAAACCTCCGCCTCGTTCTGCTCCTGACGCTTTGCCGCAGGCCCGGTCAAGGGCTCCTGAGGCAGACCCGGACCTGCGCCCAAGCTGTCGCGGGCCCGACCGGAAACGTTTCTGCCGGACCCGGGTCTATGCCGGACCAGCGAGTCGCTCGCCGAAGAATCGGCAGCGGCCGTCAGCGAGTCTTTCGGCGGAGCGAAACGATTGACCGTATAGAGAAAAATCGAATCGGCCCGCATGAAAACCGTATCGGCCTGCTCGCCCTCGTCGTATCCCGCGACTACCGGATCGCGAGTCAGCAGCGCCTTGCGCTCATTACCCCAATATCGGGCGTAATCGCCGAAAGCGAGTGCGCGCTGCTGCTCGTCGACGATCTGCACATTGCTGAGCATCAAGGCATCCTGAGACCCGGGGCGATATACGATCGTATCGGCCCACATCTGCTGGGTCTCGGTCATGATATACGAGCGATCGGTAAACGTATACCGGTCGTCGCGCCGGTCGTAAATGCCCCGGTATGCCGTCAGAAACTCGTTCTGCGCGTTCCAGATATATGAAAGCGTATGAAACGACGCGATCTCGGTATTCATGTTGTATGAAACCGAGTCCGACTCCATCACGTAGTCCGGATTGCGCATCTCGACGTTCCTCACGCCGACCAGATCGCGCGTATCGACGTAATAGTACCCGTCGGAAGACTCCATCAGATTGTCCTTCTGCGACATGGTCCCCCCGCCCCAGTAATGGCCCACGTTGGTCAGCGTATTGAACGAGAAGTGGTAGGTATACAGCGTGGCGTCCTTGTCGATCATCTTGATCAGCGGCGAGTAGATATGCGCCTCGTTCGACAGGCCGTCGTAATCGGCCTTGTCTCCGAAAATGAACGTGCTGTCCTTGTTGACCACGACATTCTTGTAACAGTCCATCCGCCGGTCGTTATAGCGAATTGCGCTGTCGCAGGTAATCACGGCTCCGTTGTGGTGAAAGACTACATGGCCGACCAACAGCAAAGCCGTCGAATCGCCCACCTTGAGGCTCGACATCACGTCGGCGCGGAAATCGACCGCCGCCGGAGACTGGGCCCGAAGAACGAGCATGCCTGCGGCCGCCGCGGCCAACAATAGAATAAGAAGACGGCGAATCATGCGAACTTCCGGCAGGCTATTTCAATAAGAACGAATGCTCGAACTCGCAGTCTTTGAAATCCTCGTCGATCCGGATATACATACCGTCGACCTTCGACTTCAGCCACCGGACGAACTCTCTCTCCTGCTTGACGGCCAGAGCGAGCTTCTCCAACTGTACGTAATCTTCCTTGATATTGGCCGGATGAGCGGGAATAACCTCTTTGAGCTTGACAACCTTGCAAAGCGTCCGTTGCCTGTAGTCCTGCGTGGTGTAAGGTTTCGACACGCCGTCTATCTCCAACTTTTCGAGCGCCCGGAAATCGTCCGGATTCAGGTAGTCCTTGTAAAACTTGACCGAAGCCTCCGTCGGATCGCCGTAGTTCATGATCTCCAGCTGTTCCAGATTCGAGGCGAGCCCCCCGTTCTGCTTGGAATACTTGTCCTGCGAATATTTCATGGCGGCTTCCTCGAACGTGATCGTACCGTCCACGATCTGCCTTTGCACGCTGTCGAGCACGTTGTAGGGCTCTTCCATATCCATGTCGGTATACTGAGGCTTGAGCAGAATATGACGGGCATGGTACTGACTGCCTATCTTTTCTATCAACTGAATCAGGTGAAACCCGTAATCGGTCTCGACAACGCCCGACACCTGCCCCGGCTTGAGTTTCATCATGGCCTCGGCAAACTCGGGAACGAGCATCTCCTTGGTCATTAACCCCAGATCCCCGCCCCGGATCGCCGACTGCGGGTCTTCGGAGTAGGTTCTGGCAAGCATATCGAACTTGTCGCCGTTGATAATCCGCTCCCTAAGTTCCAGCAAACGCTCCTGCGCCCGAAGCTTCGCCTCGTCGGCATTGCTCGGATAACGCACGATCTGCGCAAACACATACTGCTCGGGAATGATAGGCACGCTGTCCTTGGACATGCCTTTGACGAACTTTTCCACCTCGCCGGGCGTGACGTGCACCTTATCCTTGATCGTACGCTCCATTTCGCTGGCATAGGCTCCCTCCTCGATCGTCTCGCGCAACTCTTCTCTGATATTGAATATCGGCTTATGATAGTACATCTCGAGCGCCGCGACCGATCCCCGTTCCAGAATCTGCTCGTCCACGAGCTGCTGCACGCGTTCGGCGACACGGTCCATAGGGACCGTCAGCGAGTCGATCTGAGACTGGTTGTAGAGCAGCTTTTGGATAATCAGGTGCTCCAGTGCCTCGCAACGCGGATCGCGCTGCGAGGTGTAGCCCTGCTGCTTGCTCTGTTCGACCAAAGCCTTACCATATCGCTCCACCTCGGAATAAAGTACCACCGACTGACCGACAACGGCCACCACCTTGTCCGCCGTAAACTTGTCCTGAGCGTTGCTGCCCGAAACCGCGCAGGCGAACAAACCGGCCGTCGCGGCCACCCATTTACTGAATATCATCGCTATCGTCTGTTTTTACATTCACTATTATTTCCTTATTCTCCATCGCGTGCCGGTAGAGGCTGTCTTCATGCGCCCGCACGATCTCTTCCTTTCTCTGATTGAAAATCACCCGGCGGATCAGATCCTGCACGCTCTCCTGAGGAGCCCGGTCTCCGGGCCGCCGGAACACCAGAATCCGCACGTAATATACGTCGGAGGAAGTCTCCATTTCGCTGACCCGGTCGGTTGTCAGCAAATCGTCGTAATTTTCCGTCCTGTCGGTCGGAAGCAGGGAGAGCAACGTGGAAAAATCGGTCCAGCCGTTGAGCTCCGTCAACTCGAAATTGTTCTTGACGCAAAGGTCCACCAGATCCTGATAACGGTCTTCGCCCGAAGCCATCATCAGCTCCTTGATCTTGTTTTTCGGACCGTAGCTGCGGGGGAGCCGCACGACGCGCGCCTTGAGCAGCGTCTTGTCGAGCACGAAGTCGGCCTGATTCTTCCGGTAGTACTCGCCGATCTGAGAATCCGTGAACAGCGTATCGATCAGCTTGTCGACATAATATTGGTCGACTTTATGAGTCAGCAGCGAATTGCGGTACTCCTCGACCATACGGTCGATGTCCTGCTGACTGCTCTCGAACATGCGCTCCGCTTCCTGAATCTTCAACTGCATCTTCACCCAGCGATCGACATAGGAGCCGAGTATCTTCACGCTGTCCTCCGGCGCCATGTCCGGAGTGAAGATGAACGAAAGATCGTGGACGTACAGCTTCTCGCCGCCTACCTCGGCCAGCACCTTGTCGCCTCCGGCGAAAGGATTCGCAAAACGCTTGCACGACACCGGTATCGTCACCATCAGAAGAAGCGCTATTTTCAGGATCGACCTCATATTTTCCGTCGCAAAGATATGATCTTCTGCGTTAACAACGACTAAAGTCCGTTTATATTATCGTCAGACGAGGAAACTTTCTCCCTTCCGGTCGCTTCCTCTCGGTCGGCCGAGCCGACGAAACGCCCCGCCTTGTCCCGGGACAGGGTCCGCACGATCGTAATCAAGGCTACCACGAAAACCGCACAGGCCAAAGCGTACACGATATAATAAATCGTATCGTTACCGATCATCTGGCGGGTCGACACGATCCGCTCCCCGCTCAGCACCCATGAAAAATACGAGATGGCATTGTTGATCATATGGATCAGAATGACCGGCACCAGCGATCCGGAACGATAGTAAATGAACCCGAGCACGATTCCGACGAAAAAAGCATTGATTACCTGCTGCGGTATGATATGCACGATTCCGAAAACGCAGGCCCCGATCAGAATGCCCCGCAGCGGGCCGAGCTTTTCGGTCAGCGAGTCCTGCACGATACCCCGGAAAAGAATTTCCTCCAAAACGGGGGCCAGCACGATCGACGTGAGCATCATCCAGCCGCCGAGTCCCATCTGCCGGTTAAGCAACTCGAGCATTCCCTTGGGCATCCAGTCGACGAGCGGCTCGACCACCAGCGAGGTGGCGATCGTCATCACGAGTCCCCACAAGACGACCGCAGGATCGACCCGTCGGACTCCGAAACGAAGCAGCTTGGTCCCGCGTGCCGTCCGATGGCGCCTGACCCAAAGCGCGTACAATATGGTCACGGCGAATTGAACGCCGTAACAGACAAATGCGCTGAATCCTTCCGAAACGCTCCCCGTGCGCACCAACAAAACGCCCAGCATATTGCACAAAACCGTCGCGGCGACGAAAACGCCCAGCAACGCCAGCATGTCGCTCCACGTCGGATAGATTCCGTATTTGCTTTCAGCCCTCATGTAATCTCACGAATGATTCGACGGAACAGCCAATTCCGTGCCTGTTTGATTTCAGTATTCGCCCCCGAGCGTCGCGACCATCACGGCCTTGATCGTGTGCATCCGGTTCTCGGCCTGATCGAAAACGATCGAGGCATCCGACTCGAAGACCTCCTCGGTCACTTCCATTTCGGTCAGACCGAATTTTTCGAATATGTCCTTGCCGACCTTGGTTTCCAGATTGTGAAACGCCGGAAGGCAATGCATGAATTTGGCTCCGGGATTATGCGTGGCCTCCATCACGGCCCCGTTGACCTGATACGGCCGAAGCAAATCGATCCGACGCTGCCACATTTCGTCGGGCTCCCCCATCGAAACCCATACGTCGGTATAGACGAAATCGCATCCGTCGACGCCGGCGACCAGATCGTCCGTCACGGCGATCTTCCCTCCGCTCTGCCCGGCCAGCGTCCGGCACTGCCTTACCAGCGAAGCATCGGGAGCGCACTCGACGGGCGAGACCGCCCGGAAGTCCATCCCCATCTTGGCCGAGGCCACCATCAGCGAATTGGCCACATTGTTGTGCGCGTCGCCCAAAAAACAGATTTTCCATTCCGAGAGCGGCTTCTGCGTATGCTCGCGCATCGTCATCATATCCGCCAGAGCCTGCGTCGGATGAAATTCGTTGGTCAGGCCGTTCCATACGGGCACGCCCGAGTATTCCGCCAGCGTATGCACGATACGCTGGGCGAACCCTCTGTATTCGATCCCGTCGTACATGCGTCCCAACACCCGGGCCGTATCTTTGATGGACTCCTTCTTGCCTACCTGAGAGCCGGTCGGTCCCAGATAGGTCACTCGCGCGCCCTGATCGTAAGCGGCCACTTCGAAAGAGCATCGCGTACGGGTCGAATCCTTCTCGAACAGCAGCACGATGTTCTTGCCCTGCAGCGTCTTTCTTTCCCGACCGGTATACTTGTCGTTCTTCAGCCGAACGGCCAGCTCCAGCAAATACCCGATCTCTTCGGCGGAGAAATCGAGCAGGGTCAGCAAACTTCTCTTGCTCAGATCAACCATTCCTATGATTTTTTACATTTCTTCTTTTTACTGTGGCGAACCGGTTTCCGCTTTCGTCAGTCGCAGAAAAGCCCGTTCCGGGTTCAAAGATAAAAACTTTAATCCATAAATCATTGCGCGCGGGCACATATCGTACCGATTCGGGGAAAGCGGCGAAACCCGGCCTGAGAAATTGCGAAATTTTACCTATCTTGCACCGGATTTCCCGGTTGCCGGAAACGTCCGCATCTCGGGTCTTTCGAAACGATACGCACTGAAGATCAAGACCGTTAAAGCACAACCTCGCTATGGGAAAAATCGTTGCACTGGCCAATCAGAAAGGAGGCGTCGGGAAAACGACGACAGCCATCAACCTGGCGGCAAGCATGGCCGTACTCGGCAAAAAGATTCTGCTTGTCGATGCCGATCCGCAAGCCAACGCCACGTCGGGCCTCGGACTGGACATCAACGGCCGGAGCATATACGACTGCATCACGGGCGAAGCGCAGCCCGAGGACGTAATCCAAGCTTTCGCCGACATAAAGAAGCTGGACATCCTACCGTCGAGCATCAATCTGGTCGGAGCCGAAACCGAACTGCTCGAAATCGAGGACGGACAAAAGCGGATGCGAAACCTGCTCGCCCCTCTGCGCCAGCGTTACGACTTCATTCTGATCGACTGCTCCCCTTCGCTCGGACTCGTTACGCTCAACGCGCTGGTCGCGGCCGACAGCGTACTGATCCCTGTCCAGTGCGAGTATTTCGCGCTGGAAGGTCTCGGCAAGCTGCTCAACACGATCCGCATGACCCAATCGAAGCTGAATCCCCAGCTGCAGATCGAAGGCTTTCTGCTGACCATGTACGACGCCCGTTTGAGACTGGCCAACCAGGTAGCCGGCGAGGTGCGCGAACACTTCGGCGATCTGGCGTTCCAAACGATCATCCAGCGCAACACGAGACTCTCCGAAGCACCCAGCTTCGGGAAACCGGCGCTATTGTACGACGCATCCTCGTCGGGCAGCGTCAACTATCTGAATCTGGCCAAAGAATTCATCAAGAAAAACCGAAAAAAATAACGGAACCCCACCATGAACGCGAAAACCAAAGGCTTGGGCCGTGGTCTGGGCGCAATTTTTGAAATAGAAGGCTCGGCATTGCCCGAGAAAACGAAGCGCAGCGCTTTCGAGGAGATCGAGATCGACCGGATCGCCCCGAATCCCAAACAACCGCGCACCCATTTCGGCGAACAGGCTTTGGACGAGCTGGCCGAGTCGATCCGCACGCTCGGCGTCATTCAGCCGATCACCGTGCGTAAGGAAGCGGACGGACGATATACGATCATCAGCGGAGAGCGCCGCTGGCGCGCCTCGAAGCTGGCCGGACTGACTTCGATGCCGGCCTATATCCGCGAGGCGGACGAGGAATCCATGCTCGCGATGGCCATCGTCGAGAACATTCAGCGACAGGACCTCAATGCGATCGAAGTCGCGCTGAGCCTTCAGCGGTTGGTCGACGAGTGCCACCTGACGCAAGACTCGCTCGGCGAACGAGTAGGCAAAAAACGCTCGACCGTAGCCAATTACCTCCGGTTGCTTAAACTTCCGGTCGAAGTGCAGCTGGCCGTCCGCGAAGAATTGATCTCGATGGGTCATGCCCGGGCGCTGATCAACCTGGAGTCCGAGCAGCAACAGATCGCCCTGCTCAAGAAAACGATCAAGAAAGGTCTGTCGGTCCGTCAGGTCGAAGAAGCGGTCAAGGAACTCAACTCGGCAAAGCCCCGCAAGGCCGAAGCCGACGAAGAATTCCCCGAAAGCTACTCGCGGCTGGTGGAGCACCTCGAAAGGCTTTTTACGCAGGAAATCAGCATCAAGAAAAACAATAAAGGAGGCGGAAAGATCGTTATCGGATTCGGTTCGGACGACGACATAGAGACGTTTATCGGAAAACTGAATGGTATCGAGAAATAGGAACATATTTCTACGGGGAGCGGCTTTTGCCCGAACAGCGGCCTTTTTGCTCGCATCGGTGCTAGTGTGGACTCACGCCCGAGCCCAAGCCCCGGAGGAACGCTACAAAATCGTCAACGGAGTTCGTACCCGGATCGTCGTATCCGACAGCGCATCGACCGCAAAAGCCGACACGGTAGCCATAACCCAGCAGAGCCTGTCGCCCGTCGAGCTCGACACGACGACGACCGCCCGACAGCGCCGTCAACTGGCTCGCATGGCACGCGACACGTCGAGCGTTCGGTACAGCAAGCTTTTCCGGGACACGATGCCGATTTCGCGCGTATGCTGGATATCGGCGGTCGCCCCCGGCTTCGGCCAACTGTATAACAAACAGGCATGGAAGATACCGATTCTGTACGGGACCGTCGCCACGACAGCCTACTTCGGCTTCCGAGAAAACAGCAAGTTCCGCGACTACAAGCGCCAGTACGACGCGCTGAGACGGGACAATGCGCCTCAAGAAGACGTCGATCCGATACAGAGCGAAATGATCCGCCACAACACGGGGCGCACACTGCTGTGGATAGGCTCGATCGCCTCCTATATCTACTTCATCGGCGATGCCGCGCTGAACTATCAGGGGTCTGTCAACAGCGTGAAAAAAGCTACGACGCTCTCTACTATATGCCCGGGAGCCGGCCAGCTCTACAACCGCAGCTACTGGAAACTGCCGATCGTGCTCGGGGGACTGGCGACGATGGGGTTCGTCATCGACTTCAACAACCGGGGCTATCAGCGGTTCAAGCTCGCCTATGACATACAGGCCGCCGGAGGAACGAACGAATTCAACGGCCGGTACACGCTCGACTATCTGGCCAAAATGCGGAAAAACTACCGCCGTAACCGGGACTTGTGCATCATCATCACGGCCGGACTGTATCTGCTCAATATCGTCGATGCCCATGTGGATGCACAAATGAAAGACTACGACATCAGCGACGATCTCTCCATGACGCTCGAACCTACGCTCATCAACCTGTATACGATGCAGACGAGCAATGTCAACGGACTGGGACTGGCATTCAAACTAACTTTCTGATTCCGAATGAAACCGAAACCGCTGACCCTCCTTTTCGGCATGTTCTGCGGTCTGTGGACGGTTGCCGTCGCAGATGCGCCCGACGCACGGGAGAAACTGCACATCCGGACGACACCGGCAGGTTACGACTCGATCGTCGCCAGCTGGAAAGCCAACGCCGTATCCGAGACGTTCGACAATTATGCCCGCGATTTCATCGGGCTCGACACGTCGCGCTTTCTGCCGGCTCTCTCGACCGTCACGGAAACGGTCTGCCGTCAGCGGCTCAAGACGATCGTCTCGCCGATCCATCTTCCGTACAACGAAATCGTCCGCAAACAGATCGCCGCCTACACGACGACCCACAAGGCGCTTACGCGGCGCATGCTGACCTACTGCCGGTATTATTTCCCGATCTTCGAACGGGAATTGGAGAAAAACGGACTGCCGCTGGAACTCAAATTCCTGCCCGTAATCGAATCGGCGTTGCAACCGACCGCTACATCGCCGGCCGGCGCCGTAGGTTTGTGGCAGTTCACGCTCGTGACAGGCCGCTATTACGGGCTCGAAATCTCTTCGATGGTAGACGCCCGACGCGATCCGGTCGCTTCGACGCAGGCCGCCTGCCGCTATCTGAAAGACCTGTACGACATGTTCGACGACTGGACGCTCGCCCTCGCGTCGTACAACTACGGTCCCGGCAACGTAATCAAGGCACTGAAGCGAGCCGGCGGAAAGGCCTCGACCTACTGGGACATTTACCCTTACTTGCCTCAAGCGACACGGGATTACATCCCGGCGCTGGTCGCCATGACCTATCTGTACCATTATTACCCGGACTACGGTATCACGCCGAACGATCCGCCGATTCCTCTGGCGACCGACACGGTCATGATCGACCGCCATCTGCATCTGGATCAAGTGGCCAAGGCGCTCGGCATCCCCGAAGAAATGATTCGGCTGCTGAACCCCCAGTACAAACAGGGAATCATTCCGGCCACGACCAAGCCCTACCCGCTCGTGCTGCCGCAACGCGAAATCTCCCGGTTCATCGATTGCCAGAGCGCGCTGTTCGCCCGCAACGACGACAGCGACGAGGAGCGTCTGAACGGACAGAAGCAGGCGGAATACGGACAGACCGGCGAGGACTACAAACCGAAAGAACCGGTCGGCACGAAATATAAGGTTAAGAAGGGCGACACGCTCGGGGCCATTGCCAAGCGATACGGTACGACCGTCAAAGGAATCATGCGCCGGAATAACCTGCCGGATACGCGACTGCGAATCGGCCAAATACTATACATCGGCAAATGACCAGCGAGCGAAACGACACGATTGCCGCCGTCGCGACGGGTACAGGCGGCGCCGTCGCGCTGATCCGGATCAGCGGAGAACGGGCCGTGCCGATCGGTGACGTGCTGTTCAGAAACATACAAGGGAAGCCCCTGTCTACGCAGAAAGGATATACGATCCATTACGGGACGATTCGCGACGGCGAAACCGTTATAGACGAAGTGCTGGTCTCTCTTTTCCGCGCTCCGCACTCCTATACGGGCGAGGACATGATCGAAATATCGTGCCACGCCTCCGACTACATTCTTCGCCGCGTGATGGAACTGGCGATCCGGCACGGCGCCCGGACAGCGCGGCCGGGCGAGTTCACGCTACGGGCGTTTCTGGCCGGCAAAATGGACCTGTCGCAGGCCGAAGCCGTCGCAGACGTCATCGCGTCCGACAACCGCGCCGCACACGATTTGGCGTTCAGACAAATGCGAGGAGGCTACTCGGACGAGTTCGGCCAACTCAGGGAAAAACTCGTACACCTCGTATCTCTACTCGAGCTGGAACTGGACTTCGGCGAAGAAGACGTGGAGTTTGCCGATCGGGAACAATTGCTCGAAATATTGACGGCCGTCGAACGGAAAATAACCCGATTGATATCCTCTTTCGCACTGGGCAACTCTGTCAAAAACGGTATTCCCGTAGCCATTGCCGGCGCTCCGAACGTCGGCAAGTCCACCCTGCTGAACGCCTTGCTGAAAGAAGACAGAGCCTTGGTATCCGACATCGCAGGCACGACGCGCGACGTCATCGAAGAGACGCTGAACATAGACGGGCTGCCGTTCCGCTTCATCGATACGGCAGGTATCCGCGAAACCGACGACCCGCTCGAAAGCATGGGTATCGAGCGAACGTACGATCGGATAGGCAAGGCTGCCGTCGTACTGCTGGTAGCCGATGCCCGCGACGACGCGGAAGAAATAAGCGCCCTCTACGCCGGGATTCCGCTCCGGGCCGAACAACGGCTCATCATCGTCCTGAACAAATGCGACCGGCTGGATGCGCAAGAACTCGCATCCAAGCAGGCAACTCTCCGAGAACGGATATCCGTTCCCGTCGAATGGCTGTCGGCCAAGTTCGAAACTCATTTGGACGGACTGCTCCGTTCGCTGCGCGAGAGCGTACGCACGGACGATCTGGACAACGCGGGAGCAACCGTAGTTTTCAACGCCCGCCATCACGAAGCCCTGCTTCATGCCTCCGAATCGCTCGCCCGAGCCCGACAGGGCATAGAGGAAGGCTTGCCGGGCGACCTGCTCTCTCAAGATATCCGCGAGGTACTCCACCATCTCGGCACCATTACAGGAGAAATTACGACGAACGATATTCTCGGTTCGATATTTTCCCGGTTTTGCGTGGGCAAATAACCATATGTAATTAATTGATTATAAATATGTTAAACAATACACAATGGGAAGTAAAAGAAGAAATAATCCAATTTCGATAATATTGATAATCACCACATTAAACACACAGGGATAATAAAGCATTGTATCAATTTTTCCTGATTTTGTCCCCCGTTTGTTCCCTGAACGGATACAAGGGACAAAATTCTGTCCCTCGTGCAATTTAACGGTGGTAAATAGGCAAATTTTATCAGTACCATGTAAAACTTATCCAAGTTACAGATAATATCCCAATAGAACTGAAATTGTTTTCCAGCCATAATTACTTCTAACAATCAAACAGTTAACATATTTGAATATAACAGCAGAAATCATCATCTATGAAATTTCATACAATACATTTGATAAATATTGCAAACCATTATTGCGAAGTATTCGAATCATAGCATATTGGACAGCCTCTTAAGTCTCACATGGTTTTTTAGAGGATGATTTGAAAGATTCAATGAAAATATTTGAAATATTGCAGCATTATTCTATACATTTGCGCCACTTTTGAAAATTTACAATACTGCAAAATAGAATAGACATATTATCCCGAACGACAATTCGAAGCAACAAATGTTTCGAAGTTCGGTCGTATGTTCTTCATGTTTGGAGCATTGAAACGCCTGTAAATATCATAAATACTTTCCGACGAACACATATAGGAAATAAGATGCGATAGATGCTCGTATCCTGATCTTAGAATAAATAACAGAATAGTCGGAGAGTCCCTACCAGCAAATAACGTCATAATTTTCCGCCCTGCCCGTTCCGGTCGATAAATTATCAAAATAAAGATAAACAGCTATCTTTGCAAGTAAAGAATGGTATTATGGCAGTTATGTCGAAAATTCTAATCATAGACGACGAACCGCAACTACGGGGGTTGTTGGCGCGTATCATTTCTCTGGAGGGATACGATGTCTTGCAAGCGGAAAATTGCGCATCGGGACTGAAGATACTACAACGCGAAACTCCCGACGTGGTATTGTGCGATGTGAAATTACCCGACGGTAACGGAGTCGATCTGGTGGCGAAAATCAAAGCGGCGGTACCGGAATCCGAAGTGATTCTTCTGACGGCTTACGGCAACATACCCGACGGAGTACGGGCTATCAAGAACGGCGCGTTCGATTATATCACCAAGGGAGACGACAATAACAAAATCCTTCCGTTGCTGAGCCGTGCGACGGAGAAAGCGCAGATGCAGCGGCGCCTGGCGCGTTTTGAAGCAAAAATGTCCGACGAACATTCGTTCGACCGTATCATCGGTTCCTCCGGAGCGCTCCGTCAGGCCGTGGATCTGGCACGCAAAGTCGCCGCGACGGACACGTCGGTGCTGCTCACGGGCGAAACCGGAACAGGCAAAGAGGTCTTCGCGCAAGCGATCCACCACGCCGGTTCCCGTGCCAAAGAGACATTCGTCGCCGTCAACTGCTCGGCCTTTACGAAAGACCTGCTCGAAAGCGAACTTTTCGGATACCGTGCCGGCAGCTTCACGGGTGCGACAAAAGACAAAAAAGGGCTATTCGAAGAAGCCGACCACGGCACACTGTTTCTCGACGAAATCGGAGAAATGCCTGTCGAACTGCAAGCCAAGCTGTTGCGCGTACTCGAAAGCGGCGAATTCATCAAGATCGGCGAAACCCTACCGACCAAGGTCGATCTGCGTATCATCGCCGCCACGAACCGTAACCTCGAAAAAGAGATCGCCGCCGGCAATTTCCGCGAGGACCTTTATTTCCGGCTGTCCGTGTTCCATATTCACCTGCCCTCTTTGCGCGAACGTCCGGGCGATATAGGCGGCTACATCGACTTTTTCGCCGCACAATTCGCCTCGAAAATGGGCAAGCGCATCAAGACGATCGACAAGGCCTATATCGAGGCCCTCGAACGCCACGCATGGCATGGCAACGTCCGCGAATTGCGCAATGTAGTGGAACGCAGCCTGATTATGGCTGATGGGGATACGCTGACCTCCGACTGCCTTTCGCCGGAATTCCGCATGACTTCCGAAGGCGGCGCCTCGGCCGATTCCCTGACCCTCGAAGAGATCGAGCGCCGCCATATCCTTCGCGTGCTGGAGCACACGCATGGCAACAAAGCCGAAGCCGCGCGACTTTTGGACATCGGTATCGCAACGCTCTACCGCAAACTGGAAAGCTACGGAGTAAAGTGACCTACCTGCAGAAAAGACTGCTCGCTCAAAACGATCAAGCTGTCTTCTCTTAAAACGCGTAAGATAAGGATATAATCTGGAAAGCCCTTTCCTCCCGTCAGAGAGAATATTTAATATTGCTCTTATCTTTGCAATAGCGAGAAAAATAGAAACCGGCGATTCTCGTCTTATCGAAAAAACGACCCATATGCCTGTCAACCGGAAAAAACCGTCGCGCTCACGAATAGACCGGGAAAAACGAACCGTAGAATACATGGTCGGCCTGTACTGCAGGAAAAAGGAGGGACATCCGATACCGTGCGCCGAATGCGCCGCCCTGATCCGGTATGCGCACGACAGGCTGGACCGATGCGTTTTCGGCG
The DNA here is from genome assembly GCF_025144665.1 of Alistipes ihumii AP11. Classification (NCBI taxonomy): domain Bacteria; kingdom Pseudomonadati; phylum Bacteroidota; class Bacteroidia; order Bacteroidales; family Rikenellaceae; genus Alistipes; species Alistipes ihumii. The sequence continues at coordinate 277,563 of NZ_CP102294.1, read as the reverse complement.
AAGCGAAAACGAGTTGCCGCCGCTGTCCCGTTCATTGTTACCGGCCGGCCATGCGGGAAAAGATGAGACGCGTCATGCGTTTCTCGGGGCCACGCATGCTGCTTTACTCTCCCCGGAGGGCGATCGCTCACTGGCTCGGGGAAATCTTCGGACGATGATTGTCTGTCATGGGCCGGCCGACAAACCGTGATCCGGCCCCCGCCCTTTATCTCCCGCATCCGGGCACGAACGCCGAAAATAGCTGCTCACACCGAATCCGGCAGTTCTCGTATTCCGGTTCCGGCAACAAATTTCCACCGCGTCGCTACGGCATGTGTATCCGTTCAATAGAGCCGGAAGCGCTTCCGAAACGAATCGCCGAGAAAACTGTGGTACGAACGTTGTTCCCAGAAACGACGTAAGCCGGCCAAACCGGAACAAATCGAAAAAACGCATTGGGAATGAACAGAAAAAATACGACCGCTCGGACCGACAGTCAGCCGGACTGCTCGGGACCGGAGCATGTCAGCACCAGAACGCAACTGACGCCTTGCGACACGCCTCCGGTTCCGAGGAGAACCGAGCAAAACTCGGACGAGGTCGTCCCCGAACGGACCGTCGAACAGGATGTCACCGCGATCAATCCGGACATCAACAGCATGGACAGCCGAGGATAACCCCTCTCGATCGTTTAACGTAAAAAGCATAGAATCATGAAAAAAGAAGGCCCGTACGAGTATCGCAGCGACAGCTACGAAGACCGGCTGAGCGACCGGATAGACGAATTCGACCGGACGGTCAGAGACACGAAGAAAGAGATAAGGCAGGAAGCCCGCGACGCCAAGCAGGAAGTAAGACAACAAAAACGGGATCAAATCCGAGACCTCAAGGAGCGCGTAGGCGAAGTCAAGGACCATGCCGAGGAGTACTCGAACCGGTATGAAAACCGCGTCGACGATATCGACAAACGCGCCCGCGAGCTGAAAAAAGAAATCCGTCAGGAAGCCAAGCAGGCTAAAAAGGAGATCAAAGAGCGCAAAAATCGTTTCAAGGAAGGCGTAGAAAGCATTCGGGACGACTTGACCGACGAATCGCAGTACCATGACTATCGCACGTCGGGAACGGCTCCTATGAGCTCCGAGGGCAACTATCGGGCAAGAGACGCTTACGGCACCGTAAACAATTACGAGGAACGGATACTGGACCATGCCGACCGAACCGCCGAGCGAATGCAGCAAGACGTAAACGACGTGGCCGAGCGCATACGCAAGAAAGTAGACCGTCTGTAACTCATAAGGTAAGTAGTAGAGGCCGGGGGATTAGCCCGGCCTCTGCTACGTTTCAAAAACGAATAAACGAACGCGCACTTTTCCAAACGTCCCGTCCCGTTTCCGCCATCGGGCCAAAGCGTCGGACCGTAACAGGAAAACGGTATAATTTTCGCAGGACAATCCCGAAAAACGACTTTATGAATTCGCACGAACGAGCCGGAGAACTCCAAGCCGAGCCAAGCGCAGACTCCCATAACGCATGGTGGAAAGAAGCCGTGGTCTATCAGATCTATCCGCGCAGTTTCATGGACAGCGACGGCGACGGCATCGGCGATCTGCAGGGAATCGTTTCCCGCCTGGACTACGTCAAGAATCTGGGCGTCGACGTGATCTGGCTGAATCCGATCTACGATTCGCCGAACGACGACAACGGGTACGACATACGCAACTACCGCCGGATCATGGCCGATTTCGGCACGATGGACGATTTCGACAACCTGCTCGCCGAAGTCCATTTCCGGGGAATGAAACTCGTACTCGATCTGGTCGTCAATCATACGAGCGACGAACATCCGTGGTTCGTCGAAGCCCGCAAATCGCGCCTGAATCCCTTCTACGACTTCTACCACTGGTGGCCGATCGAGAACGGAGAGCCTCCGCGACGCAAAAGCTTTTTCGACGAGGAAGGGAACGCATGGAGGTACAATTTCGCGACGATGTCCTACTACCTGCACTATTTCTCCCGCAAACAGCCCGACCTGAAATGGGAGAATCCCCGGGTTCGGCATGAAATCTACGAACTGATGAGATTCTGGTTCGACAAAGGGATCGACGGCTTCCGGATGGACTCGATCCCCTACATATCGAAAGACATCTCGTACCCGGAAGTCGACTCGCGCAAATATCCCGACATGTTCGACTACTATTCCCAAGGGCCGCATCTGCACGATTACCTACGGGAAATGAACGAGCAGGTCACGAGCCGGTATGCCGTAATGACCGTCGGCGAAGGCTCGGGCGTCAAGCCGCCGGACCTGCACCGTTTCGTCGAGCCGTCGCGGCGAGAGCTGAACATGCTTTACACGTTCGAGATTCCCGACTTGCGCAAGACGACCAAGCCCGACGCACCGGATACCGGGATCGACTATAGCCTGCTGGCGGTCAAGAAGATGTTCGCCGAACTGGACCGAGCGGCCGGCGACGGCTGGCCGGCCGTCTATTTGGGCAACCACGATCAGCCCCGCATGGTCAGCCGCTTCGGAAGCGATGCGCCGGAGCATCGCGAAAACGCGGCCAAGATGCTCGCCACCTTCCTGCTCACGATGCGCGGGACGCCTTTCTGGCTGGCCGGAGACGAAATCGGCATGAGCAACATCCGCTTCGAGAACATCGACGACTACAACGACATCGATACGCGAAACCGTTACTTGCAGATCCGAAAGGAAGGAGGCGACCCGAAAGCCTTTCTCGAGGAGCAGAAGCAAACGGCCCGCGACAATGCCCGAACGCCTTTCCAATGGGACGGCAGCGAACGGGCGGGATTCACCACAGGAGTGCCTTGGCTGAAAATCAACCCGAACCGAAAACGGGTCAACGCGGAGGACGAGCAGAACGACCCCGATTCGGTGCTGAACTATTTCAAAAAGGCGATGCGGCTCCGCAGGTCGAACCGCGAACTGATAATCGGAAGCTTCCGACTGACCGACGCCGACAACAAGCAAGTATTCGCCTACGTGCGCGAAAGCAACCACGAACGGTTCCTCATTCTGCTCAACTTCACGCCGAAAGAAGCCTGCGCCACGGTCGATACCGACACGACGGATGCGGAAGTCCTGCTGAGCAACTACAGCGATCGCACCCGCATCGAGCCGTCCGGCCCGATCGCGCTCCGGCCTTTCGAGGCGATCGTCTGCCGCCTGCCGCCCGATGCGGCTCCCCAAACGGCAACTCTGTAGCGGGCGTACATAGAAAGAAGGGTCGCATCTTGCAATCCGGCGGATCGAATGGTCGTCATAACGCATGCGACAGACGGCAAATATTTCATATATTTGTAACCAGTCGCGGATCGGGAAGAAATGCCCGCCCGACAGTAATATCTCGCATCTTATGCAGAAAGACGATCCATTCCGTACCGCGACGATTCAATGGTTCTCAGAATCGGACATCGACGAGCTGACCGACGTTTGGGAAGCGTCGGTACGCAAGACCCACGATTTTCTGAACGAGCACGAAATCCTTTTATACCGGCAGGCCGTACACGACCGCTATCTTGTCACGCTCTCCCCTTTCGGCATCCGCATAGGGAAAACGATCGCGGCGTTCTGCGCCGTGCAGGACGAAACGATCGAAATGCTTTTCGTCGCACCGGAACATCAGGGACGCGGGTTGGGCTCCCGCCTGCTCGATCGGGCAATCCAAGAACTGAGAGCTACGCGAGTAGACGTGAACGAGCAAAATCGCCCGGCCAAGACATTCTACCTGAAAAGAGGATTCCGGATAACGGGACGCGACGAATTCGATCCGCACGGAATCAGGCATCCGATCCTCCATCTGTCGCTACACGAAAACCTGCCTCCGAGCGGTTCGGAACAAAATGAAACCTGTTAGCCCGTCCCCGGCCGACAAAGCGATTCCGTCTCCACGTAAAGGGAATATATTTTTATACCGGTTTCGGCACGACTTGACAAAAAACAATTATCTTTACAACGTTTTCTTATTAAAAGTCAAGATTATGAAAAAAATCTTATCCCTCGCGCTCGCCGCAGTGTTGACCTCGACCGCGTGTAAGGACAATACGCCGAACCGATTCGACGGGGTGATCGTAGACGCCTCGATGAATACCGTTACGGTGAAGGCCCTCACGGGAGACGACACGCACACGTTCTCGCTCGAAGAAGCGGACAAGACGGATGCGAACGGCCTGCTCATCGGCAACCTGATTTCGGTCACTTATCAGGGGAAAATGTCGGAAGTCACCCCGGCGACCCAGGTCGCCACGGACGCGACCTATGCGAAAGCCATAGGCAAATGGACCATGCCCGATCCGATCGATTCGACGAAGCGGATGGGAGTCGAACTGCAAATCGAAGGCAAGGCCGGCTCCATCAACATGGCGACGCTCCCTATCGAATCGTGGGAGTTGCAGGGCGAGGCAGACAAGGTGATCCTCAAAGGCCGAAGCATCGGCAACGGACAGACCAGCGATTATACCCAAACAGCCACGATCGTCGAGAAAGACGGCAAGACATTCCTGAGCCTCGACGGAACGGAGACCGTGTTGGAAAAAGAAAATTAAGCGGCTGCGAACCCTTAGTCTTCCTCAAGCCCCGTTTTCAGACGGGGCTTTTCCGTGAGCGCTCACCCAAACGGCGGTCCTCTTTGCACCAAAGCTTCTGAACCGGCCCCGGTAATATCGTGCGCATCTCGTTCTTCTGAACGCCCGCTGTCAAACCGAAAACGCCGCGCAACCGGGCAATCGGCTACAGAAGCATATTATAAAGCCACGCTGCCAACGCCGCGCCGCACAGAGGTGCCGCGACCGGAATCCACGCATAGCTCCAGTCGCTTCCGCCCTTGCCTCGGATCGGCAACAGGGCATGGACAACGCGCGGCGCTAAGTCTCTGGCAGGATTGATCGCATAGCCCGTCGGACCGCCCAACGAAAGGCCGATCACCCAGACCGTGAACGCGACCGGCAGGGCGCCGACCGAGCCCAGTCCAACGGGCAACGTGGAGATATTGTCCGACAGCGTGATCTCTCCGACCGTAATGTAAAAGATGATGAACAGCAACGAGAACGTCCCGATCATCTCGGTGAGAAAATTCCAGCCGGTGCGCCGAATTTCCGGAGCCGTACAGAAAACGGCCAGCTTGGTCCGAGGGTCCGGCGTCGCTTCGAAATGAGGCCTGTAGGCCAGCCAAACCAGAACCGCCCCGAGCGCGGCCCCGATCATCTGGGCCGACACGTACGGGAGCACCCGCTCCCAAGGAAACTGTCCCGTCAGCGCAAAAGCGAACGTAACGGCCGGGTTCAGGTGAGCGCCGCTGTAGGGAGCCGCCACGACGACCCCGACGAACACGGCCAACGCCCATGCCGTCGTAACGACCATCCAGCCTCCGGCATGTCCCTTGGTTTTGTCGAGTACCACGTTGGCGACTACGCCGTCGCCCATCAGGATCATAAGCATCGTCCCGAGTAATTCCGCTGTAAAAGGTGTCATAACTCCATTGTATTCGTTTCGTAGGGTTTCTTCCGTTTCGCCCTTTCGCTTTCCTGTCAGGCCCGCAATCCGGGCATAGTACGAGCGACGGGCCGCAGCGTCCGGCGCGCCGAGTCTTCTCATATCAAGGCAGGACCGGCTGTCATCTCCCGCCTATGAGCAGGGTTCAGGGAGCGATTAGGCCCCGTCGCCCGCCGGCCTGAGGGGCCGCAATGAAAAGCGGTACGCCCCGTCAGTCGTCCTTGGCCCAGCCTCCGGCGCGGCCGACGGCTTCATGCCAGCGCTCGATCCTGCGCTCGGCCTCGGACTGCGGCATTTCGGGCTCGAAGCGTCGCTCGACCTCGGCGTAGCGGCCGATCTCCTCCGTATCCTTCCAGAAGCCGACGGCCAGTCCGGCCAGATAGGCCGCTCCCATCGCCGTCGTTTCCAGAATCTTCGGCCGGACGACCCCGCCGCGCGTCAGGTCGGACTGGAACTGCATCAGGAAATTGTTCGCCACGGCACCTCCGTCCACTTTCATTTCCGTCGAGCGCCGCGTCGCGTCGTGCTCCATGGCCCGGATCACGTCGTACACCTCGAAAGCGATGCCCTCGAGCGCCGCACGGACTATATGGGCCCTCGTCGTTCCTCGGGTCAGACCGACCAGAAGTCCCCGCGCGTACTGATCCCAATAGGGCGCGCCCAGGCCCGTCAGGGCCGGAACGAAATAGACTCCGTCGCTGTCGGCGACCGACAGCGCCAACTCTTCGGTCTCGTGCGCCGAGCGGACGATTTCCAAGCCGTCGCGCAGCCATTGAATCGCGGCTCCGCCGACGAAGACGCTCCCCTCGAGCGCATAAGTTATTTGCTCCCCTATCTTCCATGCGATCGTAGTCAGCATCCCGTTTTGGGAAAAAACCGGCCGGTCGCCGGTATTCATCATCACGAAGCAACCCGTTCCGTAGGTCGTCTTGGACATGCCCTGCTCGACGCAAAGCTGTCCGAAAAGAGCGGCCTGCTGGTCGCCGGCAATGCCCGAAATGGGTATCTTCGTCGAAAAGAGCGTCGTGGCCGTATCGCAGTAAACTTCGCTGCTGGCCTTTACTTCGGGCAGAATCGCTCGGGGAATATCGAACAATTCGAGCAGATCGTCGTCCCACTGCTGCGTGTGGATATTGAAGAGCATCGTACGCGACGCATTCGACACGTCGGTCACATGCGCCCCACCCCGCGTAAACCGCCAGACCAGCCAGCTGTCGATCGTTCCGAAGCAGAGCTTGCCCTTCTCCGCGCGCTCGCGCACGCCCTCGATGTTATCGAGAATCCACTTGATCTTGGTCGCCGAGAAATAGGCGTCCAGAATCAGGCCGGTCTTCTGATGAATCGCCTGCTCGTAGCCCTTGCCTTTGAGCTCCTCGCAGTAGGCGGCGGTCCTGCGGTCCTGCCACACGATCGCGTTATAGACCGGCAGCGATGTCTCCCGATCCCAGATCACGGTCGTTTCCCGCTGGTTGGTGATCCCTATGCAGGCGATGTCCAGCCCGGTCAGATTCGCTTTGGCGACCGCCTCGGCGGCAACCGACGACTGGGTGTACCATATTTCCGAGGCATCGTGCTCGACCCATCCGGGACGGGGAAAGATCTGCTCGAAACCGCGCTGAGACGAGGCCACGACCTGCCCCTGCCGATTGACGATAATGGCCCGGGACGAAGTAGTTCCCTGATCCAGGGCGAGTATGTATTTTTCACTGTCCATTTCGATATGATTTTTGAATTGTCAAACTCGTTCCCGTTGCAATACGTACCCGTCGCACAAAGACTGGAAGCTGCGAGTCTCGGACTCGATCCACTCTCCCGGACGACCCAGCTCGCGCGCCATGATCTCCGCCACGGGACGGGCCATTTCCCGCGCGGCCCGGGCATCGAGGAACAGGGCCCGGATACGCCTCGACAGCACATCCTCGACATGCAGCGCCATCTCCTCGCGCACGGCCCACACGACCTGTCCGACGCGGAATCCGAAACGGGGATGCAGTTGCCGGCCGTTTTCCTCCGAACTGCGGATCAGCGCTTCTACCTTTTCCAAATCCGATCCGTAGACATAAAGATAATGATCGAAATCGGTCGTCTCGCGATATCCGTGAATGCGCAGATTCTCGGTCACGCAGCGGGCCCGAGCAACGAGTCCCAGCGAAATGGCCCGGTCGACCGTATCCTGCGCCATCCGGCGATAGGTCGTCCACTTGCCTCCGATGATCGTGATCAGGTTCGACCCGGACACCATAATTTTGTGACTGCGCGAAATTTCCTTCGTACTTTCCCCGCTCGATTTCGGGGCGGCCAGCGGACGAAGTCCGGCGAAGACGGACAGCACGTCCTCGCGCCGGGGACGGCCGCTCAGGTAACGGTCGGCCGTACGGAGAATGAAATCGATCTCCTCCTCCAGCGGACGGGGCTCGAGCGACGGCCGCTCGACCGTCGTGTCGGTCGTGCCGACCACCACGTAGTTATGCCACGGAACGGCGAACAGCACACGGCCGTCATCGGTTTTCGGGATCATCACGGCCTGTTCGCTACGAAGGAACTTTCGGTCGAGCACCAAATGGACTCCCTGACTGGGACGCACCAGATGAATGCCGGTCGGGTCGTCCATCTGAAGGATCGAATCGACGAAAACGCCCGTCGCATTGACAACGGTTTTCGCATCGAGCCGAAAGCGACGGCCGCTTTCGAGATCGACCGCCTCGACGCCCGAAAGCCTGCCGTCGGTCTTGAGCAGCTTTTCGACCCGGACGTAATTGACCGCGACGGCTCCGTGCTCGACAGCGGTCTGAGCCAAATTGACCGCCATGCGCGAATCGTCGAATTGCCCGTCATGATACAGGATACCGCCCCTCAGCTTGTCGGCGGACAGCGCGGGAACCGCTTCCAGCGCGCGTTTGCGGCTCAGATAGCGGGACCGACCGAAGGAAAGGCGGCCGGCCATCAGGTCGTAAAGCGTCAGCCCGATTCCGTAAAAGGGAGCTTCCCACCATCGATAGCAAGGAATGACGAACGACTGGTCCCTGACCAGATGAGGCGCGTTGCGACGCATCAGCCCCCGCTCCTTGAGCGCCTCGAGCACCAGCCTCACGTCGCCCTGAGCCAGATAGCGAACGCCTCCGTGTACGAGCTTCGTACTTTTGCTCGACGTCGATTTGGTAAAATCGGCCTGCTCCAGCAAAGCCACCCGGAATCCGCGCGAAGCCGCATCGACGGCGATTCCCAGCCCGGTAGCGCCCCCTCCGATCACGACGAAATCCCACGAGCGCTCGCGCTCCAGCCTTTCCAACAATTGGTCCCTATTCATACGATTAAGATTTGAACTCTGAACGTCCAACAAATAGAATGCTAAACTCGATCCGGTCGACCAAAGACAAGCGACAGACTGCTTTTTTCCTCCTTCCGCCCCGTTGTTTCTCAGACACTTCTCGCCGCAGGTTCCCCGATTGTCCGCGTCCGCAAGCAACGATATACAAATATAAAATAATCGGCGACATTTCCCAAACGGCATACCATTTTTTGTCCGTTCCGTTCATTTGACTATCTTTGCCCGCATGGAGCCCATACGAATCGAGACGACCGAGCACCCCCTGTTCGCCCAGATTTGGAAACTGTATAACGACAGCTTTCCTCGGGTCGAGCGACGGACGCTCGAGCACCAAAGAACGGCTTTGCGATCGGAACTTTACAGTCTGCTCGCTTATACCGACGAAGGGAAACTCGTCGGACTGGTCGGTTACTGGGAGTTCGACTCTTACGTATATATCGAGCACCTGTGCATCGATCCGTCGCTTCGGAGCGGAGGGTACGGCAGTCGGATCATGAAACATCTGTGCGGATCGACCGACAAGACGGTCATCCTCGAAATCGAGCCCGTAGTCGACGAACCGACTACGCGGCGGCTTCGCTTTTACGAAAAACTCGGGTTCCGGACGAATCCTTACCGCCACACGCAGCATCTCTACCACGAGGACGATCCCCGCGGATTCATGCTGACCGTGCTTTCCTACCCCGGAACGATCACGCAGCCCCAATACGACCGGTTCGACCGCGATCTGCGCAGCATCGTCATGAAGCGGGACTAGATCAAGCGTTCCGTGCATTCGCGCGGATACAACGGTATGGGTATTCCGTCCTTGCGCCGTCGGAAATTCGTTTCCGATCACGAAACACTCAAAAAAACGAAGGGAGGCCCTGCAAAGCCTCCCTTTCCACGATCGCTCGTCTGCGGGTGTTGCCCGCAGACAGTTCGACTATTTCTTGAAGTAACGATTGTAAAGGCCCTCAAAACCTTTGCCGTGACGCGCTTCGTCCTTGCACATTTCATGTACCGTATCGTGAATCGCATCCAGGTTCAGCTTCTTGGCCAGCGTAGCGATACGCTTCTTGTCCTCGCATGCGCCGCACTCGGCCTCCATACGGGCCTTGACATTGGTCTTCGTGTCCCACACGATCTCGCCCAGCAGCTCGGCGAACTTGGCGGCATGCTCGGCTTCCTCCCATGCATAACGCTTGAAAGCCTCGGCAATCTCGGGATATCCCTCGCGGTCGGCCTGACGGCTCATCGCCAGGTACATTCCCACCTCGCTGCACTCGCCCGAGAAATGCGCGCGCAGACCTTCCAGCACTTCCGGATCGACGCCCTTGGCCACGCCGATCACATGTTCGTCGGCCCACGTCATGGCCTCGCCCTCGACCACTTCCTTGAATTTCGAGCGGGGCTGCTTGCACTGCGGGCAAAATTCGGGAGCTTCCTCTCCCTCGTGCACGTAACCGCATACGGTACAGATAAACTTCTTTTTCATAGCCATCTTTCTGTTTAAGTTTGATTTTGTTATTCGTTCAGCCTTCCGACTGCATTCGGCAATTTTCGCAATATCCCTTATAATAAAGCTGCACCTCGTCGACCGTCCCTTCCTCGAACCGGACTGTCAGACTCCGGGAGTCGACCGGCAGCGGCAGGTCGCGCACGGCGCCGCAACCCCGGCAAAGCCAATGGGCATGGGGCCGGATATCTCCGTCGAAACGGGTATTTTTCCCGTCGATGTCGAGAGACAGTACGGCGCCTCGACTTGCCAACAGTCTCAGCGTATTATACACGGTCGTTCTCGACAGAGTCGGCATCGTCGGGCTCAGGGCGGAGAATATCTCGTCGGCCGTCGGATGCGTACAATGCGTTTTCAGGTATTCCATCACGGCCAGACGCTGAACCGACGGCTTGATGCCGTGGCCGAGCAGACAGTCCTGCATATCCCGAGCCTTCATTTGTATCGATTACAATTTTAAAAACAATGCAAATTTATCTCTTTTTTCACAACAGACAAACCTTTTTCGACTATTTTTATTGAAAAAAGTCAGCTCGGTATTCTTCGCAAGAATGGTGGAAGTGCGCTATCCTGCAAATTATTTCCTGAACACGAAGTAAACCGCCAGAACGAGGCAAGCGAATGCCGCGGCATGATTCCAACGGAACGTTTCCGTTTTGAACATCAGCAGGGCGAAAACGGTGAAAACCGTCAGCGAAACGACTTCTTGGATCACCTTGAGCTGGAACAGCGTGAAAGGTCCCCCGTTCTCGCGAAAACCGATCCGGTTCGCCGGTACCTGAAACAGGTATTCCAAGAACGCAATACCCCAGCAGAAGACGACCACCAGCAAAAACGGAAGGTTGTCGAACCACTTATGACCCTTGAGCCGCAGCTGCCCGTACCAGGCGAAAGTCATGAATATATTGGAAATAACGAGCAGGCCGATCGTAAGATAAGGTTTCATTGTACGCAAAAACAGTTTCGGAGCGCCAAATTTACAAACTATTCGTAAATTTACGGAACGCAAACGACAGTACGAATCGAAACGACTATGACGGACCAATATCTGACACGGGACAAGACGCTGGAGGTAACCTGCGTGGGCCACGCCTCGATCATGATGCGCTATGGCGAACGGATCATTCATGTCGATCCTTACGGCGACGTGGCCGACTACGGCCAGCTGCCGGATGCCGATCTGATTCTGATCACGCATCACCACGGCGACCATCTCGACACGCTGGCGATCGCCGAAATCGAGCGGCCGACGACGCAAATCATCGGCAGTCCGACCGTGATCCGCGAGCTGAAGCGGGGGAAAGCGCTTCGCAATGGCTCCCAGACCGTATGGAACGAGATTCCGATACGCGCCGTCCCCGCCTACAATCGCATCTCGATGCGTTCGCCCGGAGTTCCGTTCCATATCCGAGGCGAAGGCAACGGCTATCTGCTCGAAATCGAGAGGCTTCGCATATACATCGCCGGCGATACCGAGCTGATCCCCGAAATGGAGCATCTGGGCCCGATCGACATCGCTTTCCTGCCGAAGAACCTGCCGTACACGATGAGCGACCAGATGTTCATCGAGGCCGCCCGGCTGATCCGCCCGGCCGTACTCTACCCCTACCATTACTTCGAGATAGACCGAACCGCCTTGCAAGAGGCCCTGCCCGACATTAAAATACGGTGACAACGGTTTGCCGAAGCACAAACCGTATGCGACGGGAAGAAGAGAAACGATTCTCACAACACCGTGACGCCGTGCTATAACGCTTGCGCACAAGAGAAACTAAGGGAGCTCGTAAGCACGGTTCTGTTTCCCGGTTTTTGCGGGCATTCCTTCGCCGAGAATGCGGCCCGATTACTCAATCTGCAGCCGGAATCGATCGGCAAACTGTGCAAGACGAAGCAGTCACCGTACGATACGGAGGCTATCGTTCCTAATACCGGCGAAAACCGCTCGATTTCGATATGACCGATTCAAACTTTACCGTATGCGTTGTGCAAGCGCAAACCGTCGGGTACGAAACAAATCCGGGGAAGAATCGCTACCGGGAAGAGTCGGACATTCGTAAGCAGGCAATTTTCAGCCTATTCGGCACCATCGCTACGGCGATAGAGGAGTCGCGCCAGTCCGAACAGATAACGTCGAAATCCCGGGACATAGGCCAGCAGGCGGTCGAACCAACCCAGATGCGGAGCAATGAATTTAATCACGAGTCCGACGTAGATCATCGCGAAAAGCGTTCCGACACCTATGACATTCCATTGCCAACTTCCGAAAAACAGATAGCAACTCGCCACGGCGAGCAGTACGAGGGTCGTATCCACTCCGATCTTGACTTTTGCGAACGGACGGCGCGTCACCTGACTGATGACGATCGAAATTCCTTCGCCCGGCATGGTTACCGAACCGCACCGGACCTCGAAGGCGATGCCGATACCCATGATCGTACAGCCTGCCAACTGGGTGAGCAACTGCGAAGTCAGCGTCGTGCATTCCAGTCCGGATGTCAATGCCATATTCAGGTCGATCAGCCACCCGAAAATAAATCCTATGACCAGCTGGAAAAGCTGCATGGGGTCGAATCTCCTTCGCAGGATAAGAATCTGACAGAGTACCAGGACCGCATTCATCGCAATCGTATATCCGCCGATCGTCCATGCCGGAACACGGCTTATCGGGCCGGCCAGCGAAAAAACGAACGGCAGCGAGGAGATCACGCTGCTGCCCAAACACGATTTTACGCAAAGAACGACTCCCAATGTCATCAGATACAATGAGATCAGGAGCAGAAAATGTTGCCAGAGAAAAGATAAGGTCTTTTCTTTTTTCGTCATAGATGTTGTTAAATATCGTTTCTTCGCCATATGGCGGATCCGGATCGCAGGAATAGGGAACACGCCGTTTCAAAAAACACGAGCAGTTGAAAAGAAGAACGCACCGAGGTCGTCCCTGCCAAACTGGATCGTCCAGAACAGCATAGTCTATTTCAGACCTTCCGGTTCTTCCAAATATCTCGCATATTACGACTGATTATCACTCATTTTCAGGCACTGGAGACATCAGCTTTCTTAAAAACCGCTATCTTATACATTCAGTACATTCAAGCATGCAGATATTTTTTAGAGGAAGTTCATCTTGTTTCCCTCTCACCTCGTCATATCCGTTCGGGGGAAAGATTCTATTCTCTTTTTCCGCGATGTCTGTCTCTATCGGCAAAATGCACGCGGGCTAACCGGCAGCCGTATGTACAGCCCAAACGACACACACAGAAGAAATTGCGGATTCTCCGGCTCAAGACGGCCGAGCAGAGAATTGGTCTGTCCCCATTACGCGCGGGTCTGGCCGTCTCCGTCGATCAGATACTTGTATGTCGTCAGCTCGCGCAGAGCCATCGGTCCCCGGGCGTGCAACTTCTGCGTACTGATACCGATCTCGGCGCCCAAACCGAACTGGGCTCCGTCCGTAAAGGCCGTAGAAACGTTGGCATAAACGCAAGCCGCGTCGACACGCTGCTGGAATTCTCGAATCGTTCCGGCATTCTCGGACACGACCGCCTCGCTGTGACGCGACGAGTAGCGAGCGATATGCTCTACCGCCTCGTCGAGCGACCCGACCGTGCGGATCGACATACGGTACGCGAGGAACTCGGTCCCATAGCTATGCTCGTCGGCATGTCGTAACAACGCTCCGGGATAACGTCCGTCGAGCGCCTCGTAGGCCGGGGAATCGGCAAGAATCACGACCTGTCGCTCCGCCAGCGGGCCGCAAAGCTCCGGCAGATCGGCCAAACGCTCGCGGTGCACGACGAGGCAGTCGAGCGCATTGCACACGCTCACGCGGCGCGTCTTCGCATTGAAGACGATACGGGCACCCTTTTCCAGATCGCCCTCGCGGTCGAAATAGGTATGGCAGACACCGGCCCCGGTCTCGATCACAGGAACCCGCGCATGGTCGCGTACATAGTCGATCAGTCCCTTGCTGCCGCGCGGAATCACCAGATCGATCTGTCCCACGGCCTCCAACAGGGCGGTCGTCGCCTCGCGCCCGGGAGGCATCAGCGTGACGCAATGCTCGTCGAAACCGTTTTCGCGCAATACGTCCCGGATCAGCTCGGCAATGGCGGCATTCGAGTCGCGGGCATCGCTTCCGCCCTTCAGTACGCAAGCGCTTCCGGCCTTCAGGCAAAGCGAGAACACGTCGAAGCCTACGTTCGGCCGGGCCTCGTAAATCACGCCGATCACGCCGAACGGAACGGACACTTTCCGGATTTTCATGCCGTTTGGCCGCATCCGCTCGTCGAGCGTCAGCCCCAGCGGCGAAGGCAGCGAGGCCACGTTGCGCATGTCGGCCGCAATACCGGCAATCCGCTCCGGAGTGAGCTGCAATCGGTCGTACATCGGATCGGAAGGATCCTTGCGCGCCAAATCCTCGCGGTTGGCCGCGAGAATATCGTCCGATCGGCGCTCCGCCGCATCGGCTACGGAGAACAGCACCCGGTCGATCCGTTCCGGCTCGATCCGGTTCAGCCAGCGCGAAGCCTCGACGGCCCGTTCGAAAAGAGATTTCGGTTCCATATGCTTTGTTTCGCTTAATCCATATAAAGATAATCGTAATGCACGAGCGGTCGGCCGCCTTTGCGCCCCGCCACCTGCCGGGCCCGCTCGCTGTCGCATGCGACGCGGCCGACGCCGATCGCGATGCCGTCGGGCGAAACGATCTTCACGATGTCGTCCTTCTCGAATTCGCCCTCGACACGACAAACGCCCACCGGAAGCAGGCTCGTCGCCTCGGGGCGCAACAAAGCCTCGTACGCCCCCTCGTTGATATGCAATTCTCCCTTGGCGAAACCCTCGCTATGAGCGATCCACTTCTTGACCTGCGAAATCGAATGCGAGGCCGGAACGAAACGGGTCGATACGACGTCCGATCCCGGCGACAGCAGGTCGGTCAGTATACCGTCGCGCTTGCCGTTGGCGACCGTCACCTCGATTCCCTCGTCCGCCACCTTGCTCGCCATGCGGTACTTGGTCAGCATCCCTCCCCGCCCGAACTGCGAGCGACCGGTCTGAATATACCCGCTCAGATCGTCGCGGTGCGGCTCGACCGTTCGGATGACGGCCGAAGCGGGATCGGAAGGATCGCCGTTATATATTCCGTCTATATTGCTCAGAATGATCAGGGCCTCGGCATCCATCATCGCCGCGATCAGGCCCGAAAGCTCGTCGTTGTCGGTGAACATCAGCTCGGTTACCGAGACCGTATCGTTCTCGTTGACGATCGGAATCACGCCGTGATCGAGCATGACCGTCATGCAGTGCTGCTGATTCAGGTAATGGCGCCGGGTCGAAAAGCTCTCTTTGGTCGTCAGCACTTGGCCGCAGAGGATGCCGCGGTCGCGCATCAGCTCGTAATAGCGATTGATCAGCTTGACCTGTCCGACGGCCGAGAACAGCTGGCGCGCCGAGACCGAGTCGAGCTTGCGCTCCGTCCCCAACTCGCTACGGCCCGCGGCCACGGCTCCGGACGAAACCAATATGATCTCGACTCCCCCCCTATGCAACTGCGCGATCTGGTCGGAAAGCGCAGACATGCGCGTCGTATCGAGCGTACCGTCATCCCTCGTCAGCACATTGCTGCCCACCTTGACAACCACCCGTCCGAATCGATATCGTTCCATAAAATCTTCTCCTTGCCTCTTTCCGCTTGAATTCCTTTTCGATCTCCCGTCGGTCTCGTCGCGCCGGTTCTACCGGCTTTCGAGCAATCCGGCCCGCACCGCGCCTTCGAAACCGTCCCTCGTCATGGCTTCCAGTCCCTTGAGCGTAATGCCTCCGGGCGTTGTCACTTTATCGATCTCCTGCTGGGGCATCGTGTCGTTGCATTCGAGCAGCGCCAAAGCGCCCCTCATCGTCTGCATCACCACCTCGCGCGACTCGGCCGCCGAGAACCCGAGCTCGACGCCGCCACGTATCGAAGCGTCTATATACTTGAGCGCAAAGGCAATTCCGCAGGAGGCGAGCGACGTACCGGCCGTCATCATTTCCTCGGTCACGACGAATGTTCGGCCCAACTGGTCGAACATCGCCACGACGGCATTCAGCTGCTCGCCGGTCGCGCCGCTATGCGCGATAAAGGTAACGCTGCGTCCCAGCGAAATGGCCGTATTCGGGATGATGCGGTAAAGCACGGGCGCAATCCCGCTGCCGTTATCGAGCATCTCGGTCAGACGCTCGAACGAAACTCCCGCCACGACCGAGGCCACCTGCTGGCGCCGGTAATCGAGCACGTCGCGCACGCCGGCCGCAATTTCCTCCAGCAGCCACGGCTTGACGGCAAACAGGACAAGATCGGCGCTTTCGACGGCCGCCCGATTGTCGGACATCGTAACAATGGCGGAATTACACTCTTTGATTCTGTCCAAAGTCCGGGCGGTTCGGGCCGTTACGGTAATATCGCCGGCCGCTATCATGTTCCCGGCAGCCAGCCCTCCGGCGATCGCACCGCCCATGTTACCGCCGCCGATAATCGTAATTTTCATAGATTCGCTCTTTTGAACGCTCAAAGTTAAGAAAAATATCGGTTAAGCCGAGCCGGCCGGCTCCTCATTCGATATCGGGTCCGTTGGATTTCGTATTTTCCCTGAAAAAATATTTGGCGGCGCTGAAAGCACAGGATAACTTTGATCTCAGTAAGGACATAAACCGAGACAACCATGACAGAGAATATCGGATATAAGCTAAGACGTTTGCGCGAAGACAACAACATGTCGGTCAGCGACATATCGTCGCAATCGGGCGTTCATCCGTCTCAGATCGAATCGATCGAAAAAGGGGAGCTGATTCCCTCGGTCGCTACGCTCGTCAAGCTCTCGCGCTCGCTGGGAGTGCGTCTGGGAACTTTCCTCGACGGAATGGAGTCGACCGAGCCGGCCGTTACCCAAAACGGAAGCCAGGCCCCCCGCCCCACGATCAATCTGGCCGAGGGCAAGGGCAGTGACATGGAACATCTGAAATTCTACGCCTTGGCGCAAAACAAGGCCGACCGGAATATGGAACCGTTCATCGTCAACGTGGAATACACGGTTCCCGACGCGAAGCCGTCGAATCACGAGGGCGAGGAGTTTCTGTACGTACTGAACGGCGACGTGGAACTCGCGTACGGTCAGGAAAAATATCTGCTGCACCCGGGCGACAGCATCTATTTCGACTCGATCGTTCCCCACAGTCTGTCGAGCACGGAGCCCGGCGCCAAAGCCAGGATACTGGCCGTAGTCTACACTCCGTATTAATCCGTTGGCTTTCGTAGAAAAATGGAATTGATCGACTATACGCTGGGCGGCATCCTCGAGAAATGGGTGCGCGAACAGCCGGATCACGAATTCATGATATACCCCGACCGGGGACTGCGCTTCTCGTACAAGGAGTTCGACGAGCGAGTCGATATTTTCGCCAAGGGCCTGCTCGCCATCGGCGTGCGCAAGGGCAGCAAGGTCGGCGTATGGGCCAAGAACGTGCCCGACTGGATGACGCTGATGTTCGCGACGGCCAAGATCGGCGCCGTGCTGGTCACCGTCAATACGAACTACAAGGCCGCCGAGCTCGAGTACATTATGAAGAACGCCGACATTCATACCATGTGTATGGTGAACGGCTACCGCGACAGCGACTACGTGCAGATACTGTACGATCTGGTGCCCGAGCTGAAAACATTGCCCCGGGGCCATCTGCATAGCGAACGTTTTCCCGAACTGCGCAACGTAGTATACATCGGACAGGAAAAGCAGCGGGGCATGTACAACACCTCCGAGCTGATGACGCTCGGATCGCTGACGGACGACGCGATGCTCAGCGAAGCGAAAGCGCAGGTCGGCTGCCACGACGAAATCAACATGCAATACACTTCCGGCACGACCGGCTTCCCGAAAGGGGTCATGCTGACGAGCCACAACATTCTGAACAACGGGCAGACGATCGGCGACTGCATGCACTTCACGTCGGCCGACCGGCTGCTGATCTGCGTGCCGTTGTTCCACTGCTTCGGATGCGTGCTGGGCGTCTGCTCGGTCATCACGCACGGATCGACCATGGTAATGGTCGAGGACTTCGATCCGCTGAAGGTGCTCGCGTCGGTCCACAGAGAGCGCTGCACGGCGCTGCACGGCGTGCCGACGATGTTCATCGCCGAGCTGAACCACCCGATGTTCGACATGTTCGATCTGTCGTCGCTGCGAACGGGCATTATGGCCGGAGCCCCCTGCCCTATCGAGACGATGAAGCAGGTCATGGATAAAATGTACTGCAAAGAGATCATCAGCGTTTACGGCCTGACCGAGGCATCGCCGGGCATGACCGCTTCGCGCGTGACGGACTCGATGGAAATCCGGGCGACGACCGTAGGCTGCGCGTTCCCGAACGTCGAAGTGAAAGTGCTCGACCCCGCGACGAACAAGGAGTGTCCTCCGGGCACGCCGGGCGAGATGTGCTGCAAGGGCTACAATATCATGAAGGGCTACTACAAGAATCCGGAAGCGACGGCGGCCATCATCGACGAGAACGGATTTCTGCACTCGGGCGATCTGGGCGTCATGGACGAGAACGGCTACTTCCGCATTACGGGACGTATCAAGGAGATGATTATCCGGGGCGGCGAGAATATCTATCCGCGCGAGATCGAGAACTTCCTCTATAAGATGCCCCAGATCGAGGCGGTCGAAGTGGCCGGCATTCCGAGCCCGAAATACGGCGAGGAGGTCGGAGCGTTCATCAAGATCAAGGAGGGAAGCTCGCTGACCGAGGAAGAAGTAAGACTGTACTGCCGGGGACAGATCGCACGTTACAAAATCCCGAAATACATCTTCTTCGTCGACGGCTATCCGATGACCGCCAGCGGCAAGATTCAGAAATACAAGCTGAAGGACGTCGGTCTCCGTCTGTTAAAAGAAAAAGGAGTCGAAGTCATTTAATCGAGAACTGCAGGATTTTCCTGCAGTTTTTTGCTTTTTAAATCCGTCCGCCGCTACAGGGACTTTTCCGTCCGTAACATACCCCGTTTCGACTTTTGTCGGCGACGGCTACTTACACTGAGTAGGATTCATCGAAATAACGGAAGCCGTGTGCCCATCAGACAGGAATGAGCACAGCGAAACAATTTCGCGGATAAGGCGGCTTCAGGTCCACTCCGTCCGCGCCGACGACCACCTTCTCCGTCGTCTGTGCACCGGAAGCTGCATCGAACCAGCGCACTTCGAAACTCCGTCCCGAATCCGCCGGACGATAGATCACGGGCACGCCGAGCGAAAAAAACACCACCTCGATCCCATTGGCGGCACGGGACGAATACACACCCTCGCGGACGGCTTTCCGCGGACGGAGGTCCCAAAAGCGGACGCATCGCTCGATCTGGCGGATCGTACCGATACAATGCATCGAAATCTCGCAAAGTCCCAACCCGGCCGGCGGACGATGGAAACGACTCGAGGCCAGTCCTCCCAACACATTTCGGCAGAACGTAGCGACCGCATGTTCCGAATCTCCTCCGTGCGTTCGGGCACCGCTACCGTAGATCTTCACGCTATTCAAGGGCCGGGGCGACTGCCGGACATACTCGCGGACATAAAGGATGCCGTCCCAATTGGCATCGCCTTGAGCATGCGCATTTTGCGAAATATCCACAAAATCATACCGTGCAGGATAATCCAGCGTTTGTTTGTGCATGGCCGAGCGCATATTCCAGTCGTCCCACATTTCGGTCAGGCAGACCGTCCTATCGCCGGCGGCCTCGCGGATGAAAGCGGCCCAATACGCGGACCACTCCTCCCGTCCGCTCGTTTCGTTGTCAATGCAGTAAAGCACATGGGGATATTTCAGCGAAATGTCGAGCAGTTTGCGAACGAACGCCTGCTGATATGCGAGCAGAACGGCATTGTCGTCCAGCGCGGGTACGCTGAAAAAGAACGGTTGCCGATTCAGGCCAGGATGAAACGGATACGACTCGGCGAGCCCGGACTCGGCGGACGTGTAATTCACATTGTTTTTGGGGTTATACGGGTCGCTGTCCCAAAATCGCTGGGAATGATCGAAACGATCCCAAATCTCGATTTGGACGATAACGTCCCGCTTTCGAGTATAACGGAGCAATCGTTCGAACCTTTCCCAATACTCGGGATTCCACCGGTTCAAATCGTACCTGCCGTCGGACATCCTTTCATAGGCCCTTACGTCCCCCGCATCCCGGTCGCTCATCGTATTGCGTACGTAATTGCCCCCTGCGGCAATCAGAGAATCGAGATGGGTTTCAAGATTCGGACTTTGGAACAAATTGTCATTACCGGAAGCTCCCAACAAAAGGACCGGCCGTTTTTTGTACTGCCAGTAAAGAGGATTCTTGCTTCAAGGTTGAATCCGTTTTGACCCGGAAGCGGCCGATACCGACAGAAAGGACAGGAAAAGAAAGATGCACAAACGACCCATGACGAAATGGATTAATACTTACTTTCGCCAAGTTAAGAATTAACAGCGATATTTCCAAGGCCCTCCCTTTCTGCTCGAACCGTTTCAACAGCCCTGATCAACAATGGGTTAAATATCCGATTCCCCGATCAGGTATTTTTTGAAAGTTTCAAAATCGGCCGGTAACTCGACCGACAGCTTCTTCCCTCTCATGAACTCGGCGAGGCGAGCCGGAATTTCGATGCTCCGGCCGATAACCGGCTCCACGCGGTCGCGGAACTTGGCCGGATGCGCCGTTTCGAGAAAGACTCCCGTCTCGTCCTCGCGCAGCCCTTCGCACAAAGCGAGGTAACCGCATGCCCCGTGCGGATCGAGCAAATACCCCGTCCGCTCAAGCGTCTCGGCAATCGCCCGGCAAATCTGCTCGTCGTCGTAGCGGGCAGCGGATATGTCGGCCCGGATCGCTTCGAGAGAACGGCCGTACAAGTCGAGTATGCGGGCGAAATTGCTCGGATCGCCTACGTCCATCGCATTGGCGATCGTAGCGACCGACGGCCGGGGCTCGTAATTTCCCGTCTGCAAATAGTGATAGAAAATATCGTTCCGGTTATTGGCCGCAATGAACCGCTTCACTGGCAATCCCATCCTTTTGGCGAACAGTCCCGCCGTCAGATTGCCGAAATTGCCGCTCGGCACGCTGACGACGATCGGTCCCGACAGGCCGGCCTCGCGCAGCCGGGCATAGGCGTTGAAATAGTAGAACGCCTGCGGCAGAAAGCGCGCGACGTTGATCGAATTAGCCGAGGTCAGCGAAAGGCGCTCGCCGAGCTCCCGGTCCATAAACGCGGCCTTGACCAGCCGCTGACAATCGTCGAACGTGCCGTCGATCTCGAGCGCCGTAATGTTACGACCCAGCGTCGTGAACTGCTTCTCCTGAATCTCGCTGACCTTCCCTTTCGGATAGAGTACGACTACGTCGATACCCTCCACGTCCAGAAACCCGTTGGCTACGGCGCTGCCCGTATCGCCCGACGTGGCGACCAGTACCGTGACGCGGTCTCCCCCGCGCCCGAGAAAATAGGAAAGCATGCGGGCCATGAAACGGCCGCCGACATCCTTGAACGCCAGCGTCGGTCCGTGAAAAAGTTCCAAAGACCAGACGCGGTCCTCGACCCGGACCACCGGCGCGTCGAAACTCAGCGTATCGGTCACTATGCGCTGCAAAGCGTCCGCATCGACATCCTCGCCGAAGAACGCCTCGGCCACGCGGCAGGCGATCTGTACGAAAGAAAGGCCCGGCATCTCGCGGAAAAACGACTCGGGCAAACGCTCGATGCGCCCGGGCATGTAGAGCCCCCTGTCCGGGGCCAGTCCGCGCACGACGGCCTCCTTGAGCGAGGCTTCCGCGGCACGGCGGTTGGTACTGTAGTAATTCATCTGTTTTCTATTGAAATATCCGGACCGTTCCGGCCGGCTATCCGAACGCGCCGAGGCGGCCGGTCGATCCGGCAACCGAGCGTGCGCGCTATCAGTCGCCGTCGATAAACAAATTCATAAACTCGTCGCCCGACAGGTTTCCGTAACTGCCCTCCTGCGCGGACCGCTCGTCGAAACGCTGCACGCCGTCGCCCGACACACCGGTACGGTAAATCGTGAACGGTACCGGCTTGGCCGTATGCGTCCGCAGGGCGCAGGGCGTCGGATGATCGGGCAGAATGGCCATCGACACGGGCTCGTCCCAGCCGGATATCTCATCGAGAATCGTCTTCACGACCCGCGAGTCGAGGTACTCGATCGTCCGGACCTTCAGCTCGGCATCGCCCTCGTGTCCGGCCTCGTCGCTCGCCTCGATATGCAGAAAAACGAAATCGTGCGTGCGCAGCGCATCGAGCGCGGCCCGTGCCTTGCCTTCGTAATTGGTCGTATACAGCCCGGTCGCCCCCTCGACGTCGACCGGCTTCAGGCCGGCATAAACGCCGATACCCTTGATCAGGTCGACGGCCGAAATCACGACTCCGTCACGGATGCCGTAACGCTGCATCAGCGTTTCCATTCGCGGACGGTAACCCGGCGACCAGGGCCAAATGCTGTTGGCAGGCTCCTTGCCGGCCGCCACTCGGGCCCGGTTGACCGGATGATCCTTCAGTAACTCCTGCGAACGCTCGACCAACTCGTTGATGCGGACGGCCGTCGCCTCGGCTTCGGGGACCAAGGCCCGGACCAGCACATCCCGGTACGGAGTCCCCGGCACGTCGTGAGGAGGCGTCGTCGCAATCCGCTTGTCGCCGCCCTTGAGCTTCAGCAGATGACGATAGGACACGCCGGGAAAAAAATTAGCGTCCCCGCCGCCCAGCTCCTTCTGGAGAAAAACGATCAGCTCGGCGGCCTCCTCGCTGGTAATATGCCCGGCCGAATGGTTTTTGATCCGTCCCTGCTCGATCGTCAGCAGATTGCAGCGCATGGCCATCTCGCCGTCCTCGATCCGCACGCCCATGCTGGCCGCTTCGAGCGAACCGCGCCCCTCGAACACTTTCGGCAGGTCGTATCCCAGAACAGAAAGGTTGGCGATCTCGCTGCCGGGAGCGAACCCGGCAGGAACCGTGGCGAGCATTCCGCTCCGCCCCAACGCCGCGACCCGGTCGATCGACGGCTTGCAGGCGGCCTGAAGAGGCGTTCTCCCCCCCAAAGAGCCGATCGGCTCGTCCGCCATGCCGTCTCCCAGAATAATGATGTATTTCATCTGCAACTCGTTTATTGTCTTTTCCAAAGCCTCTCCTCCGACAATGCTCTGCGCCTCATATCGTCCTCGCCCCCGGTCTCACCGTACGCGAAAGACTCCCGTCCCGCAGCGAAGGCCGCCTCCGTCTTCTCTCTTTCCGGCAGTCGGAATCGAAGAATCGTCCGGCCGCAATCACGCCGCCGGAGCAGGAGCTTACCGGATATTGGCGATGCTGATGATATCGGCGAACACGCCGGCAGCAGTCACGCTCGCCCCGGCTCCGTAGCCCTTGATTTGCATCGGGTACTCCTTGTACCGCTCGGTCGTCAGCAGAATCACGTTGTTGCTGCCGGCCAAGTGATAGAAAGGACTCTCGCTATCCACCTCGCGCAGCGATACTTCGGTCCGGCCGTTCTCCATGCAGGCCACGAAACGCCAGCGCAACCCGGCGGCTTCCAGCCTCCGGCGGCGCTGCTCGAAATCGGCGTCCACCTCGGGAATCCGGCGCCAGAACTCCTCGACCGACCCCTCGAAATACTTCTCGGGAATGAACAACTCTTTCTTGACATCGGCCTGCTCGACGCGGTAACCCGCCTCGCGCGACAGGATCACGAGCTTGCGGATCACGTCCGTACCGCTCAGATCGACCCTCGGATCGGGCTCGGCGTATCCGGCCTCCTGCGCCATACGGATCGCCCGGCTCATCGGAACGGTCGCGCTCATCTCGTTGAAAATGAAGTTCAGCGTACCCGACACGACCGCCTCGATCTTGATAATGCGGTCACCGCTGTTGATCAGATCGCTGATCGTGTTGATGATCGGCAGGCCGGCGCCCACGTTCGTTTCGAAAAGAAACTTGACGCCCCGCTTGCGCGCGATCGACTTGAGCTCGGCATAACGCTCGTAGGACGACGAGGCGGCGATCTTGTTGGCCGCCACGACCGACACGTTGTGCTCGAGCAGATCCTTGTAGATTCCGGCCACTTCGGCGCTCGCCGTACAATCGACGAAAACCGAGTTGAAGATGTTCATCCTCAGAATCTCGTCGCGGAAACGCTCGGGCGACGATTCGTTCCGGGAATGCTCCAGCTCCTGCTTGTAAGTCGTCAGGTCGAGTCCGTCGCGGTTGACGACGAAGCGCCGGGAGTTGGTCGCCCCGACGACGCGGATTTGCAGCGAGTTGTTCTTCATCAGTGTCTGCTGCTGCAACCGTATCTGCTCGAGCAGATTGCTGCCCACGAGCCCGACGCCGGCGATGAAAATATTGAGCACCTGATAGTCCGACAGAAAGAACGAATCATGGATCACGTTGAGCGACTTGCGCAAGCTCTCGAGCGAGACGACGAACGAAATGTTGGTCTCCGACGCGCCCTGAGCGCAGGCGATCACATTGATGCCGTTGCGCCCCAGCGTACCGAAAAGCCGTCCCGCGATGCCGGGCGTATGCTTCATGTTCTCGCCCACGATCGCGATCGTGGCCAGATTGGGCTCCTGCTTGATCCGGTTGATCTCTCCCATGGCGATTTCCTGAGCGAACTCGGCCGAGAGCACTTCGACCGCCACCGCAGCGTCGGCGTTGCGGACGCCTATCGACGTCGTATTCTCGGAAGCCGCCTGCGAGACGAAGAACACGCTGATGCCCGATTTGGCCAGCGTCTTGAATATCCTGTAATTGACGCCGATCACGCCGACCATGCCCAGTCCCTGAATCGTAATCAGGCAGGTGTCGTTGATCGACGAAATCCCCTTGATCGCCCGGCTGGGGTCCTTCACATGCTCGCGCGAGATGAACGTGCCGGGCGAATCGAGATTGAACGTATTCCTGATGACGATCGGAATATTCTTGTGGTAGGCGGGGAAAATCGTCGGCGGATAGATCACCTTCGCGCCGAAATTGCACAGCTCCATCGCCTCGACATAGCTCAGACGCTCGATCACGTAGGCGTTGTTGATCACTTTCGGGTCGGCGGTCATGAAACCGTCGACGTCGGTCCAGATTTCGAGCATCGCGGCATCGAGGGTCGAGGCGAGAATCGCCGCCGTATAGTCCGAACCTCCTCGGCCGAGGTTCGTAGCGTCCCCGCTCGCCAGATCGCTCGCGATGAAGCCGGGCACGACCACCGTGTGCGGCATCTGCCGGAACGTCTCGCGGATCAGTTCCTCGGTCGATGCGAAGTCGACGATATGCCGCCCGAAATAGGGCTTCGTCTTGACGAACCGGCGCGCATCGTAACGGACCGCTCCGGGAAGTGCTCCGCAAACGATCACCGATGAAAGCCGCTCGCCATAGCTGACGATCGCGTCGGTCGTTTTCGGCGAAAGGTCCTTGATCAGATAGACTCCTTTGAAAATATTGGAGAGCTCGTCGAGCAGGCGGCCGATTTGCTCGCGAACCGACGGCAGGTTCTCCTTCAGCACGACCGTATCGGCCAACCCGTAATGCCGCGCGACCATTTCCGCCAACGAAGCGGCATAGCCGTCATCGCCCGCAGCGGCCGTCCGGGCCGTCTGCAAAAGCTGGTCGGTTATGCCGCCCAAAGCCGATACGACGACGATCGCGTCCTCCGTACATGCTCCGACCACCTTCTTCACCTGTGACAATCCTTCTGCGGAACCTACGGACGATCCGCCAAACTTCAACACTTTCATCGGTTCTTCTCTCTGTTTTTTTGATTTCGAGCGACCCGACCGCCTCCGCGATCCGCCGCACCTTCTTTACATCAGTGGGTTCGATATTCGTTATGCAGGAAAACTCCCGCCGTCTCCCGGCACGCCATGCGCACACGCCGGTCCGGCCGCTCATTTTCGGACTTTTCCAATTTGCAATTTTAGAAAAAAATACAGAAATTTCCTAATTTTAACGTTTAGATAAAATCTATATAGCATGATCGGACCGGACGGAACAAAAATCGGCCGACACGCAAGCGCCTACGGCATATTTTGCTATATTTGCTCCGGATTTAAACCTTTACGACTATGAAACTGAAAGAGATACTGGCTATTTCGGGACAAAGCGGGCTGTACAAGTTCGTCGCGCAGAGCAAGAACGGCATCATCGTCGAGCAACTCGGCAGCGGCGTCCGCTCCTGCGCCTCGGCATCCGCCAAGGTCAGCTCGCTGGGAGAAATCGCCATTTTCACCGAGAACGACGACGCTCCGCTGGCGCAGGTATTCCAACAGATTTACGACAAGCATGCCGGCCAGCCCGTCCTGAGCCACAAATCCGCTCCGGAAGATTTGAAAAAATTCTTCGCCGAAGCCCTTCCCGAATACGACCGCGACCGCGTGCACGTATCGGATATCAAGAAAGTGGCACTGTGGTACAACCTGCTTTTGGAAGCGGGAATGACCGACTTCAAGGACGACGAGCAAGCGGACGGGAAAACGCAAGACGCGGAATAGAACCGTTGTTTCCGCAGCGAGACGCCCGACGTTCTCCGAAAGTCCAATGGTAAGCGAGCCCCGCGACGGTTATTCTATCCCTCGCGGGGCTCGCTTGCTATACGTTAAAATTCAGGCAGCCGCGTTTATCCCTTACCGCGACACACCTGCCCGATTTCCGGCAAACGCGTATTCCGATTCGGCCCAATGGCATCCGGAGTCGCCGGGACGACGAACGGGTACGATATTTGACAGCGAACAGATCATCGATCTTCGCCGGGATTTTTTCTCCGGCAAGCCAAAACGCCTTGCCATGTCATACATCGATTCGTTTCATACTCCGTCCAAACGCCGCGGCCCGAGCGCCGCAGCCTTTATGATCGCTTTTGCGGCCGCTGCCGGGGCTCTGTTCGTCCCGGCCCGTTCGGAAGCCTGCACGAGAGCCGTATATCTGGGTCCCGACGGCATGAT
The DNA here is from genome assembly GCF_025144665.1 of Alistipes ihumii AP11. NCBI lineage: Bacteria > Pseudomonadati > Bacteroidota > Bacteroidia > Bacteroidales > Rikenellaceae > Alistipes > Alistipes ihumii. The sequence goes on along the minus strand of NZ_CP102294.1, from coordinate 250,238 downwards.
CGTCACCGGCCGCACGATGGATTGGAAGGAAGACCCTCAGTCGAACATCTACCTGTTTCCGCGAGGCATGCATAAAAAGGGCGGTCTCGGCGAGCATTCGGTCCGGTGGACCTCCCGCTACGGCAGCGTCGTCACGGCCGGATACGACATCGGCACTTGCGACGGCATGAACGAGCGGGGACTCGTGGCCAATCTGCTGTTTCTGACCGAGTCGTCGTACACGCGGCCGAACGACGACCGCCCGGTGATGGGCCTGAGCATCTGGACCCAGTATGTGCTCGACAACTTCGCCACGGTCGACGAGGCCGTCGCCGCGCTGAGCCGGGACGAGTTCCGCATCGACGCGCCCGACCTGCCGAACGGGAGCCGGTCGACGCTTCACTTGTCGATATCGGACACGACCGGCAACAGCGCCATCTTCGAATACATCGAGGGAAAGCTGATCGTACATCACGGACGGCAATGTCAGGTGATGACTAACTCGCCCACCTACGACAAACAAATCACGCTGAACGACTATTGGGAGCAGATCGGCGGTCTGGTCATGCTTCCGGGAACGAACCGGGCGACCGACCGTTTCGTCCGGGCCTCGTTCTATATCAATGCCGTAGAGCAGACGGCCGACCCGCGCACGGCCGTAGCCGCCGTTTTCAGCGTAATGCGCAACGTTTCGGTCCCGCTCGGCATATCCCTGCCCGAAAGGCCCTATATCGCCTCCACCCGCTGGAGGACCGTATCGGACCAGAAAAACCGCGTCTACTTTTTCGAATCGACCCTCAGCCCCGATATTTTCTGGATCGACCTGAAAGGACTCGATTTTTCCTCCGGAGCTCCGGTCAAGAAACTGTCGCTCACCGGAGGGGAAATCTACGCAGGGAATGCGGCCGGGGAGTTCCGGGAAAGCGAGCCTTTCCCATTTCTGTTCGGCGTCTGAGCGACTGGGAAACGGTTTCCCTTCCGGATCATGCCCGTCCCGCACACAGCGCTATTCCGACCTACCCGGCCTCGCTCTTTCGCAACAAGGATCAGCGGATGTACCGTTCCGACCTTAGAAGAGCAACCATCCGCCCCTTGCCTTCCGCTAACAGAGGCGAAACTCCCGAGCGGACGGGATTCCATATTACTGCCCGGCGAACGCGCCTCGTCGGAGCTCCCGCACGGAACGCGGTCCGACGCGCAAAAAACAGCGATGCTACGAAAATCGCAGCATCGCCGAAATTACGTATTCCGTACGCAGAGGCCCTCGTCGATCGCTCGATCCGCAAGTCGCCTCTCGTCGCTTTTGCCCCGCCGAGCCTATTTGGCCTGAGCGGCCAGATCGGACGGATCTTTCATCACCATGTTCTTGTCGACCCGGATAGCCACGTTGCTATCGACTTCGACCAGAACGTAAGTCTCCTTCACCTCTTTGATCGTACCGTAGATACCGCCGGCCGTTATGATTTTCTGCCCTTTCTCGAGCGCGTTGCGGAATTTCACCAGCTCTTTCTGACGCTTCTGCTGAGGACGGATCATAAAGAAATACATCACGGCGAAAATCAGCACCATCATAATCAGAAAAGAGGCGCTTCCTCCGCCGGCAGGAGCGGCAGCTTGAAGCATAACTGTCATCAAATCCATATTCATCAAGTATTATAAATTGTTTCTTGCAAAGTTAAGCGATAATTCGGATTTACCAACGCGCAGGAAAGGTAAATTCGGTTTCATTCGTCTGTCCGAAAGATTACCGGGCCACACAGCCCGTTACGACGATCGTGAACGGCTTCGGAGAAGCCGATGTGCGCAGCGTGATATGCTTGATCTGATCGCCCGCGAATCCCTTGCTGTCGAACTCGAACGAAAAATCGGAAAGGGCTCCGGGCTGTACGGGATGTCGGTCGAACTCGGCCGACGTGCAGCCGCAACTCGTCGAGACGGACAGGATCACCATAGGTTCCCGGTATCCGTTCTCGAGCAGCAGACGCTGCCGGACGATCTCGCCTTGACGCATGCGTCCCAGATCGACCGTATCGCGCGACATCGAGTCTGCAAGCAGAATCGTTCTCGATGCAACGGCCTCGCGGGTACCGTCGTTCAGAGACGTGCGGTCCACGCAGCCGACGGCACAAACGACCGCCACGAGAAAAAGAATCGACTTTGTCATCCTACCTTGCGATTTTTACGGAACATCGGCCGGAGAGCAACTTCGGTGCCACTCCGCTACTGCTCGAGCAGGCCGCGTCCGGACTTCCGAATGCGTCCCTCGGCGGTCAGCTCCTCGACGATCTTGTCCAGCACGCCATTGATGAAGACGCTGCTGCCGGGCGTACTGTAATACTTGGCTATCTCGATGTACTCGTCGAGCGTTACCTTGATCGGAATCGAGGGGAACGACAGCAATTCCGCCGTCGCGGCCGCCATGATCAGATTGTCCATGAAAGCGATACGCTCGACATCCCAGTTGCTCGTATACTTGTCGATATAGCCGATGTACTCGCCGTAACCCACCAGCGTCTTGCGAAACAGCTCCTTGACGAAAGCGGCATCGTCTTCGCTCTTGTACTGGGGGAGCAACGGCACATCGGTCTGGGAAGCCCGCATGTCGTCCAACGTACGCAGCACCATGATTACGGCGAAATCGGCATCGTCGGCCCACAGGATCGATTGCTCCTCCAGCGCCTCCTCCAGCGCCTCGCTCTCGCCGACAGTCCGCGTATAAAAACTCTCGACCAGTCTGACATCCTCCTTGAACGAACGCGCAGGAGCATCCATGTACTTTCGGTAATAGTCGCTCTCCACCATGGCATGGTACAGCTTCTTGACAAGCTCCGGCGCCTGCACCCACCCGAGCTTCTTGCGCTGCAGATAGTCGGTGAGCGCATCGCTCTCTCTCAACGCCGCCACCACGCGGTTATCGACGAATTTGGTATTGGGGTTCAGTTCCTCGGGTGTGGGCAGATGCTTGCGGCGGCCCAGTTCGATCCGATTCTCGGCGTAATTTGCGACCTCGACGACAAGCCACAGCATCTGGTGATAGAGCTCGTAGGTCTTGTCGATGCTCAGCATAAGATTCTTTTCCGAAACGATCAGCGAATCCGACTCCGACTTGAAATGAGAATAGAGCGCCTTGACGGCCTTGATTCTGAGTAATCTTCTGCTTAACATCTTCTCTTAGAACTTAGCGGAGCGCAAAGCTAAGGATTTTTTCGGGAAAGCGAAAAAAACGCCTCCGGAATTTTTATCTTTGCTGGAAATTTTCAGCCTTGTGAGACATTACGATCTGATCATAGCGGGCGGCGGCGCGGCAGGAATCATGGCGGCCGGAGTCGCAGCCTCGGCGGGACGGAAAGTCCTGCTGTGCGAGCGGATGGAAAAACCCCAACGCAAGGTCCGCATCTCGGGGAAAGGCCGCTGCAACCTGACCAACATGCGCTCCGAGGCTGAGTTTCTGAAAAAGATCCGCCGTTCGGCCGAATTCTTCGCACCGGCCCTGCGTCGTTTCTCGAACGCCGAGACGGTCGAGTTTTTCCGCCGCATCGGCGTGCCGCTTTCCGTCGAGCGGGGAAAACGGGTTTTTCCCGCGAGCGGGAAAGCGTGGGACGTGGCCGAAGCGCATATCGGCTGGTGCCGCCGGCAGGGAGCGGAGATCGCCTGCCTGACACGCGTCAGGGAAATCCACACGGACGGAGGGCGGATCGCGGGAGCGACCGTGCAAACTCCTCAGGGAACGGAGAGAATCGCAGCGCCGAACGTCCTGCTGGCTACGGGCGGAGCTTCCTATCCGGCTACCGGTTCTTCCGGCGACGGCTATCTGCTCGCTCACAAACTCGGTCACACGATCGTCGAAATCCGGCCCTCGCTGACTCCGCTCGTGTCGGGTCTGCCGGAAACGGACCGACTGAAAGGACTCGCGCTGCGCAATGTAGCGGCGAAACTGGTCGTCGACGGCGAAACGACGCAACAAGAGTTCGGAGAGCTGGAGTTTACCCCCTTTCTGAGCGGACCGATCGTGCTGCGAATGAGCCGCCGGGCGGTCGACGCGCTGATCGAGGAATGCCGTGTCGAGCTGGAGATCGACCTGAAGCCGGCGCTCGACCGGTCCAAGCTCGCGGACCGGATCGCCCGCGAAATCGGGTCGCTGGGACCGCAAGCCGAGATTCGTCAACTCCTGCGCAGGCTCCTGCCTCCGCAACTGATCCCGCTGGCCGCCGCGACATGCCGTCTCTCCCCGTCACAGCTCCTCGCCTCGCTCGACAAACGCGACGGGGAACGCATAGCAAGCATTCTGAAAAGCCTCCGCATCCCCGTATCGGACTACCGTCCTTTTTCGGAAGCGATCGTAACGGCCGGCGGAGTCTCGACCGAAGAAGTCGACCCGGAGACGATGCAGTCGCGTCTGGTCGGGGGACTCTATCTGGCCGGCGAGCTGCTCGACATCGATGCGGACACGGGAGGATACAACCTGCAAATCGCCTATTCCACCGGGCATCTGGCCGGCGAGCTGCTGGCGTCACAACCGATATGACATGGACCTGTTCAAAAAAGCGAAACAACGCATCTTCAGGGGATACTTCCGGCTCGGAGCCCATATCCACGTAAGGCACTGGCGCGGACACGGCATCCATTCTCCCTTCATGTACGGAATCGTCCGCAACGTATTCATGAAAAGCAAGATAACCGGCCCCGACACGCGGCTGTACGACGAGCTGCGGCGCGAGTGCATCGGCCGCAAGCATGCCGTCAAAATACAGAACCTGTACACGCATTGTCGTATGGAAAGCCATACGCTGGTCCCCGGCCTCGGCTCTCAAGCTCGCGCAGGGCGCAATCTTTGCATACTGATGCCCGACGCATCGGCCGAGACGATCGTCGAAAAGGTACGGGAAAGCGCCGGAAAGGACGATTGCCTGATCCTGCTGGCACCTCACCGCAACGCACGCAGATGGCGCATGGCGCAGCAGATCCGCACGCACTACCCTTGCGTGAGCGTCGACCGGCGGGTCATGATGATCTACTTTTTCAATCCCAAGCTGCAACCCCAGCACTACAGAATCTGAAACCCAAAAAACGAACTGCCATGAAAATATACACCAAAACCGGAGACCGGGGAACCACGTCGCTCGTAGGCGGGCAGCGCGTTCCGAAAAACCACCCCCGACTGGAAGCATACGGCACGGTCGACGAACTGATGGCCCAGACGGCCCTGCTCCGCGACAACCTGCCCGACACGGAGGCGATGAAACCGTACCGCGACGACCTACTCCGGATACTCGACCATCTGATGAGGGCGGCCTCCTATCTGGCCACCGAAGGAGACGCGCCCAAATATCTCCCTCCGCTGGGCGACGATCAGGTCGGATTCCTCGAAAGCAGGATCGACGCCATGCAGGCGACGCTCCGGCCGATCTCCACGTTCACGCTGCCGGGCGGCCATCCGGTCGTCTCACTCAGCCACGTCTGCCGGACAGTCTGCCGCCGCTGCGAGCGACGGACGCTGACGCTCGCCGAAGAATACTCCGTTCCTCAAAGCGTTATGCAATACCTAAACAGACTATCGGACTACTTTTACACGTTGGGGCGTAAGCTGACCGACGAATTTCACGTAAAAGAGACATACTGGGTGTACGATAAATGAAAAAATTTCTATTTTTGCACAACTTGAATCCCCAACGCGCGACAACAATTAAAAACTTACCGATATGTACTGGACACTTGAGTTGGCTTCTAAGCTCGAAGATGCGCCGTGGCCGGCCACCAAAGACGAGCTGATCGACTACGCGACCCGCTCGGGCGCTCCGCTCGAAGTCATCGAAAACCTGAACGAAATCGAGGACGAGGGCGAAATCTACGAGAGCATCGAGGACATATGGCCCGATTATCCGAGCAAGGACGATTTCTTCTTCAACGAGGAGGAATATTAGTGTATTTTTAAGCACGAAAAACCGATATTAAGCCTCTGTCAATCAATTAAATTGACAGAGGCTTAGTTTATTAAACAACAGCATTCGCCCTTGTCAGCGGGAGAGAAACGACAGACATGCCGGCACGGTGTGTCACCGTGCCGGCGGCTCGTTGCTCGGAACAGGTGCCTCGGATCCATGCCAGCAGCGTACCCTCTTTCGTAACGATCATCGGCGTACGGTCTGTGCGCCGGTTTGCTGGAAAGCAGTATCTCGTAGTCGCCCCCCCCCCGAGCACGCGGCCGCCCAGCTTCGATCGAGAGATAGCAGCATACTGTGTCGCTTTCCGGTGCGGCGGCGCGGACATGACAACCCGGGCGACGCCGTGCGGCACGAGGTCGTGGTCGAACCGGATTCCTGCAGGAACTTTTTCGCTCCGCAGATTTCCTGTCCGGAGTATCAGCGGGAACAGCAGTCCGAGTCTTCCCCGGATGACTCCTCCCGTCATCGTCCGACAGCGGATTTGAAGGGCGAGCACTCCAGCAGCGTCTCTTCGGGAATCCCGGCCGACTGCGGCCAAAAGAACTCCTGTTTCGAATCGTCGCACCAGAAGATCGGCAGCATCAGGGGCAGATACCGGAACAGGTGGCGGCCGTCGGTCAAGCTTGGGAAGACCGCGATGAAGGCATTCGTGCGCATGCGCTCGTCCCAAGCAAAGCGCCACGAGAGATAAAGATTCTGCATCCGTCCGGGACGGGTTGCCACATCCACGCCCTCATCTTCCTTATCGGGAGTGAAATGGCCCGAGTCGAGTGTCAGTTCGCCCAGTTCCATGATGCCCTCGGGGACTTGAAGAACGCTCATGGCTTTGAAACACTCGCTGCGGCGGATCGAGCGGTGGGGAATCGTCACGCGGACCACCACCCAGGCCGAATCGACGTGCCACACGGCCCGTTCGACCTCGAAACGCACCTGCGGACGTTCGATAGGCTTCAGACGACGGTTCACCACATCGGCATCTTCCGAGCCGTGCAGCCAGGTCGATTCAGTGGCTGCGAAGGTCGGTTCGATCTCCGCAAGGCGGCGGGAGGTTGCACAGCCCGAGGCCGCAAGCAAAAGGACGGATGCGATTAGATGTCGGATTTTCATGGTTTGTAAGATTTTGATTACGTGTATCGGGCCAGCAGCCAGATGGCGAGCCCGATAACGAGTGATACGGCCAGAAAGCGCACGATGTCGCGCCGGACGGAGGGTTCCTCCTCGGGTCGGCAGCGAAACATCCGAGCCAGCTCCTCGAAACTTTGGCAACGGAAGATCGCCCGCCGGAAATCGGAGGTATTGCGCCAGCACGACTCCCCGAACCACTCCGACCGGGGATATTCGCGGACGATCCACGCCTGCAGTTCGCCGAGTGTACAATCGCGAACGGTCTTCTCGAAGTCGGTTTCGTAGCGGATCATGCGTCGGTCGGCCGGGCCGATCTCCCGACAGCGGCGGATGACATACCGCCGTCCGGAAGCGTCGACCGCCTCCTGTCCGGCCCAACCGTCAGCCTCGGCGAGTTGCCGGCGCGTCGTCACGTTCTCCTCCCGCCAGAAGACATAGACCGTATGTTCCGCGGGGTCGAGATAGAAGACCGGGTATTTCAATGCGGCTTTCATGCCTTTTTCGGCTTGTCCGGTCTCCGGCCGTTACCATGAATAGCGCATCCACGGGCTCTTCGGGTCGCTCAGCAAAACGTCGGCCGTCTTCTTCATCACCGAGTTGTAAGCCCGTTTGCCGCCCCACAACGAGCGACCGAGGAGGTAGCTCATCGCCAGTTCGCGCCACGACCCGCACGCTTCGTGCGCCAACGCGTCGGCCCGGCCGATGTAGCGCCACGCCTCCTCCTCGGAGAGGTAGCCCATCTCGCAGCAGGCACGCGCCAGAAAGACGATGCGCCCGGCATCCCAGCCCGTCACGCCGCAGCGCCCGAGCTCCTCTTGCGAGGCGACGACGCCGCACGACATAAGCTCGTCGAAGGTCTCCCGAAGATTTTCGAGTTGCGAAGTTACTTTGTCGTAATCCTCCTGCGTGGCCATCCGCCGCCGGAGCAGGGCATCCTGCCTGTCCCGGTCGTCGAGATTGAAAGCCTCCAGCACCGTGGGCCAGCAGCAACGGAATCCCTTTTCGCAGAGGTAGTCCAACTGCCCGCGAGCCTCCTCGGCGGAGCCGATGCCCCACCAGTCGCCCAGAATTTCGGGTAGCACGTCGACGATTCCCGTTTCCAGCGAATTCTGCCACGCCCCCTGCTGAGAGGCGTACATCGCCCCGACGGCCAGCTGGCGGCACCGTTCGTCATCGAGCGTCGATTTCGGATTGAGACAGATCTCTTTGAAGGCCCGACGCAGCTTGCGCACCGTTGTCCAGATCTTGCTGCTTTTACGGTAGAGCCACGTCAAGGAGCCGACCGCCACGGCGGCCAGCATGATATAGAATTCGAGTCCCCGTTCCATCACTTCGCGAATTTTGCGTTCCTATTCGTTCCACGGGATCTGCCGCCAGGGCGACGCCTCGTTTTCGAACAACTCGGAGACGATCTCCCATGCCGTCTGGCACTCCTCTTCGTCGCCGTGCCAGACGCCGCGACCGAAGGCAAAGCTGCGTCCGTACTCCTCCCACGAAGCGAAGTTCTCGCGGGCGGCGCCGGCGGCCACCTGCATCACCCGCCACATCTCCGATTCGGAGAGGTAACCGCAATGGAAGGCCCAGCGCCCGAGGTTGGCGATGCGCACCAGATCCCAAGCGATGGCCGTCTGCGGCAGCGTATCGGCCGTGCAGCAATCGTTTTCAATCATGCACTCCGCGATGAGTTGCACATCTTCGGCCTTCTCCTCAGTATCCCCAGCTCCGGGCCTGTCACCGCGCATGAGCGCCAGCGCTGCATCGGCATCGGCATGGTGTCCCTCGTGGAGGAGCCATCGTACGATTCCGAGCGTCGAGTCGCGATCCGTAATGTCCCACCAGCTCTGCAACTGCGCGCGATAGGTTTCAGGAGCAACTTCGCTTTCGACGGCATCCACACACTCGCCGTTGTAGACCAGCAAAGGTGCGGCGAAGGCCATCAACCGTTGCTGCTCCGATGTCAGCCGACACTCCTCGGCGCGGCGGATCTCCCAGCCGTTCTCCTCGCCCAGCCAGTCGAGGGCAGCGGCATTCGTCTCGCGCAATTGATTCAACAGGTTGCCGTCCTGCAGCGCCTGCGCCGTCGCGGCGGCCTGTGCCATGTTGCGCCGTGCGGTTTCGGCCACGGTGGCGGCATCCACACCGCCGAGCGTTTCCATCGCGGCCTGCTGCGCCTGAATTTCGGCCAGATCGGGCACGGCGGCCTGCATCTGCGCCATGATCTGCGCCTGCATGTCGTCCATGTCGGGCATCCCCGGAATATGGCCCATCATCGCACGCATCTGCTCCAGAGCTGCCTTCTGTGCCGCCCGGGCAATCTCCTCCGGGCTCCGGGGGTTCATCTTCTCGTTTGCCATTCTCGGTATGTTTTAAGGTGTTCGACAATCTTATCCTTCGGCACCGGCGACGAGCAGCAGTTCGACAATCTCCACGAAGCCTCGCTCGCCGGCATAATAGAGGGCCGTATGCTGGAGATTGTCAGCCACATTGACTTCGGCATTGCATTCCACGAGCAGACGCACAACCTCGTTGTTCCCGGCGCGTGCTGCCAGAAGCAGAGCCGTTTCACCCACTCCGTTGCAGGCGTCAATCGCCGCGCCGGCCTCGAGCAGCGCCTTGGCTAAGAAACGGTTGCCCGCCTGCGCGGCCCGGTGCAGCGGGGATAAGCCACAGGGAAGGGATCGGTTTACGTCGGCACCGGCGGCAAGGAGCATTCGGGCGATGTGAAGATTTCCGCGTCCGCACGCCATCAGCAGCGGCGTTTCGCCCGCGTCGTTCGGCGCATCGAGCTGCGCCTTCGAAGCGGCAAGCAGCGTGCGAACAACCTCTGCCTGATCGTTGCAGACAGCCTGATGCAGCGGCGTGTTGCCCTCGGCATCGCGCACCGCGTCGTCCGGACGGCTCAAACGTGCCACCGCCTCGCGCAATCCGTACACCGTGGCGTAATCCAGCGCCCGGTGTCCCGACCGGTCGGTGACCTCGGTATCGGCCCCGCGGTCGATCAGCCACAACGCGGCATCCGTACGGTGATTCTCCAAGAGCCGCATCAACGGCGTGCAACCCTCGTTGTCAACAGCATCGGGATCGGCCCCGGCATCGATGAGCCGGGCAAGGATCTCACGGTTTCCATTTCGGGCTGCGGCGTGCAGGGGCGTCCCGCCCCGGTTGTTGGTCAACGAGGGATCGGCTCCCCGGTCGAGCAGCAGCACGGCCAGATCGCGGAACCCCTCGCGGCAGACGTAGTGGAGCGCCGTGTTGCCTTCGGCATCGCGCCGGTCAAGGTCGATGCCTCCGCGTTCGATGAAGATCCTGACGATATTTTTCTGCCCGTTGCGACAGGCGTTTAGGAAAGTCTGACAGTGGTCCATTGGATGCGTATCAAAGTTTTTTCAAGAAATATCTGACGAGTGTCTCGTTGTTGCTGCGCATGGCGATGTCGAGCGACGTGAGCCCCCGGTTGTCGGTCGCCGATACATCGGGCCGCCCAAAGTCGAAGAGCAGCTCGGCCGCCTGCCGCGCCGCCGGATGCGAATACCCTTCGGCCACATAATGCAGCACCGTGCGTCCTTCGTTGTCGACGGCACAAGGATCGGCCCCGGCCTCCAGCAGCCGTTCGAGCATCTCGAACTGATATGGCCCGGCGCTCCCCGGGCCAAGAAGGTGCATCAACGTCGTGCGCCCCAGCGCATCGCGGGCATTCACCTCGATCTTTTGTCCCAGCAGGCGCCGCAACGTCCACATGGCCAACTCGCAGTCGTCATGTCGGCACGTGAGCATCAGAGCACTCTCCCCTTGGAGTGCTTGCGGTGCATCGGGATGCCATCCGTTCCGCACGAAAAGCTCCAACAACGGCGCGTAACGCTCCATGCCGTCCGAGCCGCGACACCCCCGCTCAATCCAGAATCCGAAGGGGCTTTCGCCTTTTTCGGTACGACGATTAGGGTCGGCCCCAGCTCGGAGCAGCAGCGCCGCAGCCTCGGTCTCACCCCACATCAGGGCGCAAAGCAGGGGCGTCTTGCCCGTAAAATCGGACATCTCCGGGTCGTCGCATACTTCCTGCCGATCGGCACCCGCCGCAAGCAATTTTTCGAACGTCTTCCAGTCGCGTCGGCGCAGCGCCAGAAAGAGATTCATGCCGCCCGTCTCGAGCGCCCGTTCGTCGTAGGGATCCTCGCCCGAGAGCAGGGCGCTGACCGTATTGGCACCCCACGCCGCAGCAAGATCGAAAGGCGTGCGGCCCACCGCGTTCCGTTCCCCGAGGTCGAACTGCCCGCTGTCGAGCAGCAGCGCAACACTCAGATGGCAGCGCAAAGCCTCCTCGCGCTGCGCCTCCAATTCGCGCTGCGTATCGGCTTTTTGTTTCTCGGAGGTCCACCTTTCGGCGAAACCCTCGATGCGCTGTTCGGCCCGGCGAATATCGTCGGTCGTCTCGGCAACCCGCTGGCAGAGTACATGCAGGGCGTTGTCGCCGTTGCGATCCGTGGAGTCAAGCCGCTGTCCCGAATCGACCAGCGCCGCAATCAATCCATGATAACGGTTGCGGGCCGCCTCAATCAGCGCTGTCGTATTGCGTCCCGAGCGCGGGAGGTTGGCGCCGAGTTCGAGCAATCGCCGTCCGGCATCGGCAATCTCGTCGTCCGGCATCCTCCGTCCCGAACGGCACAGGGCCAGGCAGAGCAACGGGGTGCGTCCCGCAGCGTCGCGCGCATTCACTTCGGCCCCGCGCCCTATGAGGCTCGTGATGGCCTCCCGGTCGGCGAATTCCGCTGCAACATGCAGCGACGTGCGGGCCTCGTTGTCCTCGTCGCGGGCATCGGTCGGAATCCCTGCGAGAAGTTCGCGCCGGCGCGCCTCTTTCGCAACGTCAGGGTAACGGTAGAGTTCATACAGTTCCCGGAGTGGTGTCATGGATCGATTCGTTTCAGCAGATTTTCAATCTGTTCGTATCGGTGTCCGAGGCGGGTGGCTATCGTACGCACCTCCTCGTAACGGCCCAAGCGGAAGGCGGCCTCGGCGCGCAGACGTAGTATCAGCATGAGCGCGTCGTCGCGCGTCGTCTCCGGCAGCAGCGGACAGCGAGACAGTTCGCTCGCGGCCTCCCAGTGACGGAATGCTTCGGGAAGGGGCTGTGGCGTCAGTCCGTATCCGCCCGTGTCGGCACCGCGTGTCGGGATGTCGGCCAGCAGCCGCTCCGCAAGGCAGAGCAGCCGGTAACACTCCTCGTACCAACCCACCATGAAGCAGCACAATGCGCTGTTATAGCGTGCAGTCCCATTCTCCGAACCGCAGCGTTCGAAGCAGCGGTAGGCTGCAGCCCACTCTCCGCAAGCGACATACAAGACTCCCGCCCCGAACAACCGTTCCGCATTCGGAGCCGATCGCCTCGGAACACCTCCGAGCGCTTCCATGTCGTCGGATTTATTCGTCGAGCGAGACTTCGCCCGCAGCATCGGCCGTGAAGGCCACGGTGTAGTAGTTCGTTACCGTGAAGCGTCCCTCGTATTCGGTCGATTCGTTCTCGTTGATATAGTTGAATTCGAACTGCACCTCCAGCTGTTTCGACTCCTCGCGGAACTCCTCGCTGCGGTTCCAGCGATCGACCTCACGCAGCATGACCGGCCAGTTGCGGAAACGGAACATCTCGGCCGACTTCAGAGAGAGACGCTGCCCTTTCTCGTCGGACTGCACGATCGAAACGGCCCCTTCGGTAATCTTCTCGAGGTATTCGAAGTTGATAGCGTCGAGGTTGAGCGGCGTCGAGCATTCGTAGGAATAGGTCCGACGGTCGCTTTTCTTCGGACCGTCGGTCGTGAACTTTCCGCCCGTGAGCAGGAACGAGAGATTGTAGTCGTTGTTCTCGGCATCGATGTAGTACACGTCGATCTGCGTGAGGATATTCTCCAGTTTGCGGTCGTGGCCGTCCTCGTTCCATTCCACCTCATAGATCTTGTACTTCGATGTGTCGACGTTCGTCGTGATGAGCTCTTTGATTTTGGCGATGCCCTCGTCGGAGGTCATCGTGAAAGTCTCGCCCGAGCCGCAGGCGGTGAGAGTCAAGGCGGCGACAGCGGCCACCGCTGCGATTTTCATAAGTCTGGTCATCATGTCCGTATGTTTTTATATATTTTATCCCAGAAGCGTGCGGAAGGTCTCGAACTCCTCCCATGAATCGAAATATTTGGTCTCGAAAACAATATAGTTGTCCGGCAGTTTGACTTTGCACTGGTGCTCCTCCTCGTCGTCTTTCACATACTCGATGTCGGTGGTGAGGAACGAGCGGTATTGGACCTGCCCCTTTTCGACCTCGGGGTAGGTTACACGGTTGCCGTCGATGGTGATCTTCCCACCCTGAGCCTTCAGCGCGCGGGCATTGCGCATCCCCCGCCATGTAAAGAAGAGCAGCAGCACGCCGCCCACAATCAGAATCGTCGAGAAAACGGTCGGGGAAAGGATTCTCAGATGCCGGATGCGAATGCCGAAAGGGAAAAGGGCCGGAATGACGATCATCCCAACCCCGAAGGCCAAGTTCGACCATTGGTTCGTAAAGATGCTCGCAGGAGTGTAGTTGAAGCTCCTTTGGATGCGTTCGAAGGGTTTGTTTTCCATAAAAATTACCGATTGGTCAGTTTTTCACGAAGACAAAGATAGCATAAAAAGCAAAAAACATGACCCACCGGTCATATTTTTGCTTTTAATTATTGAAAAAGGCCGTGCGGAACTTTCTATCTCTTCAACAGCCCGTATATGTAAAGGAAACGGTTATGAAGAATCTTGACATCGAGACCGTCGGCAAACGACATTTGATAGGCAAGCCCGATAAAGACCTGCCGGAACAGGGCGGCGGCCTCCTGGGTGTCCGTATCGGCCCGCAGTTCGCCGTGCTCGATGCCTCTACCTATGACGTCACACCAGAGCAGATACTCCTTTTCCATGCATGCATTAAGTTTGCGCTTGCCGTCAGGATAATAGAAGAGCACCTGCTGGTAGAGGTGGAAATAACCGGCGTTGGCTGACCGCCCGGGCATCTCTTCTCGCCGGATGTTGCCCAGACGCACGATTTCGGCCATCGTGCGCTGCACGCCTTCGACGTATTTGTCGATGAAATCCCGCAACGACCCGTCCGAGGGCGCGAATTTGTTCTCGGGGTCCTGGATATGGAAGAGATAACGGTCGGCCACGGCGATGAACAAGTCAAGTTTTGTGGGGTAATAGTTGAAGATTCCTGTTTTGGTCAGCCCGACGCTTTGGGTAATCATTTGCAGACTGACGCGCTCGTAGTTCATCGACATGAACAGCTGCAGGGCGCTCTGCAGAATTTCCTCCCGGTTGGTTTTCATGACTTGAGAATATTTATCTTTTAAAGATACAATCATTATTCGGGAAAACAGTCATGTTCTTTCATCGAATATCATCTCTTTTTACGATGTCGGTAGTTCCATGTGCAGGGTATCCCCCATTTCATGCCGGTATTATGAAGTTCAACAACGCAGTTACACGACTGTCTCACCTTGCTTTGCAAGGTTTGCCAGAAACAACGATCGCATATTGAAAAATTTGTTTTCCCGACCTTTTTCTCTCATCGCCTCAGACCGTCTCGGATGGTGCAGTTTGTTTGTGCATGCTTCATTGAAGTAAATATGATAAGTCTGACACAATCGATACGAATACGAGAAGGAATATTAAAGACACCCGCGAAAGGCAAGCCTTACGCATTTCATATGATCGTGTCCCGAATACGTAAAAAGGTCTCACGGCTTTCGCACCGCTCTCTTAGGGACATGGATCGGCATAAATACGGACGATATACCGAAGCGGAGGAACATAATCGATCGGCATCCGCCGACAAGTCATGCGTCGAGCTGCTCGAGGAACCGGGATTCGCAGCAATGCCTGACAATCGTCGGGAATGAGGAGTTGTTCTGCAAAAAGTGTTCTTTGGCGACGCACCAGAATGCCCGAAATATAGCTCCGTGTAAGCCACGATTCCCAAATACCTTGCGGCGGGCTGTTCCGGTGACGATCGGGCCGGTCCGGCCGCTACGACTCGAATGCAGCCGCGACCTGCCTGAGATAATCCGTAATCGGCAAGTGCTGCGGACAGATTCTCTCGCATTTGCGGCAAGCGATACACTCGGAAGCCTTTCCACGGGTACCCGCATAAGTCTCGTAATAGGCCCGCTGAATCGAAAAGCCCCGGTTGAGCGACTGCTTTTCGGCATTGAACAGCGCGAAATACTCGGGAATGGCGATCTGCTTCGGACAGCCCGGCACGCAATAGCGGCACGCCGTGCACGGGATGGCTATCGAGCGACGGATAATCCCGACGGCCTCGGTCACGACGGCTCGCTCCCTGTCCGACAGAGGCTCGAAACTCTGCATATAGGACGTATTGTCCAAAAGTTGCTCCAGAGACGACATGCCGCTGAGAACCATCATGACGCCGTCGAGGCTTGCCGCGTAGCGGATGGCCCACGACGCCGGCGAAAGATCGGGCCTCAGGTCGCGGAAAAGCCGCTCGGCCTCGGCCGGAACACGAGCCAGCGCGCCTCCCTTGACGGGCTCCATCACCACGACCTGTTTGCCGTGACGGCGAGCTACCTCGTAGCACATGCGCGACTGAATGCTCTCGTTGTCCCAGTCGAGGTAGTTGATCTGCAATTGCACGAACTCCGTTTCGGGGTGCGCCGTCAGGATCTCGTCCAGCAGTTCGGCCCGGTCGTGGAACGAAAAGCCGACGTGGCGAATGCGGCCCTCGGCCTTCTTGCGGGCGACAAAGGCGAAACTGCCGAGCCGCTCGGCAGTCGCATAGTTCGTGCCGTTGAGACTATGCAGCAGATAGTAGTCGAAATAATCGACTCCGCACTTGACCAGCTGCTCGCCGAAAATACGCTCCTGATCGTCTTCCTTTTTCAGAAACATCGTCGGCAGTTTCGACGCCAGCGTGAACGAATCGCGGGCATGGCGTTTGACAAGCGCCTCGCGCGCCACGCACTCGCTCGTAAAGTCATGATACATGTAGGCCGTATCGAAATAGGTGAAGCCCCACTCGATAAAAGCGTCCACCATCCGTTCGACCTGACGCATATCCACCGCACGGTCGTTCTCGGGCTCGATGAGCGGAAGACGCATCATTCCGAATCCCAGTTTCCCGGCCATGTCTATCTACGGATTAAACGGTTGATAAAAAGCCATCCCCCGAGAATCTGAAGCAGCATGCCGGGAATTCCGATACGGAAATCCTGTACGGCCATATGCCAGCTGCCGGTCAGAGCCCACTCGCCCAGCGTGCCGGCAACCTGATAGAACGCTACCACAGCGGCAAGCAGCCCGAGCGACGCCTTGCGAAAACGAGCGGCAGCGAAACCGGCCGCTCCGGCCAGAAGCACGGATTTAAGCCCGATAGCGGGCAAGGCCGCCGCTGCGGGCATGCCGAAAAGCGCCGAATTCAGCCAAGGCGACGCGACGGCCGTCAGAAGTCCCACGCGCCAGCCGTACTTATAAGCACCGACGAGCGTAAAGAAATAGATCGGCAGCCACCGGACGCCGCCCAGAGGGAACAAATGGCACAACTGCGGAAGAAGCACGTTGCCTGCCACGAAAAGGAATGCGGTCCAATAGGTCTTTGCCTGGCCGTATCCCAACGAATAGAGTCTTACAGTAGTCGTTTGCATATCTGCATATATTTGATTGGTTCGTTCTAAAAACGGATATTCGCTCCGGCCATGACCGTCGCCCGAGGCATCGGAAAGCCGGCGACCGTCTCGTACCTCTGCGCCAGCAGCTTTTCTCCCCGAACCCAAAAGCCGAGCCAATCGGCCGCACGGAACGAGCCTCGCACGTTCCACAATACGAAATTTTCCGTAGCATAGTCGCCCGTGTCACCGAGCTTTACTTCGGTATAAAGATCCGCAACGTATTGAACGCCCGACGAAACATTCCACCGCCCCTTCGAGAACGTCGCCCCGGCATAGAGCTTGTGTTCGGGCGAAGCCAGCACGGGCCGCTGCATGTGCAGATAGCTGTAGTTGGCATCCAGCGACCACGACCTCGAAACGAGGCAGGAAGCCTCGAACTCGACGCCCGCATTCCGGATCCGCCCGGTATTGACGTTCATGGGACGTCCGCCGACCGGCATCCGCACGATCAGGTTCTCGCCGTCGATAAGAAAGACGTTGACTCCGTAAGAGAGACGTCCTCCGAACGGTTGCTGGGAGAAAGAAAGCTCGTAGCTCCACAGCCGCTCGGGCTTCAGGTCGGGATTGGCCGGAGGAAACATATACAACTCGCGGATGGTGGGATAACGAAATCCTTTGGCTGCCGAAAACTTGAGCAGCGCGCGACGCGGCAGGACGAACGACAATCCGGCTTGCGGCACCCACTCCGTACCTACGTGCGAATGATGATCGAGGCGCAGCCCGGCGTCGAAAGTCAGCCAGCGGGTCAGGCTTTGGCGAAAATCGACATACCCCGCCGTTTCATGCTGTATCTTGTCCGCCTGCATCTCGCGCCCGCCGCCCCCGACCGGCTGATTCCACGCCTCGCCGCCGAAACGGAAATAGTCCGCACCCACCGTCAGGCGATTTCCCTCGAACAGCCGGACGCTCTGATACCACGACAGACCCAGCATGTCGTCGCGCGAACGGAAGCGATAGTCCAACGGCTGCTCGTCGGGATGGTACCCGTCGTTGATCCAATGTTTTCCCCAATTATAGAAAAAGCTCAGGGTTCCCGAGGTTTTCGCGTATCGGTTCTCCAGCGCGAGCGAAGTCATGCCGCGGGTTATCCGCTGATCGTTGTCGATCAGCGGATCGAACGTCTCGCCGGGATTCGAAGCGTTGAAACGGGTCACGTTCACGTCCGCCCATGCGTTCCAATGGTCGGAAATTTCATAGCCCAGCTTGGCATAGCCGCCGTACTGCTCGAAGCCCATGTTCGCCCGATGCCCGTCGGTCCGGTTGTAAGAGCCGCTGACGACGCCCGTGAAGCGTCCCTTGCGTATCCGGTTGGTCAGTTCGGACTGCAACGTATTGTAAGAACCGTAGCCGGTATGCAAATAATTCTTAACGCCGTCCTCGCGCATCTTGCGCGTGACGATGTTCACGACTCCGCCCATAGCGTTCGAGCCGTAAAGAACCGATGCCGGACCGCGCAGCACCTCGACCCGCTCGGCCATCAGCGACTGGTATGCGTCCGATATCGGATGGCCGAACAGCCCCATATACTGCGGGTGACCGTCGATCAGCACGAGCATCCCGGTCGTCGGAACGCCCGATTGCGCCGGACCGCCTATGCCGCGCAGCGACATCTGGCCGGCCGCTCCGCCCGAAACGCCGTAACCCATGATGCCGCGTCCGGTGGAGAACAGCCCCGGAATCCGCTCCGAAAGAATCGGCAGCAGCGAAGGCATGTTGGATTGCTCGATCCGCCGCCGGTCCACAACGGAAACGGTCATCGGCAGATGCCGGATATCGGTCTCGCTGCGAGTGCCGGTCACAACCACCTCCCCCAGATCGTGCGCCGGTCCCGGCAGTGCATCGGGCTCCGTCGCCGCCGCACGCGCCAGACCGACGAAAGGAATCAGGCACAGCGTCCAAATGATCGAATGACGTTTTTTCATAGAGCCGTCAACAACTGTCTGCTCAACGGAATTCGGCCCGAACGGGAACGTATCCGGTCTCGGAAACCCTCGTTTCACGCACGCCACGTTTTCCGACCGCCGATTTTCCGGTACAAAAATAAAAAAGACCGACGAAACATCGGTAGACGCATTACAGAAAAATCTACCCCGATTCCTGATTCACAAGCCCTACGCCTCCGATGTCCCGCATCCGGCGCATGCGAATCGGTTCGGAACAGGCCGGCCATCGCGTATCCCGGACCTCCGGTCCCGCATCCTTTTTCCGGGCGCATCGCAATACCCGGCCGTTCCTTTCATCCGCCTCCCTACCCCGGCCTTTGGAATGTCGGACGCAATGTATTATATTGCAAGGAAACGATGTGCCGAACTCTCCTCGAAAGATGAAAAAACTTCCGCTCGCCTGCCTTCTGCTGACGCTCTACGCCGGAATCCCCGGCTGCAACGACCGACCGGACCGGCAATCGCTGCAAAACATCGAAGCCTTCGCCCGCATGTACGGGCTCGTCCGATGGTTCCATCCGTCGGACGAGACGCAGCGGGTCGACTGGAACCGATTCGCGCTGTACGGAGTAGAACGGGTGGCAGCATGCGAATCGACCGAGGAGCTGGAGAGGGAGCTCGAACGTCTGTTCCGGCCGCTCGCTCCCGGAATCGGCTTTTCGGACCACGGGCGGGACGAGGGACTGCCTGCCCGCATAACGCCTCCCGACACCTCCGGCAGGCAAGTCGTGGCATGGCAGCACAAGGGCGTGGATACGGAAACGGCCGTTTTTCTCGACGGACAGATATTCAACGACATCTACACCAGCAAGCGGACGAACCGGCCGCTTGAGTACCGCAACGACAAGCGGCTGGTACTTTTCGGCCAATTGTTTCCGGCGGCCGATTACGGCGACCACGAAATCAAGGTCAGGGCACGCATCCGGAAAAACGCGCCGTCGGACGATCTCCGTCTCTCCTTCAAGGTAGCCACGAGACCGCAGTGGCGGGACGTCGTGCCGTTCGGTCCCGATGCCGACCGGTGGCTCGTTCAAAACGACGGACAGTGGGAAACCTACGAGCGCAGCTTGTCGGTCGCCGCCGAAAATCGAGGAGAGGCCATCCGATGGGGCATATATGCCGACGGAGAAGGCTCCTTCTCGGTCGGGGCGATCGAGATGGAAAACCTAAAAACGGGCAAAAAATCGCCTTCCCCGGTTTACGAAAGCCGTAGCTACCGGTATCGGACCGACTCTTCGGGAAGATACGACATCCGGGTGTACGACCTGCTTCCGGCCCGCATGCAGCTTTTCGAAGGACACGCCTCGTGCGGCGAATACCGATCGGAACGGCTGACCGAGGGGCTGTATGCTCACGTACCGCTGGCCCTGTACGACACACGGAGCGGAACCTATCCGTCGGGCGATCCGGAAACACTGGAGGACCTCCTCCGCGCGACGGAATCCGCCGCACCGTCGGATCGCGCGAAAATGTATGCCGACCTTATCGTGGCATGGAATGCGATAAAATATTTCGGCCCCTATCTTGCGGAAATGCGGCTCGACTGGGACGAGGAGCTGCGCAAGGCGCTGTCGCGGGCTTCCCGCTGCAAGCGATACGACCTGAAACCGCTGCGACTGATGATGGCACAGATCGAAGACGCCCATGTGCGCTACGTCGAGCCTGCCGCCAGCAAAGCTTGGGAGCGCTTTTTACCGCTGCAAGTCCGTAAAATAGGAAAGCAGATTGTCGTGACCGACTCGAAAGACTCTTCGTTGCGAAAGGGCGATATCGTTCGGACGGTCGACGGAGCGGATGCGACGGACGATTTCCGCCGCTGCGAGGAGATGATCTCCGGAGGTCCTCACTTCAAAGCATGGATGGCTGCAAGAGAATGGCAGTGCCGTCCGGGGCAGGGTCGGATTACGCTCGAAATCGAGCGAGAAGGCCGCCGGCAGACGATTACGACGCATTGCCTGAAAACGCCCGAGTACGCCGAATGGCTCCGGTCGCTGCGGCAGCAGCGGCCGAGCCGGTGGATAGACGGTCGCACGCTCTATCTGAATCTGGCCTGTACCGGACTCGACGAGGCAAAAGATCTGTTGAAAAACCGGCAGCCGGGACAGACGGTAATCGCGGATATGCGCAACGGTATCGGATTTCTGTTTCAAGACCTGATCGCCCCGCTCTGCCCCGACGTCCGCCGGTCTTTCCGACAGGGGACTTCGCTGGTTCCCTGCCTCACGCATCCCGAAATTCCCGAGCTGAAAGACACGCTGCCGGACATCGCGCCTCCGGAACCGAACCGGAAAAACATTTTCCTGACCGGTCCCTCCAACCTGAGCCACCACGAAAGCGTGCTGGACTTCGTCCGCTATGCCGGGCTGGGCTATCTCGTCGGAACGAACACCGGAGGCTGCACCGGTCCCATAAACTATCTCCCGTTGCCATCGGGATATGAAGTCGCTTTCACCGGCACGAAGGTTCTGAGCAATCTGGGCCGCAGCCGCTACTTCTACCGGACGGGAATCCGTCCCGACCGCTATGTCGAGGAGACGGCCGACGATATCCGTCTCGGACGGGACGTCGCGCTGGAGGAAGCCTTGCGGATAGCAGGAGCCCCGCCCTCGGCCGGGAATCCGTGACCGTCCGCATCGAGAAACCGATCGGATCAGCGATTGGTCGCAACGACGGACCGGACCGGTCTCAGCCAGTTGCCTCTCCAAAGCCGGAGAAGAAAAATCGCCCCGCGAAAACAAAGCTCGGCACACATGGCGATCCATACGCCGCGCAGCCCCAGCACCGGCGCGAGCAGAGCCGCCAGCGTCAGACGCACCGCCCACATGCTGAAAAAGTTCATGAAACTGGGAACGAGCGTATCGCCCGCTCCCACGAACGCGCCGTAAGCGACGATCGAAGCCGCGAACATGGGTTCCGCAAACGCCTCGATTCGCAGAATGGCCGTGCCCAGCGAACGGATCTCGGCATCCGGAGTCATAACCCCGATCATCTGCGGCGCGGCCAGATACATGACCAGCCCCGTGACAGCCATCACGGCCATGCCGATCCCCACCGTCATGCCTGCCAGTTTCCGGGCCAGTCCCTGTCGGCCTGCCCCCACGCCCTGCCCTACCAGCGTCGTCGCGGCATCGGCTATCCCGTAGCCGGGCATGTAGCAGAGACTCTCGGCCGTAATGGCGAACGCGTTGGCTGCAATGGCGGCGGTTCCGAGAGGCGCGACGATGACCGTAGACATGATCTGGGCTCCGCATATCACGATGTGCTCGCAGCCGACCGGTCCCCCGATACGGAGCGCCTCGGCAAGACAACGTCTCGTAGGACGGAAACTACCCGGCCGGCGAAGGAGCGCGAGCTCGGGCGAGCGCAAGCAGAGGTAGCCCGTCATCAGGCAGGACACGACGACGACGGCCAGCGCCGTCCCCGTCGCCGCTCCGGCCACTCCCATATCCGCTCCGGGCAGGGAAACCGTCCATCCGCCGAAACGCAACTCCCTCGACGGAAAGATAAGCAAGATGTTGAACACGACGTCCAGAACGCACATCAGGATGCTCAGCATGCTCGGAATCCGCATGTTGCCGCTGCAACGGAGCATGCCGCCCGAAAGAAAATTGAGCTGAAGGAACGGCAGGGACAACGAATAGATCAGAAAATAGCGGGCCGCATCAGGCACGATAGAGGCGTTTCCTCCGAGCCAGCCGGGCAACGAGCCGCTCACCGAGCAACCGATCCCCGACAGTAGCAAGCCGAAAAGAGGAACGGCGACGAAGGACTGACGCAGGACGGCCCTCGCCCCTTCCATGTCATCGGCACCGATCCGGTGCGCCGCCTGAACGGAAAAGGCGGTGGCCGCCGCCGCGCACACCCCGTTGAAAAGCCAAGTGGTCGTAGATACGAGACCGATGGACGCCGAGGCTTCGGCACCGAGACTGCCCACCATCGAGGCATCGATGTATAGCATGACGATCGAAGAGAGCTGGGCCAGCATCGACGGAACGCTCAACCGCACGATCAACTCGAGCCGCTGCCTCCAGCTCATCGGCCTGCCGGAACGAATCGACTCCAGCAATACGTACTCTTTTCTTCTCTTCCCGGAGGACATAGCCACTCAACTTGCCGGATTATCCTCTATCTGCCGAGCACTTTTCTCAGCCGCAGCAATCCTTCTTCGAGCAGCGATCTGGGACATGCGATGTTGAGCCGGATAAAATCCTCGCCTCCGGGGCCGTAGATCGTCCCGGGACTGATCATCAGCTTCGCTTCGGCGAGCAGCCTGGCCGCGATCTGCTCGGAGCTCACTCCCGTCGTCCGGCAATCGATCCACACGAGATACGTGCCCTCGAGGGGCAGTACCGGATATTGCGGCAAATACTCGGCGAAGAACCCGCACAGCATGCGATAGTTGTCCGCAAGGTATTCCCTCAACCGGTCGAGCCACTCCTCGCCCCGATCATACGCGGCCATCAGCGCCTCCACGCCGAAAGGATTGACGTCGCACACCTCGTTGTCGTTGATCGCACGATCGATTCCGGTCCGCACGTCGGCATCGGCCGAGACGATATTGGCGATCTGCATTCCGGCCAGGTTGAACGCCTTGCTGGGCGAGTTGCAGGTAACCGAGCCATGCAGGAAATCGTCCGACAGCGAAGCGAACGGGGTATAATCGTGTCCTTCATAGGTCAGTTCGCAGTGGATTTCGTCCGCCACGACGCGCACGCCGTGACGGAGGCATATTTCGCCGAGGCGGCGCAACTCCTCCCGGGTCCACACCCGGCCCACGGGGTTGTGCGGATTGCACAGCAAAAGCAGCTTGGCCTTCGGATCGGAAGCCTTCGTCTCCAGATCGTCGAAGTCGATCGTATACGCTCCGCCTTCGTAGCGCAGCCGATTGGCCAATAGCTCGCATCCGTTGTTGCGGATCGACGAGTAGAAACAATTGTAGGCAGGCGTCTGCACGATCACCCGGTCGCCCGGAACCGTCAGCGCCTTGATAACGGCCGAAAGGGCCGGGACGACTCCGGTCGTATAGAGTATCCAGTGCGGATCGATCCGCCAGCCGTGCCGACGGGCGAACCAGTCCGTTACGGCATCGTAATAAGCGGCGGGCACCCTCGTATATCCGAAAACGCCGTGCGACACGCGTCGCCGCAAAGCCTCGACGATACAGGGAGCCGCACGGAAGTCCATGTCTGCCACCCACATCGGGAGCACGCCCTCCTGCTCGGGCGTGTCCCACTTGTAGGAATTCGTTCCGCGACGCGGAACGACGGTATCGAAATCGTACTTTTCCATCGCCCTCAAGCCGAAAAACAGTTTCTCTCGCCTCCGACCCGTATCTCGCAGTCGGCCGGCGCCTTGACATGCGCATCGAGAATGATCTCGCCGTAGCCGCCGGCCGTGATCGAACCGCTGCGAGGATTTTTCACGCTGCGGACGCAACCTTTGATGTCGGCCCGAAGCGTCGAGTACTCGAACGCCAGATCGCAATCGTCGTCCATCGTGCAGTTCTCCATCACCAGGTCCTGCGCATAGCACAGGGGCTGCGTGCCGGAAATCCGGCAGTTCACCAGCTTCAGCCGCTTCGAGTGCCAGCCGAGGTATTCGCCGTCGAGCACCGAATCGTAAACCGTCACGTCCTCCGAATTCCAAAACGCATCCTTCGAATGAATCTCGGCATCGCGGATCGTCACGTTACGGCAATATTGGAAAGAATAGTTCCCGTTCTGCACGTAATCCTCGATCCGGATATTCTCACCGTGCAGGAAAAGGTAGTCGGCACGGTCCGCCCGAACGTTTTTCAGGTCCACGTTACGGCAATGCCACAGCGTCTCCTGCGCGTTAGGAATCTGCACGTTCTCGAGCCGGACACCGTCCATCTCGCGAAACATCTTCGGCGCCTCGACCCGGGTGTCGCTCATGCGCAGATCGCGCGAATACCACAGCGCAGCGCGGGCTCCCTCCGTAAAAAGACATTTCCTTATGACAAAGCCGTCGTTATGCCAGAAAGGATATTTTCCCTCGAAGCGACACCCCACGGCCTCGATGTTACGACACTCCTTGAGCGCCGACTCGCCCGCATGAACGGTCACGTCCTCCAGACAAAGGTCGCACGAGGCGAAAAGCGGGCGTTCGCCTCCGAATTCGTTACCGACAATCCGTTTCATCTTGTTATATTTTAAACTTTCAATCTGCAATAAACGTGCGTCTCGGCACAGTCCGAACGAGTTCGACTCTGCGCTCGGCCTGCAGTTCCTTTCGCATTCATAACCCACTATGCCGAACGCTTCCGATCCGGCCACCGCCGCCACGCCTCCCTCACCTGAGCGACCGAGCCTCCGTCGCACCGTCCGGACGGCCGCCGGCCATCATAGCCTCGCGAAAAGCGCCGTACAATCCAAACCGCAGGACCGCCGTTCTCCGACGCGGGGCGTCCGGGACCCGACCGGCGTTCAACAGGCCGACGGACCGATCGAAATACGTCATGCGCCATTCCGTTCGTCCGTGCGAACGTTCCCCCGACCATTTTCCCGCACGGGATGCTCCAGTCAAAGAATCTCGCATCCCGTCGTCCGGCCGCCGCAGATATGGCACAAATCGAAAGAACGACCATTCCAATGAATAATCGCCCCATTACCGCACGGAGTCATGCCGACCCGCTCACGGCTCGATCGGCGCTCCGACCTCCTCGTCGGTGGCCTCCAGCTTGAAAAACACGGGACGAAGTCCGTCGTTGCAACAAGCGATAGCCACTCCCGGCTGGCGGATCCAATCGTTGTAATAGAACGACCGCGCTCCGTTAGCCAAAGCGAAGACATACTGGTATATCGTTCGCCAAGCTCCGTCACAGAAGCCGTCCGGCTTAGCATGAGCCGCATAGAACACCTGCCCCTGTTTCATCACGGAGCAGGGCTTGAGGCCGGGCATCCCGTACTCGAGAGCCAAATCCTCGTTGAAAGTCGCGCGCAGCACGGTAATTTTCACCTTCTTCATGATCGTCTCTATTTTCTTTCATGTATTCGTCGAATGGCTCGAACCGAATTCCGCAAGACCGGATCGCCGCCCCGAGTGGCAAACACCGCACGGTCTCCGCATCACTGCCCGGAGCCTGTTCCGCATTCCGTTCCGCCGCCGACATACCGGACAGCGACCTCGCTCCGGTTCAGATCGTCCGAATTACCCGGGCAGGAACGCCTCCCACGATCGCGCGCTCGAGAACATTTTTGGTCACAACCGCTCCTGCCGTCACGACAACGCTCTCGCCGATGGTAACGCCGGAAAGAATCGTCGCGTTCGACACGATCCAAACGTTTTTCTTCAGAACGATAGACGCATAGTCGTTCCTCAAAACGCGGTATCTCGGCCGTATCGAGGAGATTCCGCGCCTCGACATGCTGTAAGAATTCATTCTGTGCCATTGTCGTACCTCATATCTCCAAACTGTTTCGCGACGATATTCCGTGCCATACCGTAAAGCCACGATATCCCGGCGAACGAACCCACCCGTTTCCGTAGCACCGCGCATGAACTCGGTCGCACAGCGTGTCGGAATTTCCGTCGCGACGAGGGCTTGACGAAATGATCGACATATTTCTCGCTCGTACGGTTCGTTATTTATCCGGCACAAAAATAGAAAGACATATGCCTCGATCGTGTAGACAGATTATCGGAAAACGTACCCCGATTACGGATTCGCGTCCGGAGCGGCCGCCGCATGTCCCGATCCGCCATACACGGAATTCCGCGCCATCCTCGCGCGCCGTATACGATTTACGGAGATTCATACCCCGATCACGGTTTCCACGGCCGTCATGAAACCGATTCGGAAGAAATGCACTACATTTGTCTTCGACATAAAATCCGAAGGCCATGCAAACGAACGAGATCATTCAGGTGAACACGATCGACCAGTACAACAAGCTGTTCGGCATCGAGACCCGGCACCCGCTGATCGGAATCGTCGATCTGAACAGACCCGAGCAACTGATTCCCTACAAGATGAACATCGGGTTCTACGCCTTGTTCCTCAAAGAGGAAGTATGCGGCGAACTGACCTACGGACGCGGCAGGTACGACTATCAGGAGGGCACGGTCGTAGCGCTCGCTCCCGGCCAGATCGTCGGTCTGAACAACCCCTCGGGAGTGAAGCCTCCCGCCTCGAAGGGCCTGCTGTTCCATCCCGATCTGATCCGGGGCACGGCGCTCGGGCAGGAGATCAGGAACTATCAGTTCTTTTCCTACGAGGCCAACGAAGCCCTGCATCTGTCGCTGGAGGAACGTCGGATCGTCGCCGACTGTCTGAACAAGATCGCAACGGAACTGGAACATCCGATCGACAAGCACAGCCGCCGCCTGATTACGGCCCATATCGGCGTGCTGCTCGACTATTGTCTGCGTTTCTACGACCGCCAGTTCACGACCCGCAGCGAGCAGAACCGCGACGTCATCGTACGGTTCGAGCGACTGCTGGACGAATATTTCGAAAGCTCGATGCCGCAAAGCGAGGGACTGCCTTCGGTCCGATACTTCGCGGAAAAGGTATTCCTCTCTCCGAACTATTTCGGCGACATGGTACGCAAGCAAACCGGGAAAACGGCCTCGGAGTACATACAGACGAAGATAATCGAACGGGCCAAGGAAAATCTGCTCTCCTCGGACAAAACGACGAGCCAGATCGCACTCGAACTCGGATTCCAGTACCCGCAGCACCTGAGCCGGATGTTCAAGCGCATCGTCGGATGTACGCCCAACGAATTCCGGACCCGGGACTGAATCCGAACACCCAACGAAACAATCCGCCGGGGAACGCGGCTATGCGATATCGCATGAACCCGGACCGGACGGTTGCGCCGGTCCTCCCTGCGGCAGGAATCGCCATGACAAACAAATCGACCGATTCGAAGATTCATATCGCCAGGGAACCGGCCTCCGGAGAGATCGTTCCCTTTATCCGCCTCCGGGGATGGTATACCGTCGTTCTGAGGGATTCTATGCCGGAAAGCGAAACGGCATACGGCCGGAAACTCTACGATTTCGCCGAAGGAACGCTGACATTCGGCAGCCCGGAAACATCGCCGGCAACCATTCATATGAAAACGGACGCTCCCATCAGACGGTTCCTCGCATTCCGTCCCGACCTTCTGTGCCCGGCATACAGGCGACAGGCCATGAAGGATTACTCGTTTTTCGCCTATGACCAGAGCGAGGCGCTGCACCTGTCGCACAGGGAAAAGCAAACGATCGTCCGATGTATGGACGACCTCGGCGAGGAAGCCGGCCATTCGGCAGACACTCACAGCGATTCGCTTCTGTCGGGACTTTTGGAATGCTTGCTGGACTACTGCATGCGCTACTATGAAAGGCAATTCATCACGCGCGGTCCGGCCAACGAACAACTGATGCGGCAATACGAATCGGTTCTGGACGGCTATATCCGGGCCGGGAAACTGAGAACGCGCGGGTTTCCTACGGCCGAATACTGTTCGCAACGGCTCGGACTATCGTCCGCATACTTCTCGGATATGGTGGAGCACGAAACGGGCAAGCGGCCGGAGACATACGTCGAACTCAAGCGCATGCAAATAGCCCGGCAAAGACTCCTGACCACGAAAGCGCCCGTCCGTGCGATCGCCGAGGAGCTGGGATTTCCGTCCTCGCAATTCTTTTGCTCGCTGTTCAAAAAGATCACCGGCCTGACGCCCGACCGTTATCGGACGCTCTGCTGACCGTATATGCCGTAAACATTTTTTCTGCCGTCGGACCTCGCACGGCAGCTTTCGTCGTTTCTCGCTCCGGTACATTCATCGGGTGCGGAACCGAAGCGCCGGTTTACATAGCCGACGACCGCTAACCGCACGACTACATCCAGCCGGTCCAAACGGTTGCGAAGGTTCCGCTCCCCTTCCGCAAACCGAGCCGTCCGGTCCGCCCTCTCCGTAAAAGGCACGGGAAAACCGTCCGGAAGTTCCGTCGCCGGCGACCAACAAGACAAGCGAGTCCATTGCCGGCACGAACGCCGTCATGCTCCGTCCCATCACGGAATCCGTCGACAATATTCCGCCGACCCGTTGACCCGCAGCCCGAAAAGTACGATCTTTGCATATCGCATTCAGTCATCAAAGAAATCGGATTATGAAAAACGCCACATTCAAAAACGGGGACCCGATTCCGCAGCTCGGACTGGGAACCTGGCGATCGGAACCCTCGGAAGCTTACCGGGCCGTCAAGGAGGCTTTGCGCATCGGATACCGTCACATCGACTGCGCGGCGATTTACGGAAACGAAAAAGAAGTGGGACAGGCTCTGCGCGACTCTTTCCGGGAAGGAATCGTCCGGCGGGAGGAACTGTTCGTCACCTCGAAACTGTGGAACAGCCACCACGCTCCTCAGGACGTCGAACCGGCCATCCGGCAGACCTTATCCGATCTGGGGCTCGACTACGTCGACCTGTACCTGATCCATTGGCCGCTCGCCTTCCGGAAAGGAATCGGTATGCCGCAAAGCAAGAACGACCTGATCCCGCTCTCGCAGATTCCGCTCTCGCTGACATGGGAAGCGATGGAAAAACTGGTCGACGGAAAACTGACACGCCACATCGGCGTATCGAACTTCAGCATCGAGGCGATCGAGAAACTCAACGACGGGGCACGCATCCGGCCTGAAATGAACCAAATCGAAATTCATCCGTACATGCAACAGGACCGTCTGGTCGATTACTGCCGCGACACCGGTCTGCTCGTAACGGCCTACTCCCCGCTGGGCAGCCGCGGCAACCGCGTACTGAAAGATCCGGTGGTCGTCGCCGTGGCGCAAAAGCACGACTGCACGCCGGCACAGGCGGTACTGGCATGGCTCATGGCCCGCGACATCGTCGTCATTCCGAAGTCGGTCCACGAGCAGCGCCTGCGCGAAAACTTCGAGGCAACCGACGTCGCTTTGGACGAGGACGATATGCGCCGCATGGCCTCGATCGAACGACACGAACGCATGAGCGACGGCTCGTTCGCCCTGTTCGAGGACGGCCCGTATACGGTCTACGACCTGTGGGGAGCGGAATAACGGCAGACTGTGGCCCGCAAGAGACGATAGGAATCAGTCCGGCCAAGCCGCTCTGCATCGCCAAGGATGCGATCGACCTGTCGCCCTCGGTCCAAAGTCGGCCGGAAAGTCCCGGGCGAACAGTCCGTTCGTACTTTCCGCCCTGCTTTCCCTGCGAACAAGCCTCGGGCGGCCGGACGGAACGGCTCCCGGGCATTTCTCCGTCCGAAGATCGCCGTCGGGAAAATACCCGCGCGGAAGCCGTGTTCCGATTGCGCCCGGTCATACGGTCCCAATCCGCGCCACGCCTTTCCGGGCGAGCTTTCCGCCCATAAAAAGCGGGGCCGGCAGAAAATCTGCCGGCCCCGCATCCGTAACGGGTCCGCTTCCGACCGCCTGCGCCACCCGTCTCCGAACCGACAGACGGCAGCAAGCACGCCGAAGCGAACATGTCCTATTCTATCTCGACCAACTGGCTGTCGACGGCTACCGTTTCGCCCTCGGCTACCAATACCTGCTTGACCGTACCGGCATAGTCGGACATGATGCTGTTTTCCATCTTCATGGCCTCCAGAATCACGACGTCCTGTCCCTTGGACACCGTATCGCCCGGAGCGACGAGCACCTTCAAAATACGGCCCGGCATCGGAGAGGTCACCACGTTGCCCGTAATCGGAGCGGCGGCAGGCTTGGCGGGCTCCGCTTTCGGGGCCTCGGCGGCCGGAGCGGCGGCGGGCGCCGAAGCCTCTTCCTTCGGCTTCGACGCCTGATAACGCGCTTTTTTCACGCCGGTCAGATAATTCTTGGCTACCAATGGGAACAATTCGAGCAACAGCACCTCCTTCTCGTTCTCGGCCAGCTTGACGCCGCCGGCTTCTTCGAGCACGGGATTCGGCTGCATCTTGTACTTCGACGTGTCGTAAGGCGTCTCCTCGCGGACTCCGGCGATCTTCAGCCGGAACTCGGGATCGACCTCGACCGGCGTCTTGCCGTATTCGCCCTTGACCAAATTGACGAACTGGTTCGACACGTTCGAATACATCGGCTTCCCGTTCTTGATGTCCAGCGCACAGTTGACGGCCTGAGCGCCGACGATCTGGCTCGTCGGGGTCACCAGCGGGGGCAGGCCGGCGTCGAGACGCACGCGGGGAATCAGCTTCATAGCGCTCTCGAGGATCGACTCGGACTTGAGCTGCTTGAGCTGCGCCACCATGTTCGTGTACATGCCGCCCGGTATCTCGGCTTTCTGGACCAACTCGTTCGGTTTCGGGAAGTTGAAATAGCGCTCGATCGCGTGGCAGGCGTCGATCAGCTCGGCCTCGTTCCCGCTCTTGGCCGCCGCAACGGCCCGATCGAATTCCTTGTCGATATGTTCGGGCAGCTTGTCGGTCAACGGGTTGAAAGGATTGGGGAAAACCTTCACGGCGTCCACCGCGTCGAGCTCCTTGCGGATGGCATAAAGCTCCTTGTTGATCTTGGCGACCGCCTCCATGTTGATGTCGAGCTCGACGCCCATCTTCTGACAGAAAATCCAAATCAGTTCGATGGCCGGAGCCGCCGGACCGCCCGCGAAGTTCCATATATTCGTATCGACGATATCGGCTCCTGCCTCGATAGCGGCCACGACGGAAGCCAGACCGTAGCCCGGCGTGCAGTGGGTATGGAAGTCGATCGGAATCGACAGGTGCTTCTTGAACAGCTTGATCAGACCCGACACGCGCTTGGGAGGAATCAGCCCGCTCATGTCTTTGATCGTGATCATGTCGGCGCCGAGGGCGGCCATCTGCTGGGCCTTGCTCAGGAAATACTCGTCGGTGAATACGGCCTTGGGCAGCCTTTTGCCCTTGAGCATGGCTTTGAAGCGCTCCATACCGCTGAAATGCGGATCGATCGTATAGCAGACGGCGCAGTCGGCGATGCCGCCGTACTTCTTGATGTATTTGATCGTCGATTTGACGTTGTTCACGTCGTTCAGCGCGTCGAAGATGCGCATGATGCCGAGCCCCGACTCGATCGCATTGCGGCTGAATCCCTCAATGATCTCGTCGGTGTAGGGAGCGTAGCCGAACAGGTTGCGGCCTCGCGAAAGGGCCGTCAGCTTCGACACGTCGCCCACCACGGCGTGAATCTTCTCAAGGCGGTCCCAAGGATTTTCGTTCAGGTAGCGCATCACCGAGTCGGGTACGGCGCCGCCCCACACTTCCATTGCGTAGAAATTGGCGTCCTTATAGAAAGGCAGTACACGGTCGATCTGCTCCTGTTTCATCCGCGTGGCGAACGCCGACTGCTGTCCGTCGCGGAGCGTCAAGTCTCTTATCAAAAGTTTTTGTGCCATAGTGAGAGCTAAGATTTTAGGGTTAAAGATTTTTCATGTTTCCCGAGGGGCGGCACGGACGGATCGCATTCTCCTTTCCGGCTTCCGGCGCGCGGCCACTGTTAGTCCGCTAACAAAAATAGTAAATTTTACGCACATTATATCCGTCGCGCGCAATTTATTTGCTATGGCCAGAATATTTTGCAATTCGTCTGTTTCTTCCTACCTTTAGGGCTCAAATAAAACGAAGGGAGAGATCATGATGGAAAGGAACTACAAGCTGCCGAAGGAAGGCGGCCTCGAACCCGGAGCCGACCCGGCCGACATCATCCGGAAATTCGAAAAAATCTACACGAACATTTACGAGAACGAAGCCAGCGGGGCGGCCTACGTCGCCCGGGAAATCGCCGATTGCATCCGCGAGAAACAATCTATCGGCGAAATGTGCGTGCTGGGCATCACCACCGGCAAGTCGCCCGTAGGCGTATTCCGGGCCTTGGTCGAACTGCACCGTAGCGAGGGTTTGAGTTTCCGGAACGTCGTCGTATTCAGTCTCGACGAGTTTTTCCCGATCACGCCCGAAGAGCTCCAGAGCCGCAACTACTCGATCCACGAGAGCTTGCTCGATTTGGTGGACATCGCCCCCGAGAACATCCATATCCCGGACGGTACGCTGCCGCAGGACGAAGTGGCCGCTTTCTGCCGCGAGTACGAGTCGAAGATCGAGGAGTACGACGGCATCGACCTGATGATTCTCGGCACGGGCGTTCAGGGACAGATCGGCTTCAACGAGCCCGGCTCGTACACCAATACCCGCACCCGGCTGGTAGCTCTCGGCAACGAAAGCCGCAAGTCGGCCGCCTCGATCTTCTACGGTATCGACTACGTACCGCACAAGGCCATCACGATGGGTCTCGGCACGATACTCGGCGCCAAGCGCATCATCCTGATCGCATGGGGCGAGGAGAAGGCGCAGGTCATCAAGGACACCGTCGAGGGTGAGAAGCAGCTGATCGTTCCGGCGACCTGCCTGCAGGATCATCCGAACGTCGAGGTAGTCGTCGACGAAGGAGCGTCCTCGCAACTGACGCGCGTCAAAACGCCGTGGCTCGTAGGTCGCTGCCTGTGGCCGTCCCGTTTCATCCGCACGGCCGTGCTGTGGCTGTGCGAACAGGTCCGCAAACCGATTCTGAAACTGACCTATCAGGACTACGTCGACAACCGGCTCGGACAGTTGCTCGAAATCTCGGGCATGGCCTACGACGAAATCAACATACAGGTATTCAATGACTTGCAGCACACGATCACGGGTTGGCCGGGCGGCAAGCCGAACGCCGACGACTCGACCCGTCCCGAGCGGGCCTTCCCCTACCCCAAGCGCGTGGTGATTTTCAGTCCGCATCCGGACGACGACGTGATCTCGATGGGCGGTACGTTCCGGCGCCTGATCACGCAGGGACACGACGTGCACGTAGCTTACGAGACATCGGGCAACATCGCCGTGCACGACGACGTCGTACTGCAGACGATCGACACGGCCCGCGAATGCGGATTCGAAGACAAATACGACGAAGTGAAGCGCATCATCGCAGGCAAGCGCAAGGGCGAACCGGAACCTTTGGAACTGAGGAAGCTCAAGGGTTCGATCCGCCGCGCCGAGGCCAAGGCCGCCTGCCGCCACATGGGGCTGAACGACCGGACCAACGTCCATTTTCTGAACCTGCCGTTCTATGAAACCGGAGGCGTCAAGAAAGGATTGCTGACCGATCGGGACATTTCGATCGTCGTCGATCTGCTGCGCAAGATACAGCCGCATCAGATTTACGCCGCGGGCGACCTGTCGGACCCGCACGGCACGCACCGTACCTGCATCGAGGCCGTACTGGAGGCGATGCATGTCGTGAAGGACGAGCCGTGGGTCAAGGACTGCCGCTTCTGGCTCTACCGGGGCGCATGGCAGGAGTGGGACCTCGACATGGTCGACATGGCCGTGCCGCTGAGTCCCGACGAGGTGGTCCAGAAGCGTCACGCCATCTATCGCCACCTGTCGCAGAAAGACGTGATGCCTTTCCCCGGCGAAGACAAGCGCGAGTTCTGGCAACGGGCCGAGGAGCGCACGCAGAACACGGCCAAGCTGTACGACCGGCTGGGCATGGCGGAGTATCAGGCCATCGAGGTATTCGTTCAGCTGAAGAATCCGGCGCAACTGTAGCCTCCCGTTCCCGATTTTTCGGCCCGGCGAATCTTCGCGCTCCATTTCAAGAAACGCGACTTTCGCCGGACTCCCCGAGGGCACTCCCCTCGAAAACAGAAAAGAGAAACGAACCAAATAAGCAAACATAAGACATGAGAGTCATCATCGAACCTACCAACGAACAAGGATCGGCCTGGGCCGCCGCCCATATCGCCCGGCGGATCAACGAACATGCGAAATCGACGGACCGCCCGTTCGTACTGGGTCTGCCCACGGGCTCCACTCCGCTGGGGACCTATCGCAAGCTGATCGAAATGTGCAAGGCCGGACAGGTCTCGTTCGCCAACGTCATTACGTTCAACATGGACGAATACGTCGGCATTCCGAAAGACCATCCCGAAAGCTACCACTCGTTCATGTGGAACAACTTTTTCAGCCACATCGACATCAAGCCCGAAAACGTGAACATTCTCAACGGCAACGCGCCCGATCTGGAGAAAGAGTGCGCGGACTACGAGGCGCGGATCGAGAAGGCGGGAGGCATCGATCTGTTCATGGGCGGCATCGGATCGGACGGACATCTGGCCTTCAACGAGCCGTTTTCGTCGCTCGGCTCGCGCACGCGAGTCAAGTCGCTCACGAAGGACACGATCATCGCGAACTCGCGCTTTTTCGGCCATGACGTGAATCTGGTCCCCAAAACGGCGCTGACCGTCGGCGTGGCGACCGTCATGTCGGCCCGCGAGGTGCTGATCCTCGCTTTCGGACACAACAAGGCCCGTGCGTTGGCAGCCGGCATCGAGGGCGGCTACTCCCACCAGTGGACGATCAGCGCGCTGCAGGTTCATCCCAAGGGGATCATCGTATGCGACGAAGACGCGACGGACGAGCTGAAAGTCGGCACGTACAAATATTTCAAGGATATCGAGGCTAAAAATCTCGATCCGGCCTCGCTCGGAGCATAGCCGCGCTCTATCGGAGCCGCCGGTCCGGCGGCTTCGAGTGCGGATGCAGGCAGGCGAGAGACCATTTCCGGACGCGCGTCCGGTCGATTTTTCCGACCGGACGCGCATTTTATTCCTACGCATAACGAAGTACGGCTTGGGGCCGTACTTTTCGGAGCCTTCTGTGTTCGAAAGGCGCCCTGTATTTTTTAATAAAGTCGAGCCCGGACGAAGCGGCCGCCCCGAGGAAAAGGAACGGATCGCGGATATTTCCGCTGTTATATTCCATCTCTTTTGCGTATCTTTGCGATCTACACGAAATTCACCGACAGAAAACCTATGGCGGACGAAAAAATCATATTCTCGATGGTGGGGGTCAGCAAGACTTTCACGAACCAGAAAAAGGTACTGAACAACATTTACCTGTCGTTTTTCTACGGCGCGAAGATCGGCATCATCGGCCTGAACGGGTCGGGCAAGTCGACGCTGATGAAAATCATCGCCGGAATAGACAAGAACTTTCAGGGCGAAGTCGTCTTTTCGCCCGGATACACCGTCGGCTATCTCGAGCAGGAACCGCATTTGGACGACACGAAGACGGTCCGCGAGGTGGTCGAGGAAGGCTGCGCCGACGTGGTCGCGCTGCTCAAGGAGTACGAGCAGGTCAACGCCCGTTTCATGGAGCCGATGGACGACGAG
Source organism: Alistipes ihumii AP11 (assembly GCF_025144665.1). Classification (NCBI taxonomy): domain Bacteria; kingdom Pseudomonadati; phylum Bacteroidota; class Bacteroidia; order Bacteroidales; family Rikenellaceae; genus Alistipes; species Alistipes ihumii. Next base: position 214,375 of record NZ_CP102294.1, on the reverse strand, counting down.
CAGATGGCCAAGCTGATCGAGCGACAGGGCGAGCTGACCGAGCAGATCGACCACAAAAACGGCTGGGAGCTCGATGCGACGCTCGAACGGGCGATGGACGCACTGCGCTGTCCCGACGCTGACGAGCCGGTGAAGCACCTCTCGGGCGGCGAGCGTCGCCGCGTGGCGTTATGCCGGCTCCTGTTGCAGCAACCCGACGTGCTGCTGCTGGACGAGCCGACGAACCATCTCGACGCCGAGAGCATCGACTGGCTCGAGCAGCACCTGCGACAGTACAAGGGAACGGTGATCGCCGTCACGCACGACCGTTACTTCCTCGACAACGTGGCCGGATGGATACTCGAACTCGACCGGGGCGAAGGCATTCCGTGGAAAGGCAACTACAGCGGCTGGCTCGAGCAGAAGTCGCAGCGGCTGGCTCTGGAGGAAAAGCAGGAGAGCAAGCGCCGCAAGACGCTCGAGCGCGAGCTCGAATGGGTCCGCATGGCTCCCGCCGCACGGCACGCCAAGAGCAAGGCGAGGCTGTCGGCCTACGACCGGATGCTGAACGAGGACACCAAGCAGAAGGAGGAAAAACTCGAAATATTCATCCCGAACGGTCCGCGTCTGGGCGACCGGGTGATCGAGGCGCAGGACGTGGCCATGGGCTACGGCGACCGGTTGCTGTACGAGCACCTGAACTTCTCGTTGCCGCCGGCCGGCATCGTCGGCGTGATCGGCCCCAACGGCGTGGGCAAAACCACGCTGTTCCGACTGATTATGGGCATCGAAAAGCCGCTGCACGGAACGTTCAGCGTCGGCGAAACGGTCAAGCTGGCCTACGTCGACCAACAGCATGCGTCGATCGACCCGGAGAAAACCGTCTATCAGGTCATTTCGCAGGACAGCGAGCTGATCCAGCTGGGCGGCCGCAGCATCAATGCGCGTGCCTACGTATCCCGGTTCAACTTCAGCGGAGCCGATCAGGAGAAGAAATGCGGCGTGCTGTCCGGAGGCGAGCGCAACCGGCTGCATCTGGCCCTCGCGCTGAAAGAGGAGGGCAACGTACTGCTGCTGGACGAGCCGACGAACGACATCGACGTGAACACGCTCCGAGCGCTGGAGGAAGGTTTGCAGAACTTCGCAGGCTGCGCCGTCGTCATCTCGCACGACCGCTGGTTTCTGGACCGCATCGCGACCCATATTCTGGCCTTCGAGGGCGACTCGCAAGTCGTATTTTTCGAGGGCGGATACAGCGAGTACGAGGAGAACAAGCGCAAGCGGCTCGGCGACGACCAGCCGCACCGCGTCAAGTACCGCAAGCTGATGGCCGACTGAGTCCCGCAAAACGGGATCGACGTTCCGATGTCTGCCGCACCGTAACGTCGAGAAGGAGAAGCGCCCGACGCGCTCGCACGGAAGACGTGTCCGCAGAAACGATTGCGCGCCGACGAGACGGTACGCCCGCACGGCGGATCGCTTCGGAAAACGGGAAGAAGCATTGCGGGTCTTTTTCGCTTCGTTCGACAGGGTAAAAACCGCCGAACCGACCGAACGCTCGGCGGCACAGATGAACAAGAAACTACGATAAACGACAATATGTGATATGGCACAAAAACCGTCCATTCCGAAAGGCACGCGCGATTTCGGCCCGGAGGAGATGATCCGGAGAAACTACATTTTCGATACGATCAAGGGCGTCTTCCGACTATACGGCTTCCAGCCGCTCGAAACTCCCGCGATGGAAAACCTCTCGACACTGCTGGGCAAATACGGCGACGAGGGCGACAAGCTGCTGTTCAAGATACTGAACTCGGGCGACTTTCTGAGCGGAGTGAGCGACGAGCAGCTGCACGGCAACCCGAACGCCCTCTCGACACGGCTGTGCGAAAAGGGGCTGCGGTATGACCTGACCGTCCCGCTGGCCCGCTATGTCGTACAGCATCAGGGAGAAATATCCTTCCCGTTCAAGCGTTACCAGATCCAGCCCGTCTGGCGGGCCGACCGGCCGCAAAAAGGGCGATACCGCGAGTTCTACCAGTGCGACGTCGACGTGATCGGCAGCCGCAGCCTGCTCTGCGAGGTCGATCTGGTCGAGATCGTCGCCAAAGTTTTCCAGCGGCTCGGCATTCGAGTAACGCTTAAGGTAAATAACCGTAAAATATTGTACGGCATAGCCGAAACGATCGGTCATGCCGACAAGATGATCGATATTACCGTGGCGATTGACAAGCTCGAGAAGATCGGACTCGAGGCCGTGAACGGCGAGCTCCGCGAAAAAGGCATCGACGAACGGGCGATCGAAGCTCTGCAGCCGATCCTGTCGCTCGAAGGCGCGAACGGCGCGAAGCTGGCCCGGCTGAGGGAAATCCTCGCAGACAGTCCGGTCGGACTGGCCGGCGTAACCGAAACGGAAACGATTCTTTCCTATGTCGAAACGCTTGGCACGGAATTGGAAATCGAACTGGACTTGTCTCTGGCACGCGGTCTGAACTACTACACGGGGGCGATCTTCGAGGTCAAGGCCCGCGACTTCGCGATCGGGAGTATCTGCGGCGGAGGCCGGTACGACGATCTGACCGGCATATTCGGCATGCCGAATACCTCGGGCGTAGGCATCTCGTTCGGAGCCGACCGGATCTACGACGTGATGACCGGCCTCGACCTGTTCCCCGACGATACGAAAGGGACGACCCGTGCGCTGATGCTCAATTTCGGAGGCGAGGAGGAGCGCGTATCCCTGAGACTGGCGAAAAACCTGCGCGAGGCGGGCATCGCGTGCGAAGTCTACCCCGAAAGCGCGAAGATGAAAAAGCAGATGGAATACGCCAACCGGCGCGCCGTGCCGTGGGTCGTGATCGTCGGCAGCGACGAGCTGGCCTCGGGCCGCGCTACCGTCAAGAACATGGCCACCGGCGAGCAACAAGCCGTAGCTTTCGACGAACTGATCAACCGCATCGAATAATGAAAACAATCGCTCATAACCTGCTCCTGTTCGCAGCGCTCGCGCTGCCCGCGCTCTGCGCCGCGCAGCCCAAGCCGACGGACGACCCGCAGCGGAACCTGCAGAAGTTCGACAACTTCTACCGCTATCTGAACATGACCTATGTCGATACCGTTCACAACGGGCAGCTGGTCGAGAATGCGATCCGCGAAGTGCTTTTGCAACTGGACCCTCACTCGGCCTACGTATCGCCTGAGGAAATGGTCGAGGTAAACGAGTCTTTCGACGGAAGTTTCAGCGGGATAGGCATCGAGTTCAACGTACTGAACGATACGATTATCGTCGTGAACGTCATATCGGGAGGCCCTTCCGAGAAAGTGGGGCTGTTGCCGAACGACCGGATCGTCGAGGTGAACGGCCAGAATGTCGTGGGAACCAAACGAATCGACGTGCCGAAAATCCTGCGGGGTCCGAAAGGAACCAAAGCGGAAACGAGAGTCGTCCGGCGCGGCGTGGAAGAGCCGCTCGACTTCACGATCGTCCGCGACAATATCCCGATCAATACGGTCGATGCGGCCTACAAGGTCGACCCGTCGACCGGCTACATACGCGTGAACCGGTTCGCGAACAACACGTTCAAAGAATTCGCCGAGGCCATCGACAAAATGGGCCCGATCGATGCGCTGATCCTCGACCTGCGAGGCAACGGAGGCGGCCTGATGGATCAGGCGATCCGGATGAGCAACTACTTCCTGCCGCAAGGCTCGGTGATCGTTTCGACCGAAGGCATGAAGGTCCCGTCCGACCGGATCGTCGCCCCGAGCGACGGGCCGTTCAAAGGCAAGGTGATCGTACTGGTCAACGAAACGTCGGCCTCGGCCAGCGAGATCGTGTCGGGAGCCCTTCAGGACTGGGACCGGGGGCTGCTGATCGGTCGCCGGACGTTCGGCAAAGGGCTTGTCCAGCGCCAGTTCCCTCTGAACGACGGCTCGGCAGTCCGGCTGACCGTAGCCCGCTACCACACTCCTACCGGACGGGTTATCCAGCGGCCTTTCCGTTACGGCGACCGCGAAGGCTATTACGAAGATTTCAACCGCCGGTTCCAAACCGGCGACTCGGCCGTCAAGGAGGAGGTCGATTCGACGCAGGTCTACAAGACCCTCAGGCTCGGGAGGACGGTTTACGGCGGAGGAGGCATCACCCCGGACATCGTTGTCGAGGCCGACACGAGCGGCTATACGGAATACTGGGGCAACCTGATTCGCAAAGGAATCATCAACGAGTTCGTCGTCGAGTATATGGATAAGAACCGGGCCGCCATATTGGCGGAATACCCCACCCCGGATCGCTTCATTCATGAGTATGCGGCCGGTCCCGAAGTAACCGGCGAGCTGATCCGCGCCGCCGAGCAAAAGGGCATTCCGTACGACGAAGAGCAGTTCAGAAAATCGGAAACGGACATCCGGACGCAACTCAAGGCGCTTTTCGCCCAGAAACTGTGGAGCGTCAACGAGTTCTACCGCGTGATCAACGCCGAACAGGACCCCGAGTTCGCCAAGGCGCTCGAAGCGCTGAAAAACTGGGAGAGCTTCAGCCAAGGCATATCCGGATAGCGGAATCCGCTACCTGCCGCACAGCGATCCGTTCGTGAAATTTAGCCGGGGATTTGCTTATCCGTTATATTATGCTTATTTTTATGTTAGTATAACCTACAATACTAACACCTAAAACAGCAAGCATGGAGAATCCCGACTTCAAAAAGGAAAGCGAAGGCGAAGGGGCCGAGGAAGTATATTCCAAAGCCGTCAGGGCAGGTCGCCGAACTTACTTTTTCGACGTAAAAGCGACGAGAAACGACGATTATTACATCACGGTCACCGAAAGCAGGAAGAAAACGGGAAAAGACGGAGGCTTCACGTTCGAGAAGCATAAGATTTACCTGTACAAGGAGGATTTCCGCAAATTCGCCGAAGGGTTTCAGGACGCTGTCGACTACGTCGTGAAAAGCAAGCCCGAGTGTTTCAATCCCGACGGCACGGCTATCGTCCCCGCTCAGAGCACGGACGAACCGTTCGGCAAACCGTAACGGTTTCGGAAAGGTGGCCCCTGCGAGGGCTGCCTTTTTCGTTCGGAACGCACGCGACGGAGACGGAGCTCGACAGCCTGTCCGGACCGAAGAGGCGACCGGCGCAATTCCGCTCGCGGCAAGGCAGCGCAGGAAATCAAGATAAGGGGCCTCCGTATTTTCCGTGCGGACATACGCAAAGCGGAAACGACAAACGCCTTTCCCGATTCCCGGATTCGGCGGCCGGTTTCCTGAACGCTTCTACGAACGAACACATGAAACGAAAAAGGGAAAACAATAGCCGTTATAAGAAAGCGGCGAACTATTACAGTTCAATGAACAGAACGTAACTTTCCAAACGCCTTCACGCCCCGATGGCGTGCGACAGCAAGAGGGGTAACAGGCAGGCGCGAACCATAGGCAACTATCAGAATTCAACGGACAGAACATCTTTCCCAAACTTCCTTACTCCGAAAGCATGGGTTGCGAACGACGGGTACTCCTGGCATTCAGCGGAGGTAACGACAGCTGTGCAGCGGTCGGGATTCTCCGCGCTCATGGCTACGAGCCGATGCTTCTCACGCTGGACATGACCGGCGACCGTTCCCTGCTGGCTCGGGCCCGGAGGGCCGCCGAGGCACTGGATACGCCGCTTCTTACGGCCGACGTGCGGACTTCCTTCACCCGGCAGGTCGTGGACTATTTCGCAAGCGGCTACCTGACCGGAGAAACGCCGGCCCCCTGTACGGAATGCAACTCCCGCATCAAGTGGAACACGCTGCGCGACGTCTCGATCGAACGAGGAATCGGACATATCGCCACAGGCCATTATTTTCGCCTGTCGAGACAGTACGGCAAAGTGTTCGTGCGCCAGGCGGCCGATCCGGCCAAGGATCAATCCTATTACCTTTGGGGCGTCTCGCAATCCTGCCTCGAGCGGGCGATCGCCCCGATGGGAGAAACGCTGAAACGCGAAGCCGGAGAGAGACTTCCTGCCGGGCTGAAATCGCCCGAGAGCATGGGAATCTGTTTCCTGCGAGGGGAAAACTACCGCGAATTCCTGAGACGACGAGCGCCGAACGGAATCCGGCCGGGAGAAATCGTCGACCGGAACGGAAAAAGAATCGGCACGCACGACGGGTGCGCGTTCTATACGGTCGGACAGAAGCGCGGATTGGGCCTTCCCCCTTCGCTGGCCGTCGTGGCCATCGACGCCGCCCGGAATCGGCTGATCGCAGGCGAAGACGAGGAATTGCGGCGGCGCCGTCTGACAATCCGCGCATGGAACGTTCCGGACATGGAACGGCTCTGCCGCTCCCGGGAACTACGCGTCGTGATCCGGGGTATCGGCCGCAATCCGGACGGATTCGCACACGTCCGTCCCGAGCGCGACCGACTGCATGTCGAGCTCGAGTATCCGGCATGGGCGCCTGCGCCCGGACAGCCGGTCGTCTTCTACGAACGGGACATCGTGCTGGGCGGCGGCATTCTGGCGGGCAGCGGATAGACCGTCCCGCTCATTTCAGCCATAAAGGCAACGGAACCGGGTTCCCGACCGACGAAAATATGTGCACGCGGACGCCGGGACAAAGTTCTCGATGCACGCAGGGTTGCGACCCGCATGAAAGGCCGTACCGCAGCATGTCTCGAATGTGCAAAAAACGGAGCCCTATTCTATTTACCGTACCGGCTTTCGAGTCTGTTCCCCCAATATTTCCGGGTTCCCCGTATGCCTCCTCCGACGAGAGAGAGTTCACGGCAGGCCTAACCGGATGCGAACATGCGGCCGCATGCCGCGGCCCAATAATATAATCGGGGGATGGCGAACATGCTTGACACTGTAAAAACAACTCAATTAATTAGCTAAGTACAAATAATTAGCTAAGTACAAACGTACGACATGGAAGCACATAATTTCAAACGGGCACTTCAGGGAAGGACGGGAAAACGGATTGACCGAGACGCCGCACCAGAAACGTCGTCATGACTCACGCCGTTACGTGCCCGCCATCCGCCGGACCGGCGGACGAGCCGGAAGAATTCCGGCCGAATCGCATATTTGCGGTCACGGATTCCGCCGTTTGAAAAATTATTGGTAAACTTGCCGCTGGCAAAACAACGTTTTATCCTGCATGAACCCTCTGAAAAGACTCTACAACTGGATACTCGGCTGGTCGGAAAGCCGTTGGGGCGCCTTGGCGCTGTTCCTGCTGGCCTTCGCCGAATCGAGTTTTTTTCCGATCCCTCCCGACGTGCTGCTGATCGCCCTGTGCCTCGGCTGCGCGGCCAAGGCTTTCCGCTATGCGGCGATCTGCACGGTCGGATCGCTGCTCGGAGCGGTCGCCGGCTATGCGATCGGCTATTTTCTCTGGCAAACCCCGTCGGGCGAATTCACCGCGATAGCCGATTTTTTCTTCCGCATCATTCCGGGATTCACGCATGCCGAATACGATAAGATCAGCAACCTGTACAACGAATACAACTTTTGGGTCGTGTTCACGGCCGGGTTCTCGCCTATTCCCTACAAGCTGATTACGATCACGGCCGGCGTGTTCAGGCTCGATCTGCCGATGTTCGTATTCGCGTCGATCGTCAGCCGGGGGCTGCGCTTCGTGCTGATAAGCTGGCTGATCTGGAAATACGGCGCACCGATCAAGACGTTCATCGACAAGTATTTCAACCTGCTGGCCATAGGTTTCACCGTATTGCTGGTAGGCGGCTTCTTCGCCATCAAATACGCTTTCTGACCATGAAACTGTACGGACTGATAGGCTTTCCGCTCGGACATTCGTTTTCCCGGCGCTACTTCACGGAGAAATTCGACCGGGAGGGAATCGCCGATTGCGAGTACCGCAATTTTCCGATCGAGTCGATCGAAGAGGTGAGCCGATTGCTGAGTCGACCGGAACTGCAGGGATTCAACGTGACGATTCCATACAAGCAGCAAATCATACCCTATCTGAGCGCCCTGAGCGACGAGGCCCGGGCCATCGGAGCGGTCAACTGCGTGCGGCTCGGCCCTGACGGGCCGGTAGGCTACAACACGGACGCTTTCGGATTCCGCCGCTCGCTGCTCTCGCTGCTCGGCGGAGCCCGACCGGAGCGGGCGCTCGTGCTCGGAACCGGCGGAGCCTCGAAGGCGGTCGGTTATGTGCTCGGAGAGCTCGGCATTCCGTTCGACAGCGTGTCGCGCGACAGCAACAAGTGCCGTTTCACGTACGGGACCCTGACTGCGGACGCGGTGTCGGACCGCCGGCTGATCGTCAACGCGACGCCGCTGGGAACCTACCCAGCCACGGAAGGATACCCGCCCATTCCTTACGAGGGAATCGGCCCCGGACACTTTCTGTTCGATCTGGTCTACAATCCGCCGCTCACGGAATTTCTGCGGAGGGGAGCCGAACGGGACGCCGCAACGCGCAACGGCTACGACATGCTCGTCGGGCAAGCCGAACGGGCATGGGAAATCTGGAACGGGAAACCGTGACGGCCCCGGATCGGGAAGCAGCCATGCGCTTTTCCTGAAGCAAATTCCGCAAGCGGCGGATCCCCCGGAACGCATTGCATCTGCTGTACGACGAACGCATGGAATGCGTTTTTGCCGCCGTTTCCGTTCATGCTATGAAATCAAGCGAACCCGAGTCCTCCGTTTCGGGAACACGACGGATTCGTCGCCCTCTCGTCCAGAAAACCGAGAGAAAATCGGCCGAATGCAGAAAACCGACGGAAATAAAATAGCAGGGACGAATTCGAGAATTCGTCCCTGCTATTTTTATCGATCTCGGACGGAACTACTCCATCTCGATCATCAGCGCATGATTGGGAATATTGTCCCCTTCCTTCACGTCGACTTTCTTGACCGTGCCGGCAAAGGGCGCGCGAATATTGTTGTGCATCTTCATCGCCTTGAAGACGACCAGCATATCGCCGGCCTCGACCTTCTGCCCCTCCTTGACGCACACTTCGACGATTGTACCCGGAATCGAGGACTTGATGTGCTTCGGGTTCTCGGGTTGCCACGGCTTGCGCTCCAGATGCTTTTTCGTAAGCGTGGTCCGGAACGTCCCGTGCATGGTTTCCAACGTATCGTAATGCTTCTTTTCCATAGTCTGCGCCGGATTAGAACGGAGGATTGCCGTGCTTTTTGCTCGGCTGCGAGCGATTCTTGTGAGCCGATACCTTCAGCGCGTGCTCGATGAACATGCGCGTCTCGGCGGGAGCGATCACCGAATCGATGTAGCCTTTGGCCGCCGCGACATACGGGTTGGCGAACTTCTCCTTGTACTCCTGAATCTTCAGCTTGCGCATCTCGGCCGGATTCTCGGCTCCGACGATGTCCTTCTTGAAGATGATGTTGGCAGCGCCTTCGGGACCCATCACGGCAATCTCGGCCAAAGGCCAAGCGAACACGAAATCGGCGCGCAGATGACGCGATCCCATGGCGATGTATCCTCCGCCGTAAGCCTTGCGCAGCACGACGGTGATCGACGGAACGGTCGCCTCGCTGTAAGCGTACAGCATCTTGGCTCCGTGACGGATCACGCCGGCATGCTCCTGATCGACGCCCGGCAGATAGCCCGGCAGGTCCTCGAGCGTGACGATCGGAATGTTGAAACAGTCGCAGAAGCGGATAAAGCGCGCGGCCTTGTCCGACGAGTCGCAGTCGAGCACGCCGGCCATCACCAGCGGCTGGTTGGCAATGAAACCGACCGTCTCGCCCGCGATACGGCCGAAGCCGACGACGATGTTGGCGGCGAACAGCTCCATCACCTCGAGGAACTCGCTCTCGTCGACCAGCGCCTTGATCACGTCGCGCACGTCGTAGGGCACGGTCGGATCGCTCGGAACGATCGAAGTGATGTCGTACTGAGGCAGCGGAGCCGCCGGAGCGATCTTCTCGGCCTTGGTCGTATTGTTCATCGGAATCATCGAGATCAGCTTGCGTATCTGCACGAAGCACTCGTCCTCGCTCTGGGCGAAGAAATGCGCGTTGCCGGTCATCTCGCTGTGTACCCGGGCGCCGCCCAGCTCCTCCATCGAGATCTCCTCGCCGAGCACGGTCTTGATGACCTCGGGCCCCGTGATGAACATTTTCGATATGTTCTCGACGACGAACACGAAGTCGGTCAAGGCGGGCGAATAGACGGCTCCGCCGGCGCAGGGACCCAGAATCACCGAAATCTGAGGGATCACGCCGCTCGAAAGCGTATTGCGGAAGAAAATCTCGCCGTAGCCCGCCAGCGCGTTGACCCCTTCCTGAATGCGGGCTCCGCCCGAGTCGTTGATTCCGATCAGCGGAATGCGCATGTTCAGCGCATAATCCATGATCTTCGTGATTTTACGGGCGTGCATGAAGCCGAGCGAGCCGCCGGCCACGGTAAAGTCCTGTGCGAAGATAGCGATGGGCTGACCGCAGATCATGCCCGTGCCGATGATGACGCCGTCTCCCGGAAGCGACTTGTCCTGCATTCCGAAATCGCGGCCGTCATGCTCCACGAACATATCGTATTCGTGGAACGAGCCCTCGTCGAGCAGCGCGATAATACGCTCGCGCGCGGTCATCTTGCCCATGGCCTTCTGCTTCTCGATGGCCTTGGTCCCTCCGCCGAAATAGATCTTCTCCTTTCGTTGCTCGAGTTCGAGAACTTTCTGATCCTCTACTGACATAAAGTAAATTTGGTTAGTTAGTAATTCGTGTTATGTTTCGAACGCTGTAAACACATAACCCGACGCGAATTTACGCTTTTTTTGCCAAATTCGGAAATCCGCCCGATCGACCCGACGGGCAATCAGACCATATCTTCCTGATAGACAAATACATCTCCGAAATCGGAATCGATCGGGGCGCCGCCGTCGAATATTCCGTATACGGCCGCTCCGGAACCGGTCATCGAAGCATAGACGGCCCCCCGGCGATACATCTCGTTGCGGAGCCGCTCCAGCTGCGGATGAGCGCGGAACACGACAGGCTCGAAATCGTTGCGCACCGTCTCCCGCCACCGGCCAACAGGAGCGTTCAGACACTCGAGCAACGGACGGTCCGTACGGCGCGGCGCGATACCGGCATAAGCCTCGGCCGTCGAGACGGACTCGGCCGGCTTCACGATCAGCAAGCGCTTCCCTCTCAACGAGAAATCGACCGGTTCGAGAATCTCTCCGCGACCGGTGGCCAAAGCCGGACGGTTCGCAACAAAGAAAGCCGTATCGCTGCCTATGCCGGCACAAAGCTCCTCCATGCACTTTCGGCTAAGGTTCAGGCCGAACAGTTCGGATAATCCCTTGACTACGAAAGCGGCGTCGGCCGATCCCCCACCCAAACCGGCTCCCATGGGCACGATCTTGTGCAAATGGATGCGTACGCCCCCTATCGGAAAGCGCTCGTGCAGCGCACGATAAGCACGCAGGCAAAGATTTTTCTCGGGAGGACAATCGACGGCGAGCCCCGAGGAGACGAACTCGGCTCCGTCGCCGGGAGCGTGCACGATCTCGACGATGTCGCAAAGCCCCCGCACGGGGACCATCCAGGTCTCGATGTCGTGATAACCGTCCGCACGACGCGCTACGACGCGCAGCCCGATATTGATCTTACAGTTCGGAAAGAACAGCATGCGTATTCGGTTTCGGTAATTTCGGGTAAAAGTAATGAAAAGTCCCGAGAAAGCAGCGAATTTCCAATTTTAAAGCCCTTTTGCTATCTTTGTAGACGCAACCGCACACGCATGGAATTCCGCACGCCAGTCCATATCGCGCCTTTCGGCTTCCGCATCGGCCACTCGCACAAAGGGCTGCTGGTCGGGTCGTGCTTCGCCGACCGAATCGGGCGGATCATGCGAAACCATAAGTTGCCCGTCACGGTCAACCCGTTCGGGACGCTGTTCAATCCGGCCTCGATCGCCGCCACGCTGAAACGGCTCGAGGAACGCCGATCTTACGATGCGGGCGATCTGACACGATACGAAGAGAGGTGGATCAGCTTCGATCATCATGGCGCATTCGACGGAAGCGACTGCGAACAGACGCTACGCCGGATCAACGAGGCTCTCGAAACCGGCGCCGAAGCGCTCCGCACGGCCGACTACGCCATTCTCACGCTGGGTACGGCCTGGGTGTACGAACTGCGCGACACGGGCCGGATCGTGGCGAATTGCCACAAACTGCCCGCAGCGATGTTCCGCCGTCGGAGAATGAGCGCAAGCGAAATCGTCGAAACCCTCGGCGAAGCGATCACCCGGTTCCTGCCCGGCAGAAAAACGATCCTCACCGTCAGTCCGGTACGTCATCTGGGCGACGGAGCGACCGAGAACACGCTGAGCAAGTCGACGCTGATTCTGGCCGCGCACGCGCTGACGGAAAGTCTGCCCGACTGCCGCTACTTCCCGGCTTACGAAATCCTGATGGACGACCTGCGCGACTACCGTTTCTATGAGCGGGACATGGTGCATCCGTCCGAAACGGCCGTCGAATACATTTGGGAGACATTCCGCCGAAACATCCTCGACGAGCGGAACGACAGGCTTTTCGACCGGGCCGAGGCACTGCACCGAGCCATGGAGCACCGTCCGTTCGACCCGTCGGGCGAGGCCCATCGCCGATTCCGAAACCGGCAGGCCGAGGAAGCCCGGGCGCTGCAGCGACAGTATCCTGATTTGGATTTCAGCGAGGAAATCAAATTTTTCGAATCATGAGCGCCACGCTGAACGAACGACGGACGATCGCCTGCCCCCGATGCGGCTCTGCCGTACGCATCCCGTTGTTTTGGATCGCCGGCATCGAAGGGATCTTCCGATGCAAGTCGTGCGGACTGGCTTTCAAGACGGGCTACAAAGCCGGCGCCGCACTGAGCGCTACGGGCCTGGTGCTGAGTCTGTGCACCGTCCAGTTGCTGGTCTATCTGCTCGGTTCCTATTCGCTGTTGCTCGGCTTGGCGCTGATCGTGCCGCTGTGGCTCTTTTACGGGTTCCACCTGCGCAAGCGCTACATGTTGTACCGGGTCCGGCGGCGCATGCGCCGAAATACGGACGACGAGCAGCGTGCGGCATAGCATTTTCCGGCTATTCCGCCCGTAGTCCGTTCCGCGAAGAACGAAGAGGCGCAATATCCAAAACTTTTCATACCTTTGCAGTCAAACGAACCACACCCGATGAAACCTTTCAAATACCTGATAATCTGCGCCACTGCATGGATCGGCTGTCAAGAAGCGCGCGCCCAGCAAGCGATCAAGCCCCGGCTGGTCGTCCAAATCGTCGTGAGCCAAATGCGTTACGACTATCTGGACCGTTTCCGCGACAATTTCTGCGACAATGGATTCCGCGCTTTCATGGAGAAGGGAACTAACTTCACGAACGCCCGCCACAGCTATATGCAGACCAATACCGTAGCCGGGCTGGCTACGATCGTCACGGGGACTCCCCCGTCGGGTCACGGCGTGATCGCGGAAAGCTGGTATAATTTCACGACGGGCGACAGCGTCAATCTGATCGCGGACAGCCGCGCGACGGGACTCGAGTGCGAAGACGGCGAGGGCCGCTACTCGGCTCTGAACCTGACCGCCGCCACGCTGGGCGACCGGCTCAAGGAAAGCGACCCGAAATCGAAATCGATCGCGCTGGCTGCCGATCCCTATTCGGCTATCGTTTGCGGAGGGCCGTCGTCGGACGTCTACTGGATGAACACGGGACACGGCACATGGGTATCGAGCAGTTATTATTTCGAAAAATTGCCCTACTGGGTCAAAAAATACAACGAGACGGCTTTCGCTTCGACGCTGCTCGATCGGGAATGGACACCCGACAAGTCGTTCGAGTCGTACAGGAACACCGACACCACCGTGCTCAGCTTCATTCCCGACACCCAATCGGGCATCGGAAACTTTCTGCGCGGCATCGTCAGGATATTCAAAAAGGACGATCCCCGGACGGACTACGCCATGCTGCAATACATGCCCGCAGGCAATACGCTGGTCAGCAGCTTCGCCCGCGAGACGATCGTGCAGGAAGAACTGGGCAAGGACAACCACACCGACCTGCTGACGATCTGCTACGATACGCCGCGCCTGATCTGCGAACGCTTCGGCCCCCGCTCGATCGAAGTCGAGGACATGTATTACAAGCTCGACCGCGAGATCGGCGAGCTGGTCACTTTCATCCAAGCCCAGTTCGAGCCGGGAGAAGTCGTGATCGCTCTGACCTCGGACCACGGGAGCAGCGACACGTTCCGCGAACAGAGCCGTATCCCGATGGGGCTGTTCAACGCCGAGCAGTTCAAGATCATCATGAACGGCTTTCTCAGCGCGCAGTACGAGCCGGGCGAGTGGGTGCTCGGCTACCGCGACCGACAGCTTTATCTGAACCGCGAGCTGATCTACAAATACGGATTCGATCTGGCCGAGGTACAGACCCGCGCGGCAGCCTTCGCGCTTCAGTTCCGCGGCGTATCGGGCGCGCTCACGTCGACCGATATGCAGAGCGGCTATTTCGGCAAAGGATACGGCGAAAAGATGCAGAACGGCTTCTACCCGAAACGCTCGGGCGACGTGACGATCAACCTGATGCCGGGCTGGATCGAACAGCGCACGGGCATCGTATCGCTGTCGGGCTCGCTGTACGAATACGACACGCACGTTCCGATGATGCTTCTGGGCGGATCCGTTCCGGCAGCCACCGTCGAGCGCGACGTGACGGTCAGCTCGCTGGCCCCGACTCTGGCACATATCATGCGAATCACCGTCCCGAACGCCGCCACGGGCGCAATTCTGGACGAAGCGGTTCCTAACGAAAATAAGCGATGACTATCAACGAAGCACAAGACGAAATCATCGGCGAGTTCTCGGTCTTCGACGAGTGGCTCGACAAATACGAGTACCTGATCGAACTGAGCGGCTCGCTGCCGGCAATCGGCGAGGAGCACAGAAACGAGCAGTTCCTGATCCGGGGATGCCAGTCGCGCGTATGGGTCGACGCCGAGCTGCGCGACGGCAAGATTTACTTTACGGCCGACAGCGACGCGATCATCACCAAAGGGATCATCGCGTTGCTGATCCGCGTGCTCAGCGGCCGCACGCCGCAGGAGATCGTCGACTCGGACCTCTATTTCATCGACCGGATCGGGCTCAGGGAGAACCTCTCGCCCACCCGGGCCAACGGATTGCTCGCGATGATCAAGCAGATGAAACTGTACGCGCTGGCGTACCAAAACAAACAGTAGACGATCCGCCATGACGACACCGGAGGACATTATGCGCATCGAGCAGGACATCGTCCTGACGCTGAGAAACATATACGACCCGGAAATTCCGGTCAACGTGTACGATCTGGGACTGATCTACGAAATAGACGTCGAACCCGGCGGAGAGGCCAATATCCGCATGACGCTGACGGCTCCGAACTGTCCGATGGCCGACCAGTTGCTCGAGCAGATTCACGAGCAGGTGGGCAAGGTCAAGGGCGTCACGTCGGTCAACGTCACGCTGACGTTCGACCCGCCTTGGGACCGCAGCATGATGTCGGAAGAGACGTTGCTCGATCTGGGCCTGATGTAGCCCTTTCACCCCAAAAATCGCCCGATATGCCCGTCAGCCCGAACGAAGCCTTTTTGCGACTTGTGTGGACACACGGTCTGTACACCCGGCTCGATCCGCCCGGAATCGAAGTGATCGACCCCGGGTCGGCCGGTCCGGAAGACGGCATCGACGCGGTGAATGCACGGATCGCCCTCGAGGGAACGGAAATCAGCGGTCCCGTTGCGATCCATGAACGCGCTTCGGACTGGCGCAAGCACCTGCACCACATCGACAGCAAATACGACCGCTGCATCCTGCATGTCGTGGCGCACGACGACGCGGTCGTCTGCCGGACAGACGGATCGGTCGTGCCTACCGTCACGATGAGTTGCCCCCGTGAATTGGAAGAGAGGTATCTCGGACTGCTCGAAGGGAGCGACTCCTACCGGTGCGGCCAGACGCTGGCACAAATGCCGGGAGTCAAGCTGTACGGACTGCTGACCGAGCTGACGGTCGAGCGTCTCGAACGAAAGTACAACGACTTTCTGAGCCTCTACCGCGAAACGGGCAACGACTGGAACGAAACGTTCTACGTCATGCTGTTCCGCACGATGGGCGCCGGATCGAACCGCGAGCCCTACATGAAGCTGGCGCGAACGGTACGCTATACGGACCTGTGCAAAGTGCGCGAGTCCGTCGCGTCGGTCGAGGCCCTGCTGCTGGGAGGCGCCGGCCTATTGCAGCCGATCGAGTTTCCCGACCGCTACACGGCCATGCTACAGCAGGAATTCCGCCATTTGTCCCATCGGTTCGAGATCGCGCCGATGCACCGTAGGGAATGGAATCTCGGCAGTCACAATCCGCGTCACGCCCCGCTGCTGCGTATCGTCGAGCTGGCCGCCCTGCTCTGCTCGCAGGAGTTCATGTTCTCCCGACTGCTCGGCTGCCGCACGCCGGAACAAGTGAGAGAGGTCCTTTCGGTGCAGGCGTCGGAGTACTGGACCACCCATTATCTGCCCGGACGGCGCAGCCGGTACAGCGTCAAGTCGTTCGGCGACATGATGCTCGACAATCTGACGATCAATCTGGTAGCCCCGATGATGTTCACCTACGGCCACGTCACCTCGGACGAGGGACTGAAGGAAGCGGCCGTCGACCTGCTGGAAAAAACCAAGCCGGAAAACAACGTCTACATAAGAGGCTGGAAGTCAAGAGGCGTCGAGGCGGAAAGCGCTTTTTTCACGCAAGGGCTGCTGCAATTGTCGAAAGAATACTGCGAGAAAAAACGCTGCGCCGCATGCAATATAGGCAGGAAGATGCTGTGTTGTCAATAAAAAACACTAAATTTACGCGTTCATTTTCTAAACATTAAATATTACCGATACATGAATTTAGTAGCAAGCCTGATCAAGCTGATGTTCGGAACTAAAAGTGAGAAGGACCGCAAGCTGATCGCTCCCTATGTAGAAAAAATCCTCGCCATATATCCGTCCATCGAGCAACTTTCCAACGACGAGCTACGTGCGCGCAGCGCCGCGCTCAAAGCGGCCGTCGCCGACCATATCCGCGAGGACGAGCAGCAGATCGCCGATCTGAAAGCGCAACTGGAGAACCTCGATACTTCGCTCGAAGACAAGGAACGCATTTCGAAGCAGATCGACTCGCTGACCGAGACGATCGACAAAAAGATCGAAGAGAAGCTCGAGGAGATTCTTCCCGAGGCTTTCGCGATCGTGAAGGATACGGCGCGGCGCTTCAAGGAAAACAGCGAAATCGTCGTGACGGCCTCCGACTTCGACCGCGAGCTGGCCGCATCGAAGGATTTCGTCCGCATCGACGGCGATCGGGCCGTGTACAGCAACACGTGGACGGCCGGAGGCAACAAGATCACATGGGACATGGTGCACTACGACTGCCAGCTTTTCGGCGGCGTCGTACTGCACAAGGGCAACATAGCCGAGATGGCGACCGGCGAGGGCAAGACGCTCGTCGCGACGCTTCCGGTCTTCCTGAACGCGTTGGCGGGCAAGGGCGTCCACGTCGTAACGGTCAACGACTATCTGGCCCGGCGCGACTCGGAATGGATGGGGCCCCTCTACGAATTTCACGGACTGTCGGTCGACTGCATCGACCGGCACCAGCCCAACTCGCCGGCCCGGCGCAAGGCCTACATGGCCGACATCACGTTCGGCACGAACAACGAATTCGGTTTCGACTACCTGCGCGACAATATGTCGAACTCGCCGGAGGATCTCGTGCAGCGCAAGCATCACTACGCGATCGTCGACGAGGTCGACTCGGTGCTGATCGACGACGCCCGGACTCCGCTGATTATTTCCGGTCCCGTCCCCAAAGGCGACGACCAGATGTTCGAGCAGTACCGGGGAGCCGTCGAGAATCTGTTCAACTTGCAGCGCAATCTGGTGACCCAACTGGTCGCCGACGCGAAGAAGCTGATCGCCGAAGGCAAGAACGAGCAGGGCGGCATCCTGCTCTACCGCGCGCATAAGGGACTTCCGAAATATAAGCCGCTGATCAAATACCTGAGCGAGCCGGGAATCAAGTCGCTGATGCAGAAGACCGAGAACATCTACATGCAGGACAACAACCGGCGGATGCCCGAAATCGTCGACGATCTCTACTTCGTCATCGACGAGAAGCTGAACTCGGTCGAACTGCAGGACAAGGGGCAGGAAGTGCTTTCCAAAAACGTCAACGAAGAAAAGTTCTTCGTGCTGCCCGACATGGGGTCGATCGTGGCCGATATCGAGAAAAGCGACATGAGCGCCGAGGAGAAGGCCGCCAAGAAGGACGAGGCGCTGAACGACTACGCGATCAAGTCGGAGCGGCTGCATACGGTCAACCAGTTGCTCAAGGCGTACAGCATGTTCGAGAAGGACGTCGAATATGTCATCATCGACAATAAAATCAAGATCGTCGACGAGCAAACGGGCCGTATCATGGAGGGCCGCCGCTACTCGGACGGACTGCATCAGGCTATCGAGGCCAAAGAGCGGGTGAAAGTCGAAGCCGCTACGCAGACCTTCGCCACGATCACGCTGCAGAACTATTTCCGCATGTACCACAAGCTGGCCGGCATGACCGGTACGGCCGAAACGGAAGCCAGCGAGTTCTGGAATATTTACAAACTCGACGTGATCGTCATTCCGACGAACCGCCCGGTCATCCGGGACGACCGTGACGACCTGATCTACCGGACCAAGCGGGAGAAGTACGCCGCCGTCATCGACCAGATCGTCGAACTGGTCGAGCAGGGTCGGCCGGTGCTGGTCGGCACGACCTCGGTCGAAATTTCGGAACTGCTCAGCCGCATGCTGAAGCTACGCGGAATCAAGCATAACGTACTGAACGCCAAGCAGCACCAGCAGGAGGCCCAGATCGTGGCCGAAGCCGGCAAGCGGGCGCAGGTCACCATCGCGACGAACATGGCCGGACGAGGAACCGACATCAAGCTGTCGGACGAGGTGAAGGCCGCCGGCGGTCTGGCGATCATCGGCACCGAGCGCCACGAGTCGCGGCGCGTCGACCGTCAGCTCCGGGGCCGCGCGGGCCGTCAGGGCGACCCGGGCTCGTCGCAGTTCTTCGTATCGCTCGAGGACAATCTGATGCGGCTGTTCGGCTCGGAAAGGATCGCCCGTCTGATGGACCGCATGGGTCTCAAGGAGGGAGAAGTCATTCAGGCCGGCATGATGTCCAAGGCGATCGAACGCGCGCAGCGCAAGGTCGAGGAGAACAACTTCGGCATCCGCAAGCGGCTGCTCGAATACGACGACGTGATGAACTCCCAGCGCGAGGTGATATATACCCGTCGGCGCCATGCGCTATACGGCGAACGGATCGAGGTCGACCTGAACAATATCATGGTCGATTTCGCAGAAACGTTCGTCGACACTTATTACGACAACGACACCGACTACGAAGACTTCAAGTTCGAGCTGATCCGCCAGGTGGCCGTCCAGCCGTCGTTCGACCAGAACGAGTTCACCGGAGTGAAAAAGGAAGTGCTCGTCGGCATGCTCGTCAAGGACTTTCAGGAGGCTTACGCCCGCCGTATGAGCGCAGTCGCGGCGACGGCCAATCCCGTTATCAAAAACGTATACGAGCAGCACGCCGCCCAATACGAGAATATTTACGTGCCTGTCTCGGACGGGCGCCGCGTATTCCAGATTCCGGTGAATCTGAAGAAAGCCTATGAAAGCCAGAGCAAGGAGGTGTACAAGAGCTTCAGCAAGATCGTCATGCTGCTCACCATCGACGAGAACTGGAAAGAGCACCTGCGCGAAATGGACGATCTGCGCCAAAGCGTGCAGAACGCCTCCTACGAGCAGAAAGACCCGCTGCTGATCTATAAGTTCGAGTCGTACAACCTGTTCAGCAAGATGCTCGACAAGGGCAACCGCGAAGTGCTCTCGACGCTGTTCAAGGCATTCATCCCGGTCAAAGAAAATCCGGAGAGCGCCATGCGCCAGCAGCCGCCCGTCCAGCAGCCCAAGACCGACATGTCGCGCATGCAGACTCTGCGCTCGGAGGCCGCGGCGGCAGCCGGACAAGCCGACCGGGGCAAGCCTTCGCCCGTGCATGTGGAGAAAAAGGTGGGACGCAACGATCCCTGCCCGTGCGGCAGCGGCAAGAAATACAAGCATTGTCACGGAAGAATGGACGCATAGCGTCCGTCGCCCGGACCTTTTTAGAAAGCCGGCCTTGCATACGCAAGGCCGGCTTTCGTTTTCCGGGCAAGCAACCCTTGTCCGCCCCTACACATTTCTGCGACCTGCCAAGCCGGTATCGGCCAAAAGCTGCAGGGCCCCTGCCTGCTCCGAATTCCGAACGTCCAAACAAACGAGACGGCAAGATCCTGACAGACGACACGACGGAAAGAAACACCGTCAAGTGGTCCCAAAAGAAATCGGCCGATGCCCCGAAACAGCATTGCCGAACTCGTTTCAAGCCTTATGCACACCGTGACGCTTTACTATACCTGTCCTCGAGTTTTCGATGTTTCCGGCATGAAGTCTCCCTCCGGCGTAAGGAATTCAAGGCAGGGGCTAACCGAATGCACGACTGTGGACCACAAATCGCGAACGACGGATATAGAAATTCCGAGCGCAAACGCATTTGGCACATGTGAGGTATATCCTTGCCGACATGCGTAGCACGGCCTTGAAATTCATTTCGGAAAACAGGTGATCGCAACCTATCTGCCCGCCGGCCTTCTTCTTCACGATGTTCCCCCTCCGGACCCGCTATCCACGAAATTTCACGGCAGCAAAGCCGCGCCCGCAAAATGGGACAAAAGGCGAAGCAACATTCCCCGACATAAAACCGAAGAAAGAAATTTCAAGCCATATCTCGGTCCCCGCCGAATCATTTATACGAAACAGGCGGAATTCCGGCAAGAACATCTCAATCTGCAAGCAAGGAAGCAGCCGTCGATACCGAAGCGTGCTTTCCGCTAAAACAGCAGCGTATACTCCTTTCCCGCGTCGGTACTCATATCGTACGTATACTTGGCAGGCCGAACGGTCGGAACCGACTCGGCAACGGGCGACACCACAGGCGGCACGGTCGGCTGAAGGGCGAACAGCGGATTCGGATTCTCCGCTCGGGCAACCCGGAAATCGGTTCCTTTGCACGACTTCAGAGCCGTCGCGGTCCGCAGGCGAAAATTTCCGCCTACCGACGACCGGATTACCGCCCGCCTCAGACGACCGCTCTCCCACTCCATCTCCACGATCTCGAAACCGCCCCGGGCCCGCAGTCCGCACACGCGTCCCGTGCGCCACACATCGGGCAAAGCGGGCAGAAGTTCGACGGCCCCGTCGTGGCTTTGGACCAGCATCTCGGCTATACCGGCCGTGCACCCGAAATTCCCGTCGATCTGGAACGGCGGGTGCGCGTCGAAAAGATTCGGATAGGTACCTCCCGACTCGGGGCCTCCGCCTTCGGGCGATATCTGGTCGGTAATCAGCTTATAGGCATGATTTCCATCCATGAAGCGGGCCCACAGGCAGACTTTCCAGCCCATCGACCATCCGGTCGAGGCATCGCCCCTATGTATCAACGAGATGCGCGCCGCATCGAAAAGCTCCGGGGTCCGATAAGGCGAAATCTGGCGTCCGGGATAGAGTCCCCACAAATGGGACACATGACGGTGGCGATCTTCGGGATCGTCCCAATCCTCCATCCACTCCTGCAACTGTCCCCAGCTTCCTACCTGCATCGGCGCGAGCCGAGAGCGGGCCGTCCGGAGCTCGTCGGCCAGAGCCGCATCCCGTCCAAGGGTCCGGGCCGCTTCGATCGTATTGGAAAACAAGTCGAAAACCATCTGGTTATCCATCGTCGCGCCGGCTACGACGGCATGACGGATTCCCGCCTTCGCGGGAGTGTTCTCCGGCGAAATCGAAGGTACGCAGATCAGCCAGCCGTGCCGGGGCTCCTCGGTCAGAAAATCGAGAAAAAACTCGCAGGCTTCCTTCATCATCGGATAGACCTCCGCCAGATAGGCCGTATCGCCGCTGAAAAGGTAACGGTCCCACAGATGCTGGCAGAACCAAGCGTTCGACGTGGGCCACATGCCGCTGAGCGGCGTATCGACCATGCCGCTGATACGCCAGATGTCCGTATTGTGGTGGACCGTCCATCCCCGCGCCCCGTACATCTGCGAGGCCGCCTGCCGGCCCGTAACGCTCAGGTCGCGGATCATGTCGATCAGCGGAGCGTGCAGTTCGGTCAGGTTCGCAGGCTCGGCCGGCCAGTAGTTCATTTCCGTATTGATGTTGATCGTGTACTTGCCGTCCCATGCCGGAAATCTCTGATGATTCCAAATGCCCTGCAAATTGGCTGGCTGACCGCCGGGCTGAGAAGAACAGATCAGCAGATAGCGACCGAACTGAAAATAGAGCGACGCGAGCTGCGGATCGAAACGGGAGGCGAACTCGCGCACCCGCACGTCGGTCGTCTTATCGGCCTGAGCGTTCGTTCCCAAATCGAGCGATACCCGTTCGATCCACGGACGGTAAGCCGCGATGTGGTCGGCTTTCAGCCGGGAATAGCGCTTTTTCCTCGCACCCGACAGATAGGACTCGGCCCGTTCGGCCGGATCGCCGGAAATGTCCCGGTAGTCGTTGAAATTGGTTGCGACCGAGACCAGAATCGTGACGGCATCGGCATCCGTTACCGTAATTCCGACGCTGTCGGCCACCGCTTTCCCTCCCTCAGGCAGGATCTCCGCCACCGTGCGGTACCGTACCATCCCGGGAATCGTCTCGTGTCCGTCGGTCCGGCCGTCGATCAGCAGACGATTGTCGCCCGAGGCGGTTACCCGATAATTATCCATAGGCGTAGCGAACGAAGTCCGAAACGAAATCCGCCGACGCTCGGAAGCGGTCAGGCGGACTACGGCCACCTGATCGGGGAAGGAGGTGAACATCTCCCGCTCGTAACGCACGCCGTCCACGACATAGCGCACGGTCGCTACGGCCGTCTCCAGATTCAAATCCCTATAGAACTCCGAGCAAGCCTGATGTCCCGGAAAATCGAGCAGCAGCGACCCGGCCGTCTGGTACGGCATCCCGTGAGACGCGTGCAACGAAAACTTTTCGTCGCACAGCTCGAAAGCCTCGTCGTACTTTCCCCCGAAAATCAGCCGCCGGACCTCGGGCAGCGCGGCCAAAGCCTCCGGACTGACATTGTTATGGGGACCGCCGGCCCAAATGGTCTCCTCGTTAAGCTGAAGCTCCTCGCGGCCGCTACCGCCGTACACCATGACGCCCAAACGGCCGTTGCCCAACGGAAGCGCCTCCTCCCAGCGGGAAGCAGGCTCGTCGTACCAAAGCTTCAGCGTCCGGGAAGCCGGTCCGGCAGAAAGCATGCACGGAAAAAAGAACGAAACGGAAAGCAAAAAAAGAAATCTCATGGTCGTAAACGATCGATTATTTCACAAACATTTTATTGAAGCCCGTCCTGCGACAGATGCGTGCTGATCGGCCGGGGATCGTCCGAAGCCGGAAAATCCAGCCCGAAGAGCTCTCGGCCCAACGGGCGGACGGCGGAACCGTCCAGTTTGCTCGGATCGTAGCCCGTCTCGCACTCGAAAGGCATCACGTAAGCCAGCACGGACCAGCCCCAGAACCGTTTCAAGCCGAGTCCCTCCCCGCTCTCTCCGTCGTAGAACTCGCGGGTTACCTCATTGCGCTTATAAACCAGATCGACCGTCTTGCGGGCCAGTTCGCGGGCGACGTCCGCATATCCGTAGTCGAGCAGCCCGTGCATAATCATGTAATTGATCGGAATCCACGTCGTACCCCGCCAGTTGCACCCCCAGTCGCGGATATCTCCCTGAACATAATCGGGCTCGGTCTTGGCATAGCAGGCTACCGGAAATTCCGTCCAAAACTCATCGGGGTCGGTCAGATGCTCTCTCACCAGCCGCTCGGCCCGGCGAGGCGGAACGATTCCGGCCCACAGGGGGATGAATCCCGCGGCGGACTTCACCCGGACCGGCTCGCCGGTATGCTCGTCCCGGTCATAGTAAAAGCCGTCCTCCTCGTCCCAGAAGACCGTATTGATCTTGTCGGCCAGCAGGGCGGCACGCACGCGGAACCTTTTCGCGTCCTCCGCCTTGCCGAGCTTCTCGGCCATCAGCTCCATCGCCCGGAGCTCCCGGTAAATATAGCAGGCCAGATCGACCCCTTCGTATCGAAATTCGTCCAGCCGGCCGGCCCGGCTGATCTGGTTGTCCATCCCGCTGTGGTCGGAACTGTTCCAGACGGGCAGCCCGTTGCGGTCGAAATCGCAGTAGCGCATCCAGTAATCGATGCTCAGCATCAATTGTTCGTAATACGAGACCGATTTGAACGCCGGACCTATCTGCATCCGGCCCCGGTCGCCGCGCTCCTCCAGCCAGGCATAGTCGCACGTCTGCCGGGAGCCCAGCTCGGCGATTTGGGCCAGAAAGGGCTTGAAATGCTGCCTTTCCCGTTTCTCTATCAGCGTACGGGATATGAAGCCGTTGACGCACTGCCGGTTCAAAAAGCTTTTCAGATTGGTAAAACAGTAATCCGATATTCCGAAATAGCTCATATAGAGATTCTCGAAATACAGGTCCCAGTCGTACATTTCATGGTAGGCATACCCGGTCAGCAGCTTCCGCCCGTCGGGCTCGTACAGCACGACGCCGCGAGCCGCTATATCCCGGTTCACCTCTTCGATCCGGCGCAGGAAGTCGTCCCCGGCCCCGATTTCATATTGGCTGACGACCTTTCGGAACGTTTTTGCCGGCGTCTGTCCCTGCATATGGGTCAGCAGAAGGGAGCCGAGAACCGGCAGGCAGAAGAATCTGAGCATCGATGTTTTCATAAGCAAGTCCATCTATCACGGCACCGATCAAATTTACGCATTTATTTGGTAAAACGCCATGGGTTTCATGGCCGGAACATTTCTTCCGAAGTTTCGTCTCGCATTTGAAACCCATTTTCAGTCCCTCCCCCGATGCAAAGAACACCGGAGTTTAGAGGAAATATGGCCTCAGGCATGTCAAATAATCAACGAAAGGAAGGCTTCATGGACAAGGGAATTAGAAATCCGCCGGATCGCAACGGCCATGACTGTAGACTACGAGCGAATGACGCCATGAAAATTTTCGCAAGTCGGAAGCCTGTCCTACACCGATACCTCGATTATACGATCGGCACGGACATGCGCAACCGAAACCCGACAGGATTTCACCGATAGGCAGGGAAACGTTTCCATATCGTGAACGCCCAAGAGAGCGCTTCGATACACGGCCCCGCTTGAAAATATCGTTAATTTATCGGCAAAAGGCGGTTTCAAGGCTCGCTTCTTCCGATAATTTTTCTAATTTTATACTGTACACCAAACCTAAATAAACAAGAGATGAAAAAAATTCTGATTCCGGTCTTGCTTTTGGGCTCGCTGTCTCTGAGCGGTCAAATCCGCAACGACGAAGTCTTCGAACTGCCCGAGATGGAAATAAGCGACCTGCGCAACGACATCCGGATTCCGGACGTCGACGGTTTCCATGTGCTCAAATGCGACTTTCACACGCACACGATCTTCTCGGACGGCCGCGTATGGCCGACCATGCGCGTCGACGAGGCATGGAAAGACGGCCTCGACGCCATCGCCATCACGGACCATATCGAAGTCCGCCCGTGGAAACCGTTCGTATCGGGAGGCGATCTGAACTCGTCGTTCGACATCGCCAAGCAGCGGGCCGACCAGATCGGATTCATCGTGATCAAAGGCATCGAGATCACGCGCGCGAAACCGCTGGGGCATATCAACGCGCTGTTCATTACCGATGCCAATCCGATCGAGACGCCCGAACCGCTGGACGCCGTGAACGAGGCTTACCGTCAGGGCGCCTTCATCATGTGGAACCATCCGGGCTGGCCCGACGACCAATGCACGATGTACGACGTGCACGAGCAGCTGATCAAGGAGGGTAAGATCCACGGCGTCGAGGTATTCAACTCGGCCGAATACTATCCGAAAGCGATCGACTGGTGCCGCGACCTGAAACTGGCTTTCCTCGCAAACAGCGATATCCACAGCACGACGGGCGACAGTTACCATCCCAAACCGCTGGGACGCCCGGTGACGCTCGTTCTGGCCAAGGAACGCTCGGAGGCCGGTATCCGCGAAGCGATGTTCGCCGGACGGACGATCGCCCTGTTCAACGACCTGCTGGCCGGCCCCGAGGCGCTGCTGACCGGCTTGGTGAAGGCTTCCATCGACAGGCGTGTCATCAGCAGCGACGAGCAGGGAGAACTGGTCGAACTGACCAACCGCTCGGACATCCCGTTCCGGGGCACGGTCGAGGGAAGATCGATCAGCCTGCCCGCAGGGAAAACGATCCGGACGAGACTCCCGGCCCGGTGCACGATCAAAATGAAAAACTGCTACACGGGGAACGGGCAAGCGCTCGAAATAGCTTATCCGTTCCAATAACTCACGTCCCGGAACAAGCGATCCGGACAATTT
Source organism: Alistipes ihumii AP11 (assembly GCF_025144665.1). Taxonomy (NCBI): domain Bacteria; kingdom Pseudomonadati; phylum Bacteroidota; class Bacteroidia; order Bacteroidales; family Rikenellaceae; genus Alistipes; species Alistipes ihumii. Next base: position 187,864 of record NZ_CP102294.1, on the reverse strand, counting down.
CGGAAAGAACGGTCGAACGCTGTCTTCTCAGCGTTCGACCGTTCTTCATGCCACCGACCGGGACGCCTCTGTATAATTCCGCTCGAACACCGGTCGCATGGGCACAGGAAACCCGCCTCGGACACATATCAAAAAATCGCAAGTTATCGCTTCCGTCGTCATTCTTCAGCCGAACCATCTCGAACTTCACCGATCCGATAACTTCGTCGCACATTTCATGCACTTCGACGAATCGTTCCCATGCTCTCGCCGGTCGCTCGCTCCGCCCAAACTTGCAGGCAGGAACCGTCGTAAACGGGATCGTTTCTCTTTCGGGCAGAAAGCGATTCCTCCCGTAACGCCTGCCGCAAGGCGGGCATCCTCATTTCCCTCGAGCTACCATTCCGTAATCCGGTCGGGACCGCCGATCCGATAGCTCCGAACGATTTCATATCTTAGGATTCATACCGAACCATTTCAACAGACCGCACCGCAAGTCGTAAAAGACTCCTTACTCGGAAAACCCGGTATTCGCCGGCGCAACAAGCTGCAGAATCTTTCTTACGTCCGTACCTCTGATCCTTCATTTCCCTGTGCTTAGGATCGCGGACGGTCTGTTGCGTACTCCGCGCGTTCGGAACGCTTGCGGACGACATAGACGATCTCGCTGCGCAACCCGTACAACTTGACCGCCTCGGGCGACAGACTGCGCACGTAGTCGATCTCCTCGACGTCGAAGCCGGCCTCGGAGAGACGCCGGCCGTAGTCGCGGCCGTAATCGCGCAAATGGTCTTTCTGCCCGAAATGCCGCTCCCGCTCCGCGGGGTCGGTGATCGACGGGTCCTCGTAAGTCGTCTCGCGCTCCGTGTTGACCGGCGAGAGCATGATGCCCCATCCGCCCGGTCGCATCACGCGGTACATTTCGCGCATCGCGCGGCGGTCGTCATCGACATGCTCGAGAATATGGTTGCAGAATATCACGTCGAACTCGCCGTCGGGAAAAGGAATCCGCTGAATGTCCATCTTGACCTTCGCCAGCGGGGACTCCAGATCGGCCGTCACGTAATCGAGCGCCGGCAGCTTCTCGAAACGCTTCAGGAAGCAGCGCTCGGGCGCGACATGCAGCAGACGGGCCGGCGTCTCGAAGAAAGCGGTCTCGTTCTTCAGATAGAGCCACATCAGCCGGTGACGCTCGAGCGCCAGACAACGGGGACACAGCGCATTCCCGCGCGGATTCACATAGCCGTACGGCATAAAGCGTCTATAGCGCGCGCCGCAGACCGGACATTCCACGCCGCGCCCCGCATAGGCAAGACCCAGCACCGGCGTGCACAGATGCACCACCCGCTGGATATACCGTCGAGGGACATGCCTCAGTACGAATCGGATCAGTCTTTTCATGGTCGCCGGCGTTATTCTTCCTTCAAGGCTTCGGATACTTCCTGCTCGGCCTTGCGCAGCTTCTCGTGGCATAGTTTGATCAGCTCGGCGGCGCGCTTGACCTGCGCCCCCAACTCGTCTACGCTCATCTGCCCATCGTTGAACTTTTCGAGGATTCGCTCCACTTCCTCGACGGCCTGCGTGTAAGTTAATTTCGGAGGTGTCATATTGGTTTGATTTTATCGATTTGCGCTTCGAACGTGCGGGAATGCGTCTCGATCTCGACCCGGTCGCCCGGATGCAGCGCGAGCGGATCGGCCAGCGCCCCGCCTTTCTGGCGAACCACCGAAAAGCCCATCTCCAGTATCCGCCGGGGATCGCGCGAAGCGACCAGATCGCCCGTCAGCGCAAGTTCGCGGCGACGCACGGATAGGAAATCGAAGCTGCGATGGCGCAGCATCGACGCGAGATTGTCCGCCCGGAGCCCGTGATTCGCCAAAGCGAAACGGGCAGCCTGAGCGACTCCGGAACGCAGCGTTCCGAGCCGATCGCCGCTCCGGCGGACCGCTTCGGTCGCACGGTGTCCTAGCTCCGCGCCTGTCCGCTGCAGACCCAGCGAACACTCATGTACCAGTCGCATGGTCTGCTGCTCCAGGCGCATCGCCCGCTCGCGCAGAAAGGTCGTACAGCCGCCGAGCATCTCTTCCGCCCACTCGGCCAGCCGGCCGCGAAGCGAGTCGAGCAGGGCCTCGAACTCGGCCATCTTGTTTTTCAGATAGACGGCGACGGCCGTCGGAGTCTTGAGCGACACGGCGGCCACCAGATCGGCCACGCTCCGGTCCTTGTCATGGCCGATCCCGGCGATCACCGGCAGCGGGAACTGTGCCAGATGGCAGCACAGCCGATAGCTGTCGAAACTGCCCAGATCGCTTTGCGATCCGCCTCCGCGAATCAGCACGACCGCATCGAAGTCGTCCAGCGCGTCGGCCACGGTCTCCAAAGCCCGGACGATCGACTCCTCGGACTCGGCTCCCTGCATGAAGGCGTCGAACAGCGTCACTTCGAAACGATAAGGGCCGGACGACAGTTCCTTCATGAAGTCCTGGTACCCGGCCGCGTTGCGCGACGAAACGACGGCCAAACGCTGCACGACGGCAGGCATCGGCAACTCGCGGTTCATGTCGAACACTCCGTCCCGCTGCAACTGCTCGATCGTCTGCCGGCGCTGGCGCTCCATATCGCCGAGCGTATAGGAAGGATCGATGTCCGTGATCTGAAGCGACAGTCCGTAAAGCTCATGGTAGGAGACGAGCGCCTTGACGAGCACCTTCAGTCCCGCGCAAAGCGTCTGTCCCCCGGTGGCAGCGCCGAAATAGGAAGCGATCATCCCGTACGTGCTGCGCCAGATCACCGCGCTGATCTTCGCCTTCGGGACATGATTGGCCCCCCCCTTCTCGACCAGTTCCAGATAGCAGTGCCCCGAATAGTTGACTTTCAGCTCGCTGATCTCGGCCGTCACCCAATACGGCAGCGGATGGGCGTCGTCGATGCTTCGCTTGATAAGCGACTGAAGCTCGCTGAGGGTTATATGCTGCGGCATGGCTGGCTATCGTTCGTTTCTCAGTTATTGACCCGGAAAACCTTCTGGACCCCCTTGATCCGCATCAGCGAATAGATCACCGCATCGACGACCTGCGTGCTGGTCACTTCGATGTTGATCAGGCCCGAGAGCGTGCCGCCCGAAGAATTCAGGCTCATCGAGCGGATATTGATCTTCAGGTCGCGGTTGATGACCTCGGCGATCTTGTTCACGAGTCCCGTCAGGTCGTCGGCCTGAATGCGGATCGCGGCACGGAACGCGCCCTTGGCTCCCTCGGCCTGCCAGCGGGCCGGAAGCACGCGATACGGATAGCGCTCCTTGAGCCTCTGGGCGTTCGGGCAATCCTGCCGGTGAATCGTAATGCCGCCGCTGACCGTCGTAAAGCCGAAAATCTCGTCGCCGAAGATCGGATTGCAGCATTTGGCCAGTTTGTACTCGATATTGCTCAGCGACTCGTCGATAATCAGCGCGTCGTCGCTCTCGACGCTCACCTTCGTAACCGGCACCTCGCGGACCGGTCTTTCGTCGAGACTGTCGGACAGATAGCGCGTCAGCACTTCCTTGATGTCGGCCAGCACGATCTTCTGTTGCGCGATCTGGCCGTACAGCTCGGTTCCCGTCTTCAGCTTGTAGTATTTGCAAAGCACCATGACGGCGTCGTCCATCGTGACCGAGAGCTTCCAGTTCTTGATCTTGCGTTCGAGCTCCTCGCGGCCGAGACTGGCCGCCTGAGCCTGCTGCTCGCGCATATAGGCCTTGATCCGACTCCGGGCCTTGGCCGTCGTGACGATATTCAGCCAGTCGGCTTTGGGCTTCTGCTGCTTGGACGTCAGAATCTCGACGATATCGCCGTTGTGCAGCACCTCGCGCAGCGAGACATTGCGGTGATTGACCTTACCCCCGACGCAAGTCATTCCCAGACCGGAATGGATATCGAAAGCGAAATCGAGCACCGTCGCACCCTCGCTGAGCTTGCGCAAGTCGCCGTTGGGAGTGAAAACGAACACCTCGCCCGAAGAGAGCTTCGCATCGAACTTTTCGGCGAGCGACTGCGTCTGCGTCGTCTCCATGATCTCGCGCAGCTTCGAGAACCACTGCTCGGTCCCCAGACCGCCCCCCTTGACACCCTTGTAACGCCAATGGGCGGCCACACCGCGCTCGGCTATCTCGTCCATCCGCTCGCTGCGGATCTGTATTTCGACCCAACGGCCCGTATCGGTGACGACCGTCGTATGCAGCGATTCGTATCCGTTCGACTTCGGAATCGATATCCAATCGCGCATACGGTCCGGATTGGGCGTATAGAAATCGGTCACGATCGAGTAGATACTCCAGCACTGCGCCTTCTCCTGTTCCCGGGGACAATCGATGATGATCCGGATCGCGAACAGGTCGTACACCTCGTCGAAGCCGATGCGCATCCGCTTCATCTTGCGCCAGATCGAGTAGATCGACTTGGTGCGGCTCTTCAGGTGATACCGGATGCCCTGCGCCCGCATCTTCTCCTCGATCGGCCGGACGAAGCCTCGGATGAATTGCTCGCGCTCGGCTGCCGTCTCGGCGATCCGTTTCTCGATATAGGCGTAATCGGCCGGCTCGAGGTACTTCAGCGCGATGTCCTCCAGTTCCGACTTGATATTGTACAATCCCAGCTTATGAGCGATCTGCGCATAAAGGTTCAGGCTCTCCCACGACTTTTTCTTCCGCTTCTGCTCGGGAAATATGTCGAGGATACGCATCACCTCGAGCCGGTCGGCCAGCTTGATCAGAATGACCCGGGGATCGGTCGAGTACGAGACGATCAACTCGCGGAAATTGTCGATCTGATCGTTGGCCACCTTCGGGTCGACGTCCGATATGTTGCACAACCCCTGCAGAATGCCGACGCACTGCTCGCCGAAGCGATTGCCGATCTTGTAGACGTCCATCAGCTGCAGCCGCACGACATCGTGCAGCAGCGTCGAGATCGTCGAGTTGCGTCCCAGCCCGACCTCCCGGATCACGATCATCGCCGTATTGATCGAATGCGCGACCAGCGGCGTGCCGTCGTGGCGGGCCATGCCCTTCAGGCGGTCGACCGCCAGACGCAACGCTTCGTGGACCAAGGCGTACACCTCGTCGTCAAAAATGGAACGGGCCGTTTCCAGAAACGGCCGGTAATACTGCGGCTCGAGATCGATCTCCCTCTCAATTTCTTCCATGTTTCCAACGGATCTTTCCGCGCTAAAGTTAGTAAAAATCTTCCGGACTTTCCGCCGTGCCCGGTTGGGGGCGGTCCCGTTCCGTCTTTCAAACGAAACGGTCGGCCGGCATATTGCCGCGAAAAGTCGTTTTTTGCGTTCTTAAAGTCGGAACCCGTCCTCTGAAAAGACGCGGAAAGCCGCCTGCAGGACGGCTTTCCGCGCGGTTTCCGTCGCACGGCCTACCGTCGCGCGAGCTTGCGCGGTCTGAGCATGTTCTCGGGCGAGAGCACGCTGTCGAGCTCCTCTCGGCTCATCAGCCCCTGCTCGAGCACCAGATCGTATATGCCTTTGCCGGTGCGGAGCGCCGTCTTGGCCAGCTCGGTCGAGGTTTCGTAGCCCAGATAGGGATTGAGAGCCGTCACCACTCCGATACTGTTACGCACCATCCGGCGACAGGTCTCCTCGTTAGCCGTGATGCCCGTGACGCACCGGTCGCGCAGCGTGTTCATGCTGCGGATCAGCATCTCGATGTTCTCGAACAGGCTGTATACGATGATCGGTTCCATGACGTTCAGTTCCAACTGGCCGGCCTCGGAGGCGATCGTAATCGTCAGATCGTTTCCGATTACCCTGAAAGCCACCTGATTGACGACTTCGGGGATCACCGGATTGACCTTGCCGGGCATGATCGACGAGCCGGGCTGCATCGGCGGCAGGTTGATCTCGCCCAGACCGGCCCGGGGGCCGGAAGACAGCAGCCGCAAGTCGTTGCATATCTTCGACATTTTCGTCGCCAGCCGCTTCAAGGCCGACGAATTCATGATGAACGCGCCCGTATCGTTCGTGGCCTCGATCAGGTTCGTCGCCGCGACGACGGGCAGGCCGGTAATCTCGCGCAGATAACGGATGCACAGCGGCGAGTAGTCGGGATCGGCATTGATCCCGGTCCCGATAGCCGTCGCGCCCATGTTCACCTCCAGAAACAGGCGATAGTTCTGCTCGATGCGGTCGATCTCCTCCGACAAATTCGCGGCATAGGCCTCGAACTCCTGCCCGAGCGTCATCGGCACGGCATCCTGTAGCTGGGTGCGTCCCATTTTGATCACATGCGCGAACTCCGCCCCCTTGGCCCGGAACGCATCGACAAGCCAGCGAAGCGTTTCGACCAACTTTTGAAGACTGAATATCAAAGCGATACGCACAGCCGTCGGATAGGCGTCATTCGTAGACTGCGAGCGGTTCACATGATTGTTCGGATGGCAGTAGCCGTACTCGCCCCGCTCGTGCCCGAGCAACTCCAGCGCGCGGTTCGCAATCACCTCGTTGGCATTCATGTTCGTCGACGTACCGGCGCCACCCTGCACCATGTCGACCACGAAATGCTCGTGCAGCCTGCCCTGCTCGATCTCGCGGCAGGCATCGACAATGGCCCGTGCCGTCGGACCGTCCAGCAGTCCCAGATCGCCGTTCGCCCGCGCCGCGGCTTCCTTGACCATCGCCAGCGCGCGAATCAGCTCGGGGTAAAAATGAAGACGCACGCGACCGATGTCGAAATTCTCGATCGCGCGCATAGTCTGTATTCCGAAATAATACTCGACCGGTATGTCTTTCTCGCCGAGCAAATCGTGCTCGCGACGAAACCGGCCGGAAAGCGGACTAATTGTAATATCCATAACGGAATCGGTTTTGATCCGTTACAAATCTAACCATTTAATCGAAAACATGGTAACGGTTTCCCGCAAAAACATACAAGAAAAAAGCCTGTTTTCCGCTCTTCGGATATTCAGGGTCACAAAGACTCAAACCCCTCTTTATCCGGATCGTTCCCGATATTTCCGCACTTTCGGTACGACCAGCGGCAGCGCTGCCGGCATCCCGTTCCGTAGGCGCTTTAAAGAATACGTACGGCAATGGCGTGCCGGACATCCGACACGCCATGATGCTGTTTCGGTCGCGCGATCTTCCCGTCGGCTCTGTCCGTGCATGCAATGGCACGAACTTTCTGCCGGGAAGAGAAAACCGATATTCTGCAATTCCGGTTGACTTTCGTAAACGATCGTATTCGGCAACTCCTATTTCAGATACGAGTCGAGCAAGCCGGCCATCTCGGCGGCCAGTTCGGCCGATTTCTCGGCAGCCGCCTCGGCGAAACGCTCGGTCGAATCGGCATAGATAATGCCGCGAGAGGAATTGACAAGCAATCCGCAGCGGCCGTTCATCCCGTAACGGGCGACCTCTTCGAGACTGCCGCCCTGCGCCCCCACGCCGGGCACCAGCAGGAAATGATCCGGAATCAGGCGACGGATTCCCCTCAGCATTTTGGCCTGCGTGGCTCCGACGACGAACATCAGGTTGTCGGTCGTTCCCCAGCCGCATGCCGTATCGATCACTTTCTCGTACAGATAGCCGCCGTCCTCCATACGCTGCAGCTCGAAATCGGCCGCGCTCGGATTGGACGTAAGCGCCAGAACGACCGCCCATTTCCCCTCGTATTGCAGGAAAGGCCCGACCGTATCGTAACCCATATAGGGAGAGACGGTCACGGCGTCGGCCAGATTTTCGGAGAAAAACGCCCGGGCGTACATCTTCGACGTATTCCCTATGTCGCCCCGCTTCGCGTCGGCGATAATCAGCATATCGGGATAGCGCTCGCGGATATATTCGACCGTCCGGCGGAAGCTCTCCCAGCCCTTCGCGCCGCTCTCCTCGTAAAAGGCCATGTTCGGCTTATAGCAGACGGCATAGGGAGCCGTCGCGTCGACGATCGCCCGGTTGAAAGCGAAAACGGGATCGTCCTGCGAAAGCAGGTGGCGAGGAATCTTGTTCACATCGGTATCGAGCCCCACACAGAGAAAGCTGCGTTTGGAGCGGATTTGCGAAAAAAGCTGTTCGGATGTCATATATATCGTATTAACATGATGCACTTTACACATTCGTTCCTCGTTCCCTTCTCCTGAACGGCCCTGCTGTTTCGGAGCGGGCCCCCACACCCCATGCCGGCAATCCGGACTTTCGCTCCTCGAAACGATTCAATCTGCGCCCCGCGATGCGCAAAACGATGCGGACACCCCTATCGGGCAGCGATTCCGGGCCGGCGAGCCGATCACAGGCAAGAACGGATTATCGCCCGGCAAATATTCGCGCTCTGCAAAATCAGGGGAACTGCGCGCCGTACGACAACAGCGCGATCGTTCGTACCGTTTCCGACCGCCGCAACCGACAGAACGGCCGCTTCTCCGGAAAGCCGACCGGCCTCCCGACTCCAGCTCCGATCTCCGCCGTGACCGCAACGCATGGGGAAACACGAACTAAACTTCGCTCGCCTTCAGACGCTCGGCATTCTCGGCTACCTGCAACTTATCGAGAATCTCCTGCAGATCGCCGTCCATCACGGCGCTCAGATTATAGAGCGTCAGGTTGATCCGATGATCCGTCACGCGGCCTTGCGGATAGTTGTACGTGCGAATCTTGGCGCTGCGGTCGCCCGTCGAAACCATCGTCTTGCGCTTCGAGGCGATTTCGTCCAAGTATTTCTGGTACTCGAGATTGTATATGCGCGTGCGCAACTCTTCGAAAGCCTTGTCGAAGTTCTTGAGCTGCGACTTCTGGTCCTGACACTGCACGACGATTCCCGTCGGGATATGGGTCAACCGGATGGCCGAATAGGTCGTATTGACCGACTGGCCGCCGGGACCCGAAGCGCAGAAAATATCCTTTCGGATATCGTTCATATTGATCTCCAGATCGAACTCCTCGGCCTCGGGCAGCACGGCTACCGAAGCGGCCGACGTGTGCACGCGGCCCTGCGTCTCGGTCTGCGGCACGCGCTGCACGCGGTGCACGCCCGATTCGTACTTCAGCACGCCATAGACGCCCTCGCCCGTAACCTTCATCACGACTTCCTTGAAGCCTCCGGCCGCGCCTTCGTTTGCGCTGTTGATCTCGTACTTCCAACCGCGCTTTTCTACGTATTTGATGTACATGCGCAGCAAGTCGCCGGCGAACAGGGCGGCCTCGTCGCCTCCCGTGCCGCCGCGGATCTCGACGATCGCGTTCTTGCCGTCCTGAGGATCGGCGGGAATCAGCAACAATTTGATCCGTTCCTCGAGCGAGGCGAGCTCGGGCTCGAGTTCGAGCACTTCGGCACGGGCCATTTCGCGCAACTCGTCGTCTTTCTCCGTAGCGAGGATCTCCTTCGCCTCGGAGAGATGGTTCAATGCCGTGCGGTATTTCTCGCTCGCTTCGACTACCGGCTGAAGCTCCTTATACTCCTTGTTGAGGGCGACGAATTTCTTCATGTCGGCAATCACTTCGGGATCGGTCATCTGCTGACCGATCTCCTCGTACTTTATCTTCAGCCCGTCGAGACGGGCAAGCATCGAATTTTCTGGCATAGGAAACGGGGCTTAATCGTATCGCGTCCGCGCCGCATCGTCCGACCGAGGCGCAGGAACCGTCGATTACGCGACCACAAAGGTAATCGTTTTTTTGATTTTTCGTATCTTGCGCGCCACGCGAGAACAACATGAAAAAGAAACTGCTGGAAATCGCCGCATACACGTTCGTCGCTTGGGGACTCGTCGGGGTTTTCGTTCCTCTGATACCGACGACTCCGTTTCTGCTGTTGGCGGCATACTGTTTCGCCCGGAGCAATCCGATGCGCAATCGCTGGCTGTACCGCAACCGGATTTTCGGGCGTTACCTGCTCGATTACCAGCAGGGACGCGGCATACCGAGCGGGGTCAAGGCCTCGGCCCTGATCACGATGTGGAGCTCGATGATGTTCACCGCCATCGTACTGATCGACCGCTGGTGGATCAGAATTCTGCTTTTTGTCGTATCTTTGTTCGTCACGATCCACATACTCCGAATAAAAACCGGCGGCCATGAAGCCCGAAATTCTCCTTCTCGTCCCGACTCTGCCTGAAATCGAGCCCTTTCTCCGTCAGCAGGGAAAGGGCTACGGCCCCGTGGTCACGGGCATAGGCCCTTACCGATGCGCGGCGGCGACGCAGGAGGCCATCATACAGCGGCGGCCGGACATGATGATCTTATGCGGCATCGCAGGGAGATATCCCGCCAGCGCGCTGGCGGTAGGCGATGCCGTGCTCGTCGGAAGCGAGCGGGCGGCGGACATGGGTTCCTTCGAAGGAAAGGGGTTCGTTCCGAAGTTTTCCGAACGGTACGACTGTCCGCATATTCCGGCGGATGCTCCGTTGCCGGTCGTCGCCTCGAACAGCGTGAGCGGAGCGGCCTCGCCTCATGTCGATCGGAGCGCCGCACAGATCGAGAATATGGAAGGGGCCGCTTTTTTCGACGTCTGCCTGCGCGAGCAAATACCTTTCTGGGAGCTCCGCACGATCTCGAATACGGTCGGCGAGCCTTTCGGCCAATGGAATATTCCGCTGGCGACCGACGCGCTGGCCCGAGCGATAGGCCGCCTGCTGCAAACGGCGGAAAATACGTACCGCACCGCGCGGCCTTCCGACGACACATAAGTCTACGGCCGGACGGTATCGCCTCCGGCCGAGCGGCGAAAGCCGCATACTGCGCGGCACCGTCCGCTTACCAAGCGCAGACAAAGCGCATAGAAACGCAATAAACGAAAAGCATGAAACTCAAACTGAGCATATCGACCTGTCCGAACGACACGTTCATGTTCGACGCGATGCTTCACCGGCGGATCGACACCGAAGGACTCGACTTCGATCTGACCATGGCCGACATCGAGCAGCTCAACGCCGCGGCGCTCGCCGGAGAGCCCGACATAACGAAACTGAGCTACGCGAGCTTCCCCCTCGTCGCGGACCGCTACCGGATACTCGGCAGCGGAAGCGCGCTCGGTCGGGGCAACGGGCCACTGCTGGTCAGCCGGCACAAGCTCTACCCGGACGAACTGCGCGACGCCCGCATCGCGATCCCGGGCGAGCACACGACCGCAAACCGGCTGTTGTCGCTGTTTTTCCCCGAAGCGTCCGACAAACGGGTTTACCTGTTCTCCGATATCGCCGACGCCGTTCTGAGCGACGAATGCGACGCCGGCGTACTGATCCACGAAGGCCGATTCACGTACCGCGGGAAGGGATTGCGGCTCGTAGCCGATCTGGGAGAGGAGTGGGAGAAACGCACTTCGCTGCCGTTGCCGCTCGGAGCCATCGTCGTTTCGCGCCGACTGGACGAGCAACTGGCCCGGACGGTCGAGCGCGTACTGCGCCGCAGCGTGGAATACGCCTTTGCTCATCCCGAAGCATCGGCCGGCTTCGTGCGCAGCCATGCCCAAGAACTGAGCGAGGAGGTGACGAAAAGCCATATCGAGCTGTTCGTGAACCGCCATTCGGCCGATCTGGGCGAGGAAGGCCGCCGGGCCGTCGTGCGGCTGCTGGAACTCGAAAACGAGGAGGCATTCCTATGATACGGGAAACGCTCGAACGGCTCCGGGCCGAAGACAACCTGAGAGAACTGCCGAGGATAGAAATCCGAGGAAAATACGTCGTCTGCGACGGCAAGCGATACCTGAACCTGTCGTCGAACGACTATCTGGGACTCGCCTGCAGCGACGCCGACCGGAAATTCATGCAACGGCAGCCCGACGACGGGGCTTTTCTGCTGAGCAACCCCTCGTCGCGGCTCGTCACCGGCAACAGTTCCGACTATGCGCGACTCGAGTCGGCCTTGTCGGAACTCTTCGGCGGCCGCTCGACGCTGGTCGCGGGATCGGGCTATCTGGTCAACGCGGGCGTCCTGCCGGCTCTGACGGGCAAGGGCGACCTGATTCTGGCCGACAAGCTCGTCCATGCGAGCCTGATCGACGGACTGCGGCTCGGCGAAGCCGAGTGGCGGCGGTTCAGGCACAACGACACGGAACATCTGGAATGCCTGCTGGCCAGACACCGCGACGCCTATCGGAACGTATGGATCGTCACCGAGTCGATTTTCAGCATGGACGGCGACTGCGCCCCGCTCCGCAAGCTCGCGGAGCTCAAAGACAAGTACCGCTGCAAGCTATATGTGGACGAGGCGCACGCATTCGGCGCCTATGGCCCCGGCGGCCGGGGACTGGCCGCTCAGGAAAGCGTCGAGGACGCCTGCGACATCCGCATCGCGACGCTCGGCAAAGCCATAGCGTCGCAGGGAGCCTTCGTCATCACGGACCCGCTGACACGCGACTTGCTGGTCAACCGGATGCGGACGCTGATCTTTTCGACCGCGCTGCCGCCGATCTCGCTGCGGTGGTCCGAGCACGTCGTGCGCGCATTGCCTTCGATGGACGACCGGCGCGAGCGGCTCCGCGAATACGCGCGCACGATCACGGGCGACGACCGGCATACGCACATCATTCCGATCATGGCCGGCGAGAACGCCCGGGCCATCGAGATGAGCCGCCGCTTGCGCGAGGCGGGCTTTTGGGTCGTGCCGATCCGCTACCCGACCGTGCCCAAAGGTACAGCCCGGATTCGGGTGTCGCTCAGCGCGGCACTCGAACGAGCAGATATCCTCCAATTCGTCGAAGCATGCAAAAACATTGGCTGAAGCGCATCGGCGCGCCCGATCTGATCGTCGTCGCCCTCGGCTGGGCCTCGGAGCCCCGGCTGGTACAAAACATTCCGACCGAGGGGTACGACGTGCTGGTCCTGTACGACTACCGGACGCTGGAGCCGCTCGCGGCAGCCGATACGGCCTCCTATGGACAGATCACGTTGCTGGCCTGGTCGTTCGGCGTATGGGTAGCCGAGCAGGTTTGCCGGGACATTCCGTTTCGCCGTGCCGTGGCCCTCAACGGCACTCCGCTTCCGGTCGACGCCCGCTACGGCATTCCGCCGCAGGCGATGGCCGTAACGCGGCAAGGCATCCGCCGGACGGGAACCGACCTGTTCGACCGCCGCGCCTACGGCACGTATTATGATCGGTTGTCGGAAACGCTGCACACCCGTCCGCTCGAAGAACTGTGCGACGAGCTCGACGCGTTGAGCGAAGCCGCCGCCGAACCGTACCGCCCGAACATCGAATGGAGCGCGGCCGTCGTAGGAGGCGCCGACAGGATATTTCCTCCGGCCCATATGGCCGCTTACTGGAAAGAACTGGCCATCCCCGTACCCGACATGCCGCACTACCCTTTCGGTGACCGGACCGCAATGGAAAAACTGTTGAAAAGCAACGAACCATGACAACCGACAAACAACTGCTCAAAAGCCGTTTTTCGGCCAGACTGCGCGACTACGACTCGCTGGCCGTCGTGCAAGACGCCATATGCGGCCAGCTGGCCGAAATGACCGGCCGCAACTGCACCCGTCCGGTCGACAGCGCACTCGAGATCGGGTCCGGAACCGGATTCCTGACGCGCCGCATGCTCGAGCTTTATCCACATGCGCTGTGGACGATCAACGATCTGGTCGAACAATCGGCCGATTTTCTCGAGCCCTACGCGGCCGGACACGACGTACGCTATCTGTGGGGAGACGCCGAAACGATCGCCCTGCCCGACAGGTTGGATCTGATCGCTTCGGCCTCGGCCGTTCAGTGGTTCGACGATCTGCCGCGCTTCGCACGGAAAGCGGGGAATCTGCTCGAAACGGGAGGATATATCGTGCTGAGCACGTTCGGGCCCGAAAACTTCCGGGAAATCAAGGCCGTGACGGACGAAGGTCTGGACTATTACACCCGGGAACAACTGCAAGAACTGTTCGAGTCGGCCGGGTTCCTGACGCTCGAGACGCTCGAATACACGCGAAGCCTCGCGTTCGACACGCCCCTCGACGTATTGAGGCACATCCGTGCGACAGGCGTCAACTCGATCCGGCACGCACGCTGGACAAAGCGGGAGCTGAGCGATTTCGAGACCCGATACCGCAACGGCTTCCGGAACGCCGAGGGACAGGTCACGCTGACCTATCACCCGGTACTGCTGATCGCCGAAAAGCTTTGAGCCGGCCGCTTTTCGGAACGGCCGGCTCGTCCGCCGCCGGGAGATAGAAGCCGACGGCTTCGGCCCCCTGTTAAAATACATAAATAGCCGGATTTCAGGAAAAATCGCTATCTTGGTCATAAATCGCATCCGCCCATGAAAAAAGCAGCGTTTCTGATTTCGGCGATTCTGGCAGCCGGCTGCGGCGTACCGGAAAACGCGTTCCTCGTCGAAGGATATGTCCCCACGCTGAAAGACAGTACCCGACTGATCCTGACACGATTCGAAGGCGAAATGCTGATCCCCGTCGACACGGCCCATGCCACGAACGGCCGCTTCTCTTTCCGCTATCCCGCTACGGGCAAGGGCCGGCTCGCCATCCTCACCTTTTCCGACGATGTGTCGGACATGTTCCTGCCCCTGTGGTCGGCCCCCGGAGAGAAAGCCGTCATCACGGGAGACAACAACTACAAGCGCACATGGAGCGTGAAAAGCCGAATCCCCGAACAGAGGGAAGCCGAACGATACAAACAGGCCGCCAAAAAGGAATACGAAAAATTGCAGCAAATTTCCATGGAATACCGCAAACTGTCGAATACGCACGGTGTCTCGGCAGACAGCATCGCCGATAAAAGGCAAGCGCTGAAGCATACGGAAGACAGTCTGCAATATCTGATCTACGACAAGACGCTCGAACAGCTCGACCGCTCGGAACCCGACTCGCCCGTTTTCACGGACGAGCTGAGCGGCATCTGCCTGATGATACGCCATTACGAAGCCTTCGCCGGCCTGAGAGAACGGGCCGAGATTCAATACGACCGGCTGCCGGAAGAAATCAAGCGATCCCAGGCAGGCAAGGAAATGCACTCAACCCTCCATCCGCCGGCAAAGGTCCGTACGGGCGACCGGATGGCCGATGCAGAGTTGGTCGATTCGAACGGGGAAACGCACCGGCTATCGGAATATCTGGGCAAATACGTTTTGCTCGACTTTTGGTCTTTCGGATGCGGTCCCTGCCTCTTGTCGCTGCCGGAATTGAAAGCCGCATCCGAATCGTACCGGGACAGGCTGACCGTTATCAGCATCACCTCCGATCCGAAAGACCTGTGGCAAACGGCCTCCGAGGAGCACGGCATCACATGGGTCAACCTCAACGCCTCGAACGATCCGGCCGTCAGCGCCCGGTACGGGGTCAACGGCATCCCGCATCAGGTAATCATCTCTCCCGCAGGCATCGTCCTCGACTCGTGGGCCGGATACGGGCAAGGGCTCCTCGAGCAACGGCTGAAAACATACCTATCCGATTGAAACGGGAAAGGTCCGGAAGCTGCCGCAGGACAACTTCCAGACCTGATTACGAAACGCACGGGAACCGTGACATTTTCAGGACGCCGGTCCGGCCTCGCATGCCCCTTTCCGCGCCGACCGACGGAGGATTCGGACAACGTACAGGCCGAATCGCCGATGTATCTTAAGAAAAAAGCATAGCAGGGCGTATAAGCCGGGTTCTGTACCCTCTCTTTCGAGGGGCCTCTACCATTTATCTAGGCCGGCGGTCACCCGCACGGCTCGTCAGCAACCTACCCCCCGACATCGGGCGAGCAACCCTACAACTGCCGGTATACATGGTCTTGCAACCCGCGAGACGTACTGGCCGGAACGTGTCGCCACTTCCGCGGTGGGCTCTTACCCCGCCTTTTCACCCTTACCGTCCCATTCGGGACGGCGGTCGTTCTCTGTTACGCTGCTATCCCCTCGCGAGGATCTTCCCGTTAGGAAGCGCGGCGCTCTGCGTTGCCCGGACTTTCCTCCCCTCCCGTTTCACGAATAGGTCTGAATTCCGCTTTTCGGGAGCAGCGGTAGAGCCTCCCTGCTATGCCGACGGCAAAGGTAATCATTCCTGCGGACCTGCGCCAAATTATCCGGCCGTCGGCCGAAAATATTTCCTTTGGAAATTCGGGTTTCCCAAAAGCAATCGTACTTAGGCTTTGCAGCTCTCTCGGGCACAATCGTCCCCGAGTCGGGCAATACGGAAACCCCTCTGCCGCACCGGCAACGATTCTGCAAACTGCCATTACGACGGCATATCGAACGGAATACAAACGCCGCTCTGTCTGTCGCGAGCATTTCGGACGCGCAGGTGCCGGACGGGTTATTTCCGCAGCTCGAACTCGGCGAGCGTCTTACCTTGCAGATCGAGCGCCCGGACACGCATCGTGCGTCCCGAGACGTCGACCCGCACGACGGTCCCCGTACCGTTGACGATCACGGGGAAAAGAATGTCTCCGGCCGAGGGCGGCGCATCGAAAGGCTTTTCGGGCGCATCGACGATCATCGGAACGCGCAGCTTCTCCTCCGTAGGCTGTATCAGCTCGTAGCGGTGCGTATGTCCCGAAACCATCAGATCGATCGA
Organism: Alistipes ihumii AP11; assembly: GCF_025144665.1. NCBI lineage: Bacteria > Pseudomonadati > Bacteroidota > Bacteroidia > Bacteroidales > Rikenellaceae > Alistipes > Alistipes ihumii. The sequence goes on along the minus strand of NZ_CP102294.1, from coordinate 171,407 downwards.
GGCGCGGTTGAAAAGCGGCAGGAACTCGTCGGTGATCTGCTGCACGCCGTGCCGCTCGGGATGATCGGGATCCATGCGGGAAACGGGCGGAAAATGGTTCATCACCACATGCCAGCGGGCCGTACGGTACTCCTTGGAACGGATCAGCTCGGCGAACCAGCGGGCCTGCTCACTCCGGTAGGAATCGAAATCGTTCAGACCGGCATAGACGGGAAAGTCGTCGGGCTTGTCTTCGCCGCAGTCCAGTACGACGAACATCACGTCGCCCTCGCGGAACGCGCCGTAGAAAGTCCCGTTCGTGCTCGGAGCATAACGAGCGTACTCGCGCGCCTTATTGCCGCGCGTCTCATGATTGCCGCGCACGAGCACGAAAGGCCGCTCGGAAGCGAACAGTTCGACGCTCTTGTCGATGAAACCGCGGAACGGAACCGCCTCGTCGTCGTAGTAGTTCATCATGTCGCCCACATAGAAAATCCGATCGGCGCTTTCGACGCCGGCCAAGGCGAGCAGGCGGGCGAGTTTGGCCGAGTCGCCGTGCATGTCGCTCAGAGCGATGAACGAACACTCCTCGGAACGAGGATCGGGCGTACGGAAAGCGTACCAGCGCGAGACGATGCTGTCGCCGAAGGTTACCCGATAGGGTTGGAAGTCGTCGATCCGCTTCGAGCAGAGACGATAGTCGTAAGCCGTCGCCGGCCGCAGCGAGTCGGTCCGGATCGTACAGAACGTGTTGTAAGCATCCCTAAGCCCGTCCTTAACTGCATAATGGCGGGTTATCTCCCCTTCGGGCGAACGGAGCTCGACCCAAGAAAAGCCCTTGTCGGAAGTGGTGAACACGAAAGTCACGCCCGTAGGCGTCAGTTCCTGCAAATAGGGGCCGTGGCTGAAACCGTAGGGAGCGGCGGCCGCAACGGAAACAGTCAGAAGAAAAGACGCCAAGGCGAAGATTCGGATTTTTTTCATCGTGCGAAGGATTAAGAGGTTGATCGTTCAAATTTAAGAATTATTCGGAAACGGACGAGGACAAACCGTCCGTTTTTATTTCCTTTGCAGTAAAATTCCGGTCATCCGGACTGCCCATGGAACGCAACATCCGCATATCCGACTACGACTACCCGCTGCCCGAAGGGCGCATCGCCAAATTTCCGCTCGAGCGGCGCGAGCAGTCGAAGCTGCTCGTCTGCCGCGACGGCCGCATCGCCGAGGACCGCTTCGAGCGGATCGGGCGGTTTCTGCCCGAGGGTTCGATGCTCGTATTCAACAACACGAAAGTGATCCGAGCCCGGCTGATTTTCCACAAGGCGACCGGCGCGCGCATCGAAATATTCTGTCTCGAGCCGCACGCCCCCGCCGATTACGAGCGCGCCTTTGCCGCGCACGGCCGCTGCCGCTGGCAATGCATCGTCGGCAATCTGAAAAAATGGAAAGACGGACCGCTGCAGATCGCATTCGGGCTCGGCGGACGGACCTACCGGCTCGAAGCGACCCGAACCGGGGACGGCGGCGGGCATCAGATCGTCGAGTTCGTCTGGGACGCGCCGCTCGCGTTCGGGCAACTGCTCGAGGAGCTCGGACGGATTCCGATCCCGCCTTACCTCTGCCGCGAGAGCGAGGAGCTGGACAACAGCCGCTACCAGACGGTCTACTCCCGGTTCGAGGGATCGGTCGCCGCTCCGACGGCCGGGCTGCATTTCACGCCGGAGGTGATCGGACGACTCCGGGCCGAAGGCCATCCGACAGCCGAAGTGACCCTGCATGTCGGCGCGGGCACGTTCCTGCCCGTAAAGGCCGGCAACGCGGCCGAGCACCCGATGCACACCGAACACTTCGAAATCACGCTCGACGCGTTGCAAGGCATCCTCGAGCATATCGACCGCATCACGGCCGTCGGCACGACGAGCATGCGCACGCTCGAATCGCTCGCGGCGCTCGGTTGCCGGGTTCTGCTCGACGGAACGCCCGACGAGCGCAGGAGTGTCGGCCAATGGGAAATCTACGACATGCCCGAGCGGATCGGAGGGCGCGAGTCGCTCGAGGCGTTGGCCGGGTACATGGGACACGCCCGGCTGCAAAAGCTGAAAGCCTCGACGCAGATCATGATCGTACCGGGCTATCGCTTCCGCGTCGCGAGCAGCCTGATCACGAACTTTCACCAACCGCAGAGCACGCTGCTGTTGCTCGTATCGGCATTCATCGGCGAACGGTGGAAAGAAGTCTACGACTATGCGCTCGCCCATGATTTCCGTTTCCTGAGTTACGGCGACAGCTCGCTGCTTTTCAGACAGAACGGGCAATAGAAGCAAGACAAACGAACCGGAATCCGACGAGGCCATGAAAGAAAACGCATACAAGCCGTCCGACTGGCTGCCCACGTCCGTCAAGGAAGTCCGCGCACGCGGATGGGACACGCTGGACGTCATTCTGTTCACGGGCGACGCCTATGTCGATCATCCGTCGTTCGGTCCGGCCGTGGTCGGCCGCCTGCTGGAGGCCGAGGGCCTGCGCGTGGCGATCGTGCCGCAGCCCAACTGGCGAGACGACCTGCGCGATTTCCGCAAGCTGGGACGCCCGAGGCTGTTCTTCGGCGTATCGGCAGGCAACATGGACTCGATGGTCAACCATTACACGGCCAACAAAAGGCTGCGCAGCGACGACGCCTACACCGCAGGAGGACAAGCTGGATTCCGGCCCGACTATGCGGCCACGGTCTACACGCGCATCCTGAAGCGGCTGTTCCCCGACACGCCGGTCGTGCTCGGCGGCATCGAGGCCTCGCTGCGGAGGCTCACGCACTACGATTACTGGAGCGACTCGCTGAAGCCGTCGATCCTTATCGACAGCGGAGCCGACCTGCTGGCCTACGGCATGGGCGACCGGGTGATGCCGGAAATCGCCCGAGCCGCGCGCAACGGTTTCAACATGCATCTGCTCAAGAAGCTGCCTCAAGTCGCTTTCGTGGCCGACCGGAAATATGCCGACTCGCTGGGCGACGAGCCGCTGAGGCTCTACCCGTTCGAGCGATGCCTGAAAGACAAGCGCGCCTTCGGCGAAAACTTCCGGCGCATCGAAACCGAGTCGAACCGCATGGAAGCCCGCACGCTCGTCGAAGAGACGGAGGGCCGTTTCGTAGTCGTCAACCCGCCCTACCCCAAACTGTCGGAGCAGGAACTGGACCGCAGCTTCGCACTGCCCTACACCCGGCTGCCGCATCCGCGTTACAACGGCAAAGGCGACATCCCGGCATACGAAATGATCAAGTTCTCGGTCAACCTGCACCGGGGCTGTTTCGGAGGGTGCAGTTTCTGTACGATTTCGGCCCATCAGGGCAAGTTCGTGTCGAGCCGCAGCGAGCGGTCCGTTCTGGACGAGGTCCGCGCGATCACCGCCATGCCCGGATTCAAGGGCTACCTGTCCGATCTGGGCGGCCCGTCGGCCAACATGTACCGGATGGGAGGACGCAACGAGGCGCTCTGCCGGCGGTGCAGCCGCCCGTCCTGCCTGTTTCCCGCCCCCTGCCGCAACCTGCGCAACGACCACCGTCCGCTGATCGAGCTCTACCGCCGGGTAGACCGCGTGCCGGGCATCAAAAAGTCGTTCATCGGCAGCGGCATCCGATACGACCTGTTCGAGAAAGACGACTGGGAATATCTGCGCGAGGTGATTCGCCGCCATGTGTCGGGACGACTGAAAGTCGCTCCCGAGCATACCGAGGACGGCGTGCTGAAGCTGATGCGCAAACCCTCGTTCGCGCTTTTCCGAACGCTGAACGAGCGATTCGGCCGGATATGCCGCGAAGAGGGCCTCAACTACCAACTGATCCCCTACTTCATATCGAGCCATCCGGGATGCACCGAAAGGGACATGCGCCGCCTGAGCGACGAGACCCGGCGCCTGCACTTCCGGCTGGAGCAGGTGCAGGACCTGACCCCCACGCCGATGACTCTCTCGTCGGTGATGTTCTACACGGGCGAGAATCCCTACACCGGAGAGAAAGTCTACGTGGCGCGCTCCCAAGAGGAGAAGCGGCGGCAGAAAAGCTATTTCTTCGAGTGGCAGAAAGACCGCAGGAAAAAATAATTTTACGGACCCGCCCGCGCCGCAAGCGCCAAAATCGCTATCTTTACCCTCTCACCGCACAAGATACGAAAATGGCCAAACGGTACAACCCGAACGAAAACAACGCCGCGGCAGCCGCCGCGCTGACCGATCAGGGCGCGCTGATTCCCCCTCAGGCGATCGAGCTGGAAGAAGCGGTACTCGGCGCGCTGATGCTCGAGAAGGACGCGATCATCGAGATTCAGGGCGTCCTGACGCCCGAGGCGTTCTACAAGGAAGCGCACCAGACGATCTACAAGGCGATCATGGACTTGTCGATGGAGCTCAAGCCGATCGACCTGTACACCGTCAGCGAGAAGCTCAGGCAGACCCGCAAGCTGACCTCGGTCGGAGGCGCGTCCTACCTGGCGCAACTGACCCAGAAGGTCGGCTCGGCCGCCCACATCGAGTTCCATAGCAAAATCATCGCGCAGAAGTATGTCCAGCGCGAACTGATCCGCGCGGCGACCGAAATACAGAAAAAAGCCTACGACGAGTCGATGGACGTCACGGACCTGATCGACCTGGCCGAAGGCGAGATATTCAAGGTGTCGGAAGGACACGTCAAGCGCGACGTGCAGAAGTCGCGCGACATCATTACCAAAACGCTTCAGGTAATCGAGGAGGCGTCGAAGCGCGAAGGCGGATTCAGCGGCGTGCCGACCGGGTTCACTCACCTCGACCGGCTGACGCTCGGCTGGCAGCCGTCGGATCTGATTATCATCGCGGCGCGTCCGTCGATGGGCAAGACGGCCTTCGTGCTGTCGCTGGCGCGCAACGTGGCGGTCGATTTCGAGAAAGGCGTCGCATTCTTCTCGCTCGAAATGAGCGCCGAGCAGTTGATGATGCGCCTGATCGTCGGCGAGAGTGGCCTCGACTCGCGCGACGTGCGCAACGGCCAGCTGACGCCCGACCAGTGGAAGCACCTCGAAACGTCGATCAAGCCGCTGGCCGCGGCTCCGCTGTTCATCGACGACACTCCGGCGCTGTCGATCTACGAGTTCCGCTCGAAAGCGCGGCGGCTCAAGACGCAGTACGATATCCAACTGGTCATCATCGACTACCTGCAGCTGATGACGGCCCAGACCGACTCGCGCGGCAACCGCGAACAGGAAGTGGCGATGATCTCGCGATCGCTGAAGGCGATCGCCAAGGAGCTCAACATCCCGATCATCGCCCTCTCGCAGCTCAACCGATCGGTCGAGTCGCGGGGCGGCAACAAGCGTCCGCAGCTCTCGGACCTGCGCGAATCGGGAGCCATCGAGCAGGACGCCGACCTGGTAGCGTTCATCCACCGCCCCGAATACTACGGGCTGACCGTGGACGAGGACGGCGCGCCCACGCAGGGCATGGCCGAGATCATCGTCGCGAAGCACCGTAACGGAGCCGTCGATACGATCAAGCTGCGTTTCCGGAAGGAGCAGGCCAAGTTCATGGACTACGACGACCTCTCGGGCGAAGGCTACAGCGCGATGGACAGCAGCATGAACACCGAATTCGGCTCGGCCATAGGAGGCGGAGCCGGCTCGCTCGACAAGATCAACGACTTCGGCGGCTACGGCGAATTCGGCATTCCGTCCGGCTCGGGAAGCGGCCCGGGCGGACTGGGAGGCACGTTCGGCGCGGCGCCTCCCGACGACGAGGGCTCGCCGTTCTAATCTTCCTCGCTCGTTTCCGGCGAGTCGACGGGAAACCGGCCATGAAAGCCGGAGTCCGCGCAGAGCGTGAAACTCAGCCGCAGCGGATTCAATTCCGACCGCTCCCCCGGATTTATCCAGGCTCGAACGGCTCGTTCCGGTCGTCTCTGCACAACGCCAAGCCGTCGAGACCGCACGCTATCGGTCGACGAACCGATCGGAACGATCGCCGGAGAAAAACCGGATGCATTGCGGGAAAATCGTCCGCTGCGTTTATTAATGAACCCTCTAACCTATCAAACCTGACCCGACCATGAAAAGAACCTTCGTTTTGACCTCGCTGCTGGCATTCGCCGCGCTCTCGCCGAACGATTCGGGCTACGGAGCCTCTCCGAGTCCGGACGCAGCGGGGCTTTGCGTCCCCGTTCGGGGTTCGTTCTGCGGAGAAAAAGTTCCCGAGTCTCCCGATCCGCTCGTCGCATACCGCTGGGAACGTCCGCTGGCTTCCGACGATCTGGAGCATTACGAGCTGCACCCCCTGTCGATCGAGATGCGGACGGCATCCGGCAAAACGCGGAGCATCCGGCCCGGCCGGCCGATCCGGATCGACGAGCCTTGCACCCTGATGCTCGATTTCGGACAAGTGAACGCCGGATGGCTCGCATTCGACTCCGACGACCTGGCCGGAGAAGTCGAGATGAGTATCAGCGAATATACCGAGCCGGCCGTGCTGAACGCCGGCGCCCAGCATCCCGTCAAAACGGCCGCCGCCGAGCGTCAGGACGGAAATACCTATCTGCTGAGACTGAACGACGAGCTCTACGAGGGCGTCCGCTACGGGTGGATTCATGTCCGGTCGGCAGATCGCCCGTTCACGATCTCTGCGATCCGCCTGACATGCCAGATCAAGCCGACGAACTACGAGGGCAGCTTCGCCTGCAACGATCCCTCGCTGACCCGCATCTGGTACACCGGAGCCTACACCGTCAAGCTGAACCTGCTCAAGGACTACTTCGGCGCCATCCTGATGGAGCGCAGCGACCGGCACTCATGGACGGGCGACGCCCACCCGTCGCAGGCAGCCTCCATGGTGGCCTTCGGAAACTACGATTTCGTAAAGCAAAACCTCTTCTACACCTCGACCCAGTTCAACGGCATCGCGGGCTACTCGCTTTACTGGGTCCTGAGCCTGGTCGACTATTTCGACTATACGGGAGACCGGCAGACGTTCGACCAGCTGAAAGAAAACGCCTGCAACAAACTGGACATCGCCTACGAGCATTACGGCAAGAGTCCCGACCTACAATTTTTCGGCTGGGACGAACGGCTCGGAGCCGGATTCGAGAATCCGAACTGCCCGGAGTCCCAGAATGCGTATAAGATGCTGTCGCTGCGCGCGTGGAACGAATTCAGTCGGGCCGCAGGGGCCGCAGGCTACGCCGACATCGCCGAGAAGTACGCCGCTTACGTCGAACAGAAAAGCCGGGAGCTGCGGGAGCATCCCGATCCGTTCGGATCGTTCGGCCTTTTCGCGGCGTCGGATGCCGTGAACGCCGGCTTCACCACGCCCGCCGAGCAGCAGCGCCTGTGGCAAAACGCCTTCTCGGACCGGCAGCAGCGCCTTTCCTACTCTCCGTTCAACCAATACTTCGTCATTCAGGCGATGGCCCGCATGGGACGGCATGCCGAAGCGCTGACGACGATCGACGACTGCTGGGGCGGCCAGTTGCGATACGGCGGGACCACGTTTTTCGAAGTGTATCGCCCGTCGTGGAACGAGTCGCTCGCTCCGAACGGCGCGCCGGTCAACAACCAATGCGGCTATACGAGCCTGACTCATCCGTGGAGCGCCGGCGTCACGAAATGGCTGTCCGAGGAAATTCTCGGCATCAGGCCCCTTTCGCCGGGATTCGGAAGCTTTCTCGCCGCTCCGCACCTTACGCCCGACGTGCATTCGGTCCGCGGCAGCATGCCGACTCCGCACGGAACCGTCCGCTACTCCTTCGATCTGAAAACGGGCAGGGGACGCCTCGTAGTCCCGGACGGGACACGGGCTACGGTCGGGATTCCGAAGTCGGGCCGAACGGTCCGCTCGGTGCTGCTGGGCAAACGGCCCGCCGAGCAGGCGTCCGACAAGCGCACCGAGGACTCGCTGTTCGTATACTATCACGGGATACGGCCCGGCGAATACGAGATCCGCGCCGCGTATTCCGGCAAGTTGCGCCGCCCCCGGAAAGAGCCTTTCCTGTACGCCTGCCCGCAACCCGCCGTGCAGGACTCGACGACGCGGGGCGACTGGCCGGGCCGATACGGAAGCAAGGGTTACGTCTTCTGCCACTACGAACCGGACGGTTCCCACCGAATCCGACTGCCCGAATTCACCGACTCGATCCGCTTCGCCAAAACGGGCGGGCTGCATATCGCGACGCGAACGGACGACCGCCGGGCCCCGGTATCGGAAGACGGAAGCGGAACGCGGAACGCGGGCACGGTCGTCACGCTCGATCCGGCTCCGTGCAACCAAACCATGACCGTCGATATCCGCAACAAGCACGACGGACCGTACCGGCTGGCGCTCTATTTCGTCGATTGGGAAAAGACGGGTCGCCGGTCGGCGGTAGAAGTATTCGATCTGGACGACAAACGGCTGCTGATGCCCGTCCAGATCGTCCGGGACTATCGCGAAGGACGGTACGTCGTCCTGTCGCTCGAAGGCTCCGTACGGCTGAGGATCAATCAGGTGCGGGGAACGAACGCATCGCTCTGCGCGCTGTTCTTCGACTGATCGCCGACCGGCATACCATCCGCGAGGTCGCATTCGGAAGAGTTCTATGAACGGCCCGAAACCGGCAATGCCGGACGGATCAAGGCCTGCCGCGCCACGACTGGGCGACAAGCGCGGCAGGCCACTTGCTATTTTCGGCAAACTCTCGTATCTTTACCTGTAGCAAATCGCATATACCCAACGATGTATCACAAATCATTTCACCCGTATGTTCGTCAAAAGCCATGGCAGCGCGGTGCTCGGTATCGACGCGCTGCCGATCGCCGCAGAGGTCAATATCACGGCCGGCATCGGCATGTATCTGGTCGGCCTGCCCGATAACGCGGTCCGAGAAAGTCAGGAACGCATCCGGGCCGCATTCGAGAACTGCTCGTACAAAATGAGCGGCAAGAAAGTCGTCGTCAACCTTTCGCCGGCCGACATCCGCAAGGAGGGATCGGCCTACGACCTGACCATTGCGCTGGGTATTCTGGCCGCGACCGAGCAACTGCCCGCCGAAAGGCTCTCGCGGTATATCGTGATGGGCGAGCTGTCGCTCGACGGCTCGGTGCTGCCCGTGCGAGGAGCCCTGCCGATGGCTCTCGCGGCCCGCGACAAGGGATTCGCGGGCGTGATCCTGCCCCGGCAAAACGCCCCGGAAGCGGCCGTCGTGTCGTCGATCGACGTCTATGGCATATCCCACCTGAGGGAAGTCGTCGACTTTCTGCGCGGAGACCGGGAACTCGAGCCCGTGCAAGCCGATACGCAAGCGCTTCTCCGGCAGCAGGGCGGAGCCTACGAAGCCGATTTCAGCGACGTCAAGGGACAGCGGGTCGCCAAGCGAGCGCTCGAAATCGCCGCGGCCGGAGGCCACAACGTGCTGATGATCGGTTCTCCGGGCTCGGGCAAAACGATGCTCGCCCGGCGGCTGCCGTCGATCATGCCGCCGATGACGCTCGACGAGGCGCTCGAGACGACGAAAATCCACTCGGTGGCCGGACGCATCGGAGCAGGCAGCGGACTGATCGGACAACGCCCGTTCCGATCCCCGCACCACCTGACCTCGCGCGTCGCGCTGATCGGCGGCGGAAGCACGCCCCAGCCGGGAGAGATATCTCTCGCGCATAACGGAGTTCTGTTTCTCGACGAGCTGCCCGAGTTCGGCCGCACGCTGATCGAAACGCTGCGCCAGCCGATGGAGGAAGGACGCGTGACCGTATCGCGGGCGAAATACACGGTCGAATATCCGGCCGACTTCATGCTCATAGCCGCGATGAATCCCTGCCCGTGCGGATATTACGGGCACCCTTCGCGGGAATGCGTCTGCTCGAAAAGCGCCGTGTACCAGTACATGAACCGCATCTCGGGTCCGGTGCTCGACCGGATCGACCTGCACGTGCACGTTTCGCCGCTCAGCTTTTCCGAACTCTACGGCGAGCGACCCGAGGAGAGCAGCGCAACGATCCGGCTCCGGGTCATCGCGGCCCGGGCGGCGCAACAGGCCCGATTCGCCGGACTGCCGATTCATTGCAACGCCTCGATGGGAAGCAAGCAAATCCGCGCATTCTGTCCGCTGCCTGCCGAATCGGAAACCATGCTGCGCCGTGCCATGGAACGCATGCACCTTTCGGCCCGGGCTTACGACCGCATCGTCAAAGTAGCCCGAACGATCGCCGATCTGGCCGGAGAGGCCCGGATCGCGCCGGCCCACATCGCCGAAGCGATCCGCTACCGCAGTCTCGACCGCGAATCGGCGAGATAACGCTCCTTCCCGATACGCCGGAAAGAGCCACCCGGACGCGAGCCGCAGGACCCGCGGATCGGACAATGCAATCCAAAGGCGTACCCGGCTCGATAAACAAAGCCATACGCAGCGACAAGAAAACGGAATATCCGCCGTATCCGAAAAGATACGCATGCGAGCCGCCCCGTCTCCCGGTGCGTCAGGGGTAAGAAACCCAAGCTTCGGCCTATAGCACGTTCCGGCCTCCGAGCGGAGCTCTCATGTCGGACAGCGACCGCCGGGACGTAAAAACAGGGCCACCGAGTCATCCCGATTCCGGCGCTTATCGGGTTCGACGACAAGGGACAATGATCGTCAAGACCCATACACGACAAACCGCTTCTTCCGAACGCCGCGGGATAAAAGCCGGCCGAAGCGACCGGGTAAGCCCGACGAAAACGCACCCATGCTACTGAACGACAAAATACGGATCACGCCTTTCGCCCGAATCCTGCCCCCTCTGGCAGCAGGCATCGCCTGCCAGCGGTTCGCAAGCGCGCCGCTATGGGCCGTCGCGCTGATCGCTGCCGCCATTTACGCCGGAGCTTGGCTCACGCGGAAAATTCCGGCAGGCCGCGCCTACGTCTACGCTTCGCTGTTCTGCACGGGTCTCCTGCTCGCCGACCTCTCCTCGACGAAAAGGCCGATGCCCCGAAACGAGCGGCTGGCGATGATCGTCGAAATCGACCGGACGCCGTCCCTCTCCGGACGCTGGGCCGTCACGACCGCACGGGCGGGAATGTATCGCTGCTTCGGCAGACAAGCAGGGACGACGCCAGCCCGCTGGCAGCCGACCGACGAGAAAATCGAACTGCGGTTCGACACGGGATTCCATGTCTCCGTAGGCGAGCAGATGGCCGTCGCGGGCTATCTGAACCCGATCGACACCTCCGGCAGCCGGTATGGAGCCCTGATGCGAAGCCGGGGCCTGACGGCACGGGCCTACGTCACCCGAGGAAACCTGATAGCCCGCATGGACGGCAACGGGCGAACGGCCATGCGGAGCGCCGCGCTGTTCCAACGGGCGGCGGTCGAGCGGCTGTCACGGCTTCGTCTGTCGGAAACCGACCGGAGCATGGTCTGCGCGCTGGTCGCTGGCGAAAGACGCACCATGGACCGGGACCTGCGGGCCGCCTATGCCCGCACGGGCACGGCGCACATACTGGCCGTATCGGGCCTGCACATGGGATTCGTGATGCTGCTCGTCAATCTGGCGCTCGGCTGGGTCGTACTGCTGCGGCACGGCCATCTGATCCGGAACGTTCTGGCGATCCTCGCGCTATGGACCTATGCCGTTATGGCCGGACTGTCGCCGTCGGTCGTCCGCTCGGCCCTGATGCTGTCGGCCGCGCAAGCGGCGCTCGGTGCCTCGGTCAGCGGCAACGGCTACAACGTCGTGCTCGGCACGGCGACGCTGATGCTGGCCGTCCGGCCGAGCTATCTGTCCGACGTAAGCTTTCAACTCTCGTTCGCCGCCGTGCTGTCGATCCTGTTTTTCTATCCCCGCCTTTACCGCAGGCGTCTGAGCCGGCACCGGGCGCTCGACGCGCTGTACAGTTCGCTGCTGCTCGGCGCGGCGGCCCAGATCGGCACGCTGCCCCTGATAGCCTATCACTTCGGAAACGTTCCGCTCGTCTCGCTGGCAATCAATCCGGTCGTAATTTTCGCGGCTTTCGTCGTAATCGGAGCCTCGCTGCTCTGGCTGCTGTGTCCGCTACCGCTGTGGAACCCATTTCTGAGCCGCATCGTCGAAACGGCCCTGACCGTTCAAAACGGCATGGTCGCGCATGCCGCCGCGTCTCCCGCCGCCGCGATCGAGGGCATCGTCCTTCCGGAATGGGCGGTAGTACTTGCGTACGCCCTGCTGGGAATGCTGGCCGTGGCGGTCAAACTGCGCGAAGAGAAACGGACGGACGGCCCGACGAGACGCATTCGGAAGAGAAAAGTTGCGCATTAGCCGTTTTTACCGGATATTTGCCTTATGACAGAACAGGAACTCGACATTCTGGCGCAAGACTCTTCCCGGGAGCTCATCGAACGGCATATCGACGAAGACCCGGCCCGGGCGGCCCTCCGCCTCGGGCCGCATGCCGCTCTGCTGTCGACGCAGATCAAATACCTCCAACGGGCCAAAACGAAACTGCCTTCCTATCACCGGGCCCGCTGCATCATTCCGCCGCTGGCGTTCGAGCAGGCCAGCAGCGAAGCGGCAGCCGAAGCGAAGACTTACGAAGGCGGACTGTGCATCGATCTGACCTGCGGCCTGGGCGTCGACTCGCTGATGCTGTCCCGACGATTCCGGCGCGTCGTCTCTCTAGAGCGCGATCCGGTACTGGCGCTCGTCGCCCGGTACAATTTCGAGCGGCTCGAAGCGCGCAATATCGAGGTAATCTGCACGTCAGCGGAAACGTTCGTCGCGGAATTCGCCGGAACGGCCGACCTGATTTACGCCGATCCGGCCCGACGGGACGGGGCGAACCGCCGGCTGGTCCGGCTGGAGGAGTGCTCGCCCGACGTCCGTTCGCTGATGCCCCGCCTGCGGCAAATAGCCCGACGGATAGTCGTCAAGGCATCCCCGCTGTTCGATACGGACGAGGCTTTCGCCCTGTTCGGAGGCGAGGTGTCGGTCGAGGCCGTGTCGCTGCGCGGCGAGTGCAAGGAGCTGCTGATCGATCTGCCCGGCACGGACCGGCCGGAAGGACCCGGTCTATTGCGAGCCACGGCAATCGGCCGGGGCACCCGGACCTTTCGCCCGGAGCAGCTGCGAGACGGAAAGCCGGACGCCGGATTCGACCCTCCTTACGACTATCTGCTCGTTCCCGACGTCTCGCTCTACAAAATCCGGGCGGCCCGCTGCTACCTGCAATCGGCAGGCGCATTCGCCGCCTCGGAAACCGGCTACGGGTTTGCACGACATTTGCCCGACGACTTTCTCGGACACGCGTATCCGATCGAAGAGATCGTGCCGTACCGTCCCAAGGCTTTGAAAGCTCTGTTCAAAGCACGCGGAATCGAGCGGCTGAATCTGCTGAAAAGGGATTTTCCGCTCGACGCCGAGCAAATCGCCCGGGCGACCGGCATCCGGCAGGGCGGCAACGGCATGGCGGCCTTCACGACAGTGGACGGACGACGGATCGCCGTCATGCTGTCGGAAGAAGGACGCGAAAGGGACAGGCAACTTTGAGAACAATTCATTACATTTGTAGAACGATAGACACGCAATGAGCGAATGGATTAAGAAAATCGTCCAGTACATCACCAAGGACATCTGGGTGAAGAAAGAGCACGAGTACAAGTCGCGCCACACGCGGTGGGCCGTCCAGCAGTTCAAGGTCTTCATCTTCACGGCTCAGGGCATCGGGCAGCACAGCATTCTGGTCCGCTCGGCCGCGCTGACTTTCTATACGCTGATGTCGCTCGTACCGATCGCGGCCCTGGTCTTCAGCGTCATGAAAGGTTTCGGATTCGAGGCCCGACTGAACGAGTACCTGCACGAGCAGTTCCCGCAGTACAGGGTCCTGATAGATCAGGTGCTGACATTCGCCAACGCGATGATCCAGCGGACCAAAGGCGGCGTGATCGCGTCGGTCGGCGTGGTCGTGCTGTTCTGGTCGGTCATCAAGGTATTCAACTACGTCGAAAGCTCGTTCAACAGCATCTGGGAAGTGCGACGCTCGCGCTCGCTGACGCGCAAGTTCAGCGACTACACGACGGTCATCGTCATCGCGCCGATTCTGTGGGTCATCTCGAGCAGCATCGGCATCCAGATACAGCAGCACCTGCTCCATTACACCTCGACCCCGATCGTCAACGTCCTGCTCGGTACGCTGTCGACGCTCGTCATCTGGACGATGTTCACGTTCGTCTACCTGGTCATGCCCAATACGAAAGTGAAACTGCGCAGCGCGTTGACGGCAGGAATCATGGCGGGCACGATCTTCGTCTTGTTCCAACTGGCCTACGTTTTCATCCAGTCGCGACTGACGAACTACAACGCTATTTACGGCAGCTTCGCGGCCGTACCCCTGTTCCTGATCTGGCTTCAGACGAGCTGGCAGATCGTGCTGTTCGGAGCCGAGCTCTCGTTCGCCTATCAGAATATCCGGAAATTCGAGTTCGAGAAAACCGCCGGAGAGATGAGCCTCGAATACAGGAAAAAGGCACTGCTGGTCATCATGCACCAGATCGTCAGGCATTTCATGGCCGGAGGAAGCGCCATGTCATCCGAAGAGATAGCTCGGAACCTGAACCTGCCCGTACGCGTCGTGCGCGACACGGTTTTCGCGCTGGAGAAAGCGGGCCTGATCGTCCCGGTCGTCAGCCCGGACGAAAAGACGGGACTGTACGTGCCGGCGCGCGACATCCATACGATCCGCGTGTACGACGTCATTCACCGGGTCGAAACCTCCGGCCATGCCGCGTTCGAGCCCGAGCAGAGTCCCGAGTTCGAGACCATGGACGCCATCGTGCAGGCGCTGAACCGGGCGGAAAGCGACAGTCCGGCCAACCGCCTGATCATGGATATCGAAATCGGCGGAAAAAAAGAGGAGCGGGCATGAAAACGGTCGTCGTCATCGGAAGCGGGAACGTGGCCGAAGCGCTGGCCGGAGCAATCGCCGCCAGTCCGTACGGACTGGCGCAGCTTTACGCCCGCAACCGCGACCGGGGCGAACGGATCGCCCGCTCGTACGGCTGTCCGTTCGCCAGCGATCCGCAAGAGTTGGCTCCGGCCGACATCTATCTGATCGCCGTAAGCGACCGGGCGGTCGGAGAAGCGGCCGAAGCGCTCGATTTCGGCCGAGCCGTCGTGGCCCATACGGCCGGCAGCGTACCGCTCGACGGGCTGCCGGGAAAAATCCGGAACCGGGGCGTGTTCTATCCTTTGCAAACTTTCACGGCCGGGCGGCATATCTCTCTCGGCGACGTGCCGCTGCTCGTCGAAGGCTCCGATCCGCAGACGACCCGTACCCTGCTTCGTCTGGCACGCGCGCTCAGCTCGAACGCGAGGCAAGCCTCGTCGGAGGAACGGGCGAAGCTGCATCTGGCAGCCGTCTTCGCAAGCAATTTTTCGAACCACATGTACGCGATCGCCCAGCAGTTGCTCGACCGGTACGGACTTCCGGCCGATCTGCTGAAGCCCCTGATGCGCGAGACGGCCGCCAAAGCGCTCGAAAGCGCTTCGGCGGCGGACGTGCAGACCGGTCCGGCCCGCCGAGGCGACATGTTGACGCAAAAACGCCATCTCGACATACTGGACGATTGCCCCGAACTGCAGAACATATACGAAAACATAAGCCGACACATATGGGAAATTTCAAAGAAGACATAGCCCGCATACGGGCCTTCGTATTCGATGTAGACGGCGTGATGACCGACGGCGGCATCACCGTCACGCCCGAAGGCGAGTTTTTGCGCACTTTTTACGCCAAGGACGGTTACGCGCTGTCGCTGGCCCTGAAAAAGGGATACCGCATCGCCATCATCACCGGGGGACGGGGCAAAGCGCTTCAGGTGCGCTTCGACATGATCGGGATCGAACATGTCTACACGAACTGTCACCACAAGCTCAAGGCGTTGCACGAACTGTGCGGCATCTGGAGCATGGAGCCCGACGAGATCATGTACATGGGCGACGACGTGCCCGATCTGGAACCCATGACGCACGTGGGCATGCCGGTTTGCCCGGCCGATGCCGCCATGGAAGTGATCGGCATATCGCGCTACGTCTCCCAGTTCAACGGAGGAGCGGGCTGCGTGCGCGATGTCGTGGAGCAGGTGATGCGCGCGCGAGGCGACTGGTACAAGCTCGGCGACGAGCCGATACCGGTCGCGTCGAGATAACCGATCCGTCGCCCGGGAGAAAGCCATCCCCGCACGAATCCGCGCAAGGCCCTGCTCCGAACGGGGCGAGCCGGGCAGGAAGGTCGTGCCCAAAGACGACTGAACGAAGAAACGGCGGCAACCTCACGAGCGGCCGGATGCAAGGCCAGCGGGCCCCCCGGTTCAATGGGGACACGAACGGCCCGAATCCGATGATCCGAAAGCCCCGGCCGAAACACTACCGGTCCGACAGCGGATGATGCAGATCGACGTTCTTGCCGAGGCTTTCGCCATCGAGGTGGGTGTAAATCTCGGTCGTGACGATCGACTCGTGCCCGAGCATCTGCTGCACCTGACGGATACTCGCGCCGCCCTCGAGCAGATGCGTGGCGAACGAATGGCGCAGCGTGTGCGGGCTGATATGCTTCGTGATACCGGCCGCGCGAGCTGCCTCGCGAATGATATGGTAAATCATCACACGGGTCAGTCCGCGTCCCTTGTTGTTCAGGAACAGCGTCTCGGCATGACGCGGATCGACGCGCATCGTTGGTCGCTGCTCCAAATAGAGCGTAACGAACCGGACTGCCTCGTCACCGACCGGCACCAAGCGCTGCTTGTCGCCCTTGCCGACGACACGGACGTAGCCCTCTTCGAAAAACAAGTCTCCGATGCGGAGCGTCACAAGCTCCGTGACACGCAGTCCGCAACCGTAGAGCATCTCCATGATCGCACGGTTGCGATGGCCGAACGGCAGGCTCAGATCGATCCCGTCGAGCATAGCGTCAACCTCGGCAGCCGACAGCACATCGGGCAGCTTACGGCCGATTTTGGGCGTGTCGATGAACTCGGTCGGAAGGCTGTCGATCCGGTCGTTGATCAGCAGATAGGTGAAAAAGCTCTTGATTCCGCTCAGAACGCGCGCCTGCGTCGTCTTCTCGACCCCCTTGTCGTACAGATACGCCAGAAACGACTCGACATGCTGCTCGCGCACCTGCTCGGGATCGGAAATCGAAAACTCGCTCTCCATGTAGGCGGCCATCTGTCTCAGATCGCGGAGATAGGCCTCGACCGTATTGTCGGACAGTTTTTTCTCGAGCTTGATGTAATAGGTGTATCCCTCGATTTCGTTTTCCCAAGCAACCATGAAGCAAGCGGGTTTTGTTCTCAAAATTACTATTTTTGTTCCGCAATGCAAACCATTCGACAGCGATGAACCATATCGAAGTGACCGTAGAGTGCGCCGACGAGCGGCGACGTGAAATCCTGCTCGCCGAACTGGCGGACTTTCCGTTCGAATCCTTCTGCGAGGAAGCGGACTGCCTGAAAGCCTATATCCGCGAAGCGGACTATCGCCGAACAGTCGCCCGGATTGACGGATATCTGAAGAAAACGGGCTACCGTTACCGATCGGAAACGATCGAGGACCGGAACTGGAACGAGTTGTGGGAATCGAACTTCGAACCGATCGACATCGAGGGCAAGTGCCGCATTCGCGCGCCGTTCCATCCGAAAAACCCGGCTGCCGAATACGAGCTGGTCATCATGCCGAAAATGGCTTTCGGTACCGGTCACCATGCAACGACCTACCTGATGGGGGCCGAAATCATCGACTGCCGGTTCGACGGACAGCGGGGTCTGGACATGGGAAGCGGAACCGGCGTGCTGGCCATGCTGGCCGTACTTCGCGGCGCAGAGCGGATGGATGCGGTCGACATAGACGACTGGGCCTACCGCAATGCGAGCGAAAACATAGCCGACAACGGCATGGCCGACCGTATCCGGCCGCTGCTCGGAGACCGGAGGGCGATCGAAGGCAAGCGCTACGACTTCATACTGGCCAACATCAACCGGAACGTCCTGCTCGCCGACATGGATGCCTATGCGGCTGCGCTGCACTCAGGCGGCATGCTGTTCTTGAGCGGTATCCTCGAGACGGACGTCGACGCCGTGACCGACCGGGCGCAGCAGTTCGGCTTCGAGCGATTGCGGACCCGGACGCGCTCGGGCTGGGCCGTCGTCCGCTTCAAGAAGAAGTAATGTGCGCGGTCGGAAACGGCCCGAGACCGGAGCGCCCCGCAAGAGAAACGAATGCGTGAACGGCTGTCTTTCCGCAATCCCCAAGGCCGCCGTCGAAATACCTCGGCAGAGAGCGATCGGCAGTCGGCGTATCCGATCAGCGGATCAGGTTGTCGTACCCGTCCGGTGGAGCTCCGGAAGCGCTGTATCGCAAGCATTCCGAACGATGCCACATCGATAACGGAAACCGGAAGCCTATCGGTAGCCGCTCTGTCCTCACTCTTCCGAACCGGATATCGACGACAGGCTGCCGCCGGCAGATAGCGGCGCCCCCCCGACAGAACGGTCCGCCGCCTCGAAAGGATAGAAAACCCGAAGCCGCGTCCCGGCTCACCGGAACCGGTATTCCGGGGCGGAGTACGCCTGCGGACTCGTCTCGGGCGCGATCACGGCGACAGATTCGCCCGAATCCTGCCCGAAACTCCGATGTCGGAAAAAGCTGTGTCTCAATTTTCCGAGAAGATCGGCAAGTAAAAAATTCGACATTGTGGCCTACACCCGGGCAATATTGCATCATATTTGCTTCCGGTCAGATCACAAAACAAAAATTTATCTGACTATGAAGAAAATTGCCTTTACCGTTATCGCCCTGCTCGGATTGGGCACGGCATCGTTTGCTCAGAATTCGTATGACGGCGTTCGTCCCACGACGAACCGGAGTCAGGACCTTCCCCGAAACAGAGTGCTCGCCGACAACGGCGTAGACTCTCCTTTCTTGCGCCGCTTCGGCTTCGGCGTCAAAGTCGGCCTGAACGTGTCGAGCATGAGCGATCTGGACGATTCGAACTCGAAACCGGGATTCACGGCCGGCGTATTCGCGGATTATCGGTTCAACGACTGGTTCGCCCTGTCGGCCGACCTGCTCTACTCGCGCGAGGGAACGACAATCAAGAGCGACGGCTACAAACAGACGATGAAGTCGAATTATCTGAATATCCCTATTTTGGCCAACTTCTACGTGCTGGACAAGCTGGCGTTCAAAGTCGGGGTGCAGCCCGGCATTTTCCTGTCGGCCAAAATCAAGGACAACTCGAGCGGTAACGACGAAACCGTGTCCGTCAGCGACCTGTACAAAGGGATGGACTTCTCGTTCCCGATCGGCGTAAGCTACGAATTTTTCAACCGGCTGATCGTCGAAGCGCGCTACACGATCGGCGCGGCCAAAGTGCTCGACTCGGGAAAATTCAACGAAGCATACGATATCGCCCCCAAGTCGCGGAACAACTATTTCACGATTTCGGCCGGCTACCGTTTCTAAACGAATCGGCATAAAAGGCCGGAGCTCCTCATCTGCTGGAGCTCCGGTTTTTTGCACCCGATACGCGCAGAGAAACGCTCTTGAAAACAGCAGTACCCTTCCGGAACATTTCCGGCTCGAGCCGGAATGCCGTCCGGCCGTCTGCAAAACAGAGGAGGCGGCTACACGCACTTCCTGTTTTGCTCGCGGATCAGCCACCGCAAATCGTCGACGGTAAATCCGTCGAGCGAACCCGTGACGACCGTCGCCTCGCGTAACGGGCAGGGATCGCCTACGCCTACGCTTCGCATTCCGGCCTTCAGCGCCGCCTCGATACCGGCCGCTTCGCAGTCGAAAGCGACGCATTCCGAAGGATCGGCCCCGAGCAGCGCCGCTTGTTGTAAAAGCGGTTCCGGATCGGACTTGGCATACGAGACGAGGCTTCCGTCGAATACGCAGTCGAACAGGGAACGGATACCCGTTCGTTCGAGAATCGCCGGCGCATCGCGACCGACCGAGCCGAGTCCGACGGAAATTCCCTCGCGCCGGAGCCCTTCGAGCAGGGAAACCGCACCGGGCAGCACATCGGCCTCGGTCATCCGCTCGACGTATTCCCTGTACCAAGCAGCTTGGCAAGAGGCCATTCTTACCTTCTGTCCGGCATCGAAGCGACCGGTCAGACCGCCCACCCGCAGCAGGATTCCGAGCGCCTCGAAACGGCTGACGCCGCGAAGCGACTCGTTCTGCAACTCCGTAAACTCGAATCCGAGTTCGGCGGCCAGCCTTTTCCATGCGAGGAAACGACAGCGGGCCGTATCGACGATCACGCCGTCCAGACTGAACAAACAGGCTTTTATCATAACTTTACGAAATCAATCGGTTATTCGATTCAAAGCAAGACGGCTTATCGGCGCGAGCGGAGCGACAAGGTCCGCGACCGATCGATACCTTATTTCAAAGCACCGGTCGAAAGAGGGGAAAATCTACGAGGCAAGCGCAGCCCGATTCGTCCGGCCTACCGAACGGACCTTACCGGGAAACCCGATACCGTCCGGGGCGAACTCTCCGAAAACAGGCCCTTCCGCCTCAAGATCAGGGAAGGTAAGCTATCAGGGCCGAAGAAGCCGGCACAGGGACGCTGTCCCCCGAAAAAACAGCCAGCGCCTCGGAGGCGATCCGGCCGTCCAGACATACCGCATGCCAGTCGCCCGGCGGAATCCGCACTCGTTTCTCGGCCCGCGCACCGTTGTACACGACCAGAATCTCCCGCCACGGATCGCCCCCCGCATGATCGACGAGCCTGTAAGCCACCACGTGCGTATCGCCCGTGTCGAGAAACCTCAGATGACGCTCGATCTCCGCCGCGGTAGCCAACCGGAAAGCAGGATGAGTCCTGCGCAGGGCGATCAGCCCCCGGTAATAATCGAACACATCCTTATGGTCCGCCTTGAAGGACCAGTCGATCCGGTTGACCCGGTCGGGAGAGTCGTGGCTGTTGGACACGCCGCCCTTGGTCCGCAACATTTCCTCGCCCGCAAAAAGCGAGGGGATGCCCTGTGCGGTCAGAACGACGGTCTGAGCCAGCTTGTCGAAGCGGACGAGCTCCTCCTCGGTCATGCCTTCGGGTGCCGACGCACGGAGCTTGTCGACGAGCGAGAGGTCGTCGTGACACGAAACGTAGTTGATCGTTTCCGCCGAATGCCCCCCATAGGCGACGGGCGAATCGCCCGAGGAATCGAAACCGACCTGAAAATGGGCCGTGGCTCCGACGACTCCGAAGCGGACATTCCGGTCCAGACCGGATTTCCCCGACACGAAGCCCGGCTCCGTCGAATCCCCCCACCCTCCTCTGAGCGCATCGCGCAGATCGTCGCCGAACACGGCGATCCGGGGCAGCCGCGGCCCGGCGCGCTTGACAGCCCTCAACGACTCGTCCAAAGGCGAGCGGGCCGCCGTCCACCCCTCCCCGTAGAGCAGAATCGACGGATCGATCCGGTCGAGCGCGCGCCTCACCTCGTTCATCGTCCCGATGTCGTGCACACCCATCAGATCGAAGCGGAACCCGTCGACATGATACTCCTCGGCCCAATAGCACACGGCATCGACGATCAGCCGGCGCATCATAGCCCGTTCGGAAGCCGTCTCGTTCCCGCAGCCCGTCGCGTCGGAAAAAGACCCGTCGGCCTCGTGCCGATAGTAGTATCCCGGTACGGTCAGCGAGAAATTCGATTCCTCGGTCCGGTGAGTGTGGTTGTAGACCGCGTCCATCACCACGCGAATCCCGTTGCGGTGCAGACTCCGGACCATTTGCTTGAACTCGCGGATCCGCACGGCGGGGTCGTACGGGTCGGTCGCATAGGAACCCTCCGGGACGAAATAGTTTTTCGGGTCGTAGCCCCAGTTGTATACGCCGTCCTGCAACCGGCTCTCGTCGATCGACCCGAAGTCGAAAGAGGGCAACAGATGGACATGCGTGACGCCTAGCTCCTTCAAGTGGTCCAGCCCCGTAGCGAGGCCTTCGGCCGAGCGCGTGCCTTCCTCGGTCAGCGCCAGATACTTTCCCTTGTGTTTCACGCCCGAATCGGGAGCGATCGACAGGTCGCGGTGGTGCATCTCGTAAATCACGATATCGGTCGGAGAGCTCATCGGCGGACGCAAGTCTTTCTCCCACCCTTCGGGATCGGTCTCGCGCAAATCGACGATCGCGGCACGGTCGCCGTTCACTCCGACGGCCTTTGCCCGGACGCCCGGCGTCTCGGACAGCCATCGCCCGTCATAAAATATACCGAACGTATAGAACAGCCCCTTGCGGTCTCCCGGCAGTTCGGCCGTCCACGTGCCGTCGGACGAAGCATCCATCGGCCAAGTCAGCAACGGACCGCCGCCCTCGCCCGCGCCGTACAGCCTCAGGCGAACCCGCTCGGCCGAAGGCGCCCACAGCCGGAACGAGGAGCCCTCGGGCGAATAGGTCAGCTCGAGGTCGTCGCCCCGGTAGACGGGATAGCGGTCGTATGTCGTTTCGTCTTTCATCGAAAGAGCGTTTTTCATATTATCATGCGGAAAGAGCGGATGTCTTGTCCGGCAGCCGTTCGAGCCGAAAGCGCCGGGAATCTCCGCCAGCCGCTCCGCCGCGATCCGGACCGTGTCCGATGCCGCCGAAACACAACGGCGCGGCGAGCCTTCCGGGAGGATAACGAATCAAATACCGGGCAAAGTATCCGCTTCCTGCCCCTCTCGCGGGTGCGGCCGATACGCCGCCGGAGGTTGTCGTTCAAGCCGAGCGTTTTAAACCGACCGGTATTTTTCGTAATTTTGCCAAAGCGGCTTCAAGCTATTGGGACGGGACGGAAACGTCTGCGGCCCCGTTCGTGCCGCCGAACGTATCCAAACCGATCATGCCATGAAAGAGTCCGTAAAAAAGATCGTAGTCTTCACCGGCGCCGGCGTGAGCGCCGACAGCAGCCTGTCCACCTTCCGCGACGCGGACGGTCTGTGGGACAAATACCGCATCGAGGACGTCTGCACGCCCGAGGCACTGGCCCGCAACCGGGAAAAGGTCGTCGAGTTCTATAACATCCGGCGGCGCGAGCTGCTCGGATGCAGTCCGAACGCAGGTCACGAGGCCATTCGCCGACTGGAAGATCATTTCGACGTGGACGTGATCACGCAGAACATCGACGACTTGCACGAGCGGGCCGGCAGCTCGCGCGTGCTGCATCTGCACGGAGAACTGCGCAAGCTGCGCAGCAGCATCGACGAATCGCTCATCGTACCGATCGACGGCTGGGAGCAGAAACCCGACCAAAGGGCGCCCGACGGATCGCTGCTGCGGCCGTTCGTCGTATTTTTCGGCGAAGGAGTTCCGATGTTCGACCGGGCGGCACGCATCGCCGCAACGGCCGACCTGATGATCGTCGTAGGCACTTCGCTGGCCGTTTATCCGGCCGCATCTCTGGTCCGGTACATCCGGCCGGAAGTGCCCGTATTTCTGGTCGATCCGGGCCTGCCCGACACATCGGGCATCCGCAACCCCGTCGAGCATATCCGGGCCGGAGCCGCGCAGGGCATGCCGCTGCTGGCCGACCGGCTGATCGAAGAGTACGGTGGCCGGACATCGGTCTGACAATCAGCTTGTCACCGGCTCCGGCATACCGCGTACGGAATACAGGGGACGGTCGTGCCGCGTTTTTTCCCAGCCATGATATCCGAGGCTCCGAAGCCGGCGAACAGGACAGGACGCCGGCCGGAACGGCGGACTCTCCGCAACCATTACGCATCGGACCGAAATCCGATGCGGAGCGACGCCGGCAACCGAAAAAAAATCCGTGCGGTAAACCGCTCACGGCAAAACCCATAGCCGCCCATCCGGTCCGAATTTCGCGGCGAGCTCTCCGATTCAGCCCTCGATCGAGTATCTTTGCAGAAAACCCTATTCCACGAAGCATGAGTTTCGGTCACGAAATCAAAAGCCTTCTTTCCGGCTGGAAAGCGACAGCCGTCCTGCTGACGCTGACAGCGGCCGCCATGGCGGCCGCCACGCTGATCGAGGCCCGGATCAATCCGACGGCGGCACGGGCTGTCGTATACCATTCGTGGTGGTTCGGCCTGCTGTTGTTGCTGCTCGCGGTCAATTTCATGCTGACGGCACGCAGAATGCGACTGGCACGCCGCCGCCGATGGGGCGTCTTGCTGCTGCACTACGGACTCGCCGTGACGCTGGCGGGAGCATTCGTCACGCATGCGTGGGGATACGAAGGCTACATGCACATCCGCGAGGGCGAGACCTCGAACCGGATGATGACGACCGACCGCAGCGTGCGCGAAGTACCTTTCGAAATCACGCTGAACCGATTCACGTTGAGCCGCTACCAAGGATCGCAGAGTCCCTCGTCGTACGAAAGCGATGTCACCATCCGCTACAAGGGAAAGGAGCGCAACCGGAAAATCTACATGAACAACATCGCCCGCGTCGGCGGATTCCGCATCTACCAGTCGTCTTACGACCGCGACGAGCGGGGCACGATCCTGTCTGTCAACCACGACCCGGCCGGTACGGCCCTGACCTACGCGGGCTACGCGCTGTTGTTCGCAGGGTTGGTCGCCTCGCTGGCAAGCCGGAAGTCCCGGCTACGGACCTTGTACCGGTCGCTCGGAACGACGGTCCGCCTGCTGGCTGTCGCCGGACTGCTGCTCTCGGCCGGCTGTTCGGCGGATGCCGGGAGCAGAACTTCGGACGACGTTCCCGACCGGGCGATCGCCGCGCGTTTCGGCGCATTGCCCGTACAATCCCTCGACGGACGGATCGAACCGCTCGGCAGCTATGCCTCGGAAGTATTACGCAAACTCTATCACGGAGAACGCTATCGCGGAATGAACGCCGACCAGGTGCTGCTCGGCATCGTGACCGACTCGGCGCGCTGGAGCCGCGAGCCGCTAATCCGCCTCGACTCGAAACCGCTGCGCGAAGCGCTGGGCACGAACCGGACGCACGTCTCGTTCGCCGAGTTGTTCGACGGCGTTCCGCCCGACGGTTACCGGATCGGCAAGCAGGCGGAAGCGGTCTATGCGAAAGCGCCGGCCGAACGGACGAAACTGGACAAGGAGTACCTGAAATTGGACGAAAAGGCGAACATCCTATACGGATTGCTCGGCAGACGAACGTTGCGGATTTTTCCTGTCCCGGACAGCGACCGGTGGCTGGCGCCGGGCGAGCGATCGCAAAATATGACGGCGACCGACTCGGCACGGACCGTCGAGCTGTTCGGCAGACTTGTCCGGGCCTCGGTCTCCCGCGACACAACCGAAATCGGCCGCGCGCTCGACGCCGTCCGCCGCTACCAGACGGAATTTCGACCCGGGCTGCACTCCCGCCGAATCACGGCCGAACTGCTTTACAACCGCCTCTCCCCGTTCCGTTGGGCCATGCGGGGTTACCTGATTCTCGGGGCCGCGCTGCTGGGAGCCGCCCTGTGGGAAATATTCGGCAAAAACCGGCGCCGCGCGACCCGGATCGCCGGTATCGCGGCGGCAGCCGTCGCAGCCGTATTCGCATGGCAGACGTTCGGCCTCGGGCTCCGTTGGTACGTCAGCGGCCATGCGCCATGGTCGAACGCTTACGAAACGATGGTCTATGTCGGCTGGGCGACCGTACTCTCGGGTTTGGTCTTCGCCCGCCGTTCGCGTCTCGCACCGGCCTTGGCCGCGCTGATGGGAGGCGTCGCGCTGTTCGTGTCGAACCTGAACTGGCTCGACCCGCAGATCACGCCGCTGGTTCCGGTGCTCAAATCCTACTGGCTGATGATCCACGTGTCGGTCGTCACGGCCAGCTACGGCTTTTTCGGTATCTGCGCGGCCTGCGGCATCGCCTCGCTCGCGGCAACCGCCTTCGGCCGAAATCTCAGGGAGCTGCGCGCGATCAACGAAATGGCGATGATCGTCGGGCTGGCGTTGCTGACCGCGGGCATTTTCTTCGGCGCCGTCTGGGCCAACGAGTCGTGGGGCCGCTACTGGGGCTGGGACCCGAAAGAGACATGGGCGCTGATCACGATGTTCGCCTACGCGCTGGCGACCCATTCCCGGCATATTCCCCGGCTCGACGGTCCGTTCGCGTTCGACGTGCTGTCGGTCGTTTGTTTCTCGACCGTGCTGATGACCTTTTTCGGCGTAAACTACTACTTGTCCGGACTGCACTCTTACGGACACAGCGGAGGCGTTTCGCTGACCGTTCCGCTGATCGGGGCCTCCGTCGTCATAGCGCTGATCGCGGCGGCGGCCGGCCGATATTTCAAAACCTCGAAAAAAAGATGATTCCGGCATGAAAAAGCTGTTCGCGCTGCTGACCCTGATTCTGACCGCCGCGACGCTCGCCCGCAGCGGACGCGACGGAGAACGGGCCTACCTGTACGATCCGCTGCCGGTCATCCTGCCCGAAGGGATCAACCATCTGCTCGATAACTCGCAGTCCGAACTGGAAGAGATGAAAGGATTCGACCGGGTCGTCGAACGGTTCATGCAACGATGGGAGATCACCGGCGCGTCGATCGCCGTGATGAAAAACGGACGACTGTTGTACAGTAAGGGCTACGGCTGGGCCGACAAGGAACGGAACGTGCGCACCGACGTCAAGCACATTTTCCGCATCGCCTCGCTGTCGAAACTGATCACGGCGACAGGCATCATGAAACTGCAGGAAGACGGCCTGCTATCGCTCGAAGACCGGGTGTTCGGCGAACAGGGCATTCTCTGCGACTCGGCTTTCCGAGAAATCCGCGACCGCCGGATCGAAAAGATCACCGTCGAGCACCTGCTCCGGCATCAGGGCGGCTACTCGATCCGTGCCGGCGATCCGCTGTTCTGCTCGGTGAGCGTCGCCCGACAACTGGGCATCCGTCCTCCGGTCAGCTTCGACGACATGGTGCGCTACGCCGCCCAGACCCGACTGCGCTACGAGCCGGGCAGCAGCAACGTCTACTCGAACCTGGGCTACGTCGTGCTGACCAAGGTGATCGAGAAAGTAAGCGGCATGCCTTATGAAAAGTTCATACAGGACAGCATCCTCTCCCCGATCGGATGCCACGACAT
Organism: Alistipes ihumii AP11; assembly: GCF_025144665.1. Classification (NCBI taxonomy): domain Bacteria; kingdom Pseudomonadati; phylum Bacteroidota; class Bacteroidia; order Bacteroidales; family Rikenellaceae; genus Alistipes; species Alistipes ihumii. The sequence continues at coordinate 144,414 of NZ_CP102294.1, read as the reverse complement.
GCATATAGGCCACTCGTTCTACGAAATGAGATTCCCCAACGAGGTACGCTACTACGAGCCGGCGGACACGGAGCCGGTCGAGCTCTTCGACGGCAGCGGCCAACTCGTACCCCGGTGCTACGGAGGATGCGACCTGCAGGTACTGAGCGGAGCCGGCGGCTGGGTCGCCTCGCCTACGGAACTGATGAAGTTCATTACGGCCATCGATCCAGACGACTCGAAGCCCGACATTCTGAAGCCCCGGACCATCGCCTACATGACCGAGAAGGACAAAAGAAAGTTCCCGATCGGCTGGATGAAAACCACCGAAAGCGACGACTGGTCGCGCACCGGCTCGCTCTCGGGATCGAGCGCGCTGCTCAAACGGCAGCACGACGGATACAGTTGGGTGTTCATCACGAACACGAGTTCGTGGTCGGGCTCGCGATTCACGCGCAAGATTTCGGCGATGATGAAGCAGGCTATGAGCAAGGTCAGACAATGGCCCGACCGGGACCTGTTCTCCGTCGAACGGCAGCAGCCTTCCGGACCGCAACCCGACACGGTGCGGCTGACGCATACCGCCCGGACGAAAATCGCGTCTCCGCATCCCCGCTCAGGCAGCCGACCGCCCATATAGCGGTTCGCCCGAGACAAGACTAACCGGAACGGCCGACGCGTATTCTGCCGATTGCACGACGGCGCGTAATTTCGAGCGAGCGATCCCCCGACAATCCGTCCGACGATCCGCCCTCATTCTCAGGTGCAGCCGGAAAAAGAGCCGCCGGACGTCCCGCGAAAATCAATACTGCTCCTGTTCGCTCGGGAAATCGCCGCTCTTGACATCCTCGACATAACGACTGACGCCCGTCATCATCTGCGTATAAAGATCGGCGTAGCGACGCAGGAAACGGGGGGAGAACTCGTTGTTGATTCCCAGCATATCGTGAATGACGAGCACTTGTCCGTCGGTACCTCCTCCGGCTCCGATGCCGATCGTAGGAATCTCCAGTTCCTGCGAAACACGCGTTCCGAGCACGGCCGGAATCTTCTCGAGCACCAGACCGAAACAGCCGGCTTCCTCGAGCAGATGAGCGTCGCGGACGAGCTTGTCGGCCTCGGCCTGTTCCTTGGCCCGAACGGCATAGGTTCCGTATTTGTGAATGGATTGAGGAGTCAGGCCCAAATGCCCCATGACCGGAATGCCGGCGCAGAGAATGCGCTGTACCGACTCGAGGATCTCCTCGCCTCCTTCGAGCTTGACGGCATCGGCCTCGGCCTCCTTCATGATACGGACGGCCGACGCGAGCGCTTCGCGCGAGTTGCCCTGATAGGTGCCGAACGGCATATCGACGACCACCAAAGCCCGCTTGACGGCCCTCGTCACGCTGCGCGCATGATAGATCATATGGTCGAGCGTCATCGGAACGGTCGTCTCGAAACCGGCCATCACGTTGGCGGCCGAATCCCCGACCAGCACGACGTCCACCCCGGCGGCATCGACGATACGGGCCATCGAGTAGTCGTAGGCCGTCAGCATCGAAATCTTTTCCCCGCGACTTTTCATCTCCCGCAGGCGATAGGTCGTCACCACCCTCGTTTTGCTGTCTGTCGACATGGCTTCTTCGTTTTTATTCCGGACAAATTTAGAATTATAATCGGCAACGAGCAATCTTTCGCCGATTTATTCGCCCGGCGCCAGCCACCGGCGGTAGGCCTCCCACAGCACGATGCCGGCCGCCACGGAAACGTTGAGCGAGTGCTTGGTTCCGCCCTGAGGTATCTCGACGGCCCCGTCGCACAGATCGGCCACGCGCTGCTGCACTCCGTCGACCTCGTTGCCGAATACCAGCGCGTACCGGATTCCGGATTCCGGAGCCCAGCGCTCGAGCGAAACCGAGCCCTCGGCCTGCTCGACGCACAGTATGCGATACCCGTCGGCCCTCAGTACGGCGACGGCATCGGCCGTATCGGCGAAATACGTCCACGGCACGGTCAGTTCGGCCCCCAGCGCCGTCTTGTGAATATCGCGCGACGGAGGCGTGGCCGTAATGCCGCACAGACAGAGCCGCCCGACGGCAAACGCGTCGCACGTACGAAAAAACGATCCGACGTTATTCATGCTGCGCACGTTGTCAAGCACGACCGCAACCGGACATTTCGGCGCGGCGGCATATTCTTCGGCGGAAAGCCGTCCCAATTCGTCGTTGGTCGTTTTTCTCATATTCGAGCGTTTTTCACCCGCAAATATAGCTTGTATTAAATAAAATAATTTATTAATTTTGGGTGTTTTCGTTTTTTTGCCAAAAGCGAAAGCCGGTCCGACAGCGACGACGCCATGCGCCGGACCGGCTGCGATCTATCGAACCCGAACTCAAGACAACCTAAAACTACCGTCCTATGAACAACACCCCTCTTATCTTCTGGATCGTTCCGCTGGCCTCCCTCGTGGCTCTCGGATTCGCATGGTATTTCTTTCGCGCGATGATGCGCTGCAGCGAGGGAACGGACCGCATGAAAGAGATCGCGGCCCACGTCCGCCAAGGCGCGATGGCCTACCTGCGGCAGCAATATAAGGTCGTAACGGTCGTCTTTCTGATTCTGGCGCTGTTCTTCGCCTTCCTCGCCTACGGACTGGGCGTGCAGAACCCGTGGGTTCCGTTCGCATTCCTCACGGGCGGCCTTTTCTCCGGCTTGGCCGGTTATATCGGCATGCGGACCGCGACTTACGCCTCGGCCCGTACGGCGCATGCCGCGAGCCAGTCGCTGAACCAAGGGCTCAGAGTAGCTTTCCGCAGCGGCGCGGTGATGGGTCTGGTCGTCGTCGGCCTCGGTCTGCTCGACATCTCGGTCTGGTATCTGGTTCTGAACCACTTCATCGACGCGACGGGTCCCCAAAAGCTGATGATCATTACCACGACGATGCTGACTTTCGGCATGGGAGCCTCGACACAGGCGCTCTTCGCGCGGGTCGGCGGAGGTATCTATACGAAAGCGGCCGACGTCGGAGCCGATCTGGTCGGCAAGGTCGAGGCCGGCATCCCCGAGGACGATCCGCGCAACCCGGCGACGATAGCCGATAACGTGGGCGACAACGTAGGCGACGTGGCCGGTATGGGAGCCGACCTTTACGAAAGCTACTGCGGTTCGATTCTGGCGACCGCGGCGCTCGGAGCCGCCGCCTTCGCGGGCGACATGCAGATACAAGCCGTGCTGGCCCCGATGCTGATCGCCGCCGTCGGCATCGTACTGTCGGTCATCGGCATCTTTCTGGTCCGCACGAAGGAGGGCGCCACGATGAAAAACCTGCTCGGCGCGCTCGGCACGGGCGTCAATACGAGCTCGGCGCTGATCGCGGTTTGCACGTTCGGCATTCTCTACGCGCTGCAAATCGAAAACTGGGTCGGCATCTCGTTCTCGGTGATCGTAGGCCTCGTGGCCGGTATCATCATCGGACAGTCGACCGAATACTATACGTCCCATTCTTACAAACCGACGCGGAAAATCGCCAAAAGCGCCGAGACGGGACCTGCGACGGTCATCATCTCCGGTATCGGCATGGGCATGATATCGACGGCCATTCCGGTCGTCACGATCGCAGTAGCCATCGTTCTCGCCTTCCTCTGCGCGACGGGCTTCGACATCCACAACATGATTTCGGCCGGTAACCTGAGCAAGGGGCTGTACGGCATCGGCATCGCTGCCGTCGGCATGCTTTCCACGCTCGGCATCACGCTGGCAACGGACGCCTACGGACCGATCGCCGACAACGCCGGCGGCAATGCCGAAATGAGCGGCCTCGACCCGAAAGTGCGCCAGCGCACCGACGCGCTCGACGCGCTGGGCAATACGACCGCAGCGACCGGCAAGGGATTCGCGATCGGCTCGGCCGCACTCACGGCGCTGGCCCTGCTGGCCTCATACATCGAGGAAGTCAAGATCGGCATGCAGCACGTCGGGCAAAGTTCGCTCGAGTTGGCCGACGGAACGATGAAAGCCGTAGCCGACGCAAACATTCTGGACCTGATGGACTATTTCCAAGTCACGCTGATGAATCCGAACGTTCTGGTGGGAGCCTTCATCGGCGCGATGATGGCATTCCTGTTCTGCGGGCTTACGATGAATGCCGTAGGTCGCGCCGCCCAGAGCATGGTGGAGGAAGTACGGCGACAGTTCCGTGAGATCAAGGGCATACTCGAAGGAAAAGCGACACCGGACTATGCCCGCTGCGTGGCGATCTCGACCAAGGGCGCGCAGCGCGAGATGCTGTTCCCGTCGGTACTCGCGATTCTCGTACCGATCGCGGTCGGCTTTATCTTCGGAGTGGCAGGCGTGATGGGACTGCTGATAGGCAGCCTGAGCGCGGGCTTCGTGCTGGCCGTTTTCATGGCCAACTCGGGCGGAGCCTGGGACAACGCAAAGAAATTCATCGAGGAGGGCAACCTCGGCGGCAAGGGATCGGACAACCACAAGGCTACGGTCGTAGGCGACACGGTGGGCGACCCGTTCAAGGATACGTCGGGCCCGTCGCTGAACATCCTGATCAAGCTGATGAGCATGGTCTCGATCGTCGTAGCCGGACTGACCGTCTCGTTCCATCTGCTGTAAGCCGCTTGCCGGAGCTTTACGAGGCTTTTTTTACTCCCCGCGCATCCGGGCATCTTACTATTGTTTATGTAAAATTTATTATAGCGTAGAACTTCTATTCAAGTTCTACGCTTTTATTGCCTTATGAATAAGTATTTTCTCTGTTTTTTATTCATTTGCTTATCCCCTGAGTTCGTATTGTCCCAAACGGTTGTTGAACGAAATATCAAAACGGGAAACGAAACCGCTACTGTCAGGGTATGGATTCCTCATACGACAGAACGGGATACAATAACAAATGTGTTATATGTTTTTGATGCGGATTATTGTTTCGACATAGTCGCGTCTCATGTCAATTATCTTTTCAATATGTGCCGCACGATACCCCCTGTTTGTGTTGTCGGCGTTTATTACCCGGGACAAAGAGGCCGGGCATGCGTCGGATTGAATCAAGACAACATGACGCTGAATTCTACGGGTGAATCGTTTTTGCATTATATACAGGATGACGTTTTCCCGGCAGTACAGGACATCATAAAATGTTCTTCATGTTACAACATTTTTTTCGGACACTCCTATTTGGCTGATTATGGCTGTTTTTTGATGAAGAATAAGTCTGAAATGTTCGATTCGTATTTGCTTTTGGCTCCTGAAAGTGGCATGGTACCTATTTTTGAGAAAAGCGATGTTGCCGATAAACGAATCTATATTGCTATTGGAAATCAAGATGCCAAAAGGAGAGTCAAGTTCTCCCGACATCTATCGACGGCTGTAAAAAGGGTTGCCGACAATACGAACGTAAAGATGCAGATTTTCAACACTGCTACCCATATGTCAATTATTCCCGTAGCACTTACTTCTGGCATCAACTACCTATACAAGGATTTGGTGAACAAAGATAATATGTCCGAATTTATCAACAGGAAGAAAGGCATTGTAGAAAATTATGAGACATTGTGTTCCTTCAATGCCTTTTATCATTGTAAATTGAGAAATGATGCAAGGACCATATTAGACCTTCTGGAATTGTCCAAACCTTGTTCTGTAGAAGAATTTGAAACGGTTCTGGAACATTTACCGGCAACTAATGGGAATCACCATGAAATAATCGCTTTCGAGTACTTGAATTTAAAATGTTATGATAAAGCTGAAGCGTATTTCAATAAAGCTATTGATTTATATATAAAAGAAGGGGCGAGGAATTTCATGAACAACGCTTATGACGGACTGATTCAATTATATGTAGAGAAGAAAGAACCGTCGTCTAACGTGGACCTGATCTACGAAAAGGCTATGAGTTCAATGCCCGGAGATTTTGATTTATATTTCAAAAGAGGAAGGTTCAATATCGAGAGCGAATTTAATAATGAAAAAGGTATAATTTTTCTGCAAAAATACCTGTCGAATTATAACGAATCGTACAGACTGTATCCTTTGTGCGATGTTTTTTATTATATCGCCTTGGGATATTTTCGATTGGGAGCTTTTCAGGAAGCACAAAGTTGGATTGATAAATCTTTAGAGAAAAATGCGGGTTGTAAAAAATCCAAATTGTTAAAAAATGAAATTTACAGCAAAATCAGGTGAAAATGATTCTTATTTTCAGCATTTCTACAGACTCAACCACAACTGAAGTTTTGATTGGTTAAAAGCCTTTGACCCGAATATATCCATTGTTCGTATTAACAGTGATTTGCAAGATGTTAAATTTAAGCAATGACATATACTCATTGAAAAACTGCACTGATTCCTTGCTTGTACTCGTTTTTACGCAATGACGTCAGTAATAAAAAAACAGGTTAGAAAACTAATCTAACCTGTTGATTTCAGCTCGTCGGGGTGACTGGATTCGAACCAGCGACAACACGCCCCCCAGACGTGTACTCTAACCGGGCTGAGCTACACCCCGCTTCTGAAAAGCAGTGCAAATGTAGAATAAAAAAATCGGTTTTCAAAATTTTGTCCGGACTGTTTTTACTATCCGGCCATTTCCCTTGTTTCAGAAAACCGGGAAACGCGTGCATTACGGGAGAAAAGTCTCTGTCGGAACGGCAGGCGCGAGTTGCACGGCTTGGACTGAACCCGCTCCGGGATGTTACAGGGAGAAGGTCTGACGGGCCGATCCCGTCAGACCGAAACGATGCAACGTCCGGATACCGAACCGAAAAGCGCCATTTCAAACGGACCGGCGCATATCCGGGCTACCGGCCGGTAGCCATTTCGAGTTCGATCGCCCCTTCGCCATCCGGAGAAACGGAGAAAACAGCCCCCTGAAGGTTGGATTCGATAGTTCCCGCCGTACAACGGAAACCGTAGTTGAAGTCCTTGATCCGGGCTCGGATTTCCCGGGATGCGATTTTAGTGAACGGCAGCCGCTTGTCGCGAGCGGTCGTCAGCATCAGCCGGTAGGGAGCGCTCGGAGGCAGTTCGATCCGAATCGAGCGCTCGTTCAGCCGAATGACGCATCGGCCGCCTTCGTCGAGCGGCATCGCGATCCGCAGCTCGCCTTCGGCCGACCGCTCCACCTCGGGCTCGCCCACCCGGGCCCGTACAGGACTCTCCGACAGATTGCCGAACATCAGCCGCAGGCCGGCCGTATCCCGCACGCTGCTCCAGTTCAGTCCGTCGACGACGGGCAGGGTGGTATAGAAGCATTGGGTCGACGGATTGGCCTCGTTCAGGTAGTCCGATTCCAGCCGCTGGTCGAACAGGTGTATGTCGCGGAAACGGAAGGTGCCGTTTTCCCATACCGGATTGGCCCGATAGTTACGACAGTCGTACCAGACGCTGCCGCGGCCGGCTTCCTTGCAGTCGCTGAGAGCGACCACGCTGGTCGGCGGCGTCGTTTCGAAACGCTCCCTGAACCACCGGCCCGTCTCGGCCAGCGTTTGTACGGTCAGCTTGCCGGCTCGTGAAAGCGAGTCGATCACACGCACCTGATACTCGAGTCCGCGTTGCATCCGAGGCCACGTGAACGAGTTCTCTTGACCGGCCTGCACGTACTGGTAGGCCAAGCACTCCCCCTCGGTCATCATGCCGAAAAACCAGTCGATCCACCGGGGATTGCCGCCGCCCGACTCATAGACCGGCTCGAGCGTCTCGACACCCTGCGCAGGCTCGCCTATACCGCTGTCGTACTGGTTGATCGGATCGCTGCCGAGCATGCGGAAAACCGGAACGCCGATTTGTCCGTCGCGAGTCTGGGCCGGCATATAGGCATTCAGTTTGCTCGGATAGTATCCTTGGTTCCAGTATCCTCCCCAAAGCGTGTATCCGTCGGTTCCCACCTGGTCCCGACAGTTGCACGAGGCGACGATGCCGTACCGGTCGGCCATGTATTGCAGCGTGCGGGCATCGATGAACCACGAGCCCACCGAGGCCGGATAACGGCCGAAAACCTCCTTGAACTTGGCCATGTACGTATCGACGAGCTTCTCGCGCTCCTGCGGTTCGTAGCCCGACGAAAAGCCGACATTGGCATGCCAGTCCCACGGGTAGGCTCCCCGCCACTCCATTCCGGCCGCTTCGACATGGGGCTGGGTGATTTCCCACCAGCCGCCCACTTCGGAGCCCTCGGCGAGAGCCTGTTTCATCAGGGCCTGATATTTCGGATTGATCAGCGCGTCGTATTGCAGCAGAAAAGTTCCTTTCAGGCCATGCCTGCGGAGCAGCTCGGTCTGGGCGAGCGTAGTCCGGTACAGCTCCTCGTCGGATATATTCACCGGGCGGGGTTCGGTATTCCGAACGAAATTGATCAGATTGACGATACGGGGCGCGCGTTCCTCGGTCGTCCGTCCGCTCCGGGCGCACGAGAAAAGAAAAACCGTCGCCGAAAGAGCGAGCAGAGCAATGGGCACAAAAAGAGATTTCATAAGACTGAAATTTAGACGATTATACTCGTTCATCTGTTTTTACGCGCTGTAAATCCGGGAACGGAGAACGGCTTGCACAGCCCTACCGTAGCCGAAACACGGATAAGTCAGCCGGACCGTTCCGCTTACAGAACGATTTCTACAGGTACCCAACGGTTCCCGACGCGCTCGATCACTTCGCGGATACCCGCTTCCCTCAGGGCCGCCATCGCTTCGTGCCGGCCATCGTCGATCAGCTCGGGACGGTGCGCATCGGAGTTGACCAGCACGGGGATTCGCAGCTCCCGCAACAGGCCGAAGTGCTCCCGGTTCGGAAAGAAAACTCCGCAGGCGTTATATTTTTTCGTATTGATCTCGACCATCAGCCCTCGGGCGGCGATCCGCTCGAAACACTCCCTTGCTTTGTCCCTGTACCAACCTCGGGAGGTGATCCCCGGTTCGCAGCGTTCGGCGTTGTAGGATATTTTGTCGACGTGACCCACGAAATCGAATCCTCCGGCCTCGACCATCCGGATCAGCTTGTCGAAATAGGCGGTCGTCAGCCGCCGCAGATCGCCGCCGAAACGCCCGCTCAGCATCTCCGCAAAACGTTCCGGCGAGGTATCGATATCGACGATGCCGCCGTCGTCGGCGTGCATCAGGTGGACCGACCCGATCCGATAATTGAGCGGAAGCTGCCGGAAGTAATCGGAGGCAGGATTGTCGCACTCGTCCAAATAATCGATCTCCATGCCGGCGTACAGCTCGATCCGCCCGGCATACGAACGCTTAAGCCGTTCGATTTCGGAAAGATAGGTCGTCACGTCGCCCCGGTCGAGCGTCCAGACGGCCGGGAAAGGCAGCGGCGCGTGCGAGGAGATGCCGTAAGAGGCGAATCCGCGGCGCACGGCCTCGCGCACGAAATCCTCCATCGGTGCTCTCCCGTCGCACAGCGAGCAATGGCTGTGATAGTTGGTAAGATTGCGTGTCATGGCCGCCCTCGTCGCGTCAGGGTTTCTTTTTGAATACGCGGTGCTGCCCCAGATTGACCGTAAAGAGCACTTTCTGCTGCCAGCCCCATTTATGACCGTCGTAATGATGCACGGAGGCGACGCGCAATTTCATCGTTTCGTTGCAGAGCGGCTGCCAATAGAGTTCGAGCCGGTCGTAGATCCGGTTCGTACGATACCAAGGCTCGCCCCAATAGAGACCCGGACCGTAGTCGAGGGACGGGTTGTCGGTCATGTAGTAGGGCATCAGATTCTTGCCGGCATACAGCGTATTGAAAATACCGAACTTCCACTTCTGCGCCTTGATCTCCAGCTGGAATCCGTGCGGCGTGACATACTCCCCGACATACTTGCGGTCGTTCTGGAAAGCCTGAAGCCATCCGGCTTGCACCGACAGTTTCTCCATCCGGGCGACTTCGGCCAGATCGAGTCCCACATGCGGGTGGATCAGCACGTTGTCCACCACTCCGTCTTCGAGATAGGTTCCCGCGTGGTGGTACATCGTCAGATGATAGCCGGCATAGAACAGGCCGTAACGGATACGTCCGGCTGAAAACAGCAGAAATTTTTCGCGTTTTTCATTGGTTATCATACTGTTCCAGTCGCAACCGAATTCGACGTATCCCCGGCCGCCCCGGTATTGCAGCAACAGTCCCGTCAGGTTCGGATCGAAGTACCTGACCGAATCGCTCAGAAAGGCGCTCGGATAGTCGCCTATCTCCTTATAGCGGGGAATCACGCCGGCATAAGCCTTGAACTTGGGCGAATCATACTGATAATAACCGAAGATTTCGTTGTCGGTCTCGAACGGCTTGGCGCCGAAATTGGCCAGCATGCTGTACCCCAGCATGATCGAATGACGTCCGTCCCAGCTCACGCCCAATTCGGGAGCGATCCGGGCGCCGAACAGCGACTGGGGCCAGTTGAGTTCGCTCTTATACTCCCTGTTATCGAAGAAAAAATCGAAGTAGGCGCCCCAGACGAGCTCCTGAGCGACGGCACGCGGCAGAGCGAGACCCATAAGGACCGCCGAGACCGCGGCAATTCGTGCAATGCGTTTCATCATGGATTCATGTAAGTTCGGGCCGTCCGGCGCCCCAGTGCGGCGACGGTTTCCGGCATATGACGGAACAAAGATACACGATAATATCGAAACCGGCGCATCCGGACCGTCCGATTTTCCGGGCCAGAGCGCAAATACGCCGTATTTCGCTCCCGAGAGGAGCTGACCGAGCGCAGAGACGAGAGTCCGCTCGCCTTCGTTTTTTTGCGTCGGACACGGTCCCTTGGCGAATAGTTCCCCGGACAAAGGCCATAGCGCCGCGGGCCATTCTGCAATCGGACAATGACGGGGAAGCTTTATGACGCTCGTTCCGAGGAATCCCCAAAATACCTCGCAGGCAGTTCCTCATACGCATCGGATTCGGATATATGTCCGGGACTGTCCGGCTCGTACCTACGGGAAAGGACTCATCGGGAAGGGAGTCGATTCTCGATCTGCTCAGGTCCGCTTTCCGGCAGGCAAAACGGCCGCTTTCGGGCAGCGGCATACTTCCGTCGCGTCCCCGCACTATCCGGTTCATTCTCTGCCGGCGGGGCAAAAGCCGCCAAACGATGCGCACAGGAAAAACGATCGTCCCGACGCACGCCACCTCCGCTAGGCACGGCCGCACCCCTTCGTCCGTTCGATTCCCGGAAGAGCGGCACGCCCTTATCCGGGCGCTTTCCCGAACACGTCCCGCTAATAGACTTTTCTCAACATGATTCCGTTGAGAACGGCCTCGCCCCGACGGACAGGAAAATCGACACGGATGCCCTGCCCTTCTTCCGAGCATACGTCGTAGCTGATCGACACGGCCCGGTCGACTCCGTAGCGCGCAGCCAGATCGACATCCTCTGCCAACGTCCGGCCATTGACGACGATATCGAAGCTACGGTCGGCCTGCGAGGCGCGGTCGAGCTCGGCAAACAACAATGTCAGCCGGTAGTTGCCGTCCGGCACGTCGAAACGATAGGACTCTACGCCTCGCAACTGGGTCTGGTACAGCGGATCGAGCGCCGTACCCATGATATTATGATCGCTGCCAAGGCGCTTGCCGTCCCGACGATAGACGCGGCCGCCCACATACCCCCAGCTTCCTTCCCTATACGGCTGGTCGGGCAACCACAGGTAATCGTTTTTAGTCGCATCATTGAAAAAACAGGGCGAGCCGCAGTTAACGGCGATCTCTTCGAACGGCATCCGTCCGCTGCGGAAATCATAGGGTTGCATCCGGAAATCGATCTTCAGCACATCGCGCAACTCCCGCCCGTCGTCCGAGCGCGAATGCAGCTCCAGCACGTTCTCGCCGGAACGGTACGGAACGCGAAACTGCGCGCAATGCTCCTCGACGGGCTGCACGCCGAGACTGCGGCCATTTAAGAACAGCTCCACCTGCCGCGTATTGGCAAACACTTCGACCGGCTGCGTGCAGACGCCGGCGTCCGGCGCATCCTCGCGTCCGCCCCGGACCTTCCACTGCTGCGTAGGAATCGATACGAAAGGCTCCTTCGACAGCACGGCCTTATAGTAATAATAGCTCGCCTTCGGCCGGCGGTCGGCCGTGACGAGCGCTTTCTCGTTGATATGCGGAATGGCATCGACGCGCGACTCGGAATTGAAATCGTTGAAGTTCCAGACCGTAGCTCCGGCAACGAAGTCGTTCTCCATCAGCACTTTCAGATGATGCTTGAAATAGAGTATCTGAAACTCCTCGCTGTGGTCGTACAGCGAAGGTTCGAACGAATGGATGCGCACGTCGGCTCCCGCCCCGTACTCCGACAGAAACATCGGCTTGCCGGGCTCGGCGCTCCGGTAGCGATCCAGGAAACCCTGCAAATCGCCGAGCTCGCCCTCGTACCAGCCGATATACTTGTTATAGCCGATCAGCTCGGCCTGATGAAACCCTTTCCGGACGTTCGTCACCGGATCGTAGCACAGCACGATCATCGACTCGCGCGTCGGATCGGCATCCTGAACGAACCGCTCGAGACGGCCCAGAAAAGCCGCCAGATAGGCGTCGTACTCCTCTTTCTGCACGTCGGTCCACTGCCGGCTTTCGGGACGCGGCTGGGTTACCTCGTTACTCGTGTTCCAAGCGACGATACAGGGATGATTGTAATCGCGCCGAATCATCTCGCCGATCTGCGACAGGCTGTTGCGCTCGAATTCCTCGCTGCACGTGATATAGCAGATGACCGGTATCTCCTCGAAACAGATCAGGCCGTATCGGTCGCACATCTCGAGCACCGCCGGATCGTGCGGATAGTGCGAGATGCGCAGGCAGTTCGACCCCATCTCCTTCATCAGTTTCAGGTCGTGGCGGTGCATCTCGGCCGTCAGCGCATTGCCGTAATGCAGATAGTCCTGATGCCGGTTCGTACCGATCAGCTTCAGCGGCTCGCCGTTCAGAACGAATCCCCGCTCGGCGTCGAACGAGAACGTGCGGACTCCGAGCGGATTGGTCACGCGATCCAGCACGCGGCCGTCGGAGCCGACCAGCTCCGAGCGGACGCTGTACAGATACGGATCGTCGGGTCCCCACAGCCGGGGAGAGTCGAGCGTCACGGTCCGGGTCGAAACGGCCTGTCCTCGCTTCAGTTTCTCGGATACGGAAGCCGCGCTCCGTCCGTCGGCATCGAACACCGTGTGGCGCAGCGAAATTCCCCGCATACCTTCCGGCAAACGGAAATCGGAGCGGATCTCGACCGTAGCGCTCCCGGCCGAAACGTCCGGAGTGCTCAGATATACGCCGGTCCCGGCACTCAGCACATCGAAGTGCGCCGGATCGGTGCAGATCAGTTCCACGTCGCGGTAGATACCTCCGTAAAACGTGAAATCGGCCGCGAGCGGCGGAATCTGCTCGTTATACGAATTGTCGACGCGGACGGCGATCCGGTTCGAGGCACCGGCACGAAGCAGTTCGGTCACGTCGTAAGCGAAAGGCGTATATCCTCCTATATGCGGCTCGCCCGCGCTACGGCCGTTCACCCACACGGAGGCGACCGTATTGGCCGCCCCGAACGAGAGGAATATCCGGCGGTCTCCGGCGAGCGAGTCGATCGGCAGGTCGCGCACGTACCAGCCCGCCCCCCGGTACCAACCGTACGGCTCGTCCTCGACGTCGGCCACGTTCCATGTATGAGGCAGATCGACCGTTTCCCAGCGGGAGACATCGTACCCGGGCTCCTCGGCTCCGGGACATTCGCCTTTGAAGAATTTCCAGTGTTCGTTGATCGTGTAGCGGAGCCGGGGACCGGCAAGCGCAGCGCAGGCCGTAAAGAGCAGGCCGGCGAGCATCAGCATCTTTTTCATCGGATTTCAGGTTAGTCGGTTAAGTCGAGTAAAAATAGCGATTTTTTCGCCCGCCGACGCATTTCGCGACTCTTTTCCCGCCGACGGGAAGACACGTTTTCAACAAGGTATTTCCGGTTAATCGTTAAGGCGCGAAACACACGGTTCACAGAGCTGCCATCGGAATCTCTCGCCGATAACGACATGGCACGCCCCCTCATCCGCCCGGTCCGGCCTTGCATGCGGAGCGCACACTCAGGTCCGCCGGCAACGGAATCAACGGCTCATCCTTTTCAGAACCAGAGCCGAACGGGAGAGGTTATAGATCAGGATATGCGGCCGGGTCGCGCCGTCGGGGCATACCTGCGGAAAGCTGAACGCCTTGACCGAATGGTCGATCCGGCCGTACCCGCCGAACTCGCGGTCGTCGGTGCTCATCAGCACGCGGTAGCGCCCCGCCTCCGGCACGGGAACCGGATAATCGGGCAGGCTCCGGTCGGGATGCCAGTTGAACACGAATACGATATCCCGGTGGCTGAAAACGACCGTCTTGTTCTCGGTATCCATCTTGTGATTGTAGGCATAGCCGCTGCTCAGGATCGAGTACCGGCGGACGAGCTTCAGCATCGCGCGGTCGAACTCGCCCAGATAGCTGTATCGTAAAAAACCGTTCTCGGCCAGACTCCACATCCTTCGCGCGTGCGCATAGCTCCAGCCGTTGCCTTCGCGGGGAAAGTCGATCCACTCGGGATGTCCGAACTCGTTGCCCATGAAATTCAGGTAGGCCTGCCCGGCCAGCGAGATCGTGAACAGACGGATCATTTTGTGCAGCGCCATGCCCCGGTCGATCAGCAGGTTTTCGGCCGCGCGGTTCATATCGGTATACATCTGCTTGTTCATCAGTCGGAAAGCAAGCGTCTGATCGCCCACGAGGGCCTGGTCGTGCGATTCGCAATAGGCGACCGTTCCCACGTCCGGCAGGCGGTCGGTCATCGTGTTCCACATCCGCCAGATATCCCAATCCTCGTCGGGCACTTCCTTGAGCAACTTGATCCAGAAGTCGGGAACGGCCATGGCGAGCCGATAGTCGAACCCGACGCCGCCGTCCCGGACCGGGTAGCACATACCGGGCATGCCGCTGACATCTTCCGCGACGGTCACCGCGTGCGGACGCAGCTCATGTATCAGGGCGTTCGCCAACGTCAGATAGCAGATCGCCTCCGGGTCCGTTTCCCTGAAATACTTGGCCGGATCGTCGAACTCCGTGAGCCCGTGATGCGTGTAGATCATCGACGTGACGCCGTCGAAGCGGAAGCCGTCGAAATGGAACTCCTCCATCCAATACTTGACGTTCGACAGCAGGAAATGGCGCACCGGCTCCTTGCCGTAGTCGAACAGCTTGGAATCCCAGAACGGATGATCGCCCGCCGGGCCGGCGGGAGAATAGAGGTGATTCGTCCCGTCGAGCTCGTTGAGCCCTTCGTTCAGGTTCTTGACATAGTGCGAGTGAACCAGATCCATGATAACGCCCAGACCCAAGCCGTGCGCGGTCCGGATCAGCTCCTTGAGCTCCTCGGGCGTGCCGAAGCGCGACGAGGGCGCGAAAAAATTGCTCACATGATAGCCGAAGCTCCCGTAATAGGGATGCTCGGCTATGCCCATCAGCTGAACCGTGTTGTACCCGTCGCGCTTGACGCGCGGCAGCACGTCGCGGGTGAACTCCGCGTAGGTACCTACGCGAGGCTCCTCCTGCGCCATGCCCACATGGCATTCGTAGATCAGCAGGTCGCCCACCGAAGCGATGTCGAAAGCGTCGCCCTGCCAGTCGAACGGAACGGGCGGAGCCCAAAGCTGACCCGTGAAGTTTTTCGACACGGGGTCCTGAACGACGCGCCGGATATAGGACGGTATGCGTTCCAGCCAGCCGTTGGCGCCGTGCACGAGCATCTTGACCAGCGAGCCGTGCACGAGCCGGTCGCCGAAGCTCTCGTCGGGCAGGAAAATGCTCCAGACGCCGTCGGGATCCTTGCGCAACCGCAGTTGCGTACGCTGCCAGCCGTTGAAGTCGCCGAACAGGTAGACGTCCTCGGCCCCGGGCAGCCACTCGCGGAAATGCCAGCCCTTCAGAGCCGGATCGTACTGAAAACCGTAATAGAGGTAGCCGTTGGCATAATCCCGCAGCGAATCGCCTCCCTGCCCGATCTCGTCCCGTCGCCTGCGGTAGAGGTCATAGCGGCTCCGAAGAGCGCTTTCGTAAGTTCTCAGCCACGGGTCGCGCTCGACGATCGGCAGTTCTTCCAGTGCGTTTTCCATAGATGCCTCGCGTTATCGTTATCGGATACTAAAGTTAGGCAAATTTCACAGAACGGGCAATATATACGAAGATTTTATCATATATTTGTCTGATTGAAACAATTCCAAAACTCATAAACCCAATCTGACTATGTTCAAAAACCATCCTAAGGGATTGCTGCCGGCTGCGCTGGCCAACATGGGGGAACGGTTCGGTTTCTACACGATGATGGCGATTCTGACCTTGTTCCTGATGTCCAAATTCGGGCTCGACAAAACCAACGCCGGCATTATCTATTCGGTATTTTACTTTTCGATCTACATTCTCGCGTTCGTGGGCGGCCTGATCGCCGACAAGACCAGAAACTACAAGGGGACGATTCTGACGGGACTGGTAATTATGGCGGCAGGTTATCTGCTGATCGCGATTCCGACGCCCACGCCGGTCCGCAACCTGCCTCTGTATCTGACCGTCACATGCATCGGACTGTTCACGATCGCGTTCGGCAACGGTCTGTTCAAAGGAAATCTTCAGGCGCTCGTAGGACAGATGTACGATAACGAGAAGTACGGCAAGATGCGCGACTCGGGGTTCTCGCTCTTCTACATGTTCATCAACGTAGGGGCCATCTTCGCTCCTATGGTGGCTATCGGAGTGCGGAACTGGTGGCTCTCGACCAAGGGATTCCTCTACAATCCCGACCTGCCGGAGCTGTGCCACGGCTTCCTCGGGGGCAACCTTTCGCCCGAAGCCTCGGAGCGTTTCGCCGCGTTGGCCGCCGAAGTCAGCAGCAACGGCGCGCCGACCGACATGACGGCTTTCGCCGACAGCTATCTGAGCGCTTTCGCCACCGGCTTCCACTATGCCTTCGGGGTAGCCATCGCAGCCATGCTCATATCGCTGGTCATCTTTCTGGCGAATAAGAAAAGCCTGCCCGATCCCCGTCAGGCTCAGGCTGCGGGCACGGGCTCTCGGATCGATCCGGGCGAAGTACGCATGGCGGCCAAGGAGGTCAGGCAGCGTATCTGGGCTTTGATCGCAGTATGCGCCGTCGTGATTTTCTTCTGGTTCTCGTTCCACCAGAACGGATTGACACTGACCTATTTCGCTAAGGATTACACCCGACTCAGCATCGGCTCGCTGGGGCTCTCCGCCGAGATATTCCAGTCGATGAACCCGTTCTTCGTCGTATTTCTCACGCCGCTCGTGCTGGCCTTTTTCGGTATGATGCGGGCCCGGGGCAAAGAGCCTTCGACGCCCGCCAAGATCGCGATCGGAATGGGAATCGCCGCCGTCGCCTACGTAGTGATGATGCTCGGCTCGCTCGGCGTGCCGCCGGCTGCCGAGGTAGAGCGCATGGGAGGCCTTTCGGAGGCTCAGCGCGTGACGCCGTTCCTGCTGATCGGAACCTACCTGATCCTGACCGTTGCCGAACTGTTCATCAGCCCGCTCGGCATCTCGTTCGTGTCGAAGGTCGCTCCTCCCCAATATCAGGGCATCATGCAGGGCGCATGGCTTGGAGCTACGGCGGTCGGCAATCAATTGCTGTTCATCGGAGCGATTTTCTACGAGACGATTCCGATTTGGATGACGTGGGGCGTGTTCGTCGCCGTCTGCCTGATTTCGATGACGGTCATGTTCGCTATGCTCCGCTGGCTCAACCGTATTACGAAATAACGGCTCCCGCCGAGGACTCTTTTTCGTTCTGCGGAACGAACCGGTCTCCATACGGAGAACTTTGATAGAAAAATACGACAGCCCGACCTTTCGGGCTGTCGTATTTTTATGAACGGAACGAGGGATTTTCTTTTCCGTTATCCGCGCCGGATTCACGAAAAACGAAAATCAAACGAGGCAGGAAGCGATGAGAGTTCAGGATTTTCGCCACTTTCTGCCAGCCATCTGCGGTTTGCGGCCGCAAACCACGTTCCGAAGACCGAGGGTTCGCGTGTTCACCCCGGCTGCCGTACTCGCCCCGGTTGCCATACCGTCATTCTTTCCGCCCGAGGTCCTCGATCTCACCCATCCCCTTCCTTTTCCGGTACGATCTGCCTCTCGCCCCGGAAAAACACGCTACGCCGCCGATTTCCCTCATCGGCACGGAAATCCCCCTGCCGTCCCCCAACAGCAGCGCTTCACCGTCCTGCCGGCAGGGCCGGTATCGCTTTCTTCCCGGCAGGTCAGTACCCGAGCTTACCGACCCATTCGCGGATATCGCCGGCGCTCGCCCGATTCAACAGTTTCCCTTCTTTCCAATCGATGTCGGGATATGTCTCTTTCAACGCCGCCGCGCTATTCGCGATGCCGCTGCTCCCCGAGGTGGCGAACGGTATGACCGTTTTGCCGTTCAGATCGTGACTTTCGACGAACGTATTGACGATACGCGGCGCAAGATTCCACCAAACGGGATAACCGAGAAAAATCACGTCGTAGCCGTCCGCGTTCAATGCCTCGCCGCCGATTGCCGGACGCGACGCCGGATCGCTCATCTCTACCGAACTGCGCGACTGCTTGTCGTTCCAATCGAGGTCTGCGCTCGTATAAGACTCTGCGGGCGTAATCGCATAGAGCTCTCCGCCCGTCGCCTGTGCCACTTTGCCGGCCACGCGGGCCGTCGTTCCCGTCGCCGAGAAATAGGCGACCAGGACTCTATGGTTCGGATACCCTCCACTCATGTCCTGTTCCTGCTGCGCATATGACGTCGCAGCCGCTCCTACCATTGCCAATAATGCGAGAATGACCTTATGCATAAGAAAACCTATTTTCATTTTTGAAGCCGATCGTATTCCTCATCCGTAACCGGCTCCAGCCACTCGTTGGAAGCGTTCTCGCCTGCAATCTCGAATGCGAGATGCGCGAACCAGCTGTCGGCTGCCGCACCGTGCCAGTGCTTTACGCCGGCAGGAATGTGGATGACCGTGCCGGGGAGAATCTCTACCGCCGGTTTGCCCTCTTCCTGATACCAGCCGCGCCCGGCCACACCGATAAGCATCTGCCCGCCGCCTTTCGCGGCTTTATGAATATGCCAGTTGTTGCGGCAGCGAGGCTCGAAAGTCACGTTGGAAATATTCACCTGCTCACGCGAAACCGGTGCGAGGTAACTGTTGCCGGTGAAATACTTGGCATACGCCGTGTTGGGTTCGCCGATGGGGAAAATCATTTCACGTTGGAATGCCGCCTTGGCATCCTCGCCGGTCGTCTCTTCCGCCCATACGTCTTTGGCCAGACGGAATGCCGCCCATGCCTTCGGCCAACCCGCGTAAAAACCGATATGCGTGATGATTTCGGCGATTTCGGTGCGGGTGATGCCGTTGTTCTTCGCCGACTGCAAATGATATATTAGCGAGTTGTCTGTGATACCTTGACTGATAAGAGAGGTAATCGTTACCAAGCTGCGGTCGCGAAGACCGAGCTTGTCGGTGCGGCTCCATACCTCGCCGAAAAGAACGTCGTCGTTGAGTTCCGCAAACTTGGGAGCGAACTCGCCTAATTGGTCGCGCCCTGCTGTCTGTACTATCTTTTCCTGTGCCATAACATTGAATGTCAGAATGCTGAATATTGAGATTAAAATGATTCGGTTCATTATTCCTTACTGAATGAAATTATTGATTCGGTTTGCGGGGTTGAGCGGCGTCTGGTCGGACAGCACCAATGACTTGACCATGTGCAGCGTCCCCTGTTTGTATTTTTGGAAATGCTCCGAGGCGATGTGCTTCTCGTATGCTTCACGGCTCGCATAGGTCTCAAGAATGGTTACCTTGCAAGGGTTTTCCTTTTCACTGACTGCGTACATTGTCAATACGCCCGGTTCGGTACGCAGGGAGACTTCGCCCACCTCGGTTGCGTATTTCATGTACTCGTCGAGATGCTGCGGATAAACCTCGATTTTCGACAGGCGCACGATACCGTCGGCCGTCATGGATTCTTTGACGCACATGCCCGGCGCCTTGCCCAGATTCAGACATTTGCCGATCACCTCTCCCGTAGCGAGGTAAGAATAAGTCGGAAACTCGAACAGCACGGGTTTCAACCGCGTATAGTCGAGTCTGCCGGCACTGTCGAGCACTTCGGGAGCGGCATAGGTGTTGGCAACGGAGCAGATGAAATTGTCGAATCCGTCCGTTTCGTAAATATCCACCACATCGCATTCCATCGTCAGCGGCGACGCGTCGATTACGGGCGTGCCGTTCTCGCCCCAATGGTATTCGAATATGTTTGATTTATCGACCGATGCGCCGCTCACGCTGCCCACATAGTCGGCTTTCGGCAGCATTTCTCGACCGACAAGGTTGATAGAAAGTTTTTTGGAATCTTTTATCCCTTGATTGGTATAATGGTTTTTGCTCATGCTCACGAGAATCCGGTCGTGACCGATAATGCCCGTATGCCCCACGACGAGCCAGTTCACCTTGCCCTCGACCTCCGCACCGACGACCGTCATCGGTTTGGGATAGAGAGCAAGCAGGCTTCCGATATTTTTCTTTCCCATTTCCGTGCCGTTTTGTTTGTTTATCTCCTTTGCCGGTTGCGTATTGCACGACAATAAAAGAGAGAGGGACAAGATGGTCGATATCGATTTTCTCATCCTCAAAATTGTATTAAAGACTTTGACGTAACACATCGATCACATCCTCACGAGTAAGGACAACATAACCGGTTTCGTTGATAGGGCATGCATCGGCCATACCTTCGAGTTGCGACGGATCGGCACCGCAGGCCGTGATGTCCATTGCCAGTCCCAGTTCCCGCATCCAGTCCTCCATCCGTGCGAGCCCTTCCGATGCGATTTCCTTGTCCGTCTTTCCGGCGGGAACAATATCCCACACGGAGGTTGCCAGTCGGCGGAATTTTTTCGCCGCATCTTCGGAACGCTCGATGAGCAGACGGTAATAAGCCCCGCTGACAGCCGAGAGCGTGTGTCCGTGCGTTGCGTCGGTATAGGCGGCAACAGCCTGCCCCAGCATGTGTACCATCCAGTCGGTGGGCTTCCCGCAGGCGAGAAGCCCGTTCAAAGCCCATGTCGCGGTCCACATGATGTTGCTGCGCGCTTCGTAATCCTCCGGATTGCCGAGCACTTTCCGGGAACTGACAACAAGGGAGCGTATCAGCCCTTCGGCGATGTAGTCGGTCGTATTGTCGTCCGTCCCCGAAAGGTATTGTTCCTGAATATGCGACATGATGTCGTAAATACCGGCCACCGTATGATGCTTGGGAACGGTATAGGTGTAAACGGGGTTGAGAATGGAGAAATCGGGATTGCGGAAGTAATAGAACTTCTTCCGGTTCTCGCTGTGCTTGGAGATGACGGAACAACTGTCCATTTCCGATCCCGTTCCCGCCATCGTGAGCACGCAGCCGACAGGAATCCAGCGACAGGTCATTTCTCCGAAATTGTTGAAATAATACTCCCACGGGTCCTGTTCGCAGTAGGCGGAACCGGCTACCGCCTTGCCATAGTCGCAGACGGAACCGCCGCCGACGGCAAGGATAAAATCCACCGCCTCTTTCCTGGCAAGTGCCACGCCCTCCATGACCTTTTCGATCGTGGGATTGGGCATGACGCCCGACAATTCGACCGTCTGTTTTCCCGCTTTGCGGAGTTCCGCCTGTACCGCATCGTAAATACCGTTTTTGCGGATGGAACCGCCGCCGTACACCAGCATGACTTTTTCTCCGTACTTGCCCAGTTCTTTACTCAAATTCTCCAATGAATTTTCCCCGAAGTATAGTTTCGTAGGGTTGTGAAAAGTGAAATCGCCTAACATATATCAATTCGTTTTAAAGTTATTTCTTGTCGTCGATATTTTTGATAAACTTTGCCGGAACGCCTCCGACGACAGTATTTGCCATCACATCTTTCGTTACGACCGCTCCTGCCGCAACAACGGCATTGTCACCGATGGTCACGCCTTGCAGAATGGTCGCGTTCGAGCCTACCCATACGTTCTCGCCCAGCACGATGGGTGCGGGATAAGTATGGCTGCGTTCTTCGGGTGCAAGCCCGTGATTGAGCGTGGCAAAGACCACATTATGCCCGATCTGGCAACCGTCGCCTATCGTGACTCCGCCGTGATCCTGAAAATGGCAGCAGGCATTGATGAATACATGCTCGCCTACGGCGATGTTTTTCCCGAAATCCGCATAAAGCGGAGGGAAAACGCGAAGCGATTGCGGTACTTCATAACCGAACAACTCGGAAAGCAATTCGCGCACTTCGTCTGGCGTACGATAAGCCGTATTCAACCGGAACGTAATACGACGCGCCTCGTCGCTCATTTCGTCCATAAAACGATGGATTTCCTCCGTGTCGAGAGCTTGCCCCGTCTTCACGTATTCTTTGAAATCTTTTGTCGTCATATTACTCTCTTTCAAATTTCACTCGGATGTCGCCACCGACATTCAGGACCTCGATACCGTCGCCGTCGATACGGCCTATTTTAATCAGATCGTTACTGTATGACCAGTTCTTGCAGAAAATCGCCACGTTGCCCCACGGCGCATAGATCGTGATGTCTCCGGGCATAGGGGCGCAACCGCGCGTTACGCCTTCAGTCGGAAGGGCCGGAGAAGGATAGAAGATTTTCTCGGTCGTATTGTTGTAACCTTCCAGCGTGGCCTCCAACGGAAGACGGGAAAGGAAATCCCGCGTGGCGACATTATCTTCCAGCGTGGCGGTAATCGTGCGGTCGCCGACCGTGATGTTCACTTTCAGGGAGGTTGCGGCCGGAGTATCGGGTTCTTCCGGTTCTTCCCGGCTCACCCCGATTTCGTCGAGCCATACCGGAACACGTGTCGCCATTTGCGACAGACTCTCAGAAGTCAGCAACAGGGTTCGGTCGATGATCGTCGCATCGGGGCAAAGACTGCGGGCCTCGCTGACCGAAGCGGAAATGCCGCTGCTGCCGCTGGTGGCGAACAATGCGATTCGTTTTCCGGCAAGTTTCGAGGCATGGGTGTGCAGGAACGTCTGCATCGGTGTCGCCATGCTGCCGTACCAGATCGGATAACCGACGAATACGATGTCGTAATCGTCAAAATTCTCCATCGAGGTTTTGACAGGCGGAAAATTGCCCTGACGGATAGCCGCCAGCTCTTCCTGCGCTCGTTCCAGCATAGCGTTATAATCGTTATCGTAAGGCTCCTGCGGCTCCACTTCAAGCATATCGCAATCGAGTGTCGCCTGAATCCGTTGCGCCACACGTTCGGTGTTGCCCGTGCGCGAGGCATAAAGCACCAAATAGCGTCCGCTATCGCCGAGTGCCGGCGTATCGGGTTTATCGCCGTTTTCTTCGTCCGGTCGTTCGGACGCTCCGGACTGTCCCGGCGCAAACGGCTCGCCGCCATCTCCGCCGCAGGCCGCCATAGACAGCAGAGCAACCGACAACAGCGGAATCCACAATAACTTTTTCATCGGTCATCCATTTTACATTCAACATCATACAATCGTTCCACCTCAGAGGAGACACGCCGATCGAGGATCAAGCTACGGCCGGCGTCCATCGCCGCGATAGCAGCCATATCTCTGCCGCAAGCGTAAAATCCCCTATTCCGAAGTTCTCCCCTATTCGCCGCCGATACACCGTCTTGGGAATGGCGACGACTCCGCGCCGCCAATGCCATCGCAGCACGACCTGCGCCGTCGACCGGTCCGTATTTACCGACCGATTCCTGTCAACGTTTCGTCCGCAAACAATCCGTTCCTCGGCCAAAGGTCTCTACGCCTCCATCTGTATCGCGACCCGCACCGCCTCGGTCTGCCGGACTTGGGAATGCTACTTCGAGCTGATCGGCAGTCGAAACGACTCTTTCGTATTCGGCGGCAGGCGGCCGAAATCCGATGCCGTTTTCAGAAAGTTTCTGCGATCCATGTGCGACGGTTTATCTCTTATCCATTAAATATTTCCGGAAAAATTCGTCTATCCTGTCGAACGGTATCGCATCCGGATTGTCGTACAGATCGACATGGTTGGCTCCGGGAACAATCAGCAGTTCCTTGTTGTCTCCGGTCAGCCTCTTGTACGCATCCTCGCTGAAATATCGGGAGTGAGCCTTCTCGCCGTGAACCAGCAGCACGGGGCTGCGGATCTCCCCGATATAGGAAAGAATCGGCATGTTGATGAACGACAGGGCGCTGGTTTCGGTGATTCCTCCGTTGGAGTTCGGAGAGCGGCGGTGATAGCCTCTCGCAGTCTTGTAATAGTCGTGATACTGACGCACGAAAAGCGGAGCGTCCTCGGGAACCGGATCGACTACGCCGCCGTTGAGTTTGTAACTGCCGTTGCGGTAGTCTTCTGTGCGCTGAGCGTTGAGCCGTTCGCGCAGCTCGTAACGGTCATCGGCGCTCATGGCGTCGAAATATCCGTCGGCATTCACGCGGCTCATGTCGTACATGGTAGAGGTTACGGTAGCTTTGACGCGCGGATCGTTGGCCGCGGCATTGAGCGCGAACCCGCCCCAGCCGCAGATGCCTAAGATTCCGATACGTTCCGGATCGACGTCCTCACGGGTCGAGAGATAGTCGACCGCCGCGCTGAAATCCTCCGTACTGATTTCGGGCGACGTGAGATAACGCGGCGTACCGCCGCTTTCGCCATAATAGGAAGGATCGAAAGCGATGGTCAGAAAGCCCTGCTCGGCAAGAGTCTGGGCATAGCGGCCCGACACCTGCTCTTTCACCGCCCCGTAAGGACCGCTGACAGCGACGGCAGCCAAAGGCTCCCGTCCGTTTTTCGGCTTATAAAGGTCTGCGGCAAGCGTAATGCCGTAGCGATTGTGGAACGTGACTTTCGAATGCTCCACCCGATCGCTCTGCGGAAATGTCTTGTCCCACTCCCGCGTCAATTCCAATGCCTCCATATCCGTCGATTTAACAGTTGTTTCTTGCGCCGCGACATGCGTCAAGGTCAGTAATGTCAGCATGACGATTGCTTGTATCCTCATAGTTATCCTATTTAAACATTATTCATACAATATCCTTCGCCCCGCATTTTCAGTTTCAGCCGGTACGAATCGTCCCCGCACAGACACACATTCGAGCGCAGTCATCGTCCGTTCCGCCAACCTCGCACAAGGGTCGCGCTTTTGCAATGCCACACAACACCCATCCGCCCCCGATCGTCCGACCGACAGAAGCCGGCGCGGCCGACACCGGCATCATGCGGCGATAACGCAATACCTTCCGCTATTTTCTTCTATGCAAAGATAAGGGCGCATTCCGTCCGGACGGTAGACCGATTCCGGATAATACTACCCTTTTTACAGATTCTTTAGCAGCCTGCCGCTGCTGCCCGGCATCGTACCGGTCTCCGACGACGGAAATGACAGCGACGGCATCTTCCGGCGCTTTCCATGCCTCCGGACGCAAGAGAAAATTGCGGCGCGAACAGGGCGACCGATTTCTATTAGTACGGAAGTAATCTTCACCACCATCCGTATTTTCTGCTATCTTTTTGCGAATGGCAGCACAAAGAAATGCCGTGAATTTTCGTCCGTCAATTATATTGCCGACGAGATATCAAACGAAGAATCTCAGACTGATACTCTCGCAATTGAACAGTCTATCAATGCCCATAGATTCGGAAGCCATACCGAGAGTGCCGCTTCCGACGCAGAAAATCCGGGGAGGACACCCAACCGGGATAAATTTCCTCGCTCATTGACCAAATTACCTGCAAATCCGTTTGCAGGTATCGAGATATTTTTGAATATTGCATACAGGTCGTGCATACGGAGAACGCCAACGGGTAATATCTGTTTTCAAAATATGAAAAAATCCTTCTTTCTTTATTATTAGGGGTCTTTACGATTCCGATCTACTGTCAACTCCCGGCCGGTTTTGCGATAGTAAAAATAAATAAAAGCATCAAGGACTTCAAGCTAGACTCTATAAATCTGTCCAGCCCGCTTAATAACTATTTATCAAGGACTTGGATTCGCATTAACGGCAAACCAAAATACTGATCAGCCATTTCAACCTTTCAATTTAACCTTTCACAAAACCGTCCAGACGAGGACATTAGCGATCATACCAAACAATATATCTTAAACGAACAGATCAAAGGCATTATAACTTATTGTGATTCCGCAGCATCGGTTATCTCATACAATGAATCGGATAATCTGTTTTTTATCAATTACTGCTGGATTGAAGATGGGAAATGGGTAAATGGCGGTCAAAATCTGGCATCTACCGAAGATGAGGTTTTGGATATAGTTATAAAAGACTTACCCATCCAATATGCCAATATTCCCCGTATAGCTCTGATTAAACAAAAGCCATCCAATGTCAAGCCATTCTATGACTTTATATCTGCAATCAGGCAGTCTCCCGAAGAGTTTCTTCTCCACCAACTCGAATCTCACAAACTCGTGATAAATGGTGAGTATCACAGAAGAAAGGTTTCATGGGATATGCTCAAGCGGCTTATTGCAATGCCTGATTTTGCACATAAAGTGGGAACAGTATTTTTGGAACTTCCTTCGTGGTGTCAGTCCAAAATGGATGAATTTATGGCATCTGAAACGCTTAAGCAAGAAATAATTCTGGAAATATTCAGAGAAGAACAGCCTCTCGGATGGTGGGATAAAGGAGAATTTGAATTTATCTGTGATTTACGGCGTATCAATATGAATCTGCCGGCGACTAAAAAGATTAAAGTCATATTGGCCGATTATCAGTTGCCGTACTCTAAATTAACAAAGTCTGAAGAATGGAAAGAACAGGAAGACAGAAACGCACATATGGCTCATATCATATCCAAGACGATCCTTTCATCGGATGATCATCGTGGCAATTTATTCCTTGTCGGTTGTGGACATGCATACAAATCCGAACAAAAGGGAATCGGTTCTTCTGCTCATAACAAAACCGCTTTCGAATCCGCAGGAGCACAACTTGCGAAAATACTGGGAGATAAGAATGTTTTCTGTGTTTTTCAACATGTTCTTTCCAGTGATAACAATGGCAATAACAAATCTTTGCTTCGAGGAGGTATTTTTGACAAAGCCTTCGAACTAAATGGAAACCGTCCGATTGGATTCGAACTGGAAAATTCTCCTTTCGGTGATGAACCCTTTGACGGGATCCATGAAATCAAATACAATATAATGACCGGCAGTTATGCAGACAATTTTGACGGCTATTTATTTTTGCATCCATTGGACAATGAACCGCAAGCCGCTCCATTGACCGAGGTATTCACCGATGAATTCGTTGATGAAATAAAGAGAAGAGCCAAATTGATGGGTAACGAGAATAACAGAAATTTCTGGTTTGGCCGTAAAGCCACAGAACTTACTAAACAATACATCGTTGAAATTCTATTAAAAGATAATTAAATACACTTATTTCTAATAGCATAAGCATCGCACGCCACCGATAGCCCGCAAGCCGTCGGGGGACGCATGTCCCGAACAAAAAGATCTCGGACACAGGCAAACTTACAGTCTGCGCAGCTCGACCTCGCGGCGATCGACGTAGTTGGGGAACCGGAAAGCCGGCATGCCCATCGCCATGCCGGCATGGATCTTCCCGTCGATTCCGAGCAGCTTCTCGAGACCGTGTCCGGCCTGTCCGGCGGCCGAGCAGACGAAGCCCGTGTAGAACTGGCTGACCCCTAAGCTCTCGGCCATGAGCGAAGCGTTCTGATAGGCCAGATTCGAATCCTGACAGCCGAAGCGCGAGCCGTCGGGCGTATGGATCAGCAGCACCGCCGTAGCACCGCGCAGAATCAGATCGCGCCCCTCGCCGTACTCGCCGATCAGCCGGTGAAAGTTAGGCAGGTACCTGTAAGCTCCGCCGACAAAAACTTTCAACAAAGGCTTCAGCAGCGGATTCTCGAGCTTGCGGACCACCGAAGCGAAAGTCTCGACCGTAAAGGCGGTGATGCGCCTCAGCGTATCCGGATCGGTGACCAGCGTAAACGCCACCTGTTGCAGATTGCTGGCCGTCGGCGCGCGGTGGGCCGCCTCGACGATCATCCCGAGCGCCCGCTCGGGAACGGGAGACGATGTGAACGCGCGGTTCGAGCGCCGGGAGCGGCACAGCGCCAGCATCTGCTCGGGCGAGGGAAGCCCGCCGCGATCCACGGGATGCACTTTTTCCTCGGGAAAGTCGCCGTGCCGGACCGAGCCGGTCGGACAAGCCGCGACGCAATGTCCGCAGACGATGCAGGTGTTCGGGTGCTGCACGCCGATCGGCCGCTTCGGGGCGGCTTGCGTGAAAATGACCGACGGACACACCCGCACGCATCGGCCGCACCGGATACAGGTCGCGTCGTCTATGCTCAAAGATACTTCCATAACGATATTATATCAATCTCAATCCTCGCGAATCAACCGCATGCCGCCGAAATCCGGAACCACGAAGCGCAACCCGTTTCCGACCCGCTCCTCCGAGGTCGAACCGGAAGCCGCTATAAACGGAGGACCGAAACCCGCTGTCGGCTCATAGGATTCCGCGCGAAGACGCTTTCCCCGCACCGACGCAACATCCGGCAGACATCCGACGGGAAACGGCATACCGCGTGCCGATCCGCCCCTGAAGACTAACTTTCGGCGTCTTTCTTTCTCTCCTCCCTGCGGGGTCCCCGGCCATGACGGCGCCCTCGGGAACGTCCGGCGGAACCGCCGCCTTGGTCCGGACGCGACTCGAGTGCGGGACGGGAGTCTCCGCCACGGTCCCGGCCCCGGTTGCGGCCTCCCCGGCCCGAGGCGTTCCGACCGCCGCGTCCCCCGCGACGTTCTCCGGCACCGGGGTCGTAGGCGGGACCCGACCCCAGCTGCTCCGGCAGCGCGGCCTTGGGAATTTCCCGCTCGATGAAGGTCTCGATTCGGTGGAACTTGCCCTGCTCCTTCTCGTTGACAAACGTAATGGCCGTGCCGGTCGCCGCGGCCCGGGCCGTCCGGCCGATGCGGTGAATGTAGTCCTCGGGGTCGTGCGGAACGTCGAAATTAATTACCGTGCCGATGTCCTCGATGTCGATCCCGCGCGCCACGATGTCCGTAGCCACCAGCACGTCGATCTTGCCGTTTTTGAAGTCGAGCATGACCTCTTCGCGCTGCTCCTGCTTCAGGTCGGAGTGCATCGGTGCGACGTTCAGCTTCATGCGCTTGAGCGAAAAAGCGAGCTCCTTGACCTTCTGCTTCGAGGAGGAGAAAATGATCGTCTTCGTTCCCGTAGGCTTCGAGAACAACTCGCGGACGATACCCATCTTCTGGTTCTCGTAGCAGACGTAGGCCGACTGCTCGATCGCCTCGTTGGGCTTCGACACGGCGATATTGACCTCGGCCGGATCGTGCATGATCTCCTTGGCCAGCTTGCGTATCTTGGGCGGCAGAGTGGCCGAGAACATGATCGTCTGACGCTCGGAAGGCAGCTGGGACACGATCCGCATGATGTCGTCGAAAAAGCCCATGTCGAGCATCCGGTCGGCCTCGTCGAGCACGAAGTATTCGACATGGGAAAGGTCGATTCCGCTGTTCTGGATATGCGCGATCAGCCGGCCCGGCGTGGCGATCACGATATCGGTTCCCATCAGCATGCCCTGCTTCTGCTCGCTCCACCCGAACCCGTCGCCGCCGCCGTACACGACCGTAGTCGAAAGCGGCAGGAAGTAGGAAAATCCCTGAAACTGGACGTCGATCTGCTGCGCGAGTTCGCGCGTGGGCACGACGATCAGCGACTTGACCACGTTGTCGGGATTGCCCTCCCGCAACAGCCGCTCGAGCAGCGGGAGCGTATAGGCCGCCGTCTTGCCCGTTCCCGTCTGGGCGCAGCCGATCAGGTCGCGCCCCTCCATAATCACCGGTATGGTCTGTTCCTGCACGGGAGTCATCTGGTCGAAATTCATCGGCCGGATTCCTTCCAGAATATCTTCATGAAGCCCCAATTCTTCGAATTTCATAATCTTGCTTGTTGATTTCCGGGCGTAAAGATACGGAAAGTATCGGATTGTTTCCAATGCCTCGGGCAATCGATACCTCGAAAACAACGCGCGAAACGGCCATGTCGCCGAATGTGCGCTCACGAGCGAGACGTGTCGCCGCCGGTGCGAATCCGGCCGCCCCGACGCTAAAAAATCAGCCACTCACATAAAAGTAGGTGGCCGATTCGTTTTTGGCGGAACACAATAAGGCGCAATAAAACCGCAACCGCATGATATTCCCAATGCATGTTCTCTCAAACAAAGTAACGGGTTGATCTAAATAACCGCTAGAACTCATGTATAACCAATAAGACAATAAGCAATATAATACCTAATAGGAAAGGTCCTATAACAATAATGAATCCTGCCTGTTTCCAATTTTTCTGAACAAATTCAAAATGCTGTACGCTTTTCCACTTTTTATATTTCCATGCCCACCGGTTACCGAAGATACCGAAAATAACAGACAGTGTAAGCACACAAATAACCCTCACAAGGATAAACCATTTTAGAATAAGCGAAGGGCCCCCAATGACGGATACCATAATTCCACCGAATATCCACAGCATCCCCCACAGTATCATCCACGGCATCCCATTGAAAACAGCCCATAACCATGAAAAGCAAAACGCTCCCCAGTTGAATTTTAACAACTTCAACGGGCGTTCCGGCATTACCTCATTAGAATAACTATTCTCATTCCGATTATCCGGGGATATATTCACATTCGGATATGCTTTACCGCAAGAGGGACAATATCGGGCATCCTGTTCATATGTTTCCTGCCCGCAATACGGACAGTATTTATAATCGACTCCCATAATTTTAACAATATTAAAAATCAAAAAAATCGTAATCGCAGTACCTCTTCAGGGGGAACGGATATAATGGCATCCTCTCCGTCAAAAATCACGTTAAACCCGATGTATATCTCATCCCTATTGATCCGAATAAGTGCGATCCCATCATATTCATTACTCGAACGATCTTTTTTTACGACACTGGTCTCTAAAACCTCTATTCCGGCAGCAGGAAACTCTTCATTGAGAATTTCTTGCAATGTTGGTTTTGCCATTTCGTTAATCTGATCTTTATCCGAACGAAAAATATCAATAGTATACCCCGCCTCCGTATCGCTGTTTATTACGTTTTCGATCGATTCTATCGCATACCCCAATAATAAAATACCCACGAAAGCAACAATCACCCACAACACACCGTAAAATACCGATTTAGAACGATTCGACCGACTTTTCCGATCTGAATGCGGTTCATACGGTCGATTAGGTCGAACGGTCGGTAAATCAGTGCGAATCGTATCCGCAGCTACCAAATGCCCGCAATGGGGGCACTTATGTACCCGCCACCCGAGCTCTTTGCCGCAATATGTACAGTAACTAATCCGTGATTGCACAACTCGGAAGATTATAATCGCAAAGGACTATGGCATAAACAAACATAACCCATATCTCCTTTAAAATTTCGCAAATCGTCATCTAAATCCATAAGAATATCAAAACGATATTTCAGTTCGTTATCGACATAGAAAGTTGACATTACCACTATAGCCATATGGTATTTTTCCTCAAATTCCTCCCTTATTACGCATAGCATTTCGCATTTAGAATCTGTTTCCGCCAATACTTTTTGCAAAAAAAATTGTTTTTGCAAATGACCTCTGGCAATAAGGCTTAGAATTGTATTACCTTGTGATGAATCATAATATAATCCATCTATTCCCGTTAGCGTATCCGGTCGTATTACGTTTCCGGTTCCTATGTATTGTAATTCTATTTTATACGCAGGAAAAAAGAGTGTTGAATTTGAATCCGCGTCAAAAGAATTTTGTCCCCAAAGCGGTTCGGATGCGGACAAAACGGTTACAATCAAAAGCAAAACAACGTTTCGCCAACGATTTGCAATTGATTTATATGGTAAACTTTTCATATCCCTGTATCAATTTACTGTTAGGAGTATTGCATTTTTCACCTTTGCTTTCCAAGCCGAAATGCCGTTTGATTGCTTGTGCGATATGGGCGTTTACCGTATCAAGCTCTTTTCCTTCAACGGTGTGAAGGTATTGTCCCAGCAATTCGCGGTCGTTTTCGATAAACAGAAAGACCTGATCTGTCAGTCGTTCCGTAAATTCGTTCAGTACGCTCTGAGTGAATTGAGAAATGTCTGAAGCCATAACTATCCATGTGTTAGTTCGCCAAGTCCCATGGCAGTCAAAATGAAATGTAAGCACATAAAAAACGTGGGACTAAACCCTTATTTGCTTTCTGAGGTCTTCGACTACCTTGTACAACAAACAGAGTAAAGCCCACGTCGGGACGTGAGCGTTTACGCTTTACTCTTGTTGTACTTTGTGAAATTGTCGAAGTTTCAGAAAGCAAGAATAAAAGCTAACGCTTTTTATGTATGGTCAGTAAACAGCTCGTTTTATCTCATAGGCCAAAAATTGTATTTTTTACAAAAATAGAAAGTTTTCATAAAAAACGACTGTTTATGACGTTATGAAAACACCCCCAAAGGGAAATTTCCAGAAATCTATCCGGGTTTTCGGCGCGACTCGGCTGCGCGGGCGACCGAACCGTACCGCCTCCGTAGTGCGTTGAACGTTTCCCGGGAAACCTCGTAACGCCTGCATACGTCGGCGATCGACTTGCGGCAGCGCAGCATCCGTACGATCTCCCGACGGTTATCGATCAGTATCCGCAATTTCGTGTAGCTCCCTTTGCGACGGCCGAGTTTCACGCCCTCGGCCCGACACAGGGCCAGCGCCTCTTTCGTTCGCATCGAGATCAGGTTCCGTTCGATCTCGGCCGCCAGCCCGAAGGCGAAGCAGAGCACCTTGCTATTGATGCTGTCGTCGAAGGCATAGCCCTCCTTGATACTGTAAAGGACGATCCTGTGCTCGAGGCAGCGCCCCATGATCGCCATGATGTCGGTCAGCGTGCGACTCAGCCGCGACAGCTCCGTCACGATCAACGTATCGCCCGACCGCATTTTCCCGAGCAACGGGCCCAGCTTTCTCTCCTTCTCGTTCTTGCGGCCGCTGACCACCTCGGTCACCCAACGGTCGACCACGATGCCTCCGGCGGCGGCGAACCGCCTGATTTCGTCCTGCTGGTTCGCCAGATTCTGCTTCCCAGTGCTCACTCTCAAATAGGCAACTACCATGGAATCCGCTATGATCATTCCGGCTCCGTACACAGGCGCCGAACCGATTACAGCAAACTTCGGGCAAAATAAATCCGGCATGGTTTCCCGATCGGTCGTCCGGGAAATCCGCCGCACGGCGGACCTGAATCCGCCCGGTTTTCACCGTCTCCCGAAAAAATCGGGAATCAGGCCGGTTCGGAAGAACCTTCCTCGGCAGCGCGACAGGCAGTCTCCGAGCGGCCCGGCGAATCGTTTTTTTTTGCTACCTTTGGGACCTGCAAACTATCATTCCGCATGGCTAAACTGACTTTTCTGGGAACCGGGACGTCGCAGGGGGTACCGGTCATCTCCTGCCATTGCAGGGTCTGCCTGTCGCCGGACGAGCGGGACAAGCGGCTGCGAACGTCGGCCCTGATCGAGACGGGCCGCGAAACGATCCTGATCGACGCGGGCCCGGATTTCCGGCAACAAATGCTGCGGGCGGGCGTGGAAAGACTCGACGGAATTCTGCTGACCCACGAGCATAAGGACCATATCAGCGGACTGGACGACGTGCGGGCATTCAACTACACTTCCGGCGCTCCGGTGAAGCTCTATGCCGAGGAACGGGTCCAGAAGCGGGTAAGGCAGGACTTCGACTATGCGTTCTCGGAGCATCCCTACCCCGGCGTTCCGGAAATCGACCTGCATACGATTCGCCCCGACGAGCCTTTCTCCATCGGACAGACGAGGATCGTCCCGATCCGGGGCATCCACTACAAGCTGCCGGTCCTCGGCTTCCGGATAGGACCGCTGGCCTACCTGACCGACATGAACCAGATCGACGAGCGGGAAATCGACAAAATACGGGGCGTAGACACGCTGGTCATCAACGCCTTGCGCAAGGAACCTCACCTGTCGCACTTCACGCTCGACGAAGCGCTGCGGATCAGCCGCGCCGTCTCTTCTAACGTCACCTACCTGACGCACGTATCGCACCAGATGGGACGCCACGCGGAGGAACAGGCCGCGCTGCCGGAGGGCGTCTATTTCGCATACGACGGCCTGACCGTCGAAATTCCCGAATAACGTGGAAAAGCTGCTGCTCGTCACGCCTCCGTTCGTTCAGGTCAACTGTCCCTACCCGGCCACCGCTTACCTGAGCGGCTACCTCCGGCACAGGGGATTCGACGTCGCTCAGGCCGACCTGTCGGTCGAACTGATCGGAGCCGTGTTCTCGCGGGACTTTCTCGAGCGGGTTTTCGAGCTGCGGATTCCGGACGAAGACGAGAATCTGGAGCGCATCCATGCCATGCGGACGCGCTATACGGCCACGATCGACGCCGTCGTCGATTTTCTGCGCGGACGGGACCCGGGCCTCGCCCAGCTGATCTGCACGGGCGAGTTTCTGCCGCAGGCGGGAAGGTTCGAGACGATCGGGGAGCTGAGCGACCTGTTCGGCACCCTCGGCACGGCGGAATGCGCCAAATTCCTCTGCACGCTCTATCTGCAGGATCTGAGCGATCTGATCCGCGCGACGGTGACCGAGCACTTCGAGATCGTCCGCTACGGCGAGCGCCTGGCCATGGCGATCGGGTCGTTCGCCGAGATCGAGACCGTACTGGCCGAGCCGAGGAACCCGATCGAAGAAAGAATGTGCGAGCTGCTCGAACGGAAAATCACGGCCGAGCGGCCGACGGTCGTCGGCTTCACGATCCCCTTCCCGGGATGCCTGCTCGCCGCGCTGCGGTGCGCTCAATACCTCAAGGAGCGCCATCCCGACATCCGGATCGCCGCGGGAGGCGGATATCCGTCGACCGAGCTTCGGACGATGAGCGACCGGGGCATCTTCCGCTACATCGACTACCTGATACTCGACGATGGGGAGCTGCCGCTGGAGCGGATTCTTTTGGACGGAGAGCTCGTGCGGACCTACACGCGCGACGGCTATCACGAAGGCGAGGGGAACGTGACCCACAGGGAAAGAGGCTGTCCGGACTTCACGGGGCTGCTTTTCGACCGGTATCTCTCGCTGCTCGAGACGACCAATCCGATGCACCGGCTGTGGACCGACGGACGCTGGAACAAGATGACGATCGCGCACGGCTGCTACTGGGCCAAGTGCGCCTTCTGCGATACGTCGCTCGACTATATCCGGCGGTACGAGAGCGTTCCGGCCGCCACGTTCGTAGACTGGATGGAAGAGGTGATCCGCCAAACGGGCAGCCGCAGTTTCCACTTCACCGACGAGGCGGCCCCGCCCAAGCTGCTCAAGGAAATATCGCTCGAGATACTCCGCCGCGGACTGTGCGTCAGCTGGTGGACGAACGTCCGCTTCGAGAGCCGTTACACGGGCGACCTGTGCCTGCTGATGGCCGCGGCCGGATGTATCGCCGTGTCGGGCGGGCTGGAAGTGGCCTCGGACCGGCTGCTGAAGAAAATGAACAAGGGCGTCGATATAGCGCAAGCCGCGCTCGCCATGCGTAACTTCAGCTATGCGGGCATCATGGTCCATGCCTACCTGATGTACGGCTTTCCTACCCAAACGTTGCAAGAAAGCGTCGACTCGCTCGAGGCGGTGCGCCAGATGTTCCGGGCCGGACTGATCGATTCGGCCTTTTGGCACCGGTACGCGATGACGGTTCACAGCCCGAGCGGAACCGACCCGGAAGCGTTCGGCGTCCGTCGCCGGAATGCCCATGTGCACGCGTTCGCCAACAACGAAGTGGCATTCGTCGAGAACCGGGGATACGATATCCGTCTGGTCGGGGAAGGACTCGACGAGGCGCTCAGACACTACATGGCCGGCGACGGGCTCGACCGTCCGGTTCACAAGTGGTTCGCCGGGAAAACGCCACGCACGACAGTGGACGCCTCGCTCATAGCCGATCAGATGATCCGGCCCGACGCATCGCGTCTGTTCGACGAAAACGCAAGGGTCGTGTGGATCGGTCCTCCTCCCGTTCGGCAAGAGGACGGCCTCGTGCTGCACGGCGCCTCGTCTGCAAGGAAACTGAAATTCAAGCCGCATGAGACCGAATTTCTGCTGTGCCTGATGCAAACCGCCTCCGATCTGTCGCGCAAGTTCACGTTCGGCGAGGCAGCCGAGCTGTTCCGGCATTACAGCGAGGAGTCTTTCGTGGCTTTCTACCTGTCGAAAAAATGGGACCTGATGCGGCCGCTCGGCCTGCTGCAGATATGAATTTCCGGAAAGCCCTGTGGGACGGGCCGCCCCCCGAAATAAGCCGCTGCAAAGGCGCTTGCACGGCAAACAGAGTCACGGTCGCTGCGCACCGAGGATTTCGCATCGGAACACTCGGCGGCCCGGAAACAAACGAGGAGAACGGCCCCGCCCGGCCGGCTC
The DNA here is from genome assembly GCF_025144665.1 of Alistipes ihumii AP11. Classification (NCBI taxonomy): domain Bacteria; kingdom Pseudomonadati; phylum Bacteroidota; class Bacteroidia; order Bacteroidales; family Rikenellaceae; genus Alistipes; species Alistipes ihumii. The sequence goes on along the minus strand of NZ_CP102294.1, from coordinate 107,928 downwards.
CGACGCGAAAGCGCAAGGAAGAACGAATAACCGCTGCGCCCGAAACGCAGTCAAAAGATACGAAAGCATGAACTTCAAGGACAAAACAATCGTCATTACCGGAGCATCGTCCGGAATCGGTTACGCGCTGGCGTACGAGTTCGCTTCGCGAGGGGCCCGGATCGTCATGGGCGCCCGGTCGGAAGACAAGCTCCGCTCCATCGCCGAAGATCTGGCTGCCCGAGGGACGCAAGCCGTCTACGAACCGACGGACGTCACGCGCGAAGAGGATTGCCGCCGGCTGGTAGAAAAGGCGGTCTCGAGCTTCGGCCGAATCGACGTGCTGATCTGCAACGCGGGCATCTCGATGCGCGCGCTGTTCGACGAGGTCGATCTCGGCGTGCTCAAAAGACTGATGGATGTCAACTTCTGGGGAACGGTCTACTGCACGAAATACGCGTTGCCGTATATTCAGGCCTCGCGCGGATCGATCGTCGGCGTGTCGTCGGTAGCCGGATTTCACGGCCTGCCCGGCCGCACGGGCTATTCGGCCTCGAAATACGCGATGACCGGATTTTTGGAGACGGTCCGCATCGAGAACCTGAAAAAGGGAGTGCACGTAATGATCGCGGCTCCGGGTTTCACGGCGTCGAACGTACGTTTCTCAGCCCTGACCGCCGACGGATCGGCTCAGGGCGAGTCGCCACGCAAGGAGGAGAAGATGATGAGCGCCGCCGAAGTGGCCCGCCGCATCGCGCGCGGGGTCGTCCGGCGCAAGCGTACGCTCGCCATGGACTTCAACGGGCGCGCCACCGTGCTGATCAAAAAGTTCGCGCCGGGATTGCTTGACCGGCTGTACTACAGCCACATGGCCAAAGAGCCCGATTCGCCCCTGAAATAACCGTTCCGCAACCATCACGAGCAGGAGCGGGCACGGCGGATTTGCAGCAACGTCCTTCAGTCGCCGTGCGCGCTCTTGCATGGAATCCAAGCATCAATCGGCCCGGGGAAAGTTATGTATCCGTAGCAAAAGGCGAACGGTCTCTTTTTGTAGTTATAACCGAACAGATACAGACACACGACACACATCAAGAAAAACGAAATGGTTTTGGGGCCGATTCAGGAATGAATACCGCTGAAGCCATTCCCGATACAATCCAGTGCCTCCGTCAACAATCAAGAGATTCTTACCACCAACAAAAAGCGAAGAGATATAAACAGACTTGTCGACAGACCGAAGACTATTTATCAACACGATTCGGCCCGGTTATCCACATTTCAGCGGGACGGCTCCGGAATACACACAAGAAGATCAGGGAAATCGGAAAGGGGCACACCAAGACTCGGCTCTGTCTCTCTTCGGACTCTGCGGACGAAAGGTCCGGTCGCCGCACATTTTCGGAAACGATCCGGTCCCTCCATTCGGCGGACGAAACGCCCGATCGTCGCATATTTCCGGGAACAGATTGCCTGCCGATGAAAATGCAGCAAAGGCTTACTTGCCGAGCAAGGGCTTGAGAAATTGTCCCGTATAGCTTTCCTCGACGCGAGCGACCTGCTCGGGAGTCCCGGCCGCCACCAGACGGCCTCCGTCGCGCCCACCCTCGGGACCGATGTCGATCAGGTAGTCCGCCACCTTGATCACGTCCAGATTGTGCTCGATCACGATCACCGTATTGCCCTTGTCGACCAGTTTTCCGAGCACGTCGAGCAGCACGCGGACATCCTCGAAATGCAGGCCGGTCGTCGGCTCGTCGAGTATATAGAGCGTCCGGCCCGTATCGCGTTTGGCCAGTTCGGTCGACAGCTTGATCCGCTGGCTCTCGCCGCCCGACAACGTCGTACAGGGCTGTCCGAGCGTCAGATAGCCGAGCCCCACGTCCTGAATCGACTTGAGTTTCATGTGAATCGACGGAATCGCCTCGAAAAACTCGACCGCCTGATTGACCGTCATGTTCAGCACGTCGTCGATGTTCTTGCCCTTATATTTGACCTCCAGCGTCTCGCGGTTGTACCGGTGCCCGTTGCAGACGTTGCACTTGACATAAACGTCGGGCAGGAAATTCATTTCGATCGTCTGCACGCCGGCTCCTTTGCACGCTTCGCAGCGCCCCCCCTTCACGTTGAACGAGAAGCGGCCCGCCTTGAACCCGCGAATCTGCGCGTCGGGCGTCGACTCGAACAGTTTGCGGATGTCGCCGAACACGTTGGAATAAGTGGCCGGATTGCTGCGCGGCGTCCGGCCGATCGGCGACTGATCGACGACGATCAGCTTGTCGATATGCTCGATGCCTTCGATGCGGTCGTATTCGAGCGGCCGCTCGTAGGAGCGGTACAGTTCGCAGCTCAGCGCCCGGCGCAGCGTCGCGTCGACCAGCGACGACTTGCCGCTGCCGCTGACGCCCGTCACGCAGATCATCCGCCCCAGCGGGAACTCGACGTCGATGTTCTTCAGGTTGTTACCCCTCGCGCCGCGAACGAACAGACTCTGCCCGCTGCCCTCACGGCGCACGGCCGGGACTTCGATCCGACGGCGGCCGCACAAAAAGTCGGCCGTCATGCCGCCCGAAGCCATCACTTTCGACAAAGGTCCCTCGGCTACGATCTCTCCGCCGCGAACGCCGGCGCGCGGGCCGACATCGACGATCCAGTCGGCCTGACGCATCATATCCTCGTCGTGCTCGACGACGATCACCGAATTGCCCGCGTCGCGCAAAGCCTTCAGGCTGGCGATCAGCTTGACGTTGTCGCGCTGGTGAAGCCCGATGCTCGGCTCGTCGAGAATGTAGAGCACGTTGACGAGCTTCGATCCGATCTGCGTAGCGAGCCGGATACGCTGGCTCTCGCCGCCCGACAGCGAGCGCGAGCTGCGGCTGAGCGACAGATAGCCGAGCCCTACGTCGAGCAGGAAGCGCAGCCTCTCGCGAATTTCCTTGAGCAGCTCCCGGGCGATCTGCCGCTGCTTCGGGGAGAGACGGTCCTCGAGACCCTCCATCCAACGGGCCAGCTCCTCGATGCTCATGGCCGACAGCTCGGCGATGTTCTTGCCGTCGATGCGGAATTGCAGGGCCTCTTTTTTCAGACGCGATCCGCCGCACACGCTGCACACCTTGCGGACGACGAACTGCTCTTTCCACTTGTCGCCCCGGGCGGAGGAGGAGTCCTCCCGCTGTTTCTCGATGTAGTCGGCCAACCCTTCCCACGACACCATGTAATTGCCCGTGCCGCCCAGCTCGCGGGCGTCGATGCGCAGCGGTTCGCTCGCACCGTACAACACGGCGCCGAGAGCTTCCTCGTCGAGCGACTCGATCGGGTCGTCGATCGAAAAGCCGTACCTGCGCCCCAAAGCCTCCATTTCGGCGAACAGCAGATTGTTGCGATAGCGGCCGAGCGGCTCGATGCCTCCCTCGCGGATCGAGCGCCCGCCGTCGGGCACGATCCGCTTCAGGTCGAAAACGGCTTCCTCGCCCAGCCCGTTGCAATGCGGGCAGGCACCCTGAGGCGAATTGAACGAGAAAGTATGCGGAGCCGGCTCGTTGAACGCGATGCCGCTCGTCGGACACATCAGGTGACGGCTGTAAAAACGCACGTTGTTCGTATCGTAGTCGTAGACCATCATCGTTCCCTTGCCCTGCCGCATGGTCTCCTGCAGGCTCTTGAGCATCCGCGCCCGGACATCGGGCTTCACGACCAGGCGGTCGACGACCAGCTCGATATGGTGAATCTTATAGCGGTCGAGCCGCTGGCCGGCATGAATTTCCTGAATCTCGCCGTCCACGCGGGCATACAGATAACCTTTCTTGGCCAAACTCTCGAACAGCTCCCGATAGTGCCCCTTGCGGCCGCGCACCAGCGGAGCCAGAAGCGCGATCTTTTTTCCGGGAAAGTCGCGAAGGATCAGATCGACGATCTGTTCGTCGGTATGATGCACCATCACCTCGCCCGTAACGGGCGAATAGGCTTCCGAAGCACGGGCGAAAAGCAGGCGCAGAAAGTCGTTGATCTCCGTAACGGTACCTACCGTCGAACGGGGATTCTTGTTCGTCGTTTTCTGCTCGATCGAGATGACCGGACTGAGCCCCGTGATCTTGTCGACGTCGGGACGCTCCATCGTGCCGACGAACTGGCGAGCGTAGGTGGAAAGCGTCTCCATATAGCGTCGCTGCCCCTCGGCATAGATCGTGTCGAAAGCGAGCGACGACTTGCCGGAACCCGACAGACCGGTGATGACGGTCAGTTTATCGCGCGGAATCTCGACGTCGACGTTCTTGAGGTTGTGCACTCTCGCCCCGTATACTCTTATCGTCTTATCTTCGGACATAAGTCAAATTTCAAACCTTTCCCCGGACTACCGTGCGCGACGGAAATCCCGGTTCGGAACCTTGATAACGAACGAACGGCCGGCTTTATTATCGTAGTCGTAGTCTCTGATCCAATGGTTCAGCTCGCGGAGCATCTTGTAGTTCGTCCCGTGACTGCGCGCGACGGCGGCCCAATCGATCGGCCGGCCTTCGACCGTCGCCTCGTGGTAGTCCGTCAGCGGCTTGTAATAATCGTCGGGGTCGATACGGAACCCGTAGGCGGCCGGATCGGGCGCGATGAGCTTGAAAGCGAGCACGCGAAAGACATAGCGCAGCGTCTCGGCGGGCAGAAACAGATCGTAATAGGAATCGACGCCCTGCTTCGCAAGCCGTCGCGACACGCCCCCTATGCCGACGTTGTACGAAGCGGCGGCCAACGTCCAACTGCCCAGCCGCTCGTAAGCGTCGGCCAAATAGCGGCAAGCCGCCTCGGTCGCCTTCGTCACATCGTAGCGCTCGTCGACGTCCCCGCCTACGAGCAACCCGACCGACTTCGCATAGACCGGCATCAACTGCCACAGGCCGGCTGCGCCGGCTCCCGAGCGGACGTTAGGGTCGAGCCCGCTCTCGGCCATGCAGAGATACTTGAAGTCGTCCGGAATCCCGTATTTTTTCATGATCGGCTCGATGACCGGAAAATAGCGCGTCGTGGCGAGCAGCGTCAGCGTCGTGCGCGAGTGGAGGTACATGCAGCTCATCAGCTCGCGCAACAGGCTCTCGCGCGTATCGTAGTTGTCCAAAGGCACCGCCTCGCCGGCAAACTCCAGACTCTGCGGCAACGCGGGCACGACGACAGGGGCCAACGTAACGGACGAAGGAGCCGGAGCGCCGGAAGGCTGCGCGCAGGCCGAAACGGAGGCCAGTACGAGCAGCGAGCAAAACAGGTATTTCATATTCATGCGTTACTTTAAGATCAAGCGTACAAAGATACGAAAATTATTCCCTTTTTCGGAGTCGCTCCGATCCTTAGCCGGACGGACGGCCCCGTTCGTCCGGCGGACCGCCAGTCCATCAAACGAGACGGAGCCGGTTCCGCATAAAGCGCCGCATCCTTGTCGTGCCGAACCCCGCGACCGCCGGCTCGGGACAACCGTTTATCACGAACCGCTCCGGCAAGCCGTCGGGCACTTTTCCCGAGAGAATATTCGGCCGGAAGAGGAATAATCGGCCGAAATAACGTAGCTTTGCAAAAAATCGCGCTTATGCTGACCGCAGGACACTACCATACGCTGACCGTCCGCCGAATTTCGGACCACGGGCTTTATCTGGGCAACGAGGAGGGGGACGAGGTGCTTCTCCCGAACCGCTTCGTCTCGCTCTCCGACCGGATCGGAGACCGCAAGGAAGTGTTCGTCTACCACGACTCGGAGGACCGGCTCGTCGCCACGACCGAGCGGCCGCTGGCGACGGTCGGACAGGCCGCCTTTCTGGAAGCGGTCGACAAGACCGTGCACGGGGCCTTTCTCGACTGGGGGATTCCGGCCAAGCACCTGTTCCTGCCGAACCGCAACCAGCAGGGACGCATCGAGATCGGCAAGAAATACGTCGTCTACGTCTACTCGGACAACATCACCGGCCGGGCCGTCGCAACGACCTACCTGAAATCGTTCGTCGACAATGCGGAACCGAGCGTCGCTCCCCGCGACGAAACGGACATTCTGGTCGCGCTCGAAAGCCCGATCGGTTTCCGCGTCGTAGTCAACGACCGCCACTGGGGCATGATCTACCGCAATCAGATTTTCCGTCCCGTACACGTAGGCGACCGGATGAAAGCCTATGTCACGCGAATCACCGAAGACAACCGGATCGACCTGAGCCTGCAGAAGCAGGGATACGACGAGGTGAAGGAGTCGGCCGAGCGATTGCTGGAACTGCTGCGCAAAGCCGGAGGCACGCTCCCGCTCGGCGACGACAGCGCCCCCGACGCGATACACAAGCACACCGGCATGAGCAAGAAAACGTTCAAGCGCAGCGCAGGCCGACTGTTCAAGCAGGGAATCGTCATACTCGAAAAGGAACGGATTACGCTGAAATAAGCGGCGAGTCGAGCCGCGCAGAAATAAAAAAGCGCAGTCAACACATGGCCCAATCGCCACAAAAGCGATCAGTCACATCCCGGTACCCGCCGCCCGACACGTCCGCCGTACTTCCCGAACCTCATTAACTTTCTCTGTGCCGACCGTCGAATCTTCGACGCGCTCGGCTCCCTGCACGAGCCCTCCTCCGGCGGCCAGGATTCGGGGGCAAGGTCCGAACCGGATACGCGGCCTGCGACTGCGAGCCGCAACCGGCGGATGCAAAATCCCATGTGCAAACATTATTCGGTACGTTAAAAAACATAATCGCCCTCACAATCCTCATATTCTCAAAAGCCGGCGAAAGAACGGGCCCGTCAGGCCGGAATCCGCAGGAATCCTGCTACGTCAAACCGGCACACGAAAACATGTGCCGCCTTACGGAAACGACCGCACGATTCGGACGCAGCGCGTCCCGGACCGTCGTCCCCTGTCGAGACGACTCGCCGCTCTCCACGCTTTCCTTGAAAAGAAGCCTCGCGCCGCTGCGCGGCAAAACGCAAAATCGACCTCCCGAATACTCGGCGCGCGAAAGCGGAAACGCCACCCGGAATGCGCGCGGCCGGAACAGCTGCCCCATATTCCGGAATGCCGGCCGGTAAACGACCCGGCAACGGGAACGTCCTCCTCCCGAACGAGCGGACCGAACGCGAAAAAGCCTTTCCCGAGACATAGCCGCGTCGCGGGAAAGGCCTCTCGGAGACGGTTTTCTACACCGCTCCTATCGTATGTCCATCTCGTCGAGCAGATAGCCCGCCCCGCCGACCTTGTCGATCAGGAAAAGCACGTAGCGGATGTCGACGGCGATATTACGGCACTTGGACGGGTCGAACTCGATGTCGCTCATCGTGCTTTCCCACGTGCGGTCGAAGTTCAGGCCGACCAGTTCGCCCCGGCCGTTGAGCACCGGGCTGCCCGAGTTGCCGCCCGTCGTATGGTTCGTCGCGAGGAAAGCGACCGGAACCGTCCCGTCGACAGCCCAGCGGCCATAGTCCTTCGAAGCGTACAGATCGCGCAGGCGTTGGGGAATATTGTAGTCGTACACGGTCGGGTCGTCCTTTTCCATGATTCCTTCGAGCGTCGTCTGAGGCGTATAGTACACGCCGTCGAGCGGCTTGTAGCCCTCCATGCGGCCATAGCTGACGCGCAGCGTCAGATTCGCGTCGGGATAGAAAACGGCATCGGGCTCCATTTCCATCAGTCCGCGCATATAGATACGATAGAGCGAAGCGATCGATGCGCTCAGATCGCGGTAACGACCGAATATACGATCCCGGTACACCGCGTCGAAGGCATCGGCCAGCCGAACGGCCGGATCGGCCTCGATCGCAGCCTGCGCGGTCGCCGAATCGCCTGCCGTCATCCGCTCGAATCGCTCGGGTGCAGTAAAAAGGCTGTTCCCGAACAGATCGTCGACGAATTCCCGCACGCCTCCCAGCGAATCGACCGTCCGGACGAAAGCCTCGGGACGGAACTCCTGCGGCACATTCTCCAGATACTGTCCGAGCATCCGCTCGGCGATCCGGCGGTCGATCGAGGGACTGTAATCCTTGTAGAACGCTCTGGCGGCAGCGGCCCGTTTCGACACCGGCATCCGGCGGACAGCCGACGCGAAACGCGAGAGCTCGACGGCCCAGTAAGCCTCGTTATAGTAATCGCGCGCGAAGGCGTAAGGTTCCAGCTCGGCATACAGGGCCTTCATCCAGCCGAGCAGACCGGTGTACTGGGGATGCGAGGCCGCCCATCGGTCGAAGCGGCTCTCCTGCTCGCGCTTCTTGCCGAGCGTGCCCAGACGTTCCAACCCCCGGCTCTCGCCCTGCCACTTTTTCCACGCGTTGGCCACCGAGGCATGCTTCGACGCGTAGCGGATGCGCGTATCGGCATCCTTGGCCTGCTCCTCGCTCATGATGTCGAGACGCATCGTCCTCAGCGCGATCTTGTGCGGGTTGCCTCGATTCAGCAGATAGTCGACCGCATCGGACAAAACGTATTGCTGGGTCTGCCCCGGAAACCCGTATATGAACGTAAAGTCGCCCTCGCGCAGTCCGCGCGTCGAAATCGCGAGCGAGCGACGCGGACGGAAAGGCACGTTATCTTCCGAGTAGTCGGCCGGAGCATTGTCGGGCCCCGCATAGATGCGGAACAGCGAAAAGTCGCCCGTATGGCGCGGCCACATCCAGTTGTCGGTATCGCCGCCGAACTTGCCGATCGACGAAGGCGGAGCTGCCACGAGACGGACGTCGGTGTAGTTGCGGTATACGAACAGGAAATACTGATTGCCGTAAAAGAACGGCTCGACATCGGCCCGGCAGTCGGTCCCCCGAACCGCCGCGTCGGCCACCCGGGCCGCATTGAACCGGATCAGCGAGTCGCGGCGCGCCTCGGGCAGATCGTCCCGCACCCCGTCGAGCACCTGCGCGGTCACGTCCTCCATGCGGACCAGAAACGACACGTACAGGCCGGGGTTGGGCAATTCTTCGCTCCGATTCATGGCCCAAAACCCGTCGGTCAGGTAATCGTGCCGTACGCTGCTGTGCGACTGGATCGCGCCGTAGCCGCAGTGATGGTTCGTCAGCAACAGCCCCTCGCCGGAAACCAGTTCGCCGGTGCATCCGCCGTTGAACAGCACGACGGCATCCTTCAGCGAAGCCTTGTTGACGCTGTAAATATCCTCGGCCGAAAGGCGGAACCCCTTCGAGCGCATGTCTTTGATCCGCGTGCCTATCAGCGCCGGAAGCCACATGCCCCGGTCGGCCCGCAGCGCCGGGGCCAGCATCAGGGCGGCCAGCAGCGCGATAAAAGATTTCTTCATCATAGATTTTTCCAAAAGGTCGATATGCAAATTGCGGCAGATTCTACCCTATCAGTTCGTCCAGCTCGACGTACAGCCGCTGCACGGGCAGCCCCATCACGTTGTAGAACGATCCTTCGATACGCTCGATCCCGACATAGCCGATCCACTCCTGAATGCCGTACGAGCCAGCCTTGTCATAGGGAGCGTACGTGTCGACATAATGTCCGATTTCCTCGTCGGACAGAGACCGGAGAAAAACGTCGGTCGACGAGGAAAACGAAACCGCGCGGTCGGCCGTGCGGATCGTCACGCCGGTGACGACCCGGTGCCTGCGGCCCGAAAGCGCACGCAGCATCGCGACCGCGGCACCGCGGTCGGCGGGCTTGCCGAGAATATGATCGTCGACGGCGACGACCGTATCGGCCGTCACCAGAATGTCGAACGAGGCGAGCGGTAACGGATAGGCGTCGGACTTGAGCCGCGCCAGGTAAACGGGAACCTCGCCGGCCGGCATACCCGCCGGATAGGTCTCGCTCACGTCGTAAGGCTCGGCCTGCACGAAAGGCAGTCCGCATCCGACGAGCAACTGCCTGCGCCGGGGAGAGGCGCTGGCGAGAATCAGCCGGTAGGCTTTCAACTTTTCTGCGAGCAACATGGTTTGATCGTTTTTTGCCATTCAAAAATAATCAGTGCGATTCAGTCCGTCGAGCGGCGTGTGCGGCCTCCTCCGGCACCGTTCTCTCCGTTCGCGGAACGGGTTTCGCTCCGAGAGCGATCCGCTGGGAACCGCAAGCGGCCGGGACACAAGCGTCCGCATCCGGTCATTTGATATCGAAGTCGAACATCATCCGTCCCTCGAGCCATGCCTGCAAGCGGTCGCCCGGACGGACCGGACCGACGCCGACAGGCGTGCCGGTGAAAATCAGATCGCCGATCTTCAGCGTGATGAAATGCGAGAGGTAGGATACGATCCTATCGACGCCGAAGATCATCTGCGCCGTATCGCCCCGCTGCCGTAGCTCGCCGTTGAGCCGCATCTCGAAACGTAACCGCTGCACGTCGCCGCCCAACTCGGCGAGCGGTACGAACTGCGGCGACACGGCGGCCGAATAGTCGAACCCCTTGCAGATTTCCCACGGCAGCCCCCGGACGATGCAGTCGCGCTGCAGGTCCCGCGCCGTAAAGTCGATGCCGAGCCCCACCTCGTCGTAGCAACGGGACGCGAAACGCTCGTCGATCGCACGCGCCACGCGGCCGATCCGCACGACCAGCTCGGTCTCGTAATGCACCTCGCGGCTGAAAGCGGGCACATAGAACGGATCGTTGTTGCGCAGCAGCGCCGTGTCGGGCTTGCAGAAAAAGACCGGCGCGGACGGAATGTCGCGGCGGCCGTCCAGTTCCTCGATATGTTCCGCATAATTGCGGCCGATGCAGATGATTTTCATTTCATGTCGCTTTTGAGCAGTTCGACCATCCGGCTCCCTACACGGTCCGACACCCCGCTGCGGCCGATCAGCGAGCGCAACTCGGCGTAATCGGTCTTTATCCGCTCGTGCTTGGCCCCTCCGGGCAGAACGGCCTGCAGCTCGGCCGTCGCATTGGCCATCGTCATATGGTGTTGCAGCAGCTCGCGCACGCACTCGCGGCCGAGTACGAGGTTGACGAGCGAGACGTATTTCGTCTTGAGAAACATCTTGCCGATCAGCATCGACGGCCAGTCGCGGCGATAGCATACCATCTCGGGCGTGCCGAGCAGAGCCGTCTCGAGCGTCGCAGTCCCCGACGTGACGACGGCCGCCTCGCTGTGGGCCAGTAACTCGTAAGTCGCGTCGCAGACGTAGCGCACGGGCGAGCCCGCGATCAGCGGCTCGTAGACCGAGCGGTCAAGCCACGGCACGCCCGCCACGACGAACTGATACTGCGGAAATCGCCCCGACAACTCGACCATGAACGGCAGATTGTAGCCGATCTCCGAGCGCCGGCTGCCGGCCAGGCATGCCACGACCGGACGTCCGTCGAGCCCGTGCACGGCCCGGAACTCCTCTTTCGAGCCGAGCGCGGCACGGCGCGCATCGATCGCGTCCATCAGCGGATTGCCCTCATAGATCGCCTCGATACCCCGGCGACGGAAATACTCGACCTCGAACGGAAAGATGACGAACAGCCGGTCGACCCAACGCCGGATTTTTTTCACGCGCGACTCCTTCCATGCCCAGACTTTCGGCGCGATGTAGTAATAGGTCGGTATGCCGCGCTCGCGGCCGAAACGGGCCAGACGAAGGTTGAAACCGGCATAGTCGATCAGCACGAGCACGTCGGGAGCGTAGGCCGCCACGTCGCGCTTGCACTGTTCGATCTGGCCGAAGATCGTCCGCAGATTCTTCAGCACTTCGGTAAATCCCATGAACGACGCTTTCTCGTAGTGCATCGCCAGATTCTCCGCTCCGCCTACGGCGGCCATCTTGTCGCCGCCCCAAAAGCGGAAGCGGGCTCCGGGATCGGCCTTCAGTATGCCCTTCATCAGGTTCGACCCGTGCAGGTCGCCCGAAGCCTCGCCGGCTATCAGATAGTATTTCATAACGACTCGGTTTGCATAAATATTTACCTGCCGACTCCGGCTACTCTTCCGCACGAAAACAGGGATGCCGTATTCCCGGCATACGCTCCGTTTCCGAGACGCGCCGGCCCTTCATTCTATCGTATACCCGTAAGAACCCGGCGAAACGGTTTTCGCCCGGCCCCTCCATCGTACGGACGCGCTTGCTGTCCGACGGCCGGCTGCTCCCGCACGAGCGGCCGAGACAGCCGCCCGGACGTTTTCAACCCGTCCTTCGAATCTTCCGGCTCACCCTGCGAATCCGCGCCGAGCGGTTCGCAGCCTTGGCCAAGTCCCGACCGATTGCCGTCCGGTCTTTTCCCGATGCCCGGGCAAAAATCCGGGGGCAACCCCGACACGGCCCGTTACCTCAACAGATCGGGCCGCAACCGCTCGGTACGCTCGAACGCCTGCTGCTCCTGCCACTTCTCGATCTCGGCGAAGTTGCCCGACAAGAGCACGTCCGGCACCTTCCAGCCGCGAAAATCGGCCGGACGCGTATAGACCGGCGGCGCCAGCAGGTTATCCTGAAAACAGTCGGTCAGCGCCGAACTCCCGTCGCCGATCGCACCGGGCAGAATGCGCACAACGCTGTCGGCTATAATCGCGGCGGCCAGCTCGCCTCCGGTCAGCACGTAATCGCCGATCGACAGCTCGCTCGTGATCAGATGTTCGCGCACCCGGTAGTCCACTCCCTTGTAGTGACCGCACAGGATGATGATGTTCCCGAGCGTCGAGAGCCGGTTGGCCTCGTGCTGGTCGTAGCGCCGGCCATCGGGCGAAGTATAGATGATCTCGTCGTAGCTGCGCTGCCGCTGCAACTCCTCGATGCACAAAAAAATAGGCTCGGCCTTCATCACCATGCCCGCCTCGCCTCCAAACGGGTAGTCATCGACCTGACGGTGTTTGTCGAACGCGTAATCGCGCAGGTTGTGCACGCAGATTTCGACGAGCCCCTTCTGCTGGGCGCGCTTGAGTATCGACTCGTTCAGCGGGCTCTGCAACAACTCGGGTACGACGGTCAGAATGTCTATTCTCATGGCCGGATCAGTTTCTGGTAGCGCTCCCGCCTGCTGCGGTGAACGAAAACGATGTCTTTCGTATCGCCGTCGGCGAGCGGCCTCATCGTCCCCTCGCTCAGCACATAGCCGTCGTAACCGATCGAGCCGAACAGCGCGACGATTCGCGGACGGTTATCTCCCCCGGTCTCGATCAGCACGGTCGGGTGATGCCGCTCGAGCAGCGGACGCATCTCGGTCATCACGACAAGCTCGTAGCCCTCGATATCGCACTTGATCAGATCGATCCGGTCGAGCGACGCGAACAGCTCGCTGCCGCGCCTCATCTCGGCCTCGAATTCGACGAGCGCCAACCCCGCCGCCGGCTTGTCGAGCACGAAGTTCTGCCCCGTGCCGAAATAGCCGTCGCGGTCCACCGTCGCGTTGCCCATGCGAATCGTCCGGTCCGCGTCGCCGAGCGCGCAGGCGAGAACCTCGACATGGCGGAAACGGCGCAGATTGTGCCGCAGCACGCGGCGGATCGGCTCGACCGGCTCGACGGCCCGGACACGTCCCTGCGGCCCGACCAACGAGGCCAGCGCATAGGAGTAATAGCCAAGGTTGGCCCCGATGTCGATCGCCGTATCGCCCTCCGACACGAGATTTTTCAGGAAACGGGGATACTCGTAGGCGGCCGAGCGGCCGATCCCCGTGCGGTAGCCGAGCAGGTACATTCCGCTCAGCGTCTTCAGATAACGGTCCAGCGACAGAGTCCGGTACATGGCCCGGCGGACCGCATGTCCCACAGCGCCCACTTCGCTCGCTCTTTTAAGATTCAACAATTCACCTCTCCTCCGAGCACCTCGGTCACGAACGGATTGTAGAGCGCCTCGTGGCCGATCGTGCTGTCCTGCCCGTGACCGGGATAGAAATGCACGTCGTCTCCCAACGGCATCAGCTTGTCGAGTATGCTCCGCATGATCCAGCTGTAGTCGCCGCCCGGCAGGTCCGTCCGGCCGATGCTCTCGCGGAACAGCGTGTCGCCCGTCAGCAGCAGTTTCTGCTCGGGATTGTACAGCGCGATGTGACCCGGCGTATGGCCCGGCGTCTCGATGATCCGCATCGTCGTATGGCCGAAACGAATCTCCTTCTGCCCCTGCAGGTCGACGTCGATGCCCGGCACCGAATCGACCCGGAACCCGTAGATCGCGCCGTGAGTCGGCGCCGACTCGATCAGAAAGGCATCGCGCCCGTCGATCGCGAACGGAACGCCGTAGGTGTCCTTCACGTAATTCACGCCGAGCATATGGTCCACATGACCGTGCGTATTGACGGCCATGACGGGGCGCAGCCCGTTCTGCTCGATGTATTTCGACAGCGCCGCGTTCTCCTGCGGGGTGTATCCGCCCGCATCGACGATGATGCACTCGCCCGTAGAATCCGACAGCACGATCGTATTCTCCTGAAACGGATTGGAAACGATAACTCCGGTCTTTATCATATATTTGTCCTATATTTACGCCGCAATCGCAGACAAAGATAGCGATTAGTTACTGTGGTAAAAAACAAAACGGGAAAATAAGTGGGAAGAAAAAAAGCGAATCATCCGCTGATCGAGTCGCTCGAAATCGTCGCCGTAGCCGCCGAGGGCAAGGCGCTCGGGCGATGGAACGACATCGTCGTGTTCGTTCCGATGGCCGTGCCGGGCGACGTGGTCGACGTACAGGTGTGTTGCAAACGCCGGAGATACATGGAGGGCCGTATCGTCCGTTTCGTCCGCCGCTCGCCGCTGCGCGTCGAGCCGGTCTGCGAGCATTTCGGCGTCTGCGGCGGATGCAAGTGGCAGAACATGCCTTACGACGAACAGCTCCGCTTCAAGCAGGAGCAGGTCGCCGAGCAACTGAAACGCATAGGAGGAATCGAGCTGCCCGAGATCGGCCCGATCAGGGGCTCGCGGCAGACGCTGTTCTACCGCAACAAACTGGAATTCACTTTCAGCGACCGGCGCTGGCTGACGCCCGAGGAGATCGCCGCGCAGGACGAGCCGGCGCGGGAACCGGCCCTCGGCTTCCATATTCCGGGACTGTTCGACAAGGTGCTCGACATCCGCAAATGCTGGCTGCAGCCCGATCCGTCGAACGCGATCCGGCAGGAAGTCCGCGCATTCTGCATCGACCGGGGCTACTCGTTCTACGATATCCGCGAGCATCGGGGACTGATGCGCAACCTGATCGTGCGCACCGCGTCGACGGGCGAGGTGATGGCGATCGTCGTGTTCGGGGAAGACGACCGCGAGCGCATCGACGCGCTGCTGAGCCACACGAGAGAGCGCTTTCCCGGACTGGCATCGCTGATGTGGGTCGTCAACACGAAACTCAACGACACGATCGGCGATCTGGAAATCCGCCTGCACAGCGGGCGCGACCATATTTTCGAAGAGATGGAAAGCCTGCGTTTCAAGGTCGGGCCGAAATCGTTCTACCAAACCAACTCGTCCCAAGCTTACGAACTGTACAAGATAGTCCGCGAGTTCGCCGCGCTGACCGGACAGGAAACCGTCTACGACCTGTACACGGGCACGGGCACGATAGCCAACTTCGTCGCCGCCCGGGCGTCGCGAGTGATCGGCGTCGAGTACGTGCCCGAAGCGATCGAGGACGCCCGGACCAATTCGCGCCTCAACGGCATCGACAATACGACGTTCTACGCGGGAGACATGAAGGACGTGCTCGACGAGGCGTTCGTCGAGCGCAACGGTCGGCCCGACGTCGTGATTCTGGACCCGCCCCGGGCAGGTATCCACGAGGACGTCGCGCGCACGATCCTCGGCGCAGCGCCCGGACGGATCGTCTACGTCAGCTGCAACCCGGCCACGCAGGCCCGCGACTTGGCGTTGCTCGATGCCGACTATCGCGTGCTCCGCATTCAGCCGGTGGATATGTTCCCGCACACCCACCACGTCGAAAACGTCGTGCTGCTGGTCCGGAGAAACGAACAAAGGATATGAATCCGTACTCATGGAACGATTTATCATTGACAACTATTATTGCGAATTAGACCGAAGAATCATCCTCCACATCTTCGAGACGTTTTGTATTCTGTTTCCGCAACGGCACTTGCAACGAGATCGCATCGCCGTAGTCAAATGGGACAGGGACTATCCTCTGACTGCACCGCAGCGCATGAATCCGGGACAAACAGAAAAATTCCGAATCTACCTCAACGCCTCAACAAAATACTGGTCCCAAATTATTTACCAACTGAGCCATGAATTGAGCCACGTTGTCATGGATTGTTATCCGCAAACAGATGCCCTAAAATGGATACCCGAATGTTTATGCGAAGCGGCATCAGATTACCTGTTGGAATTAAGCGGTGCATTCTTCGAAAAATTCGACCCGTCCTATGCTTGTTGTCACGCAGACTATTTGGCAACTCATTTGGCCGACTCGGGCGAGATTCGGGAGGTTTCGTTGGCCGGATTTTGCCAGACACGGGCAAAAGAACTTGCAACCGACCCGACGGAAATCGAGAATAAAGGACGTCCGAGAAACAATCTGATCGGAAAATATCTGTACCGATTGATTCGCCTCAATCCCGTAGGTTGGCAGGCGATCACCCTTTTCTCCGCTCCGATTTTACGCGACTGCACCGATACAAGAACATTTTCCCAAGCATGGCACAGCTGTTGCCAGACCGAAGAACAAACGGCATTCGTCAACGCGTTGAGCCGGATGCTATTCGACCGGTCTGCGGCGGAATGACATCTTTTACGTCTCACGCAACATGCAAATTTACAACGCTTCCCCAGACCAAAATGCAACATTCCGGAAGCGGGAAGCATCTGAATAATACAGAACATCCATACGAAAAGAGAACCTTTAAACTCGAAACAAGATGAAAAAGACGATCGTACTCGCCGCCGCGCTGCTGATAGCCGCCGGCGCCTCGGCTCAGGAAAAGAATTTTCTCGACAAACCCTATATCGAAGTGACGGGCAAAGCCGACATGGAGGTGACACCGGACGAAATCTACGTGCGGATCGTCATCAACGAAAAGGACAACAAGGGGAAAGTCTCGGTCGAGCAACAGGAAAAAGAGATGTTCCGCCGTCTGAAAGCCGCGCACATCGACATCGAGAAGGATCTGGTCGTGCAGGACATGACGAGCGACCTGCAAACCTATTTCCTGCGTAAGAACGCCATTCTCTCGACGAAAACCTACCAACTGAAAGTCTCCAGCGCCGCGCAGCTCGGACAAGCGTTCGAAGCTCTGCAGGCGGCAGGGATCGCCGACGTGAACATCGAGCGCACCGACGTGTCGAACATGGACGAGCTGCGCCAGCAAGTACGCGCCGATGCGGCCAAGGCGGCCCGCAAGAACGCCGAGGTGCTGGCCGAAGCCGTAGGCCAAACGGCCGGTCCGGCCGTCTATATTCAGGACTACGGCTACAACACGCCCCGCTATGCGAACGTGATGCTGATGGCCAAAAGCGCCGCCGTCGCCGATGCGGCCGGCACGGCGGAAGCGGCTCCGAATCTGGAATTCGAAAAAATCAGGATCGAGCACTCGGTCACGGTCCGCTTTCTGCTGAACTAAGCGGAACGGACATGATCCGGCCGACCATAGAGCTAACTGAAGACGGGACGCCCACGCTGAGGCATCCCGTCTTCGGCGATACGTACCACTCTACGCGCGGAGCGACGGGAGAGTCGATGCACGTCTACATACGGCAAGGGTTCGCGGCAAGCGGCCTGCCCCATGTCAGGCTGCTCGAAGTCGGGTTCGGCAGCGGCCTGAACGCATGGCTTACGGCGCGGGCCGCTTTCTTTATGAACCGCACGGTGGCTTATACGGCCTTGGAGCCCTATCCCGTCGATCCGCGAACCGCCGCGCAACTCAGCTACGGAGCCGACCGGCTGTTCATGGCCCTGCACGAGGCTCCGTGGAACGTTCCGGCGCGAATTACCGAGCGATTCCGCATCCGAAAGGTCGAAACTTCCTTGCAGGATTACGAATTTGACACTACCTTTGATTTGGTTTACTTCGACGCTTTCGCTCCGGACACGCAACCGGAACTGTGGACGGCGGACGTTTTCCGCCGGATATTCGACATCCTGAGCGAAGGAGGGCTGCTGGTCACCTATTCGGCCAAGGGTGCGGTCAAGCGCAATCTGCGCGAGGCGGGATTCGACGTGAAGCGCCTGCCCGGAGCCCTCGGCAAAAGGCATATGGTGCGGGCCGTCAGACCGGTCGGATAAATCCCCGGAAGCGTCCGGAACGACCCAAAGGACAGGACAAAGCGATTGCAGCAACCCGCTCATGCTTCGGGAACTCGGACGGAACCGGCCGGACCGTAACCCGTCCGCACGGCAATCGGGCAAGAGCGGACCATGCGCTAACAACGACAACCGTTATGAAGGAAAAACGGCTATACTCTTTCGAATACCTGCGGTACGCTCCGCTGGAGGACCTGCCCGAGGCGGAGCGGCGGCTGGCGAATTGTGCCGCCGAGGCTTGCTCGAAGTCGTATGCGCCCTATTCGGACTTCCGGGTCGGCGCAGCCGCGTTGCTCGATGACGGGGAAATCGTGTCGGCAGCCAATCAGGAAAGCGAGGTCTTTCCCTCGGGCATGTGCGCCGAACGCAGCCTGCTTTACTACGTGCAGTCGAACCGGAGCGGACGGAAAGTCCGCGCGCTGGCAATCGCCTCGCTGCCCGCTTCGCGGGAATGTTCGCCCTGCGGAGCATGCCGGCAGGTGATCGCCGACACCGAAAAGAGGCAGGGCGCTCCGATCCGGCTGATCCTGTGCGGCGCCTGCAGCGCGACGGTCGTAGAATCCGCGCGCGCCTTGCTGCCTTTCACGTTCGAGCTCGAATGAATCCCATGACAAGCAAAAAAACGACCGCAGCTGCCGAACCCGTAACCCGGGCGCTCTCTTTTTCTTCCCGAACAGCCGAACGGAAAAGAGCCGTCTTCTGTCCGGCCGTTCTCCCGAAAGCCGTCCCGGCTACGCGGATCGCACCATGCACCCGAGACATCGCCGTTTTCGACCGGCACGGGCAGAAAGAACGACGCAAACGGCCCGCGTCCGTCTGCGAAAATCCCTCCGGGCTTGCAGAAAACGGAACGGGATTCGGCCCCGCCGGCCGACGAAAGGCTCGTTTTTCACGGACGAACCGTTTCTACGGATATACAGAAACCGATACGGGCGAGATAACCGTCCTCCGCCTTCAGCCAATTCGAAACCGAACATGCCGTCTTTGGCACAAACGCGCAGGCGCCGCATGAATACCCGAAACGACCGCATATGTTTGAACCCGAACGAATACTATACGAAGACAACCATCTGATCGTCGTGAACAAGCGCTCCGGCGAGCTGGTCCAGCCCGATCCGACGGGCGATCCGGCTCTCGAGGACGAAGTCAAGGAGATGATCCGCGTCCGCGACGGCAAGCCCGGAGCCGTCTTTCTGGGCGTCGTACACCGGATCGACCGCCCGGTCAGCGGAGCGGTCCTGTTCGCCAAAACGAGCAAGGCGCTCGCGCGCATGAACGAGACGGTCAAAAACAGACGTATCCGCAAAATCTATTGGGCTATTACTGAGAACCGTCCCTCGCCCGAATCGGGAAGTCTCAGGCATTTCCTCATGCGCGACGGGCGGACGAACCGTACGAAGGCCTACGACCGTCCGGTCCCCGACGCCAAGGAAGCCCGGCTCGACTACCGGCTACTGGCTGAAAGCGATCGTTACCGGCTGCTCGAAATCGAGCTGCTCACCGGAAGACACCACCAAATACGAGCCCAATTGTCGAAGATAGGATGCCCGATCCGCGGCGATCTGAAGTACGGAGCCCCGCGCTCGAACCGCGACGGCAGCATCTCGCTGCATGCCCGCTCGATCGAGTTCGTCCATCCGGTCCGCCGCAGTCCGGTCCTCATCACGGCGCCGGTACCGCCGCAGGATAACCTGTGGAAATATTTCGAACAGACCGCCGGGCAGCAACAGTCCTCCAGCATCGGAGGAAACGGCTTGTAAGGTCCTGCCCGGCCATGCGAGCGAAACAGGATATTCCGGGGCTTGCCGCGCGACCGAACGGCGATAGAGAACGGATATTTTGCGGAACGGTCCGCCGCAGCCCCTGAGCCCTGAACTCGAATGCGGATCGTCATGCACCGGCCTTGACCGGAAGCCATAACCGCATCGCGGGAAACGGGCTCCGATACATAGGCTCAGAGGATTCCGCCGGCAAACGAACCGAACCGGACGACGAAATCGATGGATCGCGAACAATTTTACCGAGAAATATACGACATCGTGAGGGCTATTCCGCCCGGCCGCGTCGCAACCTACGGGCAGATCGCCTCGCTGGCTGGCAGGCCGCTGTGCTCGCGCATGGTAGGACAGGCGCTGCATCGGGCTCCGGCATCGTCCCGCCTGCCTTGCCACAGGGTGGTGAACAGTCAGGGACGGACGGTTCCCGCCTGGCCCGAACAAAAAATCCTGTTGGAAAACGAAGACGTAGCCTTCAGGTCCAACGGCCATGTCGACATGCGGCGCAGCCGCTGGAATCCGGAGACCGAGTAAAAGCCGCTTTCCAAAAGCCGATATCGGACTCGCCATGGTCCTCTTCGGAAGGCTCGACACGGATGCAAAAAAGCGGAGCCGCCCCTCAGGGACAGCTCCGCTCGACTCAACGGCTCAGAGCCTATTTCTTAGCCTCTTCTACCGACACCTTGCGGAAATCCTTCAGCAGCTTGCTCAACTCCAGCGCAGCCTTGCGGGCACGGGTTCCGGCAGCCTTGTTGTTCTTCTCTACCTGAAGATCGGCGTTCTCGGTGAATGCGGCGATCTGCTCCTTGATTTGAGCTACTAACTCTTTCATAACGATATTCTTTTAAAGATTAAACATTCGGACATACTCCCCGGGCCTTATTATACGACCCTCGCATACGCGACCCGGAGCCTCGTTGCCGCATGCAAATATAGCAATTCCCCAATAAATTAGAAGAAAGCGGTCCATTTTTTACCTCTCCGAGCCGATTTTATCGGCGATTCCAGATGCAACGATAATTGAAACGCCGGTTCGGCGCCGTGTCCCCGTGCAAGCAGAGCGAAATGGGGTCCTCCAGTTCATAGGCGTTGTCGCTCCACTTGAAGTCGAACGTAAACCCGTCGCCGGTCAGGCCCAGCAGCTTCCGAGGCACGATGACCTCCAGCCTGTTTCCCTCGTAGCGGTAAGGCAGCTCGGCCGCCTCGATCCATTGCTCCGAATCGGAATCGTAGCGCATCAGCGTCGTCGTCCGGCCGTCCTTCACTTTCTTGTTGATCACGAAGTCATAGCCGTACCAGCCGGTCGAGGAATCGTTGTCGGCATCGATCAGCAGCAGCATCCAGTTGTTTCCGTCGCTCGGCGTCAGCGCATCGGCCGTTTCGGCATAAAACCCGATCGCGCGCCGTCCGACAGCCACCTTGGCGGTCAGAATATCGTTCCGGCCCGAAGTATCGACATAGTGCAGCCCGGCGTAGCCTTTCGCATCGCGGTGGAACACGTCGCCGCGCGTATCGCGGTACTCGGTCGTCACGGCATCCCACTCGCCGAAATCGCCGTCGGCTTTCGCCTCGGCATAGCCCTCGAGGCGCGGAATCGGACGGGCGCCCTTATAACGCCTCAGATTCTGGGCCATCTGCATGTAATAGTTATCGGTATAGCCGCCCTTGACAGGATGAATGCAGCGGTTGAACTCGGCGTTGTACTGATCGACGAAAAAGAAAGGACTCTGTCGGCGGAGCCAGGACACTGTCTTACCTTCGCCGCCGGGCTGGTATTTGCCGGCCGTCCACTCGTTCCAGTCGTTGATATAGAGGAACTCGGGATCGCACGCGAGCGCCTCGTCCCAGCGTTCCTGAAAGTAAATGCCGTAATGCTCGGGATGCTCGACCGTCTTGCCGAGCCAGGGCACATAGGTCGGAACGGGCAGGTCGTGCTCGTCGAGCTGCGGCTCGCCCGATGCGCGCGACCACGATTTCCCGACGCCGATCGGCTCGGTCCCGCCCATCGTCACCGGATGCTGGGCCGGCGTCACGGCAGCCTGCTCGCGCCGACCGTTATGCGTCGAAAGCAACTCTTCGGGCTTCAGGGCGGCTACCTTCGGATCGGCCATGTTATAGCCGAAGCTCCAGTTGTCCTCCGTGCCGACGAAACGCTCGCCTCCCCACTCGTAATAGCCCCACCACATCGTGCGCAGCGTGAAAAAGTCTTTCACCTCGGACGTGTAATCTTTGTATACCTTCTCCGTATAGTCCGGATCGCCGAAATGCGGATTGGCAGGATTCGTCACCGCGTCCGGATCGTAGTGCGGATTGGTATTCGAAATGCTTCTCTCCGCGGCATCGATCCCCGGACGGCTGTTGTAGAGCAGCAGCGGCTTGCCGTCCCACTCGAACCACAGGTCGGAATAGAGACCGGGCTTGTATATGCGGTCGTAGAGATCCTGCACGACGGTAATCACCGGACCGTTGAACGCCCAGAAACAGAACTTGGGCACTTTGTTTCCCTCGGCCTTCATCCGTTGCATCGTACGGAAGATCACGTCCCACTCGTCCCAGTAGCGGACGGCGTTGGTCACGTCCATGATCATCACGTCGACGCCCGCATCGGCCAGCATCGAGACGTCCTTACGAATCACCCACTCGTCCTGACTGAGAAAATAGCCCATCTCGGGCTCGCCCCAGTGATAGGAGCCTTCCTTCCAGAGCGGATGATGCGCATCGAGACGCGCGGACGGGTCCTGTTCCAGAATCTTCGTCACATCCGCCGTATAGGGACTTTTCAGGTTGTGCAGTCCCTGCGTATGCCAGGTAATGTAGAAAATACCCACTACGCGGCGCTGGTCATTCTTCGGCAGGCCGACCTCCTCCTCGGTCGGCATCGTTCGTCCCACCGCATCGGTGGCGACCCACGTGTCGGGATAAATGTCGCGGAAGGAGGCCGTATCGGCCCTCTCCGACCCTGCAACCGAGACCTCGGCCCGATCTCCGGCACGGAGAACCGTGGCCGCCGAGACGCAGGCGATCGCCACGCCCAAACGGACACAGCGTTCGATCGTTCTTCTTTTTTTCATAACAGTTTAGGTTTAAGTTCAGGTCGGCTACCGCCGGCGGAATTCCCTTTCACCGAATTCACGTCCCGGAACGACAGCCATACAAATTTATCAAATTTTCGATCAAGCCGCTCCGTCCGTTATGAAAAATATCGAGAACGACGCTTACCTCCCGCCGGTTCCCCGGTCCGGCCAGCCGAGGAAACGGAAATCGCGGACGACGGGCAAACGGGACGGCGAAACCGAAAACAGCCGTCCGCCACCGGCTTTAGCCCGGAATTTGCAAGAGAAGCCCCGCCGGCAGCCCGGAACAGGAACCGGCGCCCGTAAGGCAACATCCGTTTTTAAAAGTCGTCCATGCACGTTTCACGCCCATATCGAGTCGGAATCATCGCCGCGCTGGCTTTGTTGTGCATGGCACCGAATCCGGCGGCCGCCCGCACGTCCGAGAAAAGCCCGAAAACGCCGGAAATCGCCGGCGATATCGCTGCGGTCGCCCTCCCGGCTGCCGGACTGATCGTCTCGCTGGCTGTCGGAGACCGTCAAGGCGTCAAGCAACTGGCTCTGGCGTGCGCCGCCGATCTGGCCGTCGGCTACGGGTTGAAATACGCGATCGGCAAATCCCGGCCGGCAGGACACGAAGGGCCGGCCTTCCCGTCCATTCACTCGGCGGTCGCCTTCGCCGGAGCATCGTACATCCAACGACGCTACGGCTGGAAATTCGGAGCTCCGGCCTACGCGCTGGCCGTCTATGTCGGCTGGAGCCGCATCGGAGCCGGCGCGCGAAAACACGACATTTGGGACGTGCTCGCCGGAGCGGCTTTGGGAGCGGGCTGCGGTTACCTGTTTACGAAGCCCTACCGCAAACGGCGGACGTCGCTCGCCGTCGTTCCGGTCGGCCCGGTCGGCGAATGCGTCGGAGTCCGCGCCGCCCTCGTGTTCTGAGTCATCCAAGCGCAAACGAGCGGATCGGACCGCGCGTTGGGCGGCACAACACCGGTGTCCTCCTATCGAGCCTTGTCCGAAACGGACAAACCGTCCCGCCGAGCGTCCGAGAGCATCGGTCCGAAAAAACGGGCGGCCACGGGCGGCAGGGCATCAACCGGATGTAGGTTTCGCCTTTCCTCGGACCTCCGCACTCGTCCGACAGGCAGACTCGCATGCCGGACCAGAGCGAATGCGGCCATGCCGGTAATTCAGAAAATCGTCCACCCGCGCGGCTTGATCGCAAAACCGATCCGCCAGTAGCTGTGGAACTGCCGGTATTCGATCATGCTTTCGGCATAACCATTGTAATATTGCAGGAAAAGATACTGATTGCTGCGTCTCGAAAGCCGGTAGCCCGCCTCAAGACGCAGGTTCGCGTTCAGGTTCCAGCCGCCGCGTTTGACGACCAGCAGCGAGAGGCGGACCCGCTCGTCGAGGCTCTTGTAATTGACGGCTGCCTGGCCGTAGCCTCCGTAGCGTACATAGTCGGGATTGTCGGAAAGCCCCATCGGAATCCAGAGCTTGAGCTCCCCGCTGAAGCGCCGGTTGAACTCGAATATCCCCGTCAGCGAAATCCGGTTCCAGCTGCGCGACGAATCGCCTCCCCGGCCGTTCGACTCATGCTCGAACTGCAGCATCCCGAGTCCCACGAGCTTGTCCCGGCGGGTAATCGGAGTGCCCAGCCCGAGCGTCGGGTTATAATTGCTCTCGGCGAAAGGTTTCGATTTCTTGTATATATCCCAAAAGGACTTCTGCGTATAGGTAAGGAACAGGTAAGTATGAAAAGGAAGCACGCCCTTGATCAGGCGGTGACGGATGCTGATCTGAAACTTAGCGTCGGAATTGTTCTTGGTCAGCTTCCCGCCCGAAAAGCTCGAGCCCGTGACGAAGTAGTTATCCTTGTAAATTCCGAACGGAGGAACCGACTCCAGCCGGCTGTAGACCTCGGCCGTGTCGGGAAACCGCTCCGGATCGGGATGACGCCGGTGCTTCTGGGCTTCCGCCGAACCGAGGCACGACAAGATCAGCAGAAGGGCCGCTATTTTTTTCCTCATGTTTCGATCCGATATAATTAATGGGTGCCGGGCACGTTGTTCCGACGCACCGAAAACGGTCCGGGAACGGACAGGAATCCGCAGCTCCCGGCGAATCCCGCTCCGACCTGTTCTCGGTTCCCTACTGATTCCCCGCGTCGCCCTGCACGGAACCATACGTTCAATTCCCGGGCCGGAACGGCGGTCGCCTCCCTACGCGACGAATTTCGGCCATGCGCGGAATCTCGGTTTGGCCGTCCCTCGGAAAGCACCGGACTCCCGAACGCGGAACCGGCTTTTATTGCAGAAAAAAAACGCCCCGCATCGAATGCAAATTTGGACAAAGAGCCGCGAATATACAACCTCCGGACAGTTCCATATTCCTGCAAAAATATCCGATTCGTCAGATTGTCGTCCGATAACCGGAACTTATTTGTTAAGTTTGTCCTGAACTCAACGTCATAGCCATGAAAGAGCACAACATCCCGCGCCTCGACCTGACGACGATCAATCCGGAAGCCCGGGAGAACATCGAAACGATCGGCCACGATCTGGCCGTGTTCGACGACTTCGGCGGAGTTCCGGTTTTCGAATATCCGAGCCGGATCAATCTGGCCGTGCTCTCCCTGTGTCTCAGCGGAGAGGCCAGCGCCAGCATCAACCTCAAGGAATACACGTTCCGTACCAACGACATGCTCATTCTGATGCCCGGGCAAATCGTCCAGCGACACGGCGAGAGCGACGATTTTACCGGTTGCGCATTCGCCATATCGACCGATTTCGTCAAAAACTCGCTGCTGGGAATCCAGCAGTTCCTGCCCGTTTTTCTGCGACTCAAGGACGATCCGTGCCTGCGCCTGAATCCGGACGAAATCGTCCGGATACTGGAGTACCACTCGTTCCTCCGGCAGAAAATGAGGCAGAAAAGCCACCGTTACCAGCGTGAGATCGCCCTGTCGCTGCTTCATGCGCTTTTCTTCGACATAGCCCACATATTCGATCAGCACCAGCCGGTCTGTCCAAAGCCCCAGACTCGAAAGGACGAGCTCTTCGAGCTGTTCATACGCACGGTCGGCGAGCACTATAAGCAGCAACGGAGCGTAGCGTTCTACGCCGACAAGCTCTGCCTGACGCCGAAGCACCTGTCGAACGTAATCAAGGAGCTGACGGGAAAATCGGCCAGCCAGTGGATCGACGACTACGTCGTACTCGAAGCCAAAACCCTGCTCAAGTCGACCAACCTGACGATACTCCAGATTTCCGAGGAACTCCACTTCGCCAACCAGTCCTTCTTCGGAAAATACTTCAAGCAGCACACGGGCCTGTCCCCCATGCGATACAGACGGTCCTGAGGCCAAGAATCGACCGAGACCTGCCGCAAGCCTTCCCTTGCGCGGCGCTCCCGGCTCGTATCGGGGATGCCGCCCCGCAAAGCGCCGACCCGACGAAAAAAAGCGGAGGATCGCTCCTCCGCCCTGCGTTCGCGACGCAGCCCCCAAATCGGAGGCTTCACCTCGCTCAGTAGTTGTTCTTCTTCGGTTCGAAATAGGCCTTGGGATGGCTGCACGACGGGCACATCTCGGGCGCGTTCTTGCCCTTGTGCACATACCCGCAGTTGCGGCACTGCCATTCGATCTCCTCGTCGCGCTCGAACACCTTGTCCGCCTCGACGCGTGCGAGCAAAGTCCGGTACCGGGCCTCATGCTCGGCCTCGACTTTCGAGATGAAGCGGAACGTCGCGGCAACGGCGGGGAATCCCTCCTCGTCGGCCACCCGCGCGAACTCGGGGTAGAGCTCGGTCCACTCTTCGTTCTCGCCCGCGGCCGCAGCCGCCAGGTTCTCCCGCGTCGTCGCTATGACGCCGGCCGGATAGCTGGCCGTAATCTCGACCATGCCGCCTTCCAGAAACTTGAAGAAACGTTTGGCATGCTCCTTTTCCTGATCGGCCGTCTCGAGAAAGACGCCCGCGATCTGTTCGAAACCTTCCTTCTTGGCCACGCTGGCGAAGAACGTGTAGCGCGTGCGCGCCTGCGATTCACCGGCGAACGCCTTGAGCAGATTCCGCTCGGTCTTGGTTCCTTTGATACTTTTTCCCATCTTGCTTTAAGTTTTAAATGACACCGGCACCGGTCGTCGGTATTTTTTCCATAAGCAAAGATAAGATAAATGCGCGAATACGACGCATTTCCGCCTATCATAAAATACGATCAGGCCATAAGCCGGAACTATCGCGGGAAAAGCGGCGCGAACCGCACGGCCCCGTCTCCCCCCCGAAAATGTTGCTCGGCCGATTAAAAATAGATATCTTTGGCAGGCGCTTCGGCCGATAGGAAACCCTTTCCGAATCCGAACGGGCACCTTACAAATACTGTTATGAGCGATTCGATCAAACACGAGTGCGGCATCGCCATGATCCGCCTGCTGAAACCCGTCGATTTCTATCTAAAAAAATACGGCTCGGCCTTTTACGGGCTGAACAAAATGCACCTGCTGATGGAAAAGCAGCACAACCGGGGACAGGACGGAGCCGGACTGGCCAACATCAAGCTCTATCCCGAGCCCGGATGCGTCTACATCGACCGCGAGCGCTCGAACACCGCCACGCCTATCAAAGACGTTTTCCAGCGCATCGAGTCGCGGATCGCGGAGGCGACGGCGAAAAACCCCGAGCGGCTCCGCGACGCGCAGTGGCTCAAGCGCCATGTCGGATTCACCGGCGAGGTGTTCCTCGGCCATCTGCGCTACGGCACGTTCGGCAAGAACAACATCGAGAACGTGCATCCCGTCTCGCGCGAGAACAACTGGATGACGCGCAGTCTGGTACTGGCCGGCAATTTCAACCTGACGAACATCGACGAGCTGTTCCGGCGCCTGATCGAACTGGGACAGTACCCGCCGGCGACAACCGACACCGTGACGATCCTCGAACGCATCGGACATTTCCTCGACCGCGAGAACGACGACAAATACCGCTATTTCAAAGATAAGGGATACTCCAAGCAGCAGATTACCGACCTGCTGGCCAAGCATATCGACCTGAAAGAGGTCGTCTCGCTGGCAGCCCGTCGCTGGGACGGCGGCTACGTGATGGCCGGCATGATCGGGCACGGCGACGCGTTCGTCATGCGCGACCCCTGCGGCATCCGTCCGGCGTTCTACTACCGCGACGACGAAGTAGTCGTGGCCGCCTCGGAACGCGCGGTGATCCAGACCGTATTCAACAAGCCCTACGAGCAGGTCCGGGAACTGGAGCCGGGCCATGTGCTGCTCGTCCGCCGCGACGGGGACTTCTCGGTCGAACCGTTCACCGCGCCGCAGCCCATCCGCCCCTGCTCGTTCGAACGAATCTACTTCTCGCGCGGAAGCGACCGCGACATCTACCGCGAACGCAAGCGGCTGGGCGCGCTGCTCGTGCCGCAAATCCTGCGCAGCATCGACCACGACATCGAAAATACGGTTTTCTCCTATATTCCCAATACGGCCGAGAGCGCCTTTTTCGGACTGGTCGGAGGATTGGACGAATACTGCCAGCATATCCGCGCCGAAAGGATTCTCCGCGAGAACGGCTCGCTCACCGAACAGCGGCTCAAGGAGATCCTGCGGTTCAAGCCCCGTTTCGAGAAAGT
Organism: Alistipes ihumii AP11; assembly: GCF_025144665.1. Classification (NCBI taxonomy): domain Bacteria; kingdom Pseudomonadati; phylum Bacteroidota; class Bacteroidia; order Bacteroidales; family Rikenellaceae; genus Alistipes; species Alistipes ihumii. The sequence goes on along the minus strand of NZ_CP102294.1, from coordinate 79,374 downwards.
GGCGATCAAGGACGTCAAGATGCGGACGTTCATCACGCAGGACAACGACCGCGACGATCTGGTGGCCCACGTCTACGACATCACCTACGGCACGATACGTGCCGGAAAAGACAATCTGGTGATCCTCGACGATTCGATCGTGCGGGGCACGACGCTGCGGCAGAGCATCGTCCGGATACTCGACCGGCTCGAGCCGCGCAAGATCGTCGTCTGCTCGTCGGCCCCGCAGATCCGCTATCCGGACTGCTACGGGATCGACATGTCGCGACTGGGCGACTTCGTCGCCTTCCGGGCCGCTGTCGAACTGCTGCGCGAAAGCGGACGGCAGACGCTCATCGACGACGTCTACCGCGAATGTCTCGAGCAGTTGCAAGGCGAGCGAAGCCAAGCCGCGAACTGCGTCAAACGAATCTACGAGCCGTTCACCGACGAGCAGATTTCGGCTAAGATCGCGCAGATCATCAAGGCGCCGGATATCCGCTCGCAGGTCGAAGTGATCTACCAGACCGTGCCGAACATGCACGAGGCGATCCCCGCGCACGGGGGCGACTGGTACTTCACCGGCGACTACCCTACCCCGGGCGGCAACGCGGTCGCCGATCAGGCGTTCGTCAACTTTTACGAGAAACGCAACGAAAGAGCATATTAAACCAAGACGGCCGTCCGGGACCGAGCGAGCGACACGGCGGAGAAAGAAATCCCGTTCCCGTCTCAACCACGAATACGAATACCTTATGAGCCGAACCCTTCCGTTCAAGTTGCTGTTGTCGGCGCTGCTGCTGTTGCCGGCCATCGGGCTCGAAGCCCAGAAACCCGATCCGGTCGCATGGGAAACCTCCGTCGAGAGCATGGGCGAAGACGTATACCTGCTCCGGATCGAGGCCCGGATCGAAGCGCCCTGGCACATATACGACACGGGGCCTTACGAAGGCGGCCCCAACCCGACGACCATCTCTTTCGAATCGAACCCGGATGCGGAGCTGATCGGCGGCATCGCGGAACCCGCGCCTCCCCGCCGGGTCCGCGACGAGCTGTTCGGCATGGAAATCGGGACCTATGCCTCGAAAGCCGTGTTCACCCAGCGGGTACGGCTCAAAAAGGCCGGCGACATTACGCTGAAGGCTACCGTCGAATGGATGGCCTGCGACGAAGGCAGCTGTCTGCCGCCCGAAGAGCGGACTCTGACGTTCACGATACGCGGAGCCTCGGCAGGACAGACAGCGGGCGGCACGGGTGCAACCGGTACCGAGAGACCGGCGCAGGCGGAAACGAAACCTGCTCCGGACATACGGCAGACGACCGAAGCCCGAGGCCGGGCAAACGAGGCGGCGGACGGACAGAGTCCCCTCTCGCAGACGAAAATTTCTTTCGGCGACAAGCCGTCCCCGAAAGCGGACTCGCCGACCGAGGATCGGACAGACAAGGCGGAAGCCGCCGCTTCCGCCGAACCGGACGGACAGGAAAGCGCACTCCGGCCTGCCGCCTCGTCTGCCCAAGAGACCGGAGGATCACTGTGGGCCGCCATCGTCGAGGCCATGCTGTGGGGACTGGCGGCCCTGCTGACACCCTGCGTCTTTCCGATGATTCCGATGACCGTGTCGTTTTTCATGAAAGGCAGCGAGAACCGGACGCGGGGCCGATTCAGAGCGCTGGCCTACGGACTTTGCATCGTCGGACTCTACACGTTGCCTATCACGATCATCATCGTCATCACCAACCTCTTCGGACAGGGAACCGTCACGGCCGACATTTTCAACTGGCTGGCCACGCACTGGATTCCGAACGTGATCTTCTTCCTCGTCTTCATGGTTTTCGCCGCCTCCTTTTTCGGAGCGTTCGAGATCACGATGCCGAGCCGTTTGGTGAACCGAAGCGACGAACGGGCGGACCGGGGCGGCCTGACAGGTATCTTTTTCATGGCGCTGACGCTCGTGCTGGTCTCGTTCTCGTGCACGGGCCCGATCGTGGGTTCCGTACTGATCAAGTCGACTTCGGGCGAGATATGGGCTCCCGTTTTCACGATGCTGGCCTTCTCGGTCGTGTTCGCGCTGCCCTTCACGCTGTTCGCCCTGTTCCCCTCGCTGCTGAACCGCCTGCCCAAAAGCGGAGGCTGGCTCAATTCGGTCAAGGTCGTACTGGGATTTCTGGAGCTCGCGCTCGGACTGAAGTTCCTCAGCGTCGCCGACCAAACCTACCATTGGGGAATTCTCGACCGGGAAGTATATCTGGCGCTGTGGATCGTCATCTTCTCGCTGCTGGGCTTTTATCTGCTCGGCAAGCTGCGTTTCAAACACGACAGCGAGGTGAAATCGATCGGCGTCGCACGGCTGCTGCTGTCGGTCGTCACGTTCTCGTTCGTCGTATACCTGATCCCCGGCATGTGGGGCGCTCCGCTGAAAGGCATATCGGGCTACCTGCCGCCGCTCGAAACTCAGGACTTCGTGCCTGCCGTACCGTCGCCTTCGGCCGCCGTACCGGACAAAGACGCGTTTCCCAAGCCGAAGCACAGCGACTTTCTGAAGCTGCCGCACGGTCTCCGGGGCTTTTTCGATCTGGACGAGGCCGCACAGTACGCTCGTCAGGTCGGGAAGCCCCTGTTTGTCGACTATACGGGACACGGCTGCGTCAACTGCCGGGAAATGGAGGCCAAGGTTTGGTCGGACCCGCAGGTGCTGCGACTGCTGCGCGACGACTTCGTGATCGTCGCGCTGTATTCCGATGATAAGAAGGTCCTGTCCGAAAGCGAGTGGATCGCCACGCCGGACGGACGGACGCTCAAAAGCATCGGGAAGATCAATGCCTATCTGGCCCACAAGCGGTTCGGAATCAATTCGCAACCCTACTACCTGATCCTCGGGCCCGACGAGCGGCCGCTGGTCCCGGGACGGGGCTACAACCTCGATGTGCAGGCGTTCGTCGATTTTCTGGAAGAAGGGCTGCTCAATTATCGGGCGCTGAAATGACGCCTCGAACCGTCCGACAGACCGTCGCGCACCGGCGACCGGCGGCAGCGGCCGGCCGGACGGCCCCGTCGAAAATCGCAGAGGCTTTGCAAAATCGTGAAAAGATTTTACCTTTGTCGGCGGAAAAGCGAGGCTGCCCGCAAGAGAGGAATAACCTCTACGGACAAACGGGAAGAACAGGTTTTAAGCCGGCTTCACGGAGCCCGTCGGAGGGCAAGTTTAAGCCTCGAATCACATAAGGACCCATAGCTCAGTTGGTTAGAGCAGCGGACTCATAATCCGAAGGTCGTGGGATCATGCCCCTCTGGGTCCACGACAGACACTGCCGAAGCATTTCGGCGGTGTCTGTTTTTCTTCATCGGTCTCGTTCCCCGGACGGCCGGGACAAACCGTTTCTCCCGAACGCAGACGCAACGCCCTCCGAATGCGGGACCCAAGCCATAAAGCCGGAAAACATCGCCGGAAATACCCAAATCCGCCGGCAGGCTTTTCCATTCCGATATATTTCCTTATATTAGCAGGACAAACAAACCCAACAAACCGGATCAGGCGACGGTGCCTGACTCATTCACCCGGCAACACGGAATCACTTTCCATGCGGACCGTCGGTCCGACAAAAACAGTGAATTATGAAAAAAGTGGTAGCACTATGCACAGGCATGCTGTTGCTGGCCGGATGCAACGGCAGTACGAAAGGCTGTCGGGAGCCTTACCGAGAAAGAAAAGGCATTCTCGGAATCTCATGGAGAATCGAATCGTTCAAGCTGATCTTCCCTAAATACGACGATTGCCGGAATCCCGGCATAATAGCCGAAGACGACTGGAAGCTCTTCCTGTTCGACGGAGTGAAAAACGCCGGAGCGGAACTGGATTACGACCTGATCGAGCCGCAACTGCCCGCCGGATCGCCCCGACCGTTCAGCATATCGGAATACGAATTCGAGCCCGGCGACTTCACTGCCCTGCGCCTCGATAACGTCTGCGCCAAGCCGGGCGTCCGCTATTGCATAGAGTTCAAGCGCAAGGGAAGCAGGCCGAAAGCGACGCGGGTCAGGGTCTATCTGATCGTCAAGCCCAACGTGGACTGGGAACGGAGAATGATGTTTCCCGACGATCTGGCCGGCCAGCCGATCTGACCTCCAGAAACGACGATCGGTCGGCAGTCGTCCGATCCCGCACCGCTCGGCATTTCCGTCCCCGGAGAGTACGGAACGATGCACCGCCCGCATACCGGAAGAGACCGGTTACGCAGCTCGGGGCCCGGACTGTCCCCAATCCGGGAGGGAGCAGGCAACGGAGCATAAAACGGACTAAGCCATGCGCCGGGTTCGGACCGATGCGGCCCAAGGCGGCAAAATAAGAAGATACGGACAGAATCTTCGGGAAAGACATTCCCCGCCGAACGGGAAAGTTCGTCGGAACGAGCCGATCCCGGAACGGCTTCCGCCCCAAGCCGGCCGGCTCAGCCGATCGCCATTTCCTGCTGCTCTTCCTCGGTCAGCTTGCGCGTACAGAAGAACCAGTCGTGGCACGTCACGCCATCGGCCGGATGCTCTTCCTGACGGTCCAGAGCATCCATCGTACCGGGCGACGGTACGACGACCTCGTCGCCGGGCCGCCAGTCGGCCGGCAGCGAAACATGGAAACGATCGATCGTCTGAAGCCCGACGAGCACTCGTCTGAGCTCGTCGAAATTGCGTCCGAGCGCCAGCGGATAATAGATGATCGCACGGATGACCGCGTCGGGATCGATAAAGAATACGGCACGGACGGCTTTCGTCCCGCTCTCGCCGGGATGAATCATACCGTACAGCGTAGCGACGTGCATCGAAACGTCGTCGATCAGCGGGAAGCGCACGTCGACGTTTTTCATGCCGTTGAACTCGATCCGCTCGCGAATCGTATGAAGCCATGCCAGATGGCTCGAGAGGCTGTCGACCGACAAACCGATCAATTGGCATCCGAGCCTTTCGAAATCGCGGGACATCGCCCCGAAAGTCATGAACTCGGACGTGCAGACCGGCGTGAAATCGGCCGGATGGCTGAAAAGAAGGACCCATTTGCCCTTGAAATCGTCGGGGAACCGGATCGGCCCCTGCGTTGTCGAAGCCGTGAAGGCGGGGGCTTTCTCCCCGATTCTCGGCACGGAGTGCGTTTGATTTTCCATAATTCCTTTTTTGATGATCGTATCCGACGGCGGGCGAACAGGGTCCTTGCAAAAAACGCTGCGACGGAACGGACGAATCACTCGGTTTCCGTTTCGTAGTCGTCGTACAGGTTGTTCAGTTCGAACCATGCGCTGTCGAGCTGCTGGTGCCACAGTTCCAATACCTCGTCCGGAGTATTCTCCGGCGCGCGGTCGATCCGCTTGCGCATCTCGGCTATTTCGTATTCGAGTTCTTCGCGTCTTCCCATATTCGTTTCCGCTCAATCGGGCGGAAAGCGATAACTTTTCACCCGGTCATACCGGCGGCTCCGCCGTCTCTACGCTCCGTACAAATCCCGTGCTAATCTGCCGCCGAGGCGGACGCAATCTTCTCCGTATAGCGCAAAAGCCTGAAACCGCCGAGAGGGGGATCGCACGGGCAGCCGTCGCCGAACGTTCCGCAACCCGAAAGGGAAAAAACCACCTTTCCGAACAAGCGGTCCGAGACCGGTCCGGCAACGGAATGCCGCCGCACATGTTGTCCGAAAAAGAAGAATATATCGGACTAAAAATGAAATATCTCCGAAAAAATACTATCTTTGCCTCGCAATGGTTTCCGAGACGGCGAATTCCGCTTCGCCGAGCAGGAATTAATAGGGAATGCCGTGCGAATCGGCAACAGTAACCGCTGCTGTATGTCTCTGCCCTGCGCCGGAAGAAGCGTCTTCTGCAGGGTCAAAAAGTTTTAAAATTTATGTCACTGGCGCCGCTGTCGTCGGGAAGGCTTTAAAACAGAGACGAGTCAGAAGACCTGCCTGAGCGAACGGATTTTACTTGCCTGCGGTTTATGGGTGGTAATCATTCGATGTCGCGCGCCGGCCGGCGCGTATCTTTCCGGAGGGTATTTCTCACCCGTACATCGCTTGCTGTAAAATCTCCATATCATTTTTAACCAAATTTACAGCAATGATGAAAAAGCTACTGTTCTGTTTTCTGGCCGCAGCGCTCGTGCTGACGTCGTGCTCGAAGGACGACTCGCTGCCGCTGCCCGAAGTCTCGAAGGTCGAGATCATCGGCGCGACCGAAGGCCAAATGAAAATCACGACGGGCCAGACCGTCGGCTTCTCGGTCGAGTGCGAAAACGTCGCGATCGACCGCTACGAATGGATCGTCAACGAAAAAATCGAAAGCGAAAGCGTTAGGTTCGACTTCACGCCTGCGCAGCGCGGCACGTACGATATTTCGGTCAATCTTTACAACGCCGACGGCGGAGTCACGACCAAACAGATCGGAGAGTTGCAGGTAGTCGATCCGGCTCCCGTCATCGCGTCGATCTCCTGCAACGACGAAGCGCTGAGCGACCCGGTCGAGGTGGCCGTGGGAACGGCTGTCAAGCTGACCGTCGAGGTATCGAACGTCGAAGTAGCGAGCTACGTATGGACGATCGACGGCGACACGGTCGAGACCGCTACCGGCGCGACGCTGGACATTCCGGTCTCCGACCGGAGCGGATCGCTGGCCGTTACCGTTTCGGCCGTCAATCTGGACGGGATCGCGTCGGAAGACTCGGCGTTTACGGTCAATTTCAACGGTCCCTACAAGAACGGGTTATGGATATTCGGCTCGACTGCCGGCGGACTGGGCTTTTTCGATCCGAGCGGCGAGGGAACGTTCTACGAGGATAACCTGTATACGACCGTCAACGGCGAAAGTACGGGCAGCACGAACGGAATCAACGACCTGAGCATTTACGACAACAAGCTCTATATCCTGATTCCGAATAACCAGTCCAACCGTTCGGCCGTCATCGCCTGCGACGCCCAGACGCTCAAGAAGGAAAAAATCATTACGGCCGAGGGCTTCGATCCCGCCACGCTTCAGTCCTCATCGGAAATCTACAATCTGCAGGTAATCGACACCAGCAAGTTCTATGTACTGTATAATTCAAGCAACGCCAATAACCAGACCGGCATCGGCGTGCTGAAGGTCGCTCCGGACGGAATGAATACGTTCACGACGATCGACGCCACATACGGTGCGGTCGGCGTCGACGGCCCGTGCTACTCGCACATGGTCAAGAACGGGAAATACATCATGGTCGGCAACGGTAACAAGATCGCGGTGATCGACACCGAAACCGACCAGGTAATCCGGACGATCGACGTGGACGAGGACCGTCAGGTCTGCGACGTCGTGAAGGGCCGCGACGGCAAATTCTACGCCGTAGTGGCGGGAAAAATCGACAAGACGGCAAATCCGTTCTGGATGTGGGGAACGACAGCCACTTCCTCCGCGTCGGTACTGACGATCGATCCGCAGACCTATGCGACGACCGAGCGGACGTTGGCGATAGAGGGGCTTCCGATGGTCAGCGTGGGCAACGGCCTGTACGGCTGCATGGCATGCGCCTCGGCGACAAGCGACGAGCTGTTCATCAAACAAGAGGGATATTCGGCCACCCAGATTTACCGGTACGACTGCCAAACAGGCAAAACGAGCGTTTTCGCCACGACGAGCCGATCGCTGGCCAAATACATGACCGCCACTCCCGATGGCCTGCTCTACGTTCCTACGACGGATTTCTATCACGTCTATACGGAAGTATACCGTATAAGCGACGGTACCCGAATGACCGGCGTCGAGTCCCGAATCGGCAAAGTCGCAGGCGATGGCGGCATCGTTTCGACCTACTCCTTCGCCGAATAACGGAACCGAACATCCATTCACAAGGCAAACGACACCATGCAATACACTGCGATAATGAATAAAATCCTTACTGCATTGACACTCATGCTCGCGGCAGGTCTCGCGGGCTGTTCAAAAGACGACGGGGCGAACGTTCCGATCACGGGTATCTCGATCACCGAGACGAAAACCGTACAGATCGGACAGACGGTGCAACTGACCGTCACGGTTATGCCCGAAAACGCGACGGAAAAGCCGGACTTCGCATGGAGCAGCTCCGATTCCGGAGTGGCGACCGTCGACGACTCGGGCAACGTAACGGCGCATAGCACGGGCGACGCCATCATCACGGTCCGGCTCCGCAGCAACGAAGCCGTCCAGGCGACGTGCACGGTAACGGGTTCCGAGGAAACGGCCGAGTACGATCCCGACGAAGTAGTCGAATTCGAGGACTCCAAGTTCCAAGCCCTTACCCTGTATTACGACAAGAACAACGACGGAAAACTGCAGGCATGGGAAGCCGCGCTGGTCACCGAGCTGGAACTGAGCGGCCAGTCGATCAAATCGCTCCAGGGCATCGAATATTTTACGGAGCTCGAAAGTCTCAATTGCACGAGCAACCTGCTCACGTCGCTCGACGTGACGAACAACCGGAAACTCCGGGCCCTCTGGTGCAAATCGAACCAGATCGTATCGCTCGACGTGACTCCGCTACGCGATCTGCAGATACTCAACTGCGAGAGCAACCGCCTCACGTCGCTCGACGTATCGCAGAACACGGAACTGGTCCACTTGCTGTGCGGCATGAACAACGGCGCCATGACCGACGACGACGGCATTACGAAAATCGACGTATCGAACAATCCGAAGCTCGAAACGCTCAGCGTCTACTACCTGAATATCAGCGAACTCGACGTGACGAACAACCCGAGTCTCAAGAAACTCGATTTCGGCATGTGCTGCCATACGCGCTGGGGAGACCTGACTCCGATCGAGCATATCGATCTGAGCCGTAATCCCGAACTGGAGGAACTGAACTGCGCGAGCAGCAACTATCCCGGCTTCGGCCTCGACGAGCTCGACGTGTCGAACAACCCGAAACTCAAACGGCTGACCACATACGGAAACCCGAAGCTCGGATCGCTCGACCTGAGCCGGAATCCCGAACTGAAGACACTCAACTGCTGCCATAACTCGCTGTCGGCACTCGACGTGACGAAATGCCCGAAGATCGACACGCTCTACTGCGCCTACAACGAAATCGGCACGCTCGACCTGACACAAAGCGCCGAGCTGGTATGGATCAACTGTCAGAACAACCGGATCGACAAGCTCGACGTGAGCAATACGAAGATCGGCTACCTGATGGCGTCCGACAACCGGATCGCTTCGGTCAACATGGGCGACAAGACGTTCGACACGCCGAGCCCTTCCGGAAGCGGCTACGAGGACGCAGGACTGCCCTATCTCTATATCAATCTGAACAACAATCAGCTGACGGACATCGACCTGTCGAAACAAAAATATCTCTATTGGCTGGAAATCAGCGGCAACCGACTGACGTCGCTCGACCTGACCGGTTGCTCGAAAGTGGGCGGCGTGCTGTGCGGCGACAACAGCTTGACAAGCCTCGTGCTCGACGGATGCACGCGGCTGTGGGAACTGCGCTTCGCCAATAACGGGCTGAGCGGAGAACTGGACCTGTCGCCGTTCTCGCTGACGAGAATCGCATCCGAAGGCAACCGGCTCGAAACGATCTATGTTCCGCAGGACTTCGATCCGGACGCGACCTATTTCATGGGCGGAGTCGGAACGCTGCCCTGCTACACGAAAGACGCGGAAACGGACTGGGTCAAGAAATAGGAAACCGGAACGAGCGCCCGTTTATGAGAAAAACGTTCCGGCCGACGGCCGGAACGTTTTTTTCTGATATCACGATATCCGAGATGGTATCCGAACGTGTCCGTAACCAAGTTCTCCACCGACGACACAGCAAGACGAGCGCCGGGCCCTCCCCCGGCGGAAGAATCACGAAGAAATAAGGAAACGGCTGACCGACTAACGCCTTTTCTTGTCCCAGCGCGGCGTGATGCCTATGAACAGACCGAAATTGCGGCCGGGCATCGGCCGGGAAAGCACCGAAACGTACTCCTCGTCGAACAGGTTGTAGACCCACAGTTTGACGGACAGCTCGCCCACGCTCAGACGGAACGTCTTGCCAAGACCCAGATCGTTCATGTAGTAAGAATTGAGCAAATAGAGACTGGATCCTTTCTCGTTGCTCGATGTCGTATAGCGCTCGCTGTAATAGTTGTACCGGTAGGTCAGCTCGTATCCGCGCCACGAAAGCCTTCCGGTAACGCCCGAGGAATATTCGGGGACATAAACGAGCTGCTTGCCGATCGACTGGTCGTACCACTCTTTCGGATCGCCCCAGTTGATCGAGCGGGTCTTGGCCCAGAAAGCGTTCAGGTTCAATGCCCAGCGGCGTCCCAGCTTCACGGACAAGTCGCCCCGGAGCTCGACGCCGTAGCTGTGCACCTTCTTGACGTTGAGCGGCGTCCAGAATCCTTTGAATGTCGGCAGCCAGACGATCCAGTCGCGTATATGCGAATTGTAGACGGTAACCTCGCCGCCGAAATCGAATGCTCCCTCCTTCACGCGGAACTCCATGCCCCCTTCGTAGGTATATCCCTTTTCGGTTTTCAGCGAATCGTTGCCGCCCGGCTTGAAATAAAGGTCGTTCAGCGACGGATAGCGGTAATTGCGAGCGACGGAAGCCTTGAGCACGACGCCGAACCGGGGCCACAGCGTATAATCGACGAACCCGGCCGGAATCAGCGGCGTCAGGTTCCGTCCGTAACTCTCGCCGCGCAGGTCGATACCCAGCCCCAGACGCGGATGAGGCCGGTACTTCACCGTAGCGAGCAGCGACACTTCGGCCCTTACCTTGTCATAGCCGAGCCGGATCGTATCCTCGGGCTGCGCCCCGCCCAGATCGGGGTCGTCCAGGCTGCTCACCGAATGGACATTGACCGACGCATTGGCCGTCAACGCCCACTTCGGCGTAGGATAATACTCGGCATAGAACTGCCCGTAGCCGGAGTTGATCCGGCTGTGCGAGTGGATCATCTGCTGCAGCTCGCCGCTGTCGGGATCGGGATTCCCGTCGTAACGATACAAGATGTAGGAATAGATATAGCCGGCCTTGGCGCCCATTTTCAGCCCGTCGCCGCGACGGTCCCACGAGGCGACCGCACGCAGCGTCGTCTCGTCCTGCGTCGAGCGGGCCTGTCCCTCCTCCTTGTAGTCCACCGTCAGCATCGGGATGCCGCGCCGCGAATCGGTGACCCAGGCCGCCAGCCCGAAGCGATTCCGCTCGTCGGGCTGATAGTAAAACTCCTGCAACAAGTGAAAATCGCGGTACGAGCAGTTCTTGTTCCGCTCCATCGGATAGACCCATTGCCCGTCGATCTGCTCGTACTTATCGTAATTGCGATACTCGAAATCGTTGTCGGAGGTCACGTAGCATACGCGGGTCGAGGACTCGAACTTCCGGGTGCCGTAGGTGAAACGCAGGAACTCGTCGTAAGTGTCGAAACTGCTGATGCCTTGAATGAAGTGCACGCCGGCTCCCGATTCGCCCAGCGGTTTGGTCCCCAGCGTGATCGCCCCCCCCAAACCGCCCCCGGACACCCCGACCGAACCGGCTCCGTGATAGAGGCTCGCCTCGTCGATGAAATAGGAAGGGATCAGCGAGAAGTCGACCATGCCGAGCATGGGCGAATTGATTTTCATGCCGTTCCACGTCACCTGCGTATGCGAGGGAGCCGTGCCCCGGAACGAAGCCGTCGCCATCGTTCCCCGGCCATACGACTTGATGAATACCGGCGTGCTCTGCGACAGCAGGTCGCCCAAACTGTTGGTCACGTTCTGCCGCAGCGCCACCGAATCGAGATTCATCTTCGTCACTCCGATGTCGGCCAGACGCCGCCCGGTCACAACGGCCTCCTTCAGCCGAATCGTGCGCGAGGAAAGAGGCTCGGACGCCTCGGGAGACTCGCAGACGGTCCCGTTCGCCGCCCTCAGGGAGGCTGTCGTCAGCGTCAGCGCGGCCGCCAGAGCGGTCCTATACAGTCGGTTCATAGCGATCGTCATTTAAAACAGAAAGCCCCGGGGATGATGCCGACTTGAAAACTGTCGAGCAGCCCGCCCCGGGCCGAGTAACGGAAAACCCAGCCGGGCTGCACGTAATCGAGCGCATCGGCCAGATAGACCTCGGAAGTCCGGGGATCGACCGTCAGCCCGTACCAGTAGTTGCCTGTCATATTCTCCAGAAACGGCTTTTCGGGCAGCGATTCGGAGCGGACGTCCATGCGCCAGACATGATCCTTGATAAAATACAGCGTATCGCGCGTGCCGTTCAGACAAACCTCGGACGCCCGGTCGCCGAACCGGAACATGAAAGCCCTATCGACCCGCTGGGTGGCGGCGTCGATCCGGTAGAGCCCCGGCGCCTCCTGTCCGTAAGGACTTCCGGGATAACCGCCGTCGGTGACGGTCCATATCTTGCCGAAACGGTCCAGCGCGAGCGAAGTGGGTTGTTTGCCGACCTCGATGTACTTGACGACGCTGTCGGTGCGCGTGTCGATGACCAGTATCTTGTTATCGTACGACCAGCAGTTCGTGAAAACGAAGTCGCCGTACTGCACCATCTGCTCGGTCGACGGCTGATTCTTGCCCGGAATCTTCACGTCGATGCGGCCGGTGATTTCGAACGTTTTCGGATTGATGATCGTGATGTGCCAAGCGTACAAGTCGGTCACATAGGCCTTTTCGTCGCTCAGGAAATGGATGTAGCGGGGCGAAAGCAGTCCCTCGATCATTCCCTTGAGCTCGAACGTATCGAGATCGATGACGAATATGATGCCCGAATTGTTGACGACAACATACCCCAGCCCGTTGCGAATCGCCATCGACTGGGCCACATCGCCCAGCTTGATCGTATTCGTGCGACGGAACACCTCGTTCTCCACCCGCATCGAATCGATGTCGTAGTAGGACAACGAAGCGTTCCCGTACATGAAATTTCCTTCGTTGGTAATGAACAGCCCCCGGCCGTCCGCACCGATCTTTTCGGGAGCCCGAGCCCCGTAGTCCATGCAGGACGTCACGATCCCGAAAGCCGGAAGCAACGCCAATAGCGCGACAAGGATTCTTCTTTTCATAATCGCCGTACATTATCATACAGCACGGCCACAGGGGAAACCGGTCCGCAGAGAAGCTCCGGACGGATTACCGGCCCATACACCGCAGGCTGTAATCGAAACGTGCCGGGCCGGTCTTCTGACTCGTCTCCGCTCCGAAGCCTTCCCGGCCCAAAGGCCAGTGGCATCCGTTCCGGAACGTTTCGCTTCTGCCGGCCACCCGGACCGAAAAGAAGCCGAGACATACAGCAGCGGTAACTGTCGCCGATTCGCACGGCGTTCCCTCATTCGTCTCCCGGACGGTCCGCCCGTCGGGATCGAGCCTCGACACGTTCGCAAAGATAGCGAATATATCGGAACAAAGTACCCCCAAAAGCAAAAACAGCCCGGACGAAGAGCCGATTCGACCGAGACGGGAAAGTCCGCAGCCACTTCCATACGCTCCGGAATCCCGCGAGCGGCTCGCGTCAAGGACCGCCGAAATCGCTCTGCCCAACGCTATTCTTCGATGAGCGTATCTTACGAGCCGATTCGGGACAGGAGCGGACGACGGCAGGCCGTTGCCCCGTTACTCACGGAAGCCGCCCGACGTTCGATCAATACCACAGGCTTTGCATCCGGGGAACGGAAGTCCGCACGGAAAAAAACGGACATTTTTCCGCAGGGCAATCGGCTGGGAATCTTTCCCTGCACGGCGGCAAGCCGGCACGAGCAGCCTGCAAACGGCGGGAAACGGACAAAACGGCTCCGATTTTGCATCGCGTCCTACCGGACCTCTTTCAACGGACGGAAAGCAAGCCCCCACAAGGAAGCAATCAACGAAAAACAAAAGATTATGGAAAAAAAGCAATCGACCGCACTCGAAAAAGCGGACACGGCCACGCTGACGCTCAGCATTCTGTTTGTCGTATCCATTCTCTGCACCATCCTTTTCTCGCTCACAGCCTAAAAGAAGCGCCCTCTCCGGCGGCCGCCTATCCTCAACGGCAGGCGGCCGCCATCTTTTTACATTCCAGCCGGTATTCCGCATACATCCGATTCTTTCAGGCATTTCGACAAGGGAAACGTACCGGCCCAGCCCTCGCAAGCACAAAGACTGAAAACAAAAAAGCCCTTGCTCGGGATGCAAGGGCTCGATGCTTAAATAAGCGGATTTGAATTTGGTCGGGGTACCGGGATTCGAACCCGGGACCTCCAACTCCCGAAGCTGGCGCGCTAACCGGGCTGCGCTACACCCCGAACGAGTTCCGCGTTCGAACATGGCCTCGGGCCACTTCCGTTCAAACGCGGTGCAAAGATAATAAAATTTACGTCAAAAATGCAACTGTTCGGGAAAAGATTTATTCGACTATCCGCCGAAACCGTTCGGTTGCAGGCGCTTCCCGTATCGCATAAGCCTCAGACAATCAATAAAACCACCTGACGAAACGCCCGGCAGCGCTGTCAAGGCAAAGAAAAAGCCGGCCGCAGCCTTGCTCCTACGGCCCGGGTGTCTTATTTTTGCTGTGAAAACCCAAATGGAAATGACCAAACGAATGCTTTACCGATCCGTACTGGCCATAGCGGCCATGGCGGGTCCCTGTCTCGCGGCGGCTTCCGCCTCGCGAGCGAACGAAACCGTACAAACCTATTGGAACGATTCCGGGGCGCGCAAGGGCCTCTATGTCGAGCGGGCGAAAGACGACCCGAACCGCGAGCCGACCATTTTCCTTGCCGGGCACAAGTACCGCGACATCGGCATGAACTGCTACGACCTGTTCAACTGCGCGCTCAAATTCACAGATGACGGACTGCGGATCGACCTGTCGGACTCTTTCGCAACGCTCGAGTTGCTCAAGAAAGAAGGGATCGGCCTCATCCGCTTCAACTGCGGCATCTATTACAGCGCCGAGCTCGGAGCCTCGTACATGACCGACCGGGACGCCTATATCGATGCGTTGCGTCAGATCGCGGCCCGCGCGCAGGAACTGGAAATCGGACTGATCCCCTGCCTGATGTGGCATTATGCCGCCGTGCCGGAATATTTCGGCGAGCCGCTCCGCAGCTGGGGCAGGCCGGGCAGCAAAACGGTAGAGTTCCTGAAAGCCTACACGACCGACATCGTCACATCCCTGAGGGAATACAAAAGCATCTTCGCATGGGAGTTCGGCAACGAGTTCAACCTGCACGCCGACCTGCCCCAATATGCCCAGCGCCATACCCAGGCCGACCCGCCCGACTGGCGTGACGTTTTCGGGACGGAAGATCCGGACTGGCGGATCAGGGGCAAGGATATCCTTTACGCCTACCGCACGTTCACGCGCATCGTCCGCCGGCTCGATCCCGACCGCAGAATGCTGCTCTCGGGCAACGCGATCCTGCGCGAAACCCAGTACAATCAGTATACCCGCGACCGGATGACAATCGACGACACGAAACAATACCGCAAGATCAGCCGCATACTGAATCCGGGACCGATCGAAACCGTCTCGGAGCACGTATACCAGCACGGCCGCCAGTTTGCCGATCTGGGCAAGGTCTCCCTCGACGAGCAGATCGCCATCGCCGTCGAAACGGCCCGATCGCTGGGCAAGGTATACGTAATGGGCGAGTTCGGGGCGATCCGCGGATCGCGCGAGGAATACGTTCCGTTCTTCGAAGCGTTCCTCAAAGCCGGAGTCCAACTCTCCCTGTTTTGGAATTTCTCGCTGCGAGGCAACATCGAGCAAAGCTGCACGCCGACCGAACGCGGCCCTTACATTTTTGAATTGATCCGCGAATACAAGCAAAAAGACGCGGCCCTGCACGGAGAATAGGCAGAAACACGATACGGATGACTATCGAACAAGGCCGGCAATTTTTCGTTGCCGGCCCTGTCGCATACTCCGACCGTACAGGAAAAGCTACCCGAAGCCACCTATCGACACTTTCTCATCCGGTAAATCTCAGTTTACACAAACGGGCAAAAAAGGTGTAACCCGAGCGAAAAACGACGATATGCGGCGGTCACATCCACACGGAGAAAAGCCTTTCAGAGTAGTCTGAAAGGCTTTTCTCCGTTGTCGGGTACCAGGATTCGAACCTGCCCCCCTGCACCCAAAGCAGGTACGCTAAATGGCTTGTGTTGTATAAAAACGCCTTTCAAACACATTCTAACGCACATATTGACTTCTTTTCGCTTTTACCGTTATTTCTCGGTTAACACATTGGTTGACACATTTGTGAAATCCCAATGCAGGTTAATAATTAAGTGAATTAGTACAGTATTGCTGGTGTCAAAAGAAAACGCCGCATTTTTTCGGCCCTCTTTCCCTATTCTTTAAGATACGACGCAATTTAACTCCAAATCAATCATATAAAGAGAACTCGTCAGTTATTTCTGAATATAAATCATTAAATGACCTTTGAGTTGTGGTATTATCAATAATAGCTTTTGAAATGAATAATATTTGACGAATATATTTTCTATCAGGGCAATGATATTTTATTGTGCGGCGAAATGGTTTATATGAGTCTTTATTGTCAAGATATTTCTGGTTTAAACTGGAACATCCAATGCGTACACTTTCGATATCTGATAACGGCTTGCTATGCGCAATTTGCATAATTCCTTGCGTTGCTGGTTTATTGCTAACTCTAACCCATATTCTTTCTAATAATCTTATAAATTGAGGCTTATTAAAGTTTTCAAATATTAATATGGATATTATTACAATTTGGAGGCTGGGATTGTCTGGTAATAAAGAAGAATATTTTTTACTAAATTTTGTATAATTCCTTAGTATGTATTTTTTCTTTCGATTTTTCAATTCAGGGAGATAAGCTAATGTTGGTTCATATATTTGATTAGCAGGTGTAGATTCTTGGGTGCTATTGCCAATTTGATATATAAAAATGATTATGAGTAACCATATCTCATTTTTTAATTCTGAAAAGTCTGGTAAAATATCATTTACTTTATCAATAAATGTTTGGCAAAATATGTATGCTATTAGAATAATTGATAAGTAGTAAATAGATATTATCCACCAATTTACGATGCGTCCTCTACCATATAAGATTATGATTAGTAGACGTAGTATTATATAAAAATATATTACGTATATGATATTACTTACATATTCGTTTAATTGAAAATATTGTAGTATTGCTACACATAAAATCAAATAGACTAAAGGCCCAAAGACTTTAACTGCATAATTGAATGATATGGCTTCATCTTGTTCGTCAAGTAATGAAAATCGCACATATCCTTTTGAATATGAGCGACTACCAATCCAGTTTTGAATTAAAAAAAGTATGAAAGCCAATCCGAAATAAATTGCATAAGTCATAATATGGGTTATTGAGTTGTAAATAGTGATTTAAATATATGTATTTTTCTTTTATGTGACAATGAGCATTTTTTTTCTTTGTAATTTTCAGCAAATTGCATGCAGATCCAACAGTAGCGATGCGCGGGAGTATTTGTAAACCTCTGCTTTGCCGAGTTGCTTTTCCCGCTTCATGTCGGTAATCAGCTTGTCGTATAATTCAACGACGCTCCCGCATTGTGTCTGCGACCGAAAGTGCGACACTAACGTATCGGCGGTGTACTCGCGTTGCTGGGCGGTCATTTCGACAATAAGGTCGTTGTATTCCGCCGTTTTTGCGGCTATCAGCCGTTCGATTCGTTCCTTGTTGGGGCAGTTGCGTTTGGGCTTGCCTTTTTCGAAATCCCAAAACTTTTCGGGCAGGGAAAGGCCGAGCGAAACGTATTTGCGTTTGCGGTCTTTCGTAACTCGGAGCATTAAAGGAAGTGTGCCGTCTTTTAATGGTTTGTACTTGTAACAAACAACCTCGGTGCTTGCTTTCATGGTGTCGTTTGGTTGACACATTGGTTAACATAAATGGCTGAAAAACGTGTTAACCGAGCAAAAATCGGCAAAATCGAAACGGCTGCGACAAGATACAAAAAAACCTTTCAGAGTAGTCTGAAAGGCTTTTCTCCGTTGTCGGGGTACCAGGATTCGAACCTGGGACCCCCTGCTCCCAAAGCAGGTGCGCTAACCGGGCTGCGCTACACCCCGAACTGAAAATCCGTCCGCCGTCCGGAAACGAACCGTGCAAAAGTAATACGTTTTTCGGGATTTACCAACAAACGCCGGCACGACCGCCGCAAACATCCCCCTGTCCCGGCCGCAACGGAATCCGCCGGCCGGTTTCCAAACGGGCATGTCGCTGGACATACGGACGGCGAAGTGTCAGAAAACGCCGTTTCCGCACCGAGACGACACATACCTTCGAACAGGAACCAAACACACAGCCCCGCCCTCTCCCGGCCGTAAAGCGGCATTCAGGAAACCGTCCCGAACCGAAAAACCGAAACGGACCGGTGCCACCGCACTCCTTCAGCGGAACCGCGACGGTTCTGCCGCATGGGAAAAATCTCAGAGCGGCAGAATGACGACGCGGCTTCCGGGCAGATCGGGAACATAGAGCCGGTCCCCGTCGAGCGACAACCGGGCCGGGCCACCGATCGCTACGCCGGGATCGAGCAGGTGAACCTGTTTGTCCGCGAAATCGTAGTACCCCACCTCGGAATCGACCCAATTCGTAAAATAGAGGCGGCTGCCGTCGGCGCTCAACGCCAGGCCGTCGTACTGCCCCGGCCGGCCGAACAGCTTGGTCGCCACAGGCGCCGAAATGTTTTCGATACAATAGATCGCATTGTCGGGCGTCGTCACGCCGTCGGGCGGATAGGACGCGACGTACATCGTATCGCCGCGAATCGCGATGCCGTTGGCTCCGGGAATCGTCACATACGGTTTGAGCGAGGCGGTGTCGATCGCATACGGGCGCGTCACGTCGAGCGAATAGATGCTTCCCGTGTTGGTCACCGTCACGTAAAGCGTATTTCCATGCAGGGCCATGTCGTTGACGTACAGCTCTCCGTCGGGGAAACGGACGATCTGAGGAGCGGCCGCCGTATCGCGCAGATCGTACACGGCCAGCTTGCCGACGTCGGCGATCAGCAGGCAGCTGTCCTTGACAAGCATGCCCTTCGGAGCCGACAGATTGCCGTCGGAGGGAATCAGCACGCGCGAGACGGTATCGGTGAATTCCAGCACATACCCTTTTCCTTCGGTATTGAGCGGGTCGAGCTCGCTCGACCCGAAACTGCCCACGAGCAGCTTTCCGTCCGAAGGAAATACCGCCTCAGCGAACCGTATCCGGTCGGTCAGCACGGCAGGCGCAGAATCTGCCTGTCGTTCGGCGCAGCCGGTCAGCGCCCAAGCGAGAATCGCGAAAAGAAAGCTTTTTTTCATATCGTTTTCTTTTTAAAGGTAAATTATCTTATCCATGAGACGGGTTTGCTCGTCTCATCGTTCATTTTCGTTTTTCCCGTAGCTACTCCCTTTATCCCCTTTTATTTTCATATTCATATTCATATTCATCCTCGTCCTCATACTCATCCTCACCCTTGTACCTGCCATTGCTTCTCACCCATTTTACGTATTCTTCCTCCCTTTCTCTTCTCCACCATTCTAATAGTTCCTCATCTTCTTTGGCTTCCTGCTCCCTTTGTGCGTTGGTGTACGAGCGGGCCGCAATCATTGCGATTATGGGCTACAATATGATGAGCAGTAGCCCGACAATATGAGTACAGATAACGAATATGATCTCTCTTACCGGGTCCTTTTCGCTCCAATCCGCCCACTGGGCAAATTTGTCGAAGACCTTGTCCATTAGCTTGGGTTCACCTTCCATATCGGTATTTTCTTATGACTTCTTCCGTATTCTCACCGAAGACAGAACGGGATACTTGAATATATCGATAACATAGTACGCCGTACTATATTCCCGGCTTTTAGCTTTCCTAACTCATTCTTCCAAAGCCATTACGATATGTCTGCCGACTCAAACCAGCGGTTCGATGCGGTCGAACAACGGCCGGAAATCCTCGTTCCGGGCCGCCAGATAAGTATCGAATCCGCAAGCCTTCCCCGTATCGACGTTAGCCTGCGAATCGTCGATGAAAAGCGTCTGGGAGGGAACGATGCCCGACGACTCGATCATCCGACGGAAAATCTCCGCCCCGGGCTTGACCAATCCCATCTCGTACGACAGGAACAGCCGGTCGAAATAGGCGTCGATCGTCAGTCCCTGCTTGCGGAATACCCCGTTTTTCATATAGGTCATCATAATGGTATTGGTATTGCTGAGCATAAAGAGGCGGAATCCCCGGCGACGCAAATCGAGCAACATGTCGAGTTTGTAGTCGGGTATGTCGAGCAGGAAGCCGCACAAGGCCGCGTCGATCGCCTTCGGATCGACCGGACGGCCTACCGAACGCGAAATCTCGTCGTAGAGCGCCTCGGGGCCGACCTCGCCCTTTTCGAGCTGCAACAGCACGCCCGACTGCCGGTAGGGATCGATCAGCGTTTCGATCTGTCCGTATCCTATCCTGCGGAAAGCCTCGATCGAACGCTCGAGACTATAGTCGATCAGCACGCCGCCCAGATCGAACACGATGGTCCGGAACTTTTTCATACATTTTGAGTTGGTGGCATACAAAGATACGCAATTTCAAAATAATTCATATATTTGATTTACAAACGCCATACCGCACCGCACATGACGAACCGCAATCCGATATACCGAGTCTACCGCTTCTACGCGGACGGCTTCCGGGCCATGACGCTGGGACGCACGCTGTGGGCGGTCGTGCTGCTCAAGCTGCTTATCATGTTCGGCATCCTGAAGCTCTTTTTCTTTCCCGACACGCTCGGCGGGTTCGAAAACGAGCGGCAAAAGGGCGACTACGTGATCGAACGAATGCTGGATTCTAAACCTTAACGATATGATACTTACCTCTACCGATCTGATGAACGTGGTAGACTGGTCGCGGGCGCAATTCGCGATGACGGCGATCTACCACTGGCTGTTCGTGCCGCTGACGCTCGGGCTCGGTTTCATCTGCGCGATCATGGAAACGCTCTACTACCGCACGGGCGATCCCTTCTGGAAGCGCACGACGAAATTCTGGATCCGCATCTTCGCGATCAACTTCGCGATCGGCGTGGCGACGGGCCTGATCCTCGAGTTCGAGTTCGGCACGAACTGGTCGAACTACTCCCATTTCGTCGGCGACATTTTCGGTGCCCCGCTGGCCATCGAGGGCATTATGGCCTTTTTCCTGGAAGCTACGTTTTTCGCCGTGATGTTTTTCGGCTGGAACAAGGTATCGAAAGGCTTTCATCTGGCATCCACTTGGATCACGGCCATCGGCGCCAATCTCTCGGCGCTGTGGATTCTGGTAGCTAACGCATGGATGCAGTCGCCCGTCGGCACGACGTTCAACGTCGAGACCGCCCGTCAGGAGATGACCTCGTTCTGGGACGTGGTGCTGTCGCCGGTGGCGATCAACAAGTTCTTCCACACGGTCACGTCTGCCTACGTGCTGTCGGCCGTCGTAGTCGTCGGCATCAGCGCATGGTATCTGCTGCGCAAACGCGAGGAGCTGTTCGCGCGCAGGAGCATCGTCGTCGCATCGGTGTTCGGGCTGTTCTTCTCGCTGATGGCCGCGATGACGGGCGACGGTTCGGCCGTGCAGGTGGCCCGGACGCAGCCGATGAAGCTGGCGGCCATGGAAGCCCTCTACGACGGGCGCCAAGAGGCGGGACTGGTCGCGGTCGGAGCGCTCCGACCGGTCGACAGGACCGTCCGCACGAGCGACGACAGCGCGTTCGCATTCCGGATCGAAATTCCGAAAATGCTGTCTCTGATGGCTTTCCGCGACGCGAACGCCTTCGTTCCGGGCATCAACGATCTGGTATACGGTAACGAAAAGTACGGCATTCCGTCGACCGAGCAGCGCATGGAACTCGGACGGGAGGCCCTCGAGACGCTCGAAGGCTACCGCGAGGCACGCCGGACAGGCGACGAGCAGGAGCAAGCCCGATTCGAAAAGCTGTTCGATCCGGACGATCCCGCCGGAAAGGCTTTCATCGAGAAGCAGTTCGCTTCGATCGGATACGGATTTCTCAAGGAGCCGACCGACGTCGTTCCGAACGTGCCGACGGTCTTCTATTCGTTCCGCGTGATGGTCGCTCTGGGCGGCTACTTCATCCTGCTGTTCGCCGCCATCCTGTTCTTCTGCTACCGGCGCACGCTGGCCGGCAAACGGTGGATGCTGTACGCGATGTTGTGGTCGATCCCGCTGGCCTATCTCGCGTCGGTGTCGGGCTGGATCGTCGCCGAGGTAGGACGCCAGCCGTGGACCATTCAGGACCTGCTGCCGACCGTAGCCTCCGTCTCGAGAATCAACACCGGCTCGCTGATAACGGCCTTCTTCCTGTTCGTCGTGCTGTTCACGACGCTGCTGATCGCCGAGCTGATGATCATGACGCGGCAAATCCGCATCGGGCCCGAGCCCCCCGACGCGCACGCCGCACAAGAACGAACCTCTATCGACAACCAATAACGGAAAGAGCTATGGATACGGTACATATTTTCCTGCAACACTACTGGTGGTTCATCATCTCGCTGCTCGGGGCGCTGCTGGTCTTCCTGCTGTTCGTACAGGGCGGACAAGCGATGCTCTACACGATCGGACGCACCGAAACGGAACGCAACCTGATCGTCAACTCGCTGGGACGGAAATGGGAACTCACGTTCACGACGCTCGTCACGTTCGGCGGAGCCTTCTTCGCGTCGTTCCCGCTCTTTTACAGCACGAGCTTCGGCGGGGCCTTCTACGTCTGGATGCTGATCCTGCTCGTATTCGTCATTCAGGCCGTCTCGTACGAGTACCGACGCAAGCCGTCGAACTTTCTGGGCGAAAAGACGTTCAACGCCTTTCTGATCGTCAACGGCATAGCGGGGACTTTCCTGCTCGGAACGGCCGTAGGCACGCTGTTCTTCGGCGCGCAGTTCACGGTCGACCGGGCCAACTTCGCGAGCACGGACGGATTCAACACCATCTCGCAGTGGGCCACCCCCTGGTACGGACTCGACGCGCTGGCCGACCCGCGCAACATTCTGCTGGGACTGGCCGTTCTGTTCCTTTCGCGCGTACTCGGCCTGCTCTACTTCATGAACAACATCGACGAGCAGAGCATTTTCGACCGGTCGCGGCGTCACCTACGCTGGAACGCGGCGGCATTCGTCGCGACGTTCGTGGCCTTTCTGGTCACGCTGCTGCTCGCCCGGGGCTGGGCGGTCGATCCGGCAAGCGGCCGGATCAGCGAGGAGCCGTACAAGTATCTGCACAACCTGCTTGCGATGCCGGTCGTTTTCGTGCTGCTGGTCGCAGGTATCCTCTCTGTGCTGTGGGGCATCGCCGAGGGGCTGTTCCGCCGGGGCCGCCGGGGTATCTGGTTCGCCGGCGCGGGCACGGTGCTGACCGTGCTCTGTCTGCTGCTGACAGCCGGGTACAACGATACGGCCTACTACCCCTCGCTGACCGATCCGCAGAGCTCCCTGACGATCTACAACAGCTCCTCGAGCCGGTTCACGCTCTATGTGATGAGCATCGTCTCGCTGCTCATCCCGTTCGTGGTCGCCTACATTTGGTATGTCTGGCGGTCGATGAACCGGGTGAGAATCTCCGAGAAGGAGCTCGGCAAGGAGGATCATCCGTACTGACGTCCTTCGAGCATCCGGGATAACAAGCCGCATTTCGTCAGTACGAATCCCGTCGGTTTTTCGGCCATAGAGCGTCTCACCGTCCGATGCGGCAAAAGAATTGCTGTCGTTCCGAATACGACATCTCCTGCAAAGAATTTAAAAATTATCCGACATGAATAGCACTACGCCAAAAACCGGCAAAATCCTGGTGGTCGGCAGCACGAACACCGACATGGTCGTCAAGACGGACCATCTGCCGCGGCCCGGAGAGACCGTTCTGGGCGGCACGTTCCTGATGAACCCGGGCGGGAAAGGCGCCAACCAAGCCGTAGCGGCGGCACGGCTCGGAGCCGAAGTCACGTTCGTCTGCAAGACGGGCAACGACCTGTTCGGCGTTACCACCCGTCAGCAGCTCGCCGAGGAGGGAATCGATACCTCGTTCGTTTTCACCGACCCGCACGAGCCGTCGGGCGTCGCGCTGATCGCGGTGGACAACCGGGCCGAAAACACGATCGTCGTCGCATCGGGAGCCAACGCCAGCCTGTTGCCGCTGGACATCAACAAGGCCCTTGCGGCGATCGACGCGTGCGATCTGGTCCTGATGCAGCTCGAAACTCCGATGCCGACCATAGAGTACGTCGCATCGCTGGCCGCCGAGCGAGGCAAGCGGGTCGTGCTGAATCCGGCGCCGGCCGCCACGCTGTCGGAACAATTGCTGAAAAATCTTTATCTGATAACGCCGAACGAAACCGAGGCCGAGTTGATTACGGGCATCCCGGTCAGGGACGAGCGCTCGGCCGAGCAGGCCGCACGGACGATTCATCGGGCGGGCGTGCGGCACGTGATCGTCACGCTCGGCAAGAAGGGAGCGCTGCTGTGCGAAGGCGGACGTTGCGAGGTGATCCCGGCCCATCGGGTCGAAGCGGTCGACACGACGGCCGCGGGCGACGTATTCAACGCCGGGCTGGTCGTAGCGCTATCGGAAGGAAGGAACCTGACCGACGCGGTCCGTTTCGGCGCCAAGGCCGCCGCTATCTCCGTGACACGCATGGGAGCACAGGCGTCGGCTCCGTACCGCAGCGAAACGGACGCGTTTTACGGATAAAACTACCCTGTATCCTCTCGGATCGCAGAGATCGGCCTGAGAGCGCAGGAAGAAATACGAGGGGCCCCGACGGGACCGTGCCGGCATGATCCGAAGCGCGCGAATGCAGGCGCGACGGCGTCGGGAACGCACGCATCCGAAACGAAAACGGGAATACGGCGGACGAACCGGCTCCCTACGGCGAGCGAGCGGACGTCCAGAAAGATCGATCGAACCTTAAAAACCGAATAACCATGTACATCGTAAACAATTACACGCTGGCCGTAATTTTCTGCGTCGTGACGATGCTTTGCTGGGGCTCGTGGGGCAATATGCAGAAACTGGCCTCGAAAACGTGGCGGTACGAGTATTTCTACTGGGACTACGTGATCGGCGTACTGCTGTTCTCGATTCTGTCGGCCTTCACGCTCGGCAGCATCGGAAGCGAGGGACGCAGCTTTCTGCCCGATCTGGCTCAGGCCGACCGGAACAGCCTCGGCAGCGCCTTTCTGGGCGGCGTCGTGTTCAACGCCGCCAACATCCTGCTGGCGGCCGCCATCGCAATCAGCGGGCTGTCGGTAGCCTTTCCGGTAGGTATCGGACTGGCGCTCGTGCTGGGCGTGCTGGTCAACTACTTCGGCGAGGCGAAAGGCCAGCCTCTGTTTATCCTCCTCGGCGTCGTGCTGATCGTCGTGGCGATCGTGCTCAACGGCATGGCGTACCGGAAAATGCTGAAAGGTACGCAGAAAGTACCGGCCAAGGGGATCGGCATCTCCATCGCGGCCGGAATCATCATGGCGTTCTTCTACCGCTTCGTCGCGGCCTCGATGGACCTGACCGACTTCGCCCATCCGGCCGCCGGCAAGCTGACTCCCTACACGGCGGTTTTCGTATTCGCAGTCGGAGTGTTCGCCAGCAACTTCATTTTCAACACGATCGCCATGAAAAGACCGGTCGAGGGCCCTCCGATCCGAATCGGAGGCTATTTCCGGGGCTCGGCAGGCACGCACATGGTCGGCATGGTCGGCGGAATGATCTGGTGTCTGGGCCAGTCGTTCAGCATGATCGCGTCGGGACAGGCCGGAGCGGCCATATCGTACGGTCTGGGGCAAGGCGCGACGCTCGTCTCCGCGCTTTGGGGCATTCTGGTATGGAAAGAGTTCCGGAGCGCTCCGGCCGTATCGAAACGCCTGAACCTAATGATGTTCATCCTGTTCGTCATCGGACTCGGCTTCCTCGTTTACGCCGGAGCGTAGCCGGACGAAACGCAACGACGTACGGCCGTCTTCCGACGGCCGTACGTCGTTGTATGGGTTTCACAGACTGAAGGATTTCCGCATTCACGATTGCCAAACTGCCCGTCCCCCATAACAGAGGGCCGCAAGTCGGAAGGACCGAAAATCCGCCGGTTTTCCGAAAGCAGAAATCAAAGCCGGGTAACGGAATCCGGAACCGAGCTCCTTTTTCGAGACAATGTCCGCATACGGCCCATACCGCTCCCGTCTTGCAAAACCGAATTCTCCGGGTCGTTTCGAAAACGACCCGGAGAACCGCCGACCGAGTCGATAAGACGAAACACGGGGTAGCCGTTACTCCTTTTCGATCAGATACTTCCAAAACCGTGCGGGCATCTGCCGGCGTTGCAAGCGAGGATTGAGCCGTTCGGGAATCGCCAGCGCGTCGAAGTAGCTTTTCCACAAACGCTGGAAGGCAAGCTCGTCGGCATCGAGCAGATCGTCCGTCAACCGCTCGGACGGAGCGTCGGAAAGGCTTTCGAAAACGACCTCGCGGACCTCGTGCAAATCGTAGGCATAACCGTAACGCCGTTTCAGATCATAAACGAGCCATCTCTGGTCGGCGAAGCGATCATGGAAATAACCGACAGCGAGCGGCAGCGCATTGCACTTGGGCGATACGGGAGCATAATAGGAACCATCGGCCATCTTGCGCAAGCGGGCGAACTGAATCAGATGGTGCGCCTCGCGGGAAACCGTGCGGGCGATGTCGTGCACGGCGAGCACGTCCGCGTCGGTGAAGTCGGCCGACTTCCGTTCCGGCGAATCGAATATCTTACGCATATAGCGCAGCAGTAATTCGTCGGCCCCTACGGACTCGGACAACCAGACGTGGAGGAGCATGTTGCGAAGACGCCGGGGCAGCTTCTTCCGCAACCCCTTCCATACCCGCTCCGCCCGGACCGGATCGGTCGTCGAGTCGAGCACCTCCCGGGCGAACATCGGGACCGGCTCGCCCGGACCGATCAGGCGCTCGGGAAAACTCTTTCGGGAATAGGCGTCGAACACGACGGTGAGCAACCCCTCGAACGTTCGGTCGTACCGGAAAACAATCATGCGTTCGACTCCATTATTCGGGAAATGCAAGCGTTAGCTGGCTGCCGTCGAGCGCGGCGCGGGACGGAACCTTAGCCGTCAGTATCCGTCGCAAATGCTCGGGCCGCACCTCGTTGATCGTCCGCGCAGGCAGCTCTCCGCAAGCGATGAAGTACTGCGCCTTTTTCACGACGACGCCCATTTTCTTCAGCGCCGAAAGCGTGATGCGGCCGAAGCGGCGAGACGAGACGATCAGCTTGGCCGACTTGACGCCGATCCCCGGCACGCGCAGAATCATGGCGTAGTCGGCCCGGTTCAGGTCGACCGGGAACGCCTCCGGATGACGGAGAGCCCACGCCAGCTTCGGGTCGATCTCCAAATCGAGCTGCGGATGCGCGTCATCGGCGATTTCGTCCGGACGGAACCCGTAGAAGCGCATCAGCCAATCGGCCTGATAAAGCCGGTTCTCGCGCACCAGCGGCGCTTGCTTGAGCGCCGGCAAACGGTTGTCGTAAGCGTTGACCGGAATAAAGCCCGAGTAATAGACCCGTTTCATCGACGGGCGCTCGTACAACGAGGAAGCCAGCCTGAGAATCTGGCTGTCGCTCTCGTCGGTCGCCCCGACGATCATCTGCGTGCTCTGCCCGGCCGGCGCAAAGCGGGGCGCGTGGCGGAACAGACGGCGTTCCTCGGCGCTCGCAAGCACGCCCTGCTGAATATAGCCCATCGGCGCATAGACGCTCGCATGGTTCTTCTCGGGCGCCAGTCGCCGCAGATTCTCGTCGGTCGGAATCTCGACGTTGACGCTCAGACGGTCGGCGTAGAGGCCCGCCTCGTGCACCAGTTCGGCACTCGCCCCCGGGATACTCTTCATATGAATGTAGCCGTTGAAACGATGCACGGTCCTCAGCTCGCGAACCACCCGGACCATCCGCTCCATCGTGTAGTCGGGGTTACGCAGCACGCCGGAACTGAGAAACAGACCCTCGATGTAGTTGCGGCGGTAGAACCCGATCGTCAGATCGACCAGCTCGCCGACCGTGAACGAGGCCCGGCGGATGTCGTTGCTGCGGCGGTTGATGCAATAGGCGCAATCGTAGACGCAATGGTTCGTCAGCATGATCTTGAGCAGCGAAACGCAACGCCCGTCGGCCGTGAACGTATGGCATATGCCCCACCCCGACGCGCTTCCCACGTCCCCTTCCCTGTGACGGCGGGTCACGCCGCTCGAAGCGCAGGAAACGTCGTACTTGGCCGACTCGGCCAGCACGGTGAGCTTATCCAGAATACCGCTTTTCATACGAGACAAAGAAAAGCATTCCGGAGGGATTTTCCGCTTCGGACCCGGACGTTTTCCTCGGAAAAAATCGGGCGGAAAGATAAGCGGAACACAGTCAGAAGAATACATTTTCCCTAAACGGGCGACCGTCGTGCCGCCCGGAACCGCCTCGGCTCCGAGGAAAAGACAAAGGCGCAAACAATTAATTGACAAGAACATAAAACGAACCGAATACCGGACGAATGAAACAACAGACTCACTACGAGCGAAAAAGTTCTCCGGCAGGGTAAACACCCCATATCTATGTCTCCAGCGATGCGAAGCCCTTATGCTACGAAAAAGCAGAAGTCGTTCCCAAGGGACGAGAAACAAACCGGTCCTCGCAACGAGTCATCCGCCCGTCCGCTGTCGCAAAAGCAGCATTCCGCCCCGCATGCCCGAAACCTCGGAGCCGTCGCCCGCTTCATGCTATCGTCCGCGGGACATCGCCGACCGGAGCGGCCCGGACACAAAAAAGCCGGAACCTTTTCCGGTCCCGGCCCTATCGTTGCCCGTAGCCGAACGCAACGCTATTCGGCGGACGGCTGGGCCTGCATGACCATCAGCAGTTCGCCGTCGCGCATCAGCATCAGCAGATCGCCGTCGATACGGTACGAGTCGATACGGTCCAGTTCTTTGATAAATCGGTCTTCCTGCGCCTGATCGGGACAAAAGGCCCGCGTCGAGGCGACAGACTCGATTTTCATGCCGCCCTTGTCGGTCACCGAATAGTTGCCCATGATCGAATTGCAGTCGCCACGGCCGCCGAACCGGCCCTCCTCGGTACCGAAAACCAGCCGGTAGTTGTCCTTGGCCTGAAAAGGCCGTCCTTGCCATTCGACGAGCGACCAGGTAGTTCCCGTCAAGGGCTTGGCATTTTTCCTGCCCTTGCGGCAGGAACAGCAAGCGGCTACCGACACGGCCAGCGCAGCAATCAGCAGTAAACGCACTGTAGTCTTCATAATTCCTTTTGTTTTTCCTATATAGTTATTGAATAAATTTCAGCGCAAAAATACGAAATATTTCAAAGAGCAGGAACGTACCTGCACGGTTTTACCCTAAATTTGCGAAAACCGAACTCGTCACACACCGAGCTATGAAAAGAATCATCTCCACTTCGGCGGCCCCGGCTGCCGTGGGTCCCTACTCTCAGGGAGTCGAGGCATCGGGCGCCACGCTGTACGTCTCGGGCCAGCTCCCGATCGACCCGGCCGACGGTACGATGCCCGATACCGTCGAGCAGCAGACCGAGCAGGCGCTGCGAAACGTCGAAGCGATCCTCCGCGAAGCGGGATACTCGCTCTCGGACGTCGTCAAATCGGTCGTCCTGCTTGCCGACATGAACGACTTCGCCGCAATGAACTCCGTCTACGCGCGTTTCTATGCAAAAGACATGCCCGCCCGCGTCTGCTACGAGGTAGGGCGTCTGCCGATGGGCGCCCGCGTCGAAATCGAAACGATCGCGGTCAAGTAGCGAGCGGACTCCGACGCGAATGTCTTCCAACGGAGCGGCCAGAGCCGTTTCGGGAACAGGCATGCCCCGATGCGTAAAAGGGACGGACATTCGACAAAGATCCGGGAAACAGGCCGAGCTTCGCAAAAAGCCTGTCCGCAGACGTGAGGCAGAACACATGCCAAGCGCAGCCCGGAATCAGCCGGATTTCAGTCCGAAAGCTCCTTGGCTGAAACAGAGACGGATCGGGCCGTAAAAAATGAAAGACCGGACCGTACATCCGTCCGGAATCCGTTTTACGATCCCAGACGCAGCTCATGCGAATCGTAAGACCCGCTTGAAGCGACGGCAGGCATAATGCGGCATTCCCCTGAACAGACGAGCTCCTTCGGTCTGCGGACCGAAATCCGGCCGGACAAGCGAACGCTCGTCCGCGATGGCAAACGGCCTGTCAGCAGACGGCAGAGAAACCGCAAACGTAGCAAAAGGAGAGCCGGGCCGTATCAGACCGGGCGACGATTGTGAATCGCGTGGGCAATAGTCAGCTCGTCGGCATAGTCGAGCTCATCGCCGAAGCCGATACCTCGGGCGATCGACGTAACGCGCACACCCTCGCAGGAGGAGAGACGCCGCGTAATGTAGAAAGAGGTCGTCTCGCCCTCGACCGTCGTGCTCAGCGCGAGAATCACCTCGCGCACGTCGCCCCGGGCGATACGGTCGAGCAGCAGGTCGATCTTCAGGTCCGAAGGGCCGATGCCCTGCATGGGCGAGATCACGCCGCCCAGCACGTGATACAGCCCGTTATACTGACGGGTATTCTCGATCGACAGCAGGTCCTTGACCTGCTCGACGACGCAGACGGTCGACGCATCGCGCGACGTATCGGCGCAAATCTCGCAGAGATCGTCGTCCGACAGATTGTTGCACCGGGAGCAATAGCGTATGTCGGTCCGGAACCGGGAAATCGATTCGGACATCAGCTCCACGTCGCGGGGCTCCATGCGCAGCAGATGCATAGCCAACCGCATCGCCGTGCGTCTGCCGATACCCGGCAGGCGGGACAGCTCCGATACGACCTCGTCCAAAAGTTTCGACATATCGGCTAATCGATCATTTCGATGGCCGAAGCCTGAATCCAACCCTTGTTTCCGTCGGCGATCACGATTTCGCGCCAGTCCCCCAGCGAGTTGCGGACGCCGACCTTAGTGCCCTCATGCAGCACGAAAATATCGGTGCTCGAAGCGTCGGGCGAGCTTTTGACCGGCGCGGCCGAGCTCATGACGACCGCCTCGTCGGGATGCAGGCGGGCCTTGCGCCCGGCCGACGCGTACGCGACCGAAACGACGAAAAGCAACAGCGAGACGAGCGCTCCGCAGAATCCGGCTTTCTGGAACGAAACACGCCTCAACAACAGGTACACGCCCGTGCAGAAAAGCATCAGCGCGAAAAACACGAGGCTCAGCACGGCCCACGTGTTGCTCCCGACGGAACGTCCGAGCGACACGATCCACCGCTTGACGAAAAAGACGGGAACCGACTCGATACGATCCTGCGTGCGGGCTTCGGCGATCGACAGGTTGTAACGGATATCCTCGTCGCCCGGAGCGAGCCTGAGCGCCTTCCGGTAATTGAGTATGGCCCGCCCGTTCATACCCCGCTTGAAATAGGCGTTGCCGAGATTCAGGTAGAGCTGAGCGCTCTCGTACCCTTCGCCGAGCAACCGCTCGTACCCCTCCGTGGCAGCCGGATAGTCGGCATTGACGTAAGCCGTATTGGCGTCGTTCCATATCTTCTCCGTATCGAGCGGGGCAGCGGCCCGGACGCACAGGCCCGACAACAGCGCCAGCACAAGAAATATCCTTTTCATCGCCATTACTTTTTAATCAGGGACTCGAATTTCGACAGCATCCGCACGGCCTCGCCGTACAGCTCGGTCATCTGCACGGAGGCCGAAGGAGAATACTGCGCGTACTCGCAATCGGAAATGATGCCGATATAGTGGTTGGCCAGCTCGGCGGAAATATCGCGGCGAAGCAATTCCTCGCGGATATTGTCCTTGGTAAGATTGGCCACCGGAATGTTCAGCTTGTCGCTCATGTACCCCCACAGCGCCCGAAGCATCTCCTCGTAGAACTGCTTCTCCTCGCGAGCCGCCATATGATCGTGCGCGGCACGCAAACGCTGGAGAGCGACCTTGCTCGCCTTGCGATTGCGCACCAGCGTCACGTTCTGCAAGTCGCGCAGATGCTTTTTCAAGTAAAGGTAAACCGCGACGAACAAAGCCAACAGCACGGCGAGCATCCCGAAGTAGGCGGCGCTCCCGAACAGCAGGCTTCCCTTGCGCGAAAGGCCCGAGTCGCCGAGCCGGATGAACCGTATGTCGCTGTCGAGAATTTTCAGGTCCTCCCGGCCGATGCCGCTGACGATCCCCCCGCCGGAGCTTCCGCCCGTCGAATCGGGCAGCACTTCGACTCCGAAAGGCGGCGTAGTCAGCGTGACGTACTTGGCCGCATCGGGATCGAAATAGCTGAACTCGACCGGAGGAATCGAATAATTGCCCTCCGCCCGGGGAATAAAAGGAAACTCGAACTGTTTGTAGCCGGATATGCCCGAGGCATTATGGCTGAGGCTCTCGGTCGACTTCCCGTTGCCGTAGGACTCGAACGAGGCGGGCAGCTCGGGCTTCGGAGCCTGAATCAGCGGCAGATTACCGCTTCCCGACAACTTGAGCAGATAGGTATCGGAAGCATTGGCCGTTACGGTCTGCTTGTCGAGGCTGCCGTTGAGCTGGAACTTGCCGACCGCGCCGTTGAACGAAGCCGGCGCGCCGGCAGGAAAATCCCTGACCGTCACCGGTACGGGCGCTGCCGACAGATTCTTGCGCACCTCCTGCACCGACTGGCCGCCGAAGAAATCGTCGAAAAGCGACTGGCTGTGGCTACGCGACTGAACGACGATCTGTGCGACGACCGTCATGCTGCTCTGCTCGATATGCAGCGTACCCGACTGCTGAGGGTAAAGCAGCACCTCTTTCACGACACGGGCGTCGTAGACCTTGCCGTTCAGCGTCTCCCGCTGCCAACTGTAACCGTCTACGTTGAGCTCCTGCGCCCAGAAACCGTTGAAAGCAGGATACTTGACGCTCTCTATTCCGCTCAGTTGCACCCGCGTATAAAGTTTGAAGGCTACCCGTACGGGCTGCCCCTTGTAGACATTGTTCCGATTGACGGTCACCCGCAGCAGGATATCGTCCGGAGCCAGCTTGCCGCTCCGAGCTTCGGCATCCGCTTTCTTATCCGCGCCTCCGGCGGAAGCGCCGCCCTGCCCCGGCATCGCTTCGCCCGACACCACCTCGATCGTCAGCGGCCGGGTCGAGTAGGTTTTGCCTTCGACCTGTACGGATGCGGCCGAGATGGTAGCCAGCCCCTCGTTCTGGGCTTGCAGGACATAGGTATAGGTAAACGAAACCGTCTTGCTGACATGGCCGTTGACGATCGACACGGAAGTCCCCTCCGAGGTCGTCGGGCCGGCCAGCACGTCGAACCCGCCGAATGCGGGAGGCGTAAACCCGTCGGGCTTGGCATTCACCGTAAACTCGATCCGGAAAGCCTCGCCCACGGCCACCACGCCCGGAGCGCCGACCTCGAAGTCGACTTTCTGGGCCCGCGCCGGAAAGGTCAGCGACAGCAACGCCGCCACCGCAAGCAGGTATTTCATCGCACGTAACATATTTGAACAGATCAATTAGCTGCAAAAATAACGGTTTTTAGCAAAACGGAAAATCCGACCCGCTATTTCGGACAAACTCCTGATAGAACGTAACCGACTCTCTTTTTATTATACCCTCGCGATCCGTTCCCGGATGTCCCGATCCGGGGTTCTATATCCATGATGCAAAACAGCCGGAGGGCGCTCCGAGAATGATTCTCGGAGCGCCCTCCGGCCAACTTTCCGACTTCTTGCAAAAACGAAGTCCTATTTCTTGAACTCGGCGAAGAAATCGTTGCCCTTGTCGTCGACGATGATAAAGGCGGGGAAGTCTTCGACGTAGATCTTGCGCACGGCCTCCATGCCCAGCTCGGGAAAATCGACCACTTCGACTTTCTTGATGCTGTTGCGGGCCAGCACGGCGGCCGGACCGCCGATCGAGCCGAGATAAAAGCCCCCGTGCTTCCGGCAGGCATCGGTCACGGCCTGCGAGCGGTTGCCCTTGGCCACCATCACGAGCGAGCCGCCGTGATCTTGGAACAGGTCGACATAGGGGTCCATACGGCCGGCGGTCGTCGGGCCGAAGCTACCCGAAGCCATGCCCTGCGGCGTCTTGGCCGGACCTGCATAATAGATCGGATGATTCTTGAAATACTCGGGCATCGGCTTGCCTTCGTCGAGCATCTGCTTGATGCGGGCATGGGCGATGTCGCGCGCGACGATCAGCGTGCCTTTCAGGTTCAGGCGCGTCTTGACAGGGTATTTCGACAGAATCTCGCGCACCTTGTCCATTCCCTCGTCCAGATCGATGTCGACGGCAGGCTTCATGCCCGGAGCGGTCTTGGGCAGGAAACGGGCCGGATTTTTCTCGAGCTGCTCGAGGAAAATGCCGTCCTCGGTGATCTTGGCCTTCACGTTGCGGTCGGCGCTGCAGCTCACGCCGATGCCTACGGGACACGAGGCCGCATGGCGCGGCATGCGTATCACGCGCACGTCGTGCACGAGGTATTTGCCGCCGAACTGGGCGCCCACGCCGCTCTCCTGACAGATTTTAAGCACCTTTTCCTCCCATTCCAGATCGCGGAACGCACGGCCGCCCTCGTTGCCCGACGTGGGCAAATGGTCGAGGTATCCGGCCGAAGCCTTCTTGACGGCGGCGAGGTTGGCCTCGGCCGACGTACCGCCGATCACAATGGCCAAATGGTACGGAGGACAGGCCGACGTGCCGAGGTCCATGATATGGGTCTTGATGAACTCGGTCAGCGACTTCTCGTTCAGAAGCGCCTTGGTCTGCTGGTACAGGAACGTCTTGTTGGCCGAGCCCCCTCCCTTGGTGATGAACAGGAAGCTGTACGCATTACCCTGAGTCGCGTACAGGTCGATCTGGGCCGGAAGGTTCGTGCCGGTGTTCTTTTCCTCGGTCATCGTGAAAGGAACGACCTGAGAATAGCGCAGGTTGCGGTCGCGGTATGTCTCGTAGATACCCTTCGAGAGCATCTCGGCGTCGTTGCAGCCCGTATAGACGTCCTCGCCCTTCTTGCCGATCACGATGGCCGTACCGGTATCCTGACAGGTCGGCAACTCGCCTTCGGCGGCGACCGTCTGATTGAGCAACATCGTATAGGCGACGAACTTGTCGTTGTCGGTCGCTTCCGGATCGTCCAGAATGCGCGTCAGTTTCTGCAGATGCGACGCGCGCAGGTAGAACGACACGTCGGCGATCGCCTCGCGCGCCAGCAGTTCCAGACCCTCGGGGGCCACTTTCAGAATGCGGCGGCCGTCGCACTCGACCGTTTTCACGTAATCCTTCGTAAGCAGGCGGTATTCCGTCGTATCCTCCGACAGCGGGAACGGTTCCTGATAAATGAATTCAGCCATATCATCTCTGTTTTAAAAATTCCACACGGACAAAGGTAAGAATTGTTTTCCGTTTGTTAGTCCGCTAACGGTAAAAATCTCGCCGTTTCGTCCGGCCGTTTCGGAATAATTTCTGCCCGGCAAAGCCGAATGGAACGGGAAGCGTTCGCCTGCCGGAGGCGACAAGCGCAAACGCGCGCCGAAGCGCCGGACAAACGCTCGCCCCCTCCCCCCTATCCTCCCGGACGCAAAAGATATAGAGACCGGGCGACACGACGCGGAACATCCTGCGGCACGGCCGCCCGGGCGGGACCGGACAGTTCGAGCCCGGAGCGGACCGGACTACCGGCGGAAAAGCCTCCGACTCAAGGCAAAGTATTGCGGATTGATTATTTTTTGCTACCTTTGCGGCACATTTTGTACAAACGATTAATTCAACCGATTATGAATCATTACGAAACCGTTTTCATTGCCACTCCGGTTCTGTCTGACGTCCAGACGAAGGAACTGTTCGGCAAATTCCAAGGTGTCATCACCGAGAACGGCGGTCAGATCGTCTCCTCCGAGGATTGGGGACTGCGCAAGCTGGCCTATCCGATCCAGAAGAAGACCACCGGCTTTTACTACCTGATCGAGTTCGAGGGCGAAGGCGACCTCGTCGAGAAGCTCGAGACCCAGTACCGCCGCGACGAGCGCGTGATCCGTTTCCTGACCTTCAGAATGGACAAATACGCCGTCGAATACGCAGAAAAACGCAGAAACAAGAACAAATCAAAACAGGAGTAAACAGTCATGGCACAGAATCAATCGGAAATCAGATACCTCAACCCGCCTACCGTAGAGGTCAAGAAGAAAAAATACTGCCGCTTCAAGAAAGCCGGCATCAAATACGTCGACTACAAGGACGCGGAGTTTCTCAAGAAATTCCTCAACGAGCAGGGCAAACTGCTGCCCCGCCGCCTGACCGGTACCTCGCAGAAGTACCAGAAGAAGGTGGCTACCGCCGTCAAGCGTGCCCGTCATTTGGCCATGCTGCCTTTCGTAACCGACATGTTCAAATAATCTAAACCGGAGGATACACTATGGAAGTCATTCTGATCAAGGACGTAGACAAGTTGGGCTATGCAAACGACATCGTGGACGTACGCCCCGGTTATGCGAACAACT
The DNA here is from genome assembly GCF_025144665.1 of Alistipes ihumii AP11. Taxonomy (NCBI): domain Bacteria; kingdom Pseudomonadati; phylum Bacteroidota; class Bacteroidia; order Bacteroidales; family Rikenellaceae; genus Alistipes; species Alistipes ihumii. The sequence continues at coordinate 42,866 of NZ_CP102294.1, read as the reverse complement.
ACCTGATCCCGCAGGGTTTGGCCAAAAGCGCGACGGCTTCGGCCCGCAAAATACTGGCCGAGAACCTCAAGCAGCAGGCCCACAAGGAAGCCAAGCTGGTAGGCGACGCCGAGGCGCTCGCGGCCAAGATCGCCGAAACCTCGCTGAAGCTGACGGCCAAGGCCGAGGAAGGACGCATTTTCGGATCGATCACGGCGGCTCACCTGGCCGAAGCCCTCGAAGCCAAGGGCATCACGGTGGATCGCAAGAGCATCTCGCTGGATGCAGTGAAGACGATAGGAGCCTACGAAGCCTCTGTCAAAATCTACAAAGGAATCTCCGCGACCGTTCATTTCGAGGTGGTCGCCGAAGAGTAAGGCAGAGTTTTCTAAATAAAGACAGCGCCCCGTTTCACAGGAAACGGGGCGCTGTCTTTATTCATGCTACCGCCGTAACGCCTGTCGGAGATTTCCCGGCCGAAACGATCCGACCGAAACGTCCGCCATTTCGACAAGCGACTCTCCGCGGCCTGCCGGCCGAGAAAACGGACAGTCCATGAATCCCATGTCGGGTCGCCCCCACATCGTCCCGGTTACGGTCCGAACGGTCGTCGAACGGCTCCGGACGCAGACGAACCGAGGTCTCTTACGAAACCGTCAGACTGCTCGCGGATCGTCCGCCATCCGGTCTATGAACCGCAGCAAGTGCTCGCGAAGACTGTCCTTCTCGCCCAAAGACAATTTCTTCTTCAGACGACGGCGCTTGCGGTAGACGGACTCGGTACGGATGTCCAGAACCTGCGCGATCTCCGAGGACGACAAACCGACGATAATCATGCAGCAAAGACGAACGTCGTCGACCGACAACTGTGGATAAACCTCCGAAAGGCCCACCGGCAGATCGTCGTAAATCTGATCGATGATCCGAGCCAGCTCGGGCCAGCTATTCGGAGTCAGCGAGAATCGGTCGATCAAACGAGCGACCTGCTGTCCGTCAAGATCGTCTTCCTGCTCTCCTGCCCGCTTCAACTCGCTGATATGGCGTTGCACCTCCAAATGCCGTAACAGCAGCTGGCGCGATTCGCCCAGTTTCGAGCGCATGCGCTCGAGCCTCAATTCGGTCTGCTGACGGCTGATCGTCTCGCCCTGTAACTGCAAGCGGACCCGCTGCGTCTCGTTCTCCTGACGCCGGCGGTCGGACTCGGCCTGCAAAATCCGCCGGTCGCGGCGAGAGACGGCCACGAAGTAGAGGCAAAGACCGCCCAGAAGCGCCGCCAGACAAAGCGACAGAACCAGCCACAGATTACGCCTTTGGAGCAACAGCCGGTTACGCTCGCCGGCGAGCTGCAAGTTATCGGAATCCTTGCGTATCTCGGAGATCAGGTTCTCCTGAACGAAGTCCGTCAGAAAATCCTTGTATCTGTGGGCGCTGTCGGCAGCCACCAGCGCGAACTCCCGGTTCCCGGCCTTCTCCTCGATTTGTCTCAGAACGAGATACGCGCCGCATATCTTGGCCGTGTCCTTCCTCCGCTTGAAAACGGAAAGTCCTTTCAGCAAAGTCCTTCGGGCGTCGAGCACCTTGTTCTGCTCGAGGTAGACATCGGCCAGCAAAAGGCGCATCTCAGGGGTCGTATCCCGGCTCCACGCAATCGCCCGATTGAAATAATCATAGGCCGAATCGAGCCTGTTCTCGTATTTGAAAACGTTCCCTATACTGTATTCAAAATTCGAGAGCATGGCCGTATCGCGGAGAATCCCGGATATCCGAAATCCCTCCCGGAAATAATATCGGGCGCTGTCGTAGCGGTGCAGGTAAAAGTGCACGTACCCCGTACGACCGGCGGCCCGAACCTGCAAATCCAACCGTCCCAGCCGTTTGAAAATCTCGTAGGCCCGGCGATACTTGTCGAATGCCAGTTCGTCCTCGTACTGCATTTCATAGACGGCTCCCATGTCGGAAGAGATTTGGCCGCGAAGAAGCAAATTATCCGCAGGCGCGTAACGTTCTGCCTCGAGCAGGGGAAGCAACCATTGGCGGAAATGGGATCTCGACTTGTAATGGAGACGGCTCATATAAAGAGATGCCCGCGCACGGTGCAGGCTGTCGTCGGTCGCATGATAGTATGCGTACACATGCCGAACCAGCGAGTCGGGCAGCGGCTTACCCCCAATGCTGTAAGACCTGAGCGTCAGCAGATCGTAAAGGGCCCGGTCCTCGGAAGAGAGACTGTCGGGAGACCCGACCTCCGACAACAGCCGGAAAATATCCGACGGTACCGTGTCGAAACGAGCCTCGGCCTCCAGCATCCGGTGCCGGACCGAACGGTCGCCGCAACCGCTCCAGCAACAAGAGATAAACAGCAGAAAAACGCAAAGACGGGTGAAATTTCGCATATGATCGTCCATTTAAATCGTCAACTGAACAAATTGACCGTTGCCAAGGCACGAACCCGCAGAGAGACGGCATGCCGCTGCTGCCGCAAGAGACCGCTTTCGGCTGCAGCGCGACGGCCAATCCGCCGGGCGCCACGCAACGCCATCGTCCGGAACGAACGCTCTCAGAAACCGCATTCCGACAATAGAACGACAACCGACATCGACGTTCGTCCGTTCGGTGCAACCGTCGAGAAAAAGACAAAAGGCGAGAAAACAGATGCAGAGACGGGTGAGTTTCGACATAATCGGGTACTAACACTACCCTAAAGATAAACATTTTGACCCGAATACGGCATATTTCGGAAAAATTTCGGAACATCGTCGGACGACAAGACCGAAAACCCGAAAAACGGAGGGCGGCCCGTCGGCCGCCCTCCGCTGCATCCGATCAACCGGCCGAAACCGGAAGGATTCCCTATTTCATATAGAAAACCTCCTTCAGGGGAATCGACACCGGCGAATTGTCGGGATTGACGTCCATGATGTCGGCCATGTAATCCCACCATTTTTTAACGACGGGATTCGTACCCAGATCCTGCGAGCCGCTGTCGCCCGCCTGTTCCTGAACGGCGAACAGCAAATTCGTCTCCTTGTCCCAAAAAATCGAATACTCGCTGACGCCCGTTTCCTTGAGCAGTTTGACCAGCTCGGGCCAGATGGCGCGGTGGCGCTTCTCATACTCAACCTCGCATCCGAGCTTGAGTTTCATTTTGAATGCACATCTCATAATTTCGAAGTTTTATTCGGTTATGGGTTCCGCAGGCGGCAGGCCCGCAAAACCCGAATAGGTTCATGCGGCTAATATCCGAAAGCCATGTTCATCAACGACGGAGCGAAGACCGAGAAGACCAGAATCACTAAGCCGACGACCAGCACGGTAATCGTCTTGCGGTCGCAACCCTTCCACTCCTTGAGCAGAATGCCCCATACGTTCGAGAAGGTGACGTTCAGCGACATCAGAATGCTCCACGAGAAAGCGAGCAGCAGCGGCGAGTCGGCCAAGAAGCTCTTGCCCATTTCCAAGCCGAAGAACTGCGAGTACCACAGTACGCCGGCCAAAGCGCAGAAAAGCAGATTGTTGACCAGTACGCTGCCCGACACGGAGAAATAGTCCCCTCCGGTGTGATTCTTCACGTTCTGCTGAATGCAATAGGCGGCATTGGTCAAAAAGCCGCCGAAAGTTACGAGCAGAATGACCGGCAGACCGGCGAAAAGCGGTTTCACGCCGTTGGAGAGGGCCGCCTCCTTGATCGGGGCTCCCGCATCGAGGCCCAGCGCGAAGCAAGCGCTCATCACGCCGGCCAACAGCGCTACGAGCAGGCCCTTGGTCAACGCGAAATCCTTGATCGCGGCCTTTTTCTCCTCTTCGGTCATGTTCTTCGAACGCAGCGAGCCGGCATAGCCGATCACGGCGATACCTGCCAGCGTGATGCACACGCCTACGAGCAGGATCAGCCCCTCGCCCCGGAACAGGTTCGTCCCGGCGAAGATGGCCGGCAGCAACGTGCCGAAGCCGGCGCAGGTACCCAGCGAAATCGACTGGCCGAGCGCGACGCCCAGATAGCGCATGCTGAGTCCGAACGTCAGACCGCCGACGCCCCAGAGTACACCGTAAACAATCGATTTGAGCGCTCCGCCCGAGCCGAGCAGCTCGAAAAGCCCCATGCCCTGAGGCACGCCCAGCAGCGCGCCCAGAAACGGGAATACGAGCCATGCGAAAATACCCTGAACGATCCAGAAGCTTTCCCAAGCCCAGCTTTTCACTTTCTTGATGGGCACATAGGAGCTAGATTGCCCGAAGCTTCCTATGGCGATGATCAGTAAGCCCAATAAAATTTCCATAATCCGGCAGTAGTTTTAAGATACGAGCTATCCGCACGCGCGTTTCGCTTGCACGAAACGCACGGCGGATAGTCTCATCGGTTAGCTGTTACTATCTTTTCGAGGTAACTTCCTTCTCGTACTTCTCGATTTCGGCGATGTAGTCTTCGGCCACGGGAACGTTGTTCTGGTAGCAGAAGTAGTCGTAAACGGCAGCCCAAGGCATGCTCTTGGCTTCCTCGAGCACGGCCATGCGCTGGAACAGCTTGCCTTCGGCCTCGTACTCGCGGAGCTTGCCGATCGGAGTCAGCAGGGCCTGAAGGAACGCTTTCTGCGTGGCACGGCTACCTACGACGTAAGCGCCGATGCGGTTGATCGAGGCATCGAAGTAGTCGAGGCCGATATTGGTCTTGCCCAAGGCATTGGCCCATACGATCTCCTGCGCGAGCAGCTGCACGCTGTCGTTCAGGATCACGACGTGGTCGCTGTCCCAGCGTACCGGACGGCTTACGTGCAGCATGATCTCCGGAGTGAAGAGCAGCAGGGACGAAATCTTGTCGTAAGTCTCCTCGGTCGGATGGAAGTGTCCCATGTCGAGCGTGCACATGATTCCGTTCTGAACGGCATAGCCCATATAGAACTCGTGCGAGCCGACCGTATAGCTTTCGAGACCCACGCCGAACACTTTGCTCTCGACGGCATCCTTCACGTTCGGGCACTTCACGGCGAAGATCTTGTCCAGCGAGTCCTTCAGCAGCGAGCGGTACAGGTAACGGTCGACGGTCAGGTCCTTCGATCCGTCGTGAATCCACAGGTTGTGGCAGGCCTTGTCGCCGAGCTGCTTACCCATCTCGTCGGCGATTTTGCGGCTGCGGATCGTATGCTCGATCCAGAAGTCGCGGATGCCCTTGTCGCGGTTCGACAGCGTCTGGTCGCCGCTCTTCGGGTGCGAGAAGCTGGTGCTGTTGAAGTCGAGCTTCATGTTGTTGGCCTTGGCCCAGTCGATCCAGCTCTGGAAGTGCTTCGGCTCGATTTGGTCGCGGTCGACCTTCTGGCCGCCGAAGTCGCCGTAGATGGCGTGGATGTTCAGACGATGGTTACCGGGGAGCAGCGTCTTGACCTTTTCGATGTCCTTGCGGACCTCCTCGATGTTGCGGGCCTTGCCCGGATAGTTGCCCGTAGCCTGAATACCTCCGGAGAGCTGGCCGTCGGGATTCTCGAAACCGGTCACGTCGTCGGTCTGCCAGCAGTGCAGCGACAGCGATACCTTGGCAATCTGTTCGAGCACGGCATCGGTATTCACGCCGATTTCGGCATAGCGCTCCTTGGCGGCCTCGTAGGCTTTCTGAATCTGTGCGTCTTTCATTGGTCTTTAGGTTTTAAGTTGAAACGATTGATTTCGATGAAAGAACGGGACCGGCCGCCGCGGGACGGCCGCCCGTCCGGTTTTATTTGATCAAGCCTTTGATCTTTTCGTATGCGGCGTTCCACGCGTCGGTATCCTCGGGCGTGAAGGTCTCGATCTCGATCGCCTCGCTGATCATGTTGCGCATCTCCTGCAGCGAGTTCACGCAGCCGGCGGCACGGGCCTGCAACATGATGTTGCCGATAGCCGTTCCTTCCGAAGGCCCTGCCACGACCGTCACGCCGGTAGCGTTGGCCGTGAACTGGTTCAGCAGACGGTTCTTCGCGCCGCCGCCGATGATATGCAGCCTCTCGATCGGGAACGGAGCCAGCGAGCGGAACTTGTCGAGCACGTTCTTGTACTTGAGAGCCAAACTCTCGAAAATGCAGCGGATCAGCTCCGAATGATTGCGCGGCACTTTCTGCCCGCTCTTGGTGCAGAACTCCTTGATCGCCGCGATCATGCTCTTGGGATTGGCGAACGACGCGTCGTCGGGATCGATGAACGACTGGAAGGGCTCGGCGTCGCGCGCCATCTTGACGATCTCGGGGTAGGTGTACTCGATCGCCTCCTTCTTCCACTCCTTGATGCACTGTTCGAGAATCCACATGCCCGTGATGTTCTTCAGCAGCCGGGTCGTGCCCTCGACGCCGCCCTCATTGGTGATGTTCAGGCGCATCGTCTCCTCGGTGATGATCGGGTCTTTCACCTCGATACCCATCAGCGACCAGGTTCCGGAACTCAGGTAAGCGAACTTCTCGTTCTTGGCCGGAACGGCGGCGACGGCCGAAGCGGTATCGTGTCCGGCGACGGCGACGACCGGAATCTTACCCAGCCCGGTCTCGGCGGCCAGCGTATCGGTCAGCTCGCCGATCACGTAGCCCGGCATCACGATCTGGCCGAACAGTTCGGGATCGACGCCCATCTTCTCGAGCAACTCTTTTTCGAACTTCTTCGTGCGGGGATTGAGCATCTGGGAGGTCGAAGCGATCGTATACTCGACCACTTTCTTACCCGTCAGCATGTAGCTCAGCGCGTCGGGGATGAACAGAGCCTCCTTGGCGGCGGCCAGTAGCGACGACTTATCGCGCTTCATCGCGTAAAGCTGGTACAGGCTGTTGAAGTTCATCACCTGAATGCCGGTAGCCTCGTACACCTCCTTGCGCGACATGATCTTCTCGAAATACTCTTCGGGAGCCCCCATCGTATGCGGATCGCGGTACGCATAGGGCATGCCCAGCATCTGGCCGTCGGACCCCAGAAAGGCGAAATCGACGCCCCATGTGTCGATACCGATCGACTCGATCTCGACATCCTCTTTCGCGGCGGCGACCATGCCGGCCTTCAGATGCTCGTACAGCGAATAGATATTCCAGTAAAAATGTCCGCCCAGTTCGAGAATCTGGTTCGGGAAGCGAGTCAGCTCCTTCATCTGGAGCTTGCCCTCGTTCAGCGTTCCGAGGATCGTGCGGCCGCTGGTGGCTCCCAGATCGAACGCGAGAAACGAATATTGCTTCATCTGTCTATAGGTTTGGTTTTAAGTTGTTCGTTTTTTGCTCATCGCCCCGCAAAACGGCGGGCTGCTGCTACCCGCCCGGGAAAAGACCGGGCGAAGCGGCGATATATGCCTCATCTCCGGCGCCTCTTCTCGTCCGGAGACGTCCCGGCGGATGTACGTATCTTTCCCTTCGTTTTGCGTTAACAAATTTAATCGAACGGATACGAACGGTCTGTGAAAATAATGATATAAAAAATATGTTTTTTGACACCGTCCTTTTCACGGACCGTCCGCCGCACCCGCCGGACGCGAACGACGAGCCGTCTGTCACTTGATCACCTTCACGCCTTTCGGAGCCTCGATCTTCGAGCGCACCGTACCGTCCGGACGCTTGTCATGACGGACCCGTATCACGCCGTAGGGGGTGGGAACCGTTCCCTCGACCCATTCCAGATCGCCCAAATGCGGCTCGACACGGACGACCTTGCAGCCCGGCTCGACGATCTGCACGCCGAGCACGTACTCGCTCAGGAAAGCGGTCGGACCCGATGCCCAACCGTGGGCCAGGCTGTGACGGTATCCCTTGTAACAATAGTCGCCGTAGGTGCGGTGAACGTCGATTTTGCCCGCAGGCGTCAGTTCGTCGATGCGCGCGGCGTTCTTCAGCCAGTCCACGTCGAAATCCTCCCAGAAGGTCGTGGCGCCCAGATCGAGCATGCCACCCCAATAGTCCTTCATGTTGCGGATCGCGCCGGCATAGTCGCCCGCCTTGGCCTGAGCCTGCAGCATGTAATATCCGTAGAACGTCGAGAAACCGTGCGGGCCGCCGACGCTCAGCACTTCCTCGTTCGCCTTCTCGGCCGGTACGATCCCGGCCAACGCAATCAGCGCGGCCGACTGTTTCGACGTACGGTAGTCGGGCGTCACTTTCTTCATCCGTCCGGCGGTCTCGAAACATTGCCCGGCCAGCTCCTTGTCGCCCAGCGCGGTCAGCATCTCGCCGCCGGCCTCGAGCGTCATCAGCATCAGCGCATGCAGACCGGCATCGATCGCGAGCGTATCCTCGCTCGTCGGCCAGTCCAGGAAACGGCCGCCCCCGTCGAGGTGCTCGCGCCCCTCGGCATCGACCTTGCTCATCAGAATCCTGAGCAACTGGCTCAGATAGGGCTGCTGCTCGCGCAAATAGTCCATGTCGCCGCGATACTTGTAATAGTCGCGGTGAATCAGCACCCACCACAGCGAATAGGAGCACATGCCGTTCATCCAGCCAGGCAGCGGCGTCTCGTCGCGGGCGAAGTCGAGCCCGCGCGACAAAGCCTCGTTGTCGCCGAAAACGGCCAGCGCCGTGCGCACTTCGGGATGCAAGTCGCCGAGCCATACGAGCCGGTCGCGCTTCGGAGCCTCGACCAGATACTCCTGCAGGTTCAGATGCAGCGTGTAGGCTCCGGTCATCCAGATGCTGTCCACGCGCGGATCGCTCGAGCGGAACGAGCCCAGGTAGGGAATGTCGCGATAGAGAAGGCTCGCACGTATCTCCTTGATAGGCAGCTCGACGTCATCTTCGAGCAGATCGATCCGCACGAAGCGGAAGCCGGAATTGCCCACTTCGCACACGCCGAGCCACGGAAGCTCGATCGTATAGTCGCGCATCGCATGATCGTTCGTCGCGCCGTTCTCGGGCGTAATGTTGCACATCGCCTCGCCGACCGACTCGCCCAGCCGCACGCGCACCTTGACCGGCTTGGTCGAGGCGCGGATGCAGGTAACGAACTGCAGGCCGCCGTGAATCTCGCGGCCGAAGTCGAGCAGAATCGACGGCCGCTTGCCCTCTTTGGCCGTAAAGACGACCTTGGGCGTAGCGGCCGTCGTAGCCTGGCCGTTGCCCTGCAACAACAGGTTCTGCGCGCCGTCGATCAGCTCGCCGTTTTGCGTCCACATCACGCGAACAGGCGACAGATAGGCCCGCGTCCGGGTATCGAACTGCGCCTTGTCGGCCACGTCTTTCGGGAAAACGGGGGGCAGGCTGCCCTTGCCCATCGGACCGGCGGCCGACAGCGTCGCGGCGCACATCAAACAAGAGAAGGCTAAAAGTTTTTTCATTTCGGTTCGGATTATCATTAGGTTTGTCAGTAATTATCCATATTCGTCCATGCCGGAGGCTCCTGCCGGGCCGCTTTTTCCGAACTCCGGCGACACTACCGACCGGAAATCGAGAAACGGCCGCCCGGCCGATCTTACAAATTAAGCGATCATTTATCAATATTGCAAGCCGGAGCGGCAAAACGGCCCGAAAAATCGCCCTGCCGATCCCCGCTCAAAGCGCTCCCGGCTTCGTATCCGGGCAGGCCGGCGCACCGAAACGGAAGCGACCGAACGGCGAAAACCTGCTACGACCCGCAGACAGCCGAAGCCCGGATCGGGTCGGGCGGAATACCCGAAGGCCGTGAAAGGCCGAGACACAGCGGCAACCGAACGGGATAGGGCTCGAAAAACTTTCCCGGCAACGGAACGACCGACAGGAAAGGCGAGGCTTCGTACACACAAAACACGTCAGCGAGGAGACCTACTTCCGAAGGGAAAAACCGGCCCGGAGAACGCGCCGTGTGCGGAATCCGGCACTCAAAACTCCAGTCGCAGCTGGCGGTACAGCTCGTGCTGCTCGGGCGGCAGGTCCTGCGCCGGATTCGACACCGAAAGGCCCAGCAGCCTGACCGGACGGCCCGGCACGCCGGACTCGCGCAGCAAGCGCTCCGCCAGCGGAAACAATCCGGATGAGGCCGACAGCTCTTCTCCGGGCGAAAGGCTCCGGGTTATCTGGCGGAAATCGGCGAACTTGACCTTGAGCGTCAGCGTATGGCCTCGGAACGCGGCGCGTTCGAGCCGACGGCGAAGCCGGGCCGAAAGCGCGTACAGCTCCTCGCTCATCTCGCCGAGCGTCACGCGGTCGCTCTCGAACGTCGACTCGCAGCCGACCGATTTGCGCACGCGCGTCGGGCAGACCGGACGCAGATCGATTCCCTGTGCGAACTGGTGATACAGGCGCCCCGCCTTGCCGAAACGCTCGACGAGAAAGTCGAGCGGCTGCGCCCGCAGATCGGCCCCGCTACGGATGCCCAGCTCGTGCATCCGGCGGGCCGTTACTCGCCCCACTCCCCAAAACGCCTCGATCGGCAAACGCGCGATAAAGGCCGCCGCGCGGTCGGGATGGATCGTGCACAGCCCGTCGGGCTTGCGATAGTCGGAAGCCACTTTCGCCAGAAACTTGTTGTACGACACGCCGGCCGAAGCGACAAGCCCCAGCTCGTCGCGGATGCGGCGCCGTATGGCCCGGGCCACGTCGACGGCCAGCGCCAAACCGACCTTGTTTTCGGTCACGTCCAGAAAAGCCTCGTCCAGCGCGAGCGGCTCGACCAGATCGGTGTACTCATGGAAAATGCGATGAATCTGTGCCGACACGCTCCGGTAAACCTCCATGCGCCCGGGCACGAAAATCAGGTCGGGACACAGCCGCACGGCCCGGACCGACGGCATAGCCGAACGGATACCGTACTGTCGCGCCTCGTAGCTGGCCGCGGCTACCACGCCCCGGCCCTCGGCACGGCCGACGACCAGCGGACGGCCCCGGTACTCGGGATGGTCGCGCTGCTCGACGGAGGCATAGAAAGCGTCCATGTCGATATGTATGATCTTGCGCTCGGGCACGGGTGAGAAGCGTGAGGCGGGAAAAGTCAGAAATCAATCTCCAGCAGCATCGGACAATGGTCCGAGTGCCGGACATCGGGCAGAATCCGCGCGTCGCGCAGCATCGGCCGGACGGCCTCGGAGGCCATCGCATAGTCGATCCGCCAACCTTTGTTGTTCGCCCGGGCATTCGCGCGGAAGCTCCACCACGTATACAAGTGCGGCTCCGGATGAAAGAACCGGAGCGTGTCGATGAATCCGCCGTCGATAAAGCGGCCGATCCACTCGCGCTCTTCGGGCAGAAACCCGCTGACGGTCGCATTGCGCACCGGATCGTGAATATCGATCGGCCGGTGACAGATATTGAAGTCGCCGCAAAGAATCAGTTTCGGGCGGGTCTCGAGCAGGCGCGACACGTAGTCAGAGAAATCGTCGAGCCAGCGCATCTTGAATGCCTGCCGCTCGTCGCCCGATGTGCCCGAAGGATGATAGACGCTGACCACCGACAGGTCGCCGTAGTCGGCTCTCAGAAAGCGGCCCTCGCTGTCGTAGCGCTCGATCCCCATGCCCGGCACGACGCGGTCGGGCTCGCAGAGGGTCAGAATCGCCACCCCGCTGTAACCTTTCTTGACGGCCGAAAAGTAGTGGCAGCGGTAACCCATGCGCTCGAAAGCTTCCGAAGGAATCTGCTCGGGCTGGGCTTTGGTTTCCTGCAGGCAAAGCACGTCGGGACGCTCGTCGGCGATCCAGTCGCAGAGCCCTTTGCCGATTGCGCTGCGAATCCCATTGACGTTGTACGTGACGATCTTCATCGAATTTCGGTGATAATAAACAAGCAATAAGCGGCGACGAACCGCCCGGCCGCTGCGGACGACTCCCGGCCGGCCGACGGCCGCTCCCGCGAATCCCCGAAGCCGCCTCGATCCCCGGACCGCAACGGACAAAAATAACAAATATTTCAAAGCGGCGATGCGGCAGGGCTCCCGAAACAACGGCAACGCGCACGATACGAATATCGGGGGAAGCAATACCTACAGCCCTGCCGCTATTCGCTCCCGCGCCATTTCCTACCGGTAAAACGAAAGGCCGGAGCGCAAGGAAAGCCACTCGAGAAAACCGCGGAACAACGAAATCCGAAGTATACGGCCTTATCCGGCTCCCCGGCATAGCCAACCGCGACCGGTCCACGAGGACACCCTACGAGAATTTCCGTCGATGAAGAATTGTCAGCCGCCTCCGATCGGTCGTTTCCTAACGCTCCCATGCCCGTTGCCGGGCCCGCTCGGCCTTGCGTAACGCCCTTTTCTGCTTTGCAACTGTCTTTCGCAGGGCTTTCCGCTGCTTTCGCAAGGCAACGTCCAGGTCCTTCCTGCGTTCCGCACACGCTTCGCGCATAGCCGCTTCACGCTCGATCCGGGCCTCGCGCAAAGCCATTTGCCGTTCTCGCATAGCTTTGTCCCGCTCGATTTGCGCCTCACGAAGTGCCGCCTCGCGCTCAAGCTGGGCCTCGCGCAAAGCCATTTGCCGTTCCCGCATGGCTTTGTCCCGCTCGATTTGCGCCTCACGAAGTGCCGCCTCGCGCTCAAGCTGGGCCTCGCGCAAAGCCATTTGTCGTTCCCGCATGGCTTTGTCCCGCTCGATTCGCGCCTCACGAAGTGCCGCCTCGCGCTCGGCCTGAGCCTTTTGCCAAACAGCCTGTTTTTTACGATAGGCACGGGCCCGTTGTTTCGATATTTTTTCCGAGCCGGCAGGAGAAGCCGAGCAGCCGCTTTCCGCGGCCGGACGAACCGTCTTTCCGAGAACGGAAATCCGCCCGCCCCCCATAAACATGCAAAGGACCAGCGTACATAGGATACTTTTCATAGCGTCGACTTTCAGATCGTTTCCAAAATACGCTTTTATTCCGGATTATGCAAAGACCCGCCGTTTTCTGTCCTCGGCTCATCGACCGGTCCCTCGCCTCCCGAGCGACGCCTGTCCGGCGACGGCAATCCGCCCTTTCCGGCCGGGACACGCCAATCCGCTTATTTTTCATGCGAGCGATTGGCAATCCGTACAAAAATCGTATCTTTGCGACCCTTTGCCTCCGGCCGGAACGGCACGGCAAATGCAAAATATCCGCACGCCTTATGAAACCGACCCGCAAGCAAATATGGACGATCGCCTACCCGATTCTCATCAGCCTGCTGATGGAGAACATGATCGGGCTGACCGACACAGCTTTTCTCGGTCGCGTGGGCGAAGTAGAGCTGGGAGCCTCGGCCCTCGGAAGCGTATATTATCTGGTGATTTTCATGCTCGGATTCGGTTTCGGAATCGGGGCTCAGATTCTGATTGCGCGGCGCAACGGCGAGAAAGCCTATGCTCTGATCGGGCCGCTGTTCCAGCAAGGACTGCTGTTCCTGCTGTCGCTGGCGGCCGTGATGTTCGTCATATCGCACACGTTCACTCCGATGGTGCTGCGCTCGCTGATCAGCTCCGACGAAGTGTACGAAGCCGCCGTCAGCTACACGAACTGGCGCGTGTTCGGATTCTTTTTCGCGTTCGTCGCGATTATGTTCCGGGCGTTCTTCGTCGGCATCACGAATACGAAAACACTGACGCTGAACTCGATCGTCATGGTACTGTCGAACGTCGTACTGAACTACGTGCTGGTTTTCGGCAAGCTGGGCCTGCCGGCCATGGGCATCGCCGGAGCGGCGATCGCCTCGTCGGCCTCGGAGATGATCTCGATGGTATTCTTCATCGTCTACACCCGCCTGAGGATCGATCATCGCAAATACGGGCTGTTCCGCTTCGCGGGATTCTCGCCCAAGCTGCTGCGGGGCATGCTGAACGTCTCGGTATGGACGATGATCCAGATGTTCGTCGCCATTTCGACATGGTTTTTCTTTTTCATCGCGGTCGAGCATCTGGGCGAGCGGCCGCTGGCCGTCACGAACATCATCCGCAGCGTGTCGGGCATCGTCTTCGTCATCGTCAGCTCGTTCGCTTCGACGGCCAGCACGCTCGTGAGCAACCAAATGGGAGCCGGACAGCCGGAGCTGGTCGCCGGCACGACGCGGCGGATCGTGGGCATGTGCTATCTGATCGTCATTCCGCTGCTGGCCCTGTTGGCAGCTTTCCCGGAGCTGATCCTGCGCATATACACCGACGAGCAGTCGCTGATCGACGGGTCGGTCGCCTCGCTGCGGGTCATGCTCTCATCCTACCTGATCAGCGTGCCGGCCTTCATCCGCTTCAACGTCGTCTCGGGAACCGGCAACACCCGCTCGGCCCTGATGCTGGAACTCGCGACGCTGAGCGTATACGCGATCTACACGGTATGGATCGTGCTCTACCGGCACTCGGACGTCGCGCTGTGCTGGACCACCGAACACGTTTACGCGCTGGTACTGCTGCTGCTGGCAAGCCTCTACCTGAAAAAGGCCCGTTGGCAAGACCGGAAAATATAAAACGATAAAACGCGGGGGAACGGCCCGAAAGCACTCCCCCGCGCAAAACGCAAAAAACTGTCTCATGGAAGAATTGACACTGACGACCCCGTCGATCCTGTTTTCGGCCATATCGCTGATCATGCTGGCCTACACAAACCGCTTTCTCGCCTATGCCTCGGTCATCCGCAATCTGAAAAAGGAACACGAGAGCAACCCCTCGCCGATCACGCAGCAGCAAATGGACAACCTGCGGCGCAGGCTGCACATGACCCGCTCGATGCAGATCTACGGCGTCAGCAGCCTGTTGCTGTGCGTAGTATGCACGCTGCTGATATACATCGGCTTGCAGAAAACGGCCGTCTATACGTTCGGCGCGGCGCTGGGTCTGCTGGTCGTCTCGCTATGGATATCGATCCGCGAGCTGCTGATCTCGGTCCGCGCGCTCGAAGTACATCTCGACCATGTGGAAGAGAAACGGCTCGAAGGACAGAACAGGCCCAAACGTTCCCGGAACAGAAGTCGCGCGAGAAAGCGCCCCGGCACGCAACAGGAAGCTCGGCCCGTCTCGCAGCGAGGCAACCGCAGCGAATCACCCGACGGGAGGAACCTCGATCAATAGCACGCGGGTATCGCTCAACGCCCGAAGCGAGAAGTCGGACATGCGGGTAACGCCCAGCCCGTCGCGGCGGCCGAGGGTCGTACCGGCGATTTCGACGTTGCCTTCCACGACGAATACGTAGACGCCGTAACTGCCGGCGCTGTGCAACACGTATTCGACACGCGTATTCTGCCGCAAATCGCCCAGCGACAGCCATGCGTCCTGATAGATCCACAGGCCGCGACCGTTTCCCGGGTAGGGAGAGACGATCTCCGACAGCTCGCCGGGACGCGCCAGATCGGAAATCACGGCATTCTCGTAGCGGGGCTTGACGCCCCGACGGTTCGGGAAAATCCATATTTGCAGAAACTCGACGGGCGCGCTGCGGCTCGGGTTGTACTCGCTGTGATAGATACCCGTCCCGGCACTCATTGCCTGAATTTCGCCCGCACGGATCACGTCCGCGTGCCCGAGGCTGTCCTTGTGCTCGAGCCGGCCGCTCAACGGAATCGAAACGACCTCCATCTCACGATGCGGATGCATGCCGAAACCCGCCCCCGGAACAACCGTATCGTCGTTGAGGACCCTCAGCGCACCGAAATTGAGGCGCGCCGGATCGTAATAGTCGGCGAAACTGAACGTATGGTGGGTCCTGAGCCAGCCGTGGTCGAAATAGCCGCGCGTGGCGGCCTTGTGCAAAAGCATGTCCATGAAACTATCCGTTAGGAATTACTGCCATGTTTACACATCAAATAGTCTGCCAGCTTCTCCCGGCGGACCGGGTATCTCCCGGCCGAAAGAAAAGCCATCCGGAACCCGGCAGGATACCGCTCGCGGCCGGGCGGAGAAAATCCTCAGTCTACCGCAAGGCAACGGAGCGGATGCCCTTGCGGAAAACGAAACGGAAACGGACCCAAATCATACGGAAGAATAGAAACAGAGCGGGAAAACGGAAGCGCTCCCAATCGCCGGGGAACAATCCGGAGAGCAGCAGGATATACCCGTTCATGACCGGACGCGCCGTACCCTACTGAAAGACAAGACAAAAACGGCTCCAAGCCTACGCGCAGAACGGCAGATGAGCAGCAAGGGAAAGCCCCCGTCTCAAACGGAACCGCGCGCCGCCGGCATCGCCTACTCGGATCGCCCGCCTCCGACATGACGGAACGGCCATCTCATCGGACATGCCGGCATAAGGCAGGCGCACCCTCCCCGGCCTCGGGCAAGCTCACTCCCCTCGCTCCAGATAAAGCTCGGTCAGTCGAGAGACAGGGTAACGGGATATTTCCGACGAAAGAACTTTCAGAAAGGACGACAATCCTGCCGGCCAGGTCGGCAGGTCGACCCGATAGAAACAGGCATGGATCACACGGTGCGACAGCACATGCCGGGGCATCGGGAGCATGCCCGAAACGCGGACATCCCCCGCCTCGTCGAACCACTCCCGCCACCGAGCCGTCCGCTGCAGTTCGCCGAAATCGACCGCCCGGGGCGTCTCGATCAACGGAAACTCGTACAGATTGCGCCAGATATCGCGGCCGGTCCGCTTCGCCAGCAGCGTCGAGCCGGCGCAACGAACGTGCAGATAATTGAAGTAACGGGGGACCGCCGCCTTTTTCTCCCGCTTCGGAGGACGGTCGGCCACCGTGCCGCGAGCCAGCGAAAGACAACGGTCGCGTAACGGACAACATTCGCAGTCGGGGTTCGCCGGCACGCACTGCAACGCGCCGAACTCCATGACCGCCTGATTGTGCAGGCCCGGACGCGACTCGTCGAGCAGCGAGCGGGCCCGTTCGGCATAATAACGCTTTCCGGCAGCCGTATCGGTCGGCACATCGGCGTCCGTCAGGCGCGACAATACGCGATAGACGTTCCCGTCGACCACGGCGCAGGGCTGGCCGTAGGCAATCGAGCAGACTGCCGAGGCCGTATAGTCGCCCACGCCGGGCAGCGAGCGCACGTCGTCGTAACCGGTCGGGAAAACGCCGTCGAAACGCTCCGCCACCCGGCGGGCGGCCGCATGCAGACTACGGGCCCGGCTGTAATAGCCCAGCCCCTGCCACAGCTTCAGCACTTCGTCCTCGGTCGCGGCGGCCAGCGAACGCACGTCGGGAAAACGCGAAGCGAACCGGCGGAAATAGTCGAGGCCCTGCGCCACGCGGGTCTGCTGCAGGATCACCTCCGACAGCCAGATCAGGTACGGATCGGACGTCTCGCGCCAAGGCAGCGGACGGAAATGCCGGCCGTACCATTCGATCAGAACGGCGCTTATGTCGCTGGTCTGTTTCATCGGACGCATATACGCTCAGACTGTCAGATCGACGACCGATGCGTCCGTCGTACCGATCAGGTCGTCGGGCGCAATACGAATCTGCAATCCGCGCACGCCGGCGCTGACGTAGATCGAATCGTAAAGCCGGCAGGTCGAATGGATATAGGTCGGAAAGGACTTTTTCATCCCGATCGGCGAGCAGCCGCCCCGGATATAGCCGGTCGTCGGCAGCAGTTCTTTCATGTGCAGCATCTCGACGCTCTTGTTGCCCGATGCGCGGGCCGCCGCCTTCAGATCGACCTCCGCGTCGCCCGGCACGACGCAGATCAGAACGCCCGTCCGGTCGCCGCGCAGCACGAGCGTCTTGAACACGCGCTCAATCGGCTCGCCGAGCTGCTCGGCCACATGGACGGCTGCCAGATCGTCCTCGTCCACCCTGTAGGGGATCAGCTCGTAATGAATTTTCGCGCGGTCCAGCAAACGGGCCGCATTCGTCTTGCTCACTTTCTCTCCCATGCGTCGAAGCCCTCCTTTCTTCGGCGAAGATAGCGCATTGCTTCGGGAAAGAAAAACGGCAGCGGCATTCCGGTACTAAAGTTGCATGTCGTCCGATGCATAAAACCTTTTAAATCTTCGTTATGGACAATTGGAAAATCACTTTCGGGGGACAACCGGTAACGCTCGTAGGCACGCATCTGCTGCCGGGAGACCGCGCGCCCCGTTTCGAGGTACTGGACGGGAATCTGCAACCGGTGGCCTCGACGCAATTCAAGGACAAAACAATGATCATAAGCGTATTTCCGTCCGTGGACACATCCGTCTGCGCGTTGCAGAACATCCGCTTCAACCGCGAAGCCTCCCGGCTCGACAAAGACGTCGTCATCCTGTCGCTGTCGGTCGATCTGCCGTTCGCTCAAAAACGCTTCTGCGCGGCCGAGCACATCGACAACGTCCGCGTCTACTCGGACTACCGCGACCTGGATTTCGGCATGAAATACGGATTCGTCATCAAGGAGCTGCGGCTGCTGGGTCGCGGCGTCGTCGTCGTGGACCGCAAAGGAATCGTCCGATACATCGAATACGTGTCCGAAATCAAGAACGAGCCCGACTACGATGCGGCGCTGAAAGCCGTCAGGGAACTGAAATAGAAACGCGGGAGTCGGGGTCGGTCCCCGCTGAGCAGACACAAAGCTACCGCGCGTCCTGCCGGGGCTTGACGATCACGAAAGAAGGCAAGGCATCGAGCAGCGGACGAGCGTACCGAATCAGGTGGTTCCATGCGTCGTAGCTCACGACGACCAACTGCTTGCCCTCGATGCAGCGCTCGAGCGGAGTGCCCGGCCCGCACAGGGTCAGACGCCCGGACGGCGTCATTTCCGAAGCCAAATCCAGCTCCGGATCGACCGACATCAGCTCGACCTCGATCCGCTCGGCCGCAGTCCGGATATACTGCAACAGCATCCGGTCGTCCGGGCCGCCCAGCATCACGCCGACACGGGTCACCGTCCCGATGCCGCGATTGACGAACACTCCCAGCGTGCAGGGAATGCTCTGAAACAGAATACGGCTCTTATCGGGCGAAAGCCCCTCGGGGAAGAGCCAGTTGCGCCGGCGCAACAGTCCGCCGACACGGTACTCGGCCCCGGCAAGCGGCGTGCGGCGCACCGGTCCGAGATAGTTGCGGATGAAGCTGGGCCCCGCTCCCGTCAGTACGAAATCGTAATGCTCGCGCATGGCCAGCGAGCGCAGATCCTCCACATAACGGTCCGTCACCCGGTAGCGCGTATCGATCCGGAGTCCGAGTCGGTCGGCCTCGGCACGCAGCGGGGCAAAGCTGCCTTTGGAATAGTCGTAGGCGTTCAACGGACTCGTATCGGTCCCGATCGTATAGTGCACGGCCGTCACCTTGGCGCCGCCGATCATGCGGCCGTAAAGCAGATTGACCAATTTCAGGAACACCGGGCCGCTCTCGGGATTGGCGAACGAGATCAGAATACGCGGATAGCGGTGGATCGCCGGCCGCTTCGCGCGCGACTCGCGGGCGAACAGCTTCTCGATCAGCGACAGCAGCGGCGTGGCCATGAAGGTCGTGAACAGCGCCATAATCACGAATATGACGAACAGCGAGCCGGGAATGATCCCCATCTCGTAACCGATGTTGAGCACGATGAGCTCCATCAGTCCGCGCGTGTTCATCAGCACGCCGATCGACAGGCTGTCCTTCCACGACTCGCCGACGGCCCGCGCCGACAGCGTAGCGCCGAGCAATTTGCCTGCGATCGACATCACGATGAACAGCGCGCAGACGCCCCACAGATGGGGGGTATTGAGCAAGCCTATTTCGGTCCTCAGGCCGGTGAAAACGAAAAACAGCGGCAGGAACAGCACGACGGCCACATCCTCGACTTTCTCGGTCATCACGCGCCGGAAACTCAGGTTGTCGGGCATGATCACTCCTGCCAGAAAAGCGCCGAACAACGCATGGATGCCGAGTACCTCGGTAATGTAAGACGAAAGGATCAGCACGAGGAAAATGAAAGCCACGAGCGTCTTGCCCACCGTCTCGCGCTTGTTATACAGTTCGCCGATCTTACGCAGGAACGGGCGCGCGAGGCAGAACATGAACAGGATGTAAACGGCCGTCAGGGCAATCGTATAGAGCGCGCCGACCGCGTCTCCCGCCTTGGCTACGGCGATCACGGCCGCGAGCAGACACCACGCCGTCACGTCGTTGTTCGCAGCGCTGGCGATTGCGAGCATTCCCATCGGCGTTTTGCCCAGGTTGCGCTCCTGCACGATCCGGGCCAGTACGGGAAAAGCCGTGATGCTGACCGATATGCCGATGAACAGCGCGAAAGAGAGGAAAGGAGCGTGATGCGCCCCGAACTCGGGATAGACCCAATATGCGAGCACCAGCCCGAGAAAAAACGGCACGATAATGCTCGCGTGGCTGATGACGAGCGTCTCGCTCGCCTTACGGCGCACGACGCCCAGATCGAGCTCCATACCGATCACGAACATGAACAGCACCAGGCCGATCTGGCTGATCACGTTCAGCGGCACGAGCGACGACGGCTCGAACAGGAACTCGAACGCGCCGGGAAAGAAATGGCCCAGCACGGAAGGCCCCAGCACGATTCCGGCCACGATCTCGCCGATCACGCCGGGCTGACCGAGATACTTGAACAGATAGGAAAAGATCCTGACGGCAACCAAAATCGCTATGATCTGCAACAGCAGCAGCGGCACCGGGTGCGTCAGGTTCGACGCCAAAGTCTCGCGCAACAGATCGACCGACGAGTCCGCATGCCGCACGGCAACCACGTCGGACGTATCGTAGGCTTCTCCCATCCGGACGACCCACCACATCAGCAGCCCGAACACGGCGAGCATCGTCCCGTATATCATATAGTTGCGCTTGGAGCCGTTCATCTTTTCAGCAGGATCGGATAGATAACGCAAAGATAAAATTTTTCAGGAAAAACGGAAAGGGCCGTTCTCACCGGCAACCCTTCGGGGAAGTCGGAAAAGTCCCTTTTTTCTCGGTCGCATCCCCTCGCGAAAGCGACGCGAATCGCAGAGAAACCGCCGGAAACTACCGCCGGGATGCCTCGGCGTCCATCTGAGCCTTGGATTTGCTCCGGGTCACGGCATAAACCCCGGCAAAAACCAGCACGACGGCCGCCGCCTTGATCGTCGTGAAACGGTCCATACCCGCGAGAACGGCGACCAGCGAGGCAACCAGCGGCTGCAGGTAATTGTACATGCAGCCGACCGTCGGGCGCAGGTTCTTCTGTCCGACAGGCAACAGCAGATAGGTCAGAAACGTCGCCCCGAGCACGATAAAACCTACCTCGGCGAAATTCCGCCACCCGAACGCCTGCCAACGAGTCGAAACGAAATCCTCCGCCCCGAAAGGCAACCAGCAAAGCGTTGCGAAAAGGAACATCCACTTCATCAGCGTAACCGGCCCGTAACGACCGATCAAACCTTTGAAGACGACGAAATAAGTAGCGTACGACAACTGCGCGAACATGCACAGCAGATCGCCGCCGATCGAGCCGCTGCCGGAGGAGGCCGCCGCCGGGGAAGAGAGGATCAGCATCAGCGCCCCGACCGCCCCGATAGCCACACCGGCTATCTTCATGCCGGTAATCGGCTCGCGCAAATAGAGCGCCGCGATAATCATGGCGAAAATCGGCGCCGTCGTCGTAACGACCGACGCGTCGATCGGCGAGGTCATCGACACCCCCAGAATGAACGAACCCTGATTGAGCACGATGCCGAGCAGGGCCGCGAAAAAGAGCGAAAGCCGGTCGCGCAACGCGACCGGCTCGCGGCGCACGAACAACGAAGCGGTCCAAAATGCCGCCGCTGCGCCCGCCGTACGGGTCATCATCAGTCCCGCAGGACTGATAAGCCCCGAATCGAGCAATGCCTTGGAGACGGGGGAAAGCAAGCCGAAAATCACGCCCACCCCCAACATGGCCGCATGGCCTCGGATATTACGGTCTTCCATCGCCTGTCCGAATTTGACACGCAAAGGTATTCAAAATCCGGATTCGATGCGCTCCGCTCGCCCCGTTTTACCGCTCGACGGACGAAACCAGCTTCAGCGTATAGTTGAGTTTCGACTCGGCCCGCTTCATATCCGCGCCCAGCATGATCAGGCTGTCGGGATAGCTCAGAAAATTGATCTGCTCGAGCGTCGTATCGCCGATATTGAGCTGGTAAACAGTCGCGTCAGGATCGTCGTCCGTACCGCGCAGCGTACCCCATCGGCCGCTCGAAAAGAACGTGGTGTCCCGTCCGTTTTCGGCCTCGAGATAGGTCATGGCCAAACGGTAGGTCCCGTCGCCGCTGTGCTCGCGGTTCTCAAGCGTCAGTTCATAGCGAATGCCGGGCCCGTCGGCAGCGGGCAGAAGACCTTCGTAGGTCCGCAGCATTTCCGGACCGAGAGCTGCCGTATCGGTAGCCTGAGCCGAAGCGGCGGCAGCCGGTTTCGAAGAATCGGGCGCGGCGGTACTGCGATCCGTCCGATGGCCGCACGAAGCGGCAAGCAGTGCCAGCAGACTGGCGGTAACCAATTGTTTTTTCATCGCTTTTGTTTTTTATTGATCAATCGCCGGGCGTTCGCACGTCGTCCGGCAGAAAAAGCAGTCCGTCGCCCGCCGAGGCTCTCCGTCTCCGGCACGCCGATCGCCGGCAGGCTTTACGATCGGCACCTCTGCAAAAAACCTTCCAAACGACCGCCGCCGAATTCTTAAGCGCGGAAAGACAACCGATTGCGGCAACTCGCGGCACATAGCCGCCCGATTTCTGCATTGTCCTCCCGCAAAAGAGGCCCCATTCCCCCGAGGAGCTGCATCTCATATCGTACCGCCCGCACGAACCGACATCGTCGAAAAAACGGCCGTCCCGAACTGTCATAACTGTCAAACGGAAAGTCCCTTACGAAGCAGAATGCGCAGATGAGCGGGAGTAATATCCTGACTGATATGTCCCTTACGAGCGATCGAGATCGATCCG
Organism: Alistipes ihumii AP11; assembly: GCF_025144665.1. Taxonomy (NCBI): domain Bacteria; kingdom Pseudomonadati; phylum Bacteroidota; class Bacteroidia; order Bacteroidales; family Rikenellaceae; genus Alistipes; species Alistipes ihumii. The sequence goes on along the minus strand of NZ_CP102294.1, from coordinate 20,211 downwards.
CGCTCCTCCGATACGACGATCACCAGCGCATCGGTCGCCTCCGAAGCGCCGAGAGCTGCGCGGTGCCGCATGCCGAACTCCATCGGGACCTCGCGCTCGGTCGACGGCAGCACGCACTTGGCTGCAGCGATCCGTCCGTTGGCAATGACGATCGCTCCGTCGTGCAGCGGAGAATTCTTGAAAAAGATGTTCTTGATCAGCGGCCCCGAAATCAGCGCGTCGATCTTCTCGCCCTTTTCGATGATCGGAAGCAGATTGACGGCACGCGCGATAACGATCAGCGCACCGGTTTTCGTACGGGCCATATCGGCGCTGGCCTCGACGACCGTTTCGATCCACTCCTGCCCCACGACGTTCACGCCCCGGCCCCGGGGACGGAATATCCGGCTCATGAACGAGTGCCGGCGATTGGTGTACTGCGTGCCGAGCAACAACAAAAAACGCCGAATCTCCTGCTGGAAAACGATGATCAGCGCAATGACCCCGACTCCGATCACCTGACCGAGTATCATGCTCAGCAGTTCCATCTTGAGAGCCCGCACAACGATCCACAACAGATAGACGATCAGAATGCCCGCCACGATGCGCAGCGCGTTGGTGCCGCGCGTCAGCCGGTAAATCTGAAACATCAGCAACGCAACGACAAAAATGTCGATCACGTCGATCAGCGTCATATTTAAAAATCCGAAGCCCATATCGGAAGCAAAGATAATAAAAAGAACAAAACGGCCGCTGCAAAAACAGCGGCCGTTTCGTTCGTTTCCCTCACGCGTAAAGCTAAGCCTGCTTCCGGTCCCTGCGGATCAGGTCGTAAGCGATCGGAGTAGCCGTGAATACCGTCGAGTAGGTACTGATCAGCACGCCGAACAGCAGCGCGAACACGAAACCGCGGATCACCTCGCCGCCGAACAGGAAGATCGCCAGCAGTACGACCAACGTCGTGCCCGAGGTGTTGATCGTACGGGACAAGGTGGAGTTGATCGCGTTGTTGATATTCTCCCGGATATTGCGTTTCGGATAGAGCGTCTGGTACTCGCGGATACGGTCGAAGATCACGACCTTGTCGTTGATCGAGTAGCCTATGATCGTCAGAATGGCCGCGATGAACGACTGATCGACCTCGAGATTGAAAGGCAGAATACCGTGCAGCAGCGAGAACAGTCCGATCGTGAACAGCGCGTCGAGAGCCAGCGAGATCACACTGCCGACGCCCCATTGCCAGCGCTTGAAGCGGATAATGATGTAAAGCGCGATGGCCAGCAGGCTGAACAGCACGGCGATCACCGAATTGACCTTAATGTCGTGGGCCACGCTCGGACCTACCTTGTCGGAACTGATGATGCCCACCGGATTGGTCGCCGTCGTTACGAACTCGTCCTCGGTCAGCGACTCGTCGTTCAGCGGAGCCAAAGCCTTGTAAAGCATCTTGTCGATCTCGGCCGTCACGTTGTCGCCCGCGTCGTCGTACTTGTACTGAGTAACGATGCGCATCTGGTTCTCGGGCCCGAACTGCTTCACCTCATAACTGCTGTTGGCATCGGCGCCGTCGAAAACGGTGCTCAGCGCGTCGCGCACCTCGTTGGCGGTCACGTTATGGTCGAAACGCACGACATAAGCCCGGCCTCCCGAGAAGTCGACGCCGTAGTTCATACCGCGCACGGCGAGCGAGACGAGCGTAACGAGCAGGAACGCGCCCGAAATGATATAGGTGATTTTCCGCTTGCCGATGAAGTCGAATTTCGTATGAGCCAAGAAATTCTCGGTCAGGCGGTTCGAGAACGTGATCTTCTTTTCGCGGGAAAGCATGCCGACGAAAATCAGGCGCGTGATCAGGATGGCCGTGAACAGCGACGTGATGATACCGATGATCAGCGTCGTAGCGAAACCCTGAACGGGACCCGTACCGAAGACGAACAGCACGATACCGGTGATCAGCGTCGTGACGTTACCGTCGATGATGGCCGACATGGCGTTCTTGTATCCTTCGGCCACCGAGACGCTCAGCGTCTTGCCCATACGCAACTCCTCCTTGACTCGCTCGTAAATGATCACGTTGGCGTCGACGGCCATACCCATCGTCAGCACGATACCGGCGATACCGGGCAGCGTCAGCACGGCTCCGAACGAGACGAGCACGCCGAACAGGAAGAACAGGTTGCATATCAGTGCGATGCTGGCCACCATGCCGGCCTTGTTGTAGAAGAAGATCATATAAAGAAGCACGAGCACGAATGCCAGAATGAACGACAACATACCCGAATTGATCGACTCCTGTCCGAGCGAAGGACCGACGACCGTATCCTGCGTGATGCGCGCCGGAGCGGGCAGCTTGCCCGACTCGAGCACATTGGCCAAGTCGCGGGCCTCGGTAATGGTGAAGTGACCCGAAATCTCCGACTGACCTCCCGTAATCTCCTGATTGACCACGGGAGCCGAATAGACGTAGCCGTCGAGCACGATGGCGATGCACTGACCGATGTTATCGGCCGTCATACGGGCCCATGTGCGGGCTCCCGACGCATTCATCGTCATCGAAACCACGGCGCTCGATCCGTGCTGCGCATATCCTTCGTGAGCGCTCACGACCGCGCCGCCGTCGAGCGGAGCCTTGCCGTCGCGCGTATTGGCCTTGATGGCGTAAAGCTGGAAGACCGTCTCCTGCACATCGACGGGCTTGATGCCCCACATCAACTTCAGATCGCGGGGCAGCAACGCCTTAACCTGCGGCAGATTCAGATAGCGGTTGACCGTCGCCGTATCGAACGACAGCGCCTGACCGATAACCGGCCCGTCGCCCACCCGTCCTTGCTGATCGGCGACCGGCGTCAGCTTCGAGAAAAGCGGATACTGGGCAGCCAGAGCGGCATCGTCCTCGGCCTCGGCCGGATGTCCCAGACTGTCGAGAGCCGACAGCAGCGACGTACTGTCGGAGACGGCCTGACGCGAAGCAAGCGAGTCTACGGCAGCCACCTCGCGCGCGGTCGTATCGCCGCCCGCGATCTGACCGGCGTCCTGCAGGTCCTTGATCACCTGATTGGCCTCCATCAGCAGGGGGTAGATCTCCGTATTATTATAGGTAGCCCAGAACTCGAGGCTCGCCGTACCCTGAAGCAGTTTGCGCACGCGCTCGGGCTCCTTCACGCCCGGCAGCTCGACCAGAATGCGGCCCGAGTTCTCCAAACGCTGAATATTGGGCTGCGTAACGCCGAAACGGTCGATACGGTTGCGGAGCACGTTGAACGAGTTCTCGATCGCGCCGTCGGCCGACTTGCGGAGCACTTTGATCACATCGGCATTCGAACTGTTCGGAGTGATCTGCTCGCGCAACTCGGGCGTATTGAAGACATAGCTGAGCCGTCCTCCGTTCGAGATCCGCTCGTATGCCTCGGCGAAAAGCGTGATATAGTCGCTCGTACTGTTTTTCTGAGCCTCGGTGGCCTCCTTGAGCGCCTGATTGAAAGCGGGGTCTTTGCTGTCGTTCGAAAGAGCCCGGACGACGTCCTCGACCGAAATTTCGAGCATCACGTTCATACCGCCGCGCAAGTCGAGGCCCAGGTTGATCTCCTTCTCCTTGCACTCCTTGTAGTTGAACTTGACGAAACCGAGGTTGTAGACCGTCTGGGACTTGATCGAGTCGAGGTAATTCTGCTCTTTCACGGCATCCCCGGCTGCATATTCGGCCGCTTTCTTCTCGACATGCCGCGTAACGAACGTAAACGACAGCTGATACGCGCAAGCGATCGCGAGAGCGATGGCCAAAAATTTCAGTGCACCTTTATTCTGCATGTTGTTTTTAGTTATTATTTTTGTTTCGATTGTCGGCTATCTTACTGCAATATCCGCATTTGGTCTGCAAACCTACGCATTTTTTTTACCAAATACAACAGAAAGGCATCCCGACGTATTAATTTTATCCCGCACGTTCGGAATCGTGGACCGATGCGGTTATCTTTGCAGACGCAAGTCCGTGCAGCGGTCCTTCAAATCAGACTATATAATTGCAAATCAGCAACAAATACATAATTCAACGAAACAATTCCTCGCAAGCTTCCCCAAAAACGACGACATGGAAATACTCGCACAGAATCCGACCGAGAAATTCCTCCTGCTGCAATCGCTCGAAAGCTATTTGCAGAAAACCGGGCTGAGCCCGGCCGGAGCAAGCGCTTTCACGCTGCTGGCGACATTCGCCGTACTGGCCCTGCTGGTATGGGTACTGGACCGGCTCGGGACGAAGGTCCTGCTCGGCCTGATCCGGCATGCGGTCAGCAAGACCGAAACGCTGTGGGACGACCATCTGCTACGGCACAAATTCTTTCCCCGACTGATCGAACTGGCAACTGCCGGCGGGTTGTTGGCTCTGGTCAGAACAGTCTTCAGCGGGTACGGGCCCGCGCTGATCGGAGCGATCACGCTCGTGCTGCGCGTCTACATGACGGTCGTGGGAGCGCTGATGATCGGAGCGCTGCTCAATACGGTCAACGACATTTACGAATCGAAACCCCAGTCGCGCCGGAAATCGATCCGGGGCTACGTACAGACGGCCAAGATCGTCGTATGGATAATCGCAGGCATCCTGATCGTCTCGATCCTGATCGGCCGCGATCCGACGGACCTGCTGCTCGGACTGGGAGCTTCGGCGGCGCTGGTGTCGCTCGTGTTCAAGGACACGATTCTGGGCTTCGTCGCATCGATCCAGCTCTCGGCTCAGGACATGATAAGGCCCGGCGACTGGATCGAGATGCCGTCGAAAGGAGCGGACGGGGTCGTCAGCGAAATCAATGTCAACAGCGTGAAGGTCCGCAATTGGGACAATACGATGACGATGATACCGATCTACTCGCTCGTTTCGGAGTCGTTCACGAACTGGCGCAACATGGAGGAGAGCGCCGGACGGCGTTTCAAGCGCCCGCTGCGCATCGACGCGACGACCGTCTCGACGCTTTCGGAGGAGCAGCTTACGGCCCTGACCGCCGATCCGCGCATCGCCGAACTGGCCGAGGCCATGCTAATACTCGACCGGCAAACCGGCACGAGCCCGTGCCGGACGAATTTCGGCTTGTTCCGCTGCTATGCCCAGATCTACATGGCCCGACATCCGAAAGTCGTGCACTCGCTCCCCGTACTGGCCCGTTATCTTCCGTGGGACGAAAACGGCCTGACGTTGGAAATATACGGCTTCTCGACCGAAAAATCGTTTCCGGTCTACGAGCAAGTGGTAGCCGACCTGCTCAACCACCTGCTGGCGGTCATGCCCGCTTTCGGACTGCGGCTATACCAACGGCCGGCCGCTCCCTCCGCCTCCGAGTTCGGAAGCCTTTCCCCGACAACAAACGTTTCCGCACGAGCCGGAAGCGGAACTCCGCTGGCTTGACACGGTCTCCGGACAAACGCAGTGGAAGGGGAGCGCTATGCGCTCCCCTTCCACTGTAAACTATCGGTTCCGTGCGAAGGCTACTATGCCTCGGCATTTTCGGCTATGATGCGCATCGCGCATTCCAGTATGGACGTATCGTCCAATGTAACGACCCCGCCGTCCGGGCCGCTTTCGATATGAATCCCTGCCGGGCACCCTCCCTCATCGAAATGCCTGCCGCCGAAATAATTGCGAACGACGTTGACATCCAAATTCAATTCATCGGCAATCCGCTGCGAACTGCCGCTGGGCAGCTTGTCCTTGATACGACGCAGCTCGTTAAATGTAATTACCATAACGTCTGAGGTTTAGTTTATAGTTATGCAAGATTTCGATTCCATTTTCATGCCATGGCGATCTGCTTTTAAAATTAAGGTAAATTATTATAAATTCAAAATGTATCGTCCGATTTTCGCAAAAACAGTTTCCGATCGGACGAAATGTCAGCGAAGGATGCCAACTTGTCCGAATGGCAGCGCCCTCGCTGACAGCATAGACGCAAAATCGCCCTGTCGGACCGCTTGGCATAAAGATTGAAGAATCCGAGAGCAAAACAAAATCAGAACGATAAACTGAGTAATAACAGAAATAAACAGATAACGATTATGGGAAAGATTATTGGAATTGACCTCGGTACCACGAACTCCTGCGTCGCCGTCATGGAAGGCAGCGAGCCGGTGGTAATACCCAACAGCGAAGGACGGCGCACGACGCCCTCGATCGTCGCTTTCGTAGACAACAACGAGCGCAAGGTAGGCGACCCGGCCAAGCGTCAGGCCATCACCAACCCCAAGCGGACGATCACGTCGATCAAGCGCTTCATGGGCGAGACCTACGACAAAGTGGGCAAGGACATCGAGCGAGCATCCTATGCGGTAGTACGAGGCGACAACAATACCCCCCGCATCGACATCGACGGGCGCCTCTACTCGCCTCAGGAAATTTCGGCCATCATCCTTCAGAAAATGAAGAAAACGGCCGAAGATTATTTGGGCACCGAAGTGAGCGAGGCAGTTATCACCGTACCGGCCTACTTCTCGGACTCGCAGCGTCAGGCGACCAAGGAAGCCGGTGAGATCGCGGGCCTGAAAGTCCGCCGGATCATCAACGAGCCGACGGCGGCCGCGCTCGCCTACGGTTTGGACAAGGCTAATAAGGACATGAAGATCGCCGTGTACGACCTGGGCGGCGGTACGTTCGATATCTCGATTCTGGAACTGGGCGACGGCGTGTTCGAGGTCAAATCGACCAACGGCGACACCCACCTCGGAGGCGACGACTTCGACCACGTGATCATCGACTGGATGGCCGACGAGTTCCAAAAGCAGCACAACATCGACCTGCGCAAGGACCCGATGGCCCTGCAGCGGCTCAAGGAAGCGGCCGAAAAAGCCAAAATCGAGCTGTCGAGCTCGACCTCGACGGAAATCAACCTGCCGTACATCATGCCGGTAGACGGCATTCCGCAGCACTTGGTCATGACCCTCACGCGCGCCAAGTTCGAGCAACTGGCCGACCATCTGATCCGCGCGACGATCGAGCCGTGTAAGAAGGCCATGGCCGACGCGGGCCTGACCAACAGCCAGATCGACGAGGTGATCCTCGTGGGAGGCTCGACCCGTATCCCCGCCATTCAGAAAGTCGTCGAGGAGTTCTTCGGCAAGGCTCCGTCCAAGGGCGTGAACCCGGACGAAGTCGTCGCTATCGGTGCGGCCATTCAGGGCGGCGTGCTGACCGGCGAGGTCAAAGACGTGCTGCTGCTCGACGTGACCCCGCTGTCGCTCGGCATCGAGACGCTCGGAGGCGTGTTCACGCGCCTGATCGACGCGAACACGACGATCCCGACGCGCAAGAGCGAGGTATTCTCGACTGCGGCCGACAACCAGCCCTCGGTCGAAATCCATGTGCTGCAGGGCGAGCGCCAAATGGCCCGCGACAACAAGACGATCGGGCGCTTCCATCTGGACGGTATCCCGGCTGCCCCGCGCGGCGTACCGCAAATCGAGGTGACGTTCGACATCGACGCCAACGGCATCCTGAACGTATCGGCTAAAGATAAGGGTACGGGCAAGGAGCAGAAGATCCGCATCGAAGCTTCGTCGGGCCTCACGGAGCAGGAGATCCAGCGGATGCGCGACGAGGCGAAGGCCAACGAAGAGAAGGACAAGCAGGAGCGCGAGCGCATCGACAAGATCAATGCCGCCGACAGCATGATTTTCTCGACCGAGAAGCAGCTTAAAGAGTACGGCGACAAGATTCCCGCCGACAAGCGGGGAGCGATCGACGCGGCGCTCGGCAAGCTGAAGGACGCCCACAAGGCTCAGAACCTGGCCGACATCGACAGCGCGACGACCGAGCTCAACAATGCATGGCAAGCGGCTTCGCAGGATATGTATAACGCCCAGCAAAACGCCCAGCAGGGTCCGAACGCAGGGGCCCAATCCGGAGCGGGAGCAAGCGGAACGGGAGCCGGCGGAGGACAATCGCAGGCGGCCGGCGACAATAATGTGACCGACGTCGATTTCGAGGAAGTGAAATAGTACAGCAGATATCGCAAGGATTGACAAAAGCAGATTGCGACACGACGGAGCCGCAATCTGCTTTTTTGTTCCTTGGGTAACCGGCTCGGCAGACGCTTCTCCCCGAATCGAAACGATCGAGGCGATTCCGCCATATGCCGAAGCCCGGGCAGACTTGCCCGATGCAAATACAGCCTCCGAAATAACCGGAACGGCAAAAGCTTTCCGAACCGGCGCATAGCGGAACGGCAAGTCCGCGAGGCGGCTCGAACATGCCAGCAAAGAATAACACAAGGCCGGCCCTCTTTCCGGGGGCCGGCCTTCTTTTTTCCGTCAGTCGCCCGATTGCCGGGCAGGACTTTCGTACGATAAGCGCAGTCCGCAATACGGAAGATCACCTCGCCACCTTCATCTCATCCGCCTCGAACAATTCGTTTCCCTCCAGATCGATATAGAACGAGCGATCGCCGAGAACGACCAGCGCCTTATTCTGCTCGTCGAAGTCGTAGGCATCGTCGTATTGCAGCGCGATAGCTTGTTTGCCGTCGTGACGGATATAGCCGCAACGTCCCGCCTCGTCGCGGACCAGGATCAGCGAATTGTCGGTATCGCCCATCCAGTCGTATTGCAACGGTACGATCTCCGTTCCGTTGCGATCGGCCAGGCCGAATACGCCTTCGTAAGAGACTTTGACCACTCCGTGCACCGCGTCCCATTCCATCAATTCGTACATGGCGGGCAAAATCTCCCGGCCCGTCTTGTCAATCAGCGCATACGTCCCGGACGGGGCGACGACGACCGCCCGGCCTTCGGCGAAGTCGCTGGCCCACTTGTACTGGAACGGCAGCACGACACGGCCCTCGCCGTCGATATACCCCCATCTGCCGTTCTGCTCCGCGCTGATCAGCGCCTCGCTCATTCCGCCAACCCAGCTATACTGCGCCTTGAAGCTGTTGTCTCGCAGCTTTCGCTCGTTCTCGCAAGCCATTTCGTGCATATAGGTTTCCTCTTCCGAATCGATAGCGATTTTCGACAAATCGACCGTTACCGGCGTACGGTCGGCCGTCAGCGCCTCGAGCACCTCGGAGAGCTCACGCCGGCTGTGCAGGGTATGATTACAGGTCGAAAGCATTTCGACGAGCGTCTGCATCGGCACGCAACCCGATTTCTGCGCCGCATGCGCGAACATGGGCAACAGGGACGAGCGGAGTATGGGCAGCCGGAACATCGAATTGCCCCTCAGCGTATAGAACAGGCTCGGGTCGTCGCGCAGCACGCGCAATGCGAGCGCCAGATTGGCCACGACGATGTTATCGTTGTCGATCACGCTGCCATGCATCGATCCGCTCGGGGGAATCCTCATCGACTCGTAATTGATCAGGTGCACCGTTCCATCGGAAGCGACCAGCACATTGCTCGCGCGGATCGCGCCGTGCACGATCCTGTCATTGATCAGCCAGACCGCCATCCGGCAGAAATCGTCCAACAGCCGGTCCACCGCCTGCCGGTCGCCGCGCTTGGCCGCCCTGTCCAGAAACTCGTCCATCGGAACCATCTCCGAAGAATATCCCATCAGAACGACGTCGATATAATAACTGTTTCCCGAATCGTCGAATACGAGCATCTCATCGTTCAGATAAACGTAATCGACCAAAAAGGGCGAATTGATTCCCTCGAGATATTCGGCGATCTGCTGCAAGGAAGCCTTGTCCGACTCTTGGCAATGCAAAAAACATTTCAGGACATACCCGTTCCCGTTCCAATCCACCCAGAAGCAGACGGACCGATCCTTATACAAAAATACAGGGTCTCCCTTGCTGTCCGTTTTCACACGGATTCCGTCCAGCATTTTGAAACGTCCCGAAGGATTGCAAACCGACTCTATCAAATTATGTATCGCCAAACCCATATCTCTCTCAAAATAATAGATTCACACTGACTGATCCGATATCCATCATGCTCACCAGCTCCGTCATTCCGGCATTGTAGCTCATCCCGCGAAAAGGCCCGTCGCCCCCTCCGCGCAAACGGACGATGCTTTCGCCGTAAATATCCGGCATCGTACTCGACATCCGGTACAACAGCCGGGCATAACGCTGCTCGGGCAGCTCCTGCTCGGACATCGGAAACAGCACTTGTCTCCGGCTCTCGTCCGAGCAAATATGGATGTTGATCAAAAGGGCGGTCCCGTCGTCCGTACCCAACTTGCGGATGCTCTCGGCCGCGTCGAGCAACCGCCGCTCGTCGCCCTCGGACGACTCGCCGTCCGTAATATTGAAGATCGTCGGCGGATAGCTCTCGCGGTTTGAACGCCGGGCGCACCACTGGCTGCACAGCTCGTGGCATCGCCTCAGGGCCGAGTACATCGGGGTCTTATCCGACGCCAAAGGCCTGACCCAGATTTTCTGACTTATGACCGAAACGACGGTCTTGCCTCCGGGCAGCGTACGTTCCTGCTGGACGTCCACGCGGCAGAGCTCGGCTCCCGCCAGCTCGCTCGGACGCATGAACGTCCGCTCCGGATCGCCCCAGAGCGAAACCACCCGGTCGCCGTGATAACCTTGTACGGCAATATCGAAATAGTCGCGATACCCTTCCTCGCGCTTGCAACGGTTCAGCAATTCGTCAATCAGCATATTGACCGTCAGGGCAACGGCCTCGGACTTGGACATTCTGCGGCCATGGAACGTCGTAGGCTCCGACATGGAACCGGACTGATCGATCAGAATCAGAAACGCAGCCGGATGGTTCCGGCTGATTCTTGCCTCATACATATATCTTGTCTGTCAATATCTTAAAATTGTGTATCGGCACGCGTCACAACAGGCATTTCCGAAAAAACCAAACCAGGGATCCGCCCATCCCGAAAATAACGGAATAAAGTTAGCGACTTTAATCAAATTTAAGCCAACATTCATCCGATTTGTCAATAAAAAAAGTCTCGCCGCAACGGTTGACACGCGCTTTCCCTCCAATGAAGCGATATGCCCGGTCGAAAACGGGCGGGATCGCCTGATGTCCCTCGGTATCGATATAGCCGTACTTGTCGCCGATACGAACGACCGCCCGGCCCTCGTGAAACCTACAGGCGAACGGATACCTCACGGCTATCGCCTCGCGACCGTGGCGGTCTATGAAGCCGTAGAGACCGTCGCGGCGGACCAGAGCCCGGCCTCCGCTCAACGGCCCCACATAGTCGTACCGACCGCAGTCGACCCGCCACACCCCATCGCGGTCGATCAGGCCGAACCGATCGCCGAGGCGCACGACGGCCAGCCCCTCGCGGAAAGGCCCCGCATCCTGATAGACCGGAGGCAGGAGAAGCCTTCCCTGTTCCAAATCGGCATAGCCGAAAAGACCTCCCTGCGAGACGACGGCCATCCGGGGATCCTCATCGTCAATCACGCTCCAACTTGCCGCTCCGGATGTCGTCTCGATTCCGGAGAGCCCTGCCAACGCCTCCGCAAGCCCGTCCAAACGGGGCGAGGGACTTCTCAGCAATCGGCCGAGACGAACCTGCGCAAGCGCGCCCTCCTTGGCGAACCGATCCATCAGTCGGTCGTACAACTCCGAACGGCCGGGCTGCACCTGTTCCGCATCGAGCAGAATGTTCTCGCCGTCGCTATAGCGAAGAAACAGCGACGGGTCGTCCGCAAGCGCATGCAGACTGAAGCTTATCAGGGCCAGCGGATAGTCGTCCGCCTCCGGGCCGAAAAACCCGTTGCCGCACAAGGGATGCCGGTAAGCCGGCGAGGCGGCTACCAGTCCGGGCCTGCCCGCCAGCGAGGGCAGGTAGACCCCGTCGTAATCGATCAGGCGCAACGACCCGTCGGGCATGACGATCAGATTGTCCTGCTTCAGATCGCCATGCGCGAAATCGGCCTCCAGCAGCCACAGGCCCAAACGGTCGAAGCGCCGGGCCAGCGCCCCGAGCCCTTCGCGGTCGCCCGCTCCGCACAGACGGGCCAGGCAACGGCCCAAAGGCTCGCCGTCGGCCCACTCCATCAGCATGACCGAACGGTAGCTGCCCTGTCCGGCCAGATCGAACACGTACAGTTCGTCGGGCAGATAGCGACACTCGACCAGATACGGAGACCGGACGCGCCCCAACGCCTCGCATATCGCCTCGGCATAGCCCGTCGGCCGTATGTAGCATTTCAACGCCCTGCGCTTGCCGTCGGCCGTCCGTATCCGGAATACCGCCGCGTAGTTGCCGGCTATGAAGATCGGGGCCCCGCAGGCATCGTACTCGGGCGATACGTCGCCCAGCGTGCGAAACAGTCCGTAGGGCGCGCCGAGCGCCTCCACATAACGGCCGATCGCCGGCAGGGAAAAGTCAGGTTTTCGTTTCATCAGGCTATCGTTACGAAAAAGGGGAAGTCCCGTCGCGAGAACTTCCCCAAAATAAAGATTCCGAACAGAATGCGCAAACAATACGTCGAAAAACGCAATTTTCTTACGCGCCTTACCGGTTCATGATCCGGTTCTGCAGGTTGATGCTCTCGAGATGAATGGCTTCGAGAACGGTCTTGAGAAACTCTTCGCTGACCCCCAGCTTCGGAGCCTGCGAGACGACCCGGTCGACGATGCTGCTCCAGCGGCCTCCCTGCAGGATCGCCACGTTGTTCTCCTTCTTCACGCGGCCGATCTCCTCGGCCACGCGCATCCGCTTGCCGAGCAGCTCGAAAGTCTCGGCGTCGATCTGATCGATTTGCGCGCGCAGCTTCGCCAAGGCCTGCTGATAGGAAGGGCTGTCGGTCGTCGAGCGGCGCCATACGATGCTCCGAAGCAACGCCTCGAGCCCGTCGGGCGTCAGTTGTTGCGAAGCGTCGCTCCACGCCTTGTCGGGACAGATATGGCTTTCGACGATCAGCCCGTCGTAATCCAGATCGGCGCTCTTCTGCGCCACGTCGAGCAGATAGTCGCGGCAGCCGCAGATATGCGACGGATCGCAGATCATCGGCAGCTCGGGGAAACGGCTCCGCATCTCGATGGCCAGATGCCACATCGGATTGTTGCGGTACAGCGAGGCTCCGTAGGCCGAAAAGCCGCGGTGAATCAGCCCGAGCTTCTCGATGCCGGCGTTACGCATCCGCGCGACGGCGCCGCCCCACAGCTCGATGTCGGGATTCATCGGATTCTTGATCAGCACGGTCACGTCCGAACCTTTCAGCGCATCGGCTATATCCTGCACGCTGAACGGATTGACCGTCGTGCGCGCGCCGACCCAAATCACGTCCACGCCGAATTCCAGCGCCGCCTCTACATGCTTGGACGTAGCTACCTCGGTGCCGATCGGCAAGCCCGTAATCTCGCGGGCACGGCTCATCCACGCGAGCCCCTTGAGGCCCACGCCTTCGAACGAACCGGGCTTCGTACGCGGCTTCCAAATGCCGGCCCTCAGCACGTCGACGAGACCCGTGTCGGCAATCCGCCGGCAGGTCTCCAAAGTTTGTTCCTCGGTTTCCGCACTGCACGGGCCCGAGATAATGAGCGGGCGTTTCGCCTTGATGTCAAACGGTTTCATATAGTTGTTCTTTTCGCGTTGTTTCTCATTTGCCTTGCCGGAGCCCGGACGAAACGGGAAGGCCCCGCTCCGCCGAGAAGCGATCCCGACCGGCGGCTTTCGTTCCGTTCCGGCCCGGACGCCGACGCCCGGGCCTCCCCTCTCGGAATCCCCGGCCGGCTATTTCAATATCTTCCTGATCCGGTTGGCGCGCTGCATCATCGTTCGCAGCCCTTCCGTATCGTCACGCTCGAGCATGCGCCGGAAAATCTGCAACTGGTGGATATGCTCCCGCAGCACGTCGAGCACGTTATACTTGTTCTGCATGAAGATCGGAACCCAAGTCTCGGGCGAGCTCTTGGCCAGACGGACCGTGCTCTCGAAGCCGCCTCCGGCCAGATCGAAAATATGCTCCTCCTCGCGCTCCTTCTCGAGCACGGTCAGCGCGAGCGCGAACGACGTAATGTGCGATATATGGCTCACATAAGCCGTATGGGTGTCCTGCTCCTCGGCGCTCATGTACTTGATCGGCATGCCTATCCGCTCATAGACCCGCTCGACGAACTCCACGGCGTCCGGATCGCTCAGCTCGCGGTCGCAGAAGACGACCGTGCGGCCCCTGAAAGCGTCGTGCTCGGCCGCCTCGGGACCGCTGTACTCGGTTCCCCACATCGGATGCGTCGCTACGAAGCGGCCCCGGCGCGGGTGCTGCGCGATCACCTCGCACAGTTCCTGCTTGGTCGAGCCCATGTCGATAACGACCTGCCGATCGACCTGATTGAGCACCTTGACGGCCAGCAGCGGAATAGAATCTACCGGCGTAGCCAGCACCACCAGATCGGCCCCGGCGACAGCCTCGGCCAGCGATGCCGTCCGGTCGACGAGCCCCAGTTCGAGCGCCTTGGCCCGGTTTCGCTCGGAATTGTCGACTCCGATCACCTCGTCGCAAATTCCGTTATCCTTGAGCGTCAGAGCAAACGATCCTCCGATCAGCCCGACGCCTACGATGGCCGCTTTCATAATACCATTCCTTTTATTTGGTCGGCCGCGCGTTGCAGCACTTCCTCCGTTGCGCAGAGGCTGATGCGGATGTAACGGTCGCCCTCCGAACCGAAAATGCCGCCGGGCGTCAGGAACACGCCGCAGCCGTTCAATACCCTGTCCGAAAACTCATAGCAGTCTCCGGCTCCCTCGGGGAGCCGTCCCCAAACGAACAGCCCCGCCTGAACGGGATCGTAGGTGCAGCCGACCGCGTCGAGTATCTCGTAAGCCTTGGCCTCGCGGCGGCGGTACAGCGCATTGAGCTCCCGATACCAGTCGTCGCCCAGCGACAGGGCTTTCGCGGCAGCAGCCTGCAGCGGATAGAACATGCCCGAGTCCATGTTACTCTTGAAACGGATGATCTCGTCGATGCGCTCGCGGGCTCCGCCGATCATCCCGATTCTCCAGCCCGCCATGCAGTGACTTTTGCTCAGCGAATTGAGCTCGAGCGCCACTTCCGTCGCTCCGGGCGTGGCCAGCAGGCTCTCCGGACGGTCGTTGCGCAGAAAGCTGTACGGATTGTCGTGCAGCAGCAGGATGCCGTGCCGGCGGGCGAAATCGACCAGACGGCGGAACAGGCCCTCCTTCGGGGCGGCTCCGGTCGGCATGTGCGGATAGTTGACGATCATCATCTTGACGCCTTGCAGACCGCCGCGCTCGATTTCGTCGAAATCGGGCATCCACCCGCCGTCCTCGCGCAGCACGTAATCAACGCAGACGCCCCCGGCGATCGTCACCGCCGAACGGTAGGTCGGATAGCCGGGATTGGGCACCAGCACACGGTCGCCTTCGTCGAGATAGGTCATACAGACGTGCATCACGCCCTCTTTCGACCCGATCAGCGGAAGAATCTCGCCCTCCGGATCGAGCGCAACGCCGTAGCGCTCCTTATACCAAAGCGCGAACGCCTCGCGCAGCACGGCCGCGCCCTTGTAAGGCTGATAGCCGTGATTGCCGGGCTTGGCGGCCTCGGCGGCCAGCGTTCCGATCACGTCCGGATGGGGCGGCCTGTCGGGACTGCCGATACCCAAATTGATGATCTGACGGCCCGAGGCACGCATCCGGTCGATTTCGCGCAGCTTTTTCGAGAAATAGTACTCCCCCACTCCGCCGAGTCTCCGGGCCAATTTCATTTCGATCGGTTTCATCTCTTGTCGTTTTTCAATCATTCTCATTGTCCTTTGCGGTACACGCCGTACACGTGCAACTCGCTGGTGACCGACCGCATCCGCTCGATCACGCGGTTATAGTCGTCCATGCAGGCGAACTCCATGTCGACATGAAACATATAGTGCCACGGCTCGCTCGGAATCGGCGAGGACTGCAGCTTGGTCATATTGATCGTCGAGTCCTCCATTTCGCGCAGTACGCGTATCAGCGAGCCATGACGATGGTCGGTCTTGAAGCAGAGCGAAGCCTTGTCCGAGCGCTCGTCGATCGGCTGGTGGTCGGGACGAAGCACCAAAAAACGCGTGTAGTTATTACGGATCGAGTGGATGTCCGCCGCGACGATTTCGAGCCCGAAAAGCTCGGCGGCCAAATCGCCGGCTATGGCGGCCGCATTGCGGATGCCCCGCTCGGCGATGCGCCGGGCGCTGAGGGCCGTATCCTCGGTCTCGACCAGACGCCAGCGATGCGTATCGAGAAAATCGACGCACTGCAGCAGCGCCATCGGGTGTGAGTGCACCTCCTCGATTCCCTCGAGCCCGACCCCGGGCAGCGCCATCAGGTTCTGCCGGATATGCAGGTAATACTCCCCGGTCACCTGAAGACGGCTGTTATGCAGAATACCCAGATTGGGCAGAATACTTCCCGCGATCGAGTTCTCGATCGCCATGATACCGTACTCGGCTCCGCCGCTCTCGACCTGCCGGGCCACTTCGCGGAACGTATCGCAGGGAACGATTTCCGCCCGCTCGCCCAGAAAGCGACGCGCGACGATATGATGGAAACTACCTTCGTAGCCCTGAATGGCGACGCGCAAAGGCACGCCGCCCGCCGTTTCCGGCTCCGTCCATTCGTTCTGGCTTGTCATCTTCATCTCAAAAAAAAATCCCGGACCTTGCAAGGACCGGGATCGTCTATCTTTTCATCGTTCGATTCGTTCGCTAAAGGCAACGCGATCCCAGTCCGCTTTTGGTAAAGTAGAAGTAAAAATAATAACCAAAAAAAGGCGAAAGCTGATTCATCGTTCCTCGTAACGGATTAAACGTTCTACAGTTTCTGTTCGACACGGCAAATGTATAACAAAAAAGAGAAAAAACAATGCGCCCCGCCCCGAATTTAACAACTCGGCCCGGCAAACATGGAAATTTCACAACCAGGCGACGATCCGGAAACTTCGGGCAGGCCATATCAGGGGAAATCCGGCTCTCCGAAGATCGCTCGGCCGCAAACTACTTGGGCGTTTGTTTAATGCCGTCTGAAAAACGTTGCAAGAATCTAACGCATTTTTATAATAATCATAGGCTTTTCCTGCCGAAGTAAATAATTTAAAGGCGTCCGATTTCCCCTTTCGTCCATATGGAAATATTCCCATACAGAATAATTTCTCAATAAAATGCCACAATCTGAACGAAGGGAACCATCTAAAAATAACGACTTAAACGTCCTGACTTTTCAAGTTTCCGCTTCAATTCTTTTCTGGTCATATCTAACTTTTATATAAAGGTCGGATATAGTCCTAAATTCCGAAGGGCTTTGTATGAATTCTTGTACCAGATTGACCAAAGATAGGTACCGCAAAACTTGATTGTATTTAAAATTTCATAAGTCAAGGTAAATCAAATTGCCCTGACTTCGATTCATGGCCGCTTAGGCTTTGGAAATCATCTGATCACCATTTTATGCCATATTTCTCACTTGTTTGATGGAAACTTAAAGCATCTTGATAAATAAAATCGTAAGCTTCTTCTTCGGAATGAAAAAATCTCATATTACTACGACCTCCTTTTTCGTCGAAGAAGAAATATTCCCAAACGGAATAGTTATGATATAGGATATATTTATCAGGTTCTAATGATCCATCGAGGGAATACAGATGCTCCAATTCCCATTCCTTCAAGTTCGCGGTTAACTCGCTTTTTGTCATAACGTCCTTTTACAGGTTTAAAATTTATGAAACTTCAGACCTATCAGATGTAATCAAACGATGATACGAACCGGAACGCCGAACTTGAAAGCATAGTCTGCCTATCGCTTACGGATCAACGGACGTTCGGGACGGAAGCGCTCTCCTCTCCGTTCTTGTCCTCGTTTTCGGTTACGGTCTCTATTTCCGTCCGCTCGTCCTCCTCGTCGTAGTCGGACAGCTGGTTCGGGAGGCTTTTGGTCGCTTTGACGCCCAGCTCGCGCAGCCGCTCGGTGCGGCGGATCAGATTGCCCTGACCCGTCTTGAGCTGCTTGATCGCCTTTTCGTACTTTTCCGACGAGGCGGAGATGCTCTTGCCCAGATCGAGCAGCGTCTCGGCGAAACCCACGAACTTATCGTAGAGCTTGCCGCCCTCGTCCGCTATTTTTCTCGCGTTGCGGCTCTGCATGTCGCGCTTCCACAGGTCGTCGACGATCTTGAGCAGAGCGAACAGATTCGTCGGGCTGCTGACGATCACCTTCTTGTTGTAAGCATAGCCCCACAGCGAGGCGTCCTGCTGCATCGCAAGCAGGAAAGCCGGCTCGCTCGGAACGAACATGATGACGAAATCGGGCGATTCGGACCGCGTCCGGTCGAGCAGCGCCTGATAGCACTTGCCGCTCAGCTCGTCGACATGGGCGCGCACCGAACGCAGATGGTCCTTCACGGCACGCGAGGCTTCCTCGGGCGTCGCGCTCTCGGTATAGGCCACGTAAGCCGTCAGCGAAACCTTCGAGTCGATGACGATCCGCTTGCCCTCGGGCAGCTTCAGAATCACGTCGGGACGCAGGTTGTTGCCCTGCTCGTCCTTCAGGTTGTGCTGCGTCTCGTAGTGGATGCCCTTGGTCAGATGCGAACTGTCGAGAATCGTCTCGAGAAGCATCTCGCCCCAGTCGCCCTGCACTTTCGAGTTGCCCTTGAGCGCGCGGGTCAGGTTGTCGGCCTCCTCGGACATGCGCAGGTTCGCCTCGCGGAGCCTACAAATTTCATTTTTGAGTAAAGAGTGTTGCTCAATTTCCCCTTTATACACCTCGTCGACACGCTTGCGGAAACCCTCGATCTGCTCGCGGAAAGGATTCAGCAGCGATTCGAGCGATTCGCGGTTGCTCTGCTTGAACTGCCGACTCTTCTCATCGAGTATTTCGTTGGCCAGATTCTTGAACGCCAGCCGTTGTTGTTGTTCGAGTGCGGCGATCTCCTCGGCGCGGCGGGCCCGCTCGCGCTCGCGCTCGGCCTTCAGCTCGGCGAGTTCCTTCTCCAGCGCCTGTCGCTGCGCGGAACTCCCGGCCGCGTCGCGGGTCAGCGCATTCAACTCGGCATTTCGCGTCTCGGCCTCGGCGCGAAGCCCGCGCTCGGTCTCCGCCCAGCGGCGGGCGGCCGGGCGGTGGACCAATCCGGCGACGACCAGAGCGCCGACGGCCAGCCCGACCAACAAAACAAAAGCATACAGCATGGTCGTTTCGGTTCGATTTCTGCCGCCGGGATAGGCGACAGAGCAAAAATAGCGATAAAAATCATTACCTTTGTACGAATTTACAGCAAACCGACAAAAACAGACGGATTATGCCAAGAATCATATCCCCCTCGGTCCTCTCGGCCGATTTCGGCCATCTGGCCGACGACATCGCGATGCTCGACCGCAGCGAGGCCGAGTGGATCCACATCGACGTGATGGACGGCGTCTTCGTGCCGAACATCTCGTTCGGGTTCCCGGTCATGGGCCCGATCCGCCAAGGCACGAAGAAAGTGCTCGACACGCACCTGATGATCGTGAATCCTGAGAAATACGTCGAACGCTTCGTCCGGGCGGGAGCGGACATCGTCACGATCCACCTCGAGGCGACCGAGGACGTGCGCGGCGCGATCGCCATGATCAAAAAGGCCGGCGCCAAGGCCGGGGTGTCGATCAAGCCGAAGACGCCCGCCGCGGCCGTCGCGCCCTACCTGAACGAACTCGATCTGGTGCTCGTGATGAGCGTGGAGCCGGGATTCGGCGGACAGTCGTTCATCGAAGGATCGACCGAGAAAGTGGCCGAGCTCCGCCGGGAGATCGACCGCTGCGGCTCGCGGGCCGTGATCGAGATCGACGGCGGCATCACGCTCGCCAACGCGGCCGAGGTGTACGCCGCAGGCTGCGAGGTGCTCGTGGCCGGGAGCACGGTGTTCGCCAGCGAGAATCCCGAAGCGACCATTCACGAACTGTTGAACGTATAGCGGAGGAATGATTTCGGTGGACAACCTGACCGTCAGCTTCGGCGGACAGGATCTATTCAAGGAGATATCGTTTCTGATCAACCCCAAAGACCGGATCGGTCTGGTGGGCAAGAACGGAGCGGGCAAGTCGACGATGCTCAAGGTGCTCGTCGGGGAGCAGCCGCCCACCTCGGGCGGCGTCTCGCGTAACGGCGAGTGCACGATCGGATACCTGCCCCAGCAGATGAAGGTGGCCGACACGACGACGCTCTATGCCGAGACCGAGTCGGCTTTCGCCGAAGTGCTCGATCTGGAAAAGGAGATCGACCGCCTGACGGCGCAGATCGCCGAGCGGACCGACTACGAGAGCCCCGAGTACGAGAAACTGCTGCACCGGCTCAACGAC